>CAXPQP010000047.1:0-85041 GCA_964219495.1 Leeuwenhoekiella sp. | reverse complement strand
CTTACTGCTCATAAATTCTATAACGGTAAGGTATTACAGGTTTCTGCTTCAACCCCGTGATGAAAACAATTTTAATAAGATATATACCAGAACAGGCAGTTGATCCGATTTTTGAATTGATCAAAAGCTTTGGTGTACATCTTAAAATTGTTAATGAGCGGGTAACCCGCCACGGCGACTACCGGAAAATGCCAGGTGGCGGACACCAAATTACAGTAAACGCAAATCTTAATAAATACCGTTTTTTAATAACCCTTATTCATGAGATTGCGCATCTCGTAGCTTTTAAAAAATATGGTAGCCGTATCAAACCCCACGGAAATGAATGGAAGTTTACCTTTCAGAAATTAATGCTTCCCTTTATACGTCCCGAAGTATTTCCGAGTCAATTGTTGCCGCTCATTGCAAACCACTTTAAAAATCCAAAGGCAAGTAGCGACACCGATGCCAGATTATCTCTGGCTCTAAAGGGTTTTGACCCTCCTAGTGATAAAAACTATATATTTGAAATTCCTCAGGGTAGCCTTTTCAAGATTTATAATGGGAAGGTCTTTGAGAAGGGAAATAGGGTTGTTAAACGCTATGAATGCCGGGAGACGACCACAGGAAAGATTTATCTTTTTCAACCTAACGCAGAGGTTGAACTTTTAAAATAAGCACATGACTAAAAACGAAAATTATTACGCAATCATTATGGCTGGTGGAGTTGGTTCCCGCTTTTGGCCATTGAGTAAAGCGAGTTATCCAAAACAATTTCACGACATTCTTGGCGCAGGTGAGACGCTTATTGAACGTACTTTTGGGAGATTATCTCAAACGGTACCAGCGGATAATGTTTTGGTTTTAACTAATGAGAAATACAAGGCATTAGTTAATGAACAACTTCCTGCAGTAAAAGATCAAAATATCGTTCTGGAGCCCGCAATGCGTAATACAGCACCTTGTATATTACTTGCAGCGCTAAAGATTTATAAAAGCAATCCCGATGCAGTGATGATTGTTGCACCTAGTGACCATTGGATTGAAGATGAAACCGCATTTTTAAATGATCTGGAAACAGCTTTTAAAGCTTGTGAAGCTGATAAATCTGTAGAAAAGTTATTGGTGACATTGGGTATCGAACCGACTTTCCCACACACAGGATATGGCTATATTCAATATACGTCTGGTGATTCGCCGGTTAAAAATGTAAAAGCATTTAAAGAAAAGCCGAATTACGAAACTGCTAAGCAATTTCTTGCTGAAGGCAACTATTCCTGGAATGCCGGGATTTTTATCTGGAGTGCGCGTTCTATTATCGAAGCTTTTGAAAAATACCTGCCTGAAATGTATACCTTATTCAATTCAGGTTATGACGCTTTGAATACCGATGCAGAAGTTGCTTTTATTGCAGAAAACTACAGCAAAGCTGAAAACATAAGTATCGATTACGGTATTCTCGAAAAGAGTAAGAATGTTGGGGTAATTCCTGCGACTTTTGACTGGAGTGACCTAGGTGCCTGGGGAGCTTTGTATGACAATCTTGAAAAAGATGAAGCAGAGAATGTGGTTGTAAATGCACGTTGTATTAAAAAAGATGTACGAGGTAACCTCATTCGTTCTGATAAAGGGAAGGTTGTAGTTGTTGAAGGCCTTGAAGATTACATTATAGTTGACAGCAAAGATGTTTTGGTAATTATGCCAAAATCAAAAGAACAGGATGTCAAACTGATGCGAGCAGAAGTTGCTGAAAAATACGGAGAGGATCTAGTTTAAATTATTGATGTCAGAAGAATCTAAACAGCAAAATAAAGCAACTCATACAACCGATACTGTTTCTAACGAAGCAGTGAAACGTGATGCAAAGAGCCTGTGGCAAAACACCCGATTATTTTTATCTGAACTGCTCGATATTCGTCACGATACCGACCGCGACTCAACTATTGAAGCTGTTAAGAAGGACATTTCCTTTAAGGGGCATAACGCCTGGATTCTCATTTTTGCCATTTTTGTAGCGAGTATTGGTCTTAATGTAGGTAGCACTGCTGTTATAATTGGAGCGATGTTAATTTCTCCACTTATGGGACCTATTGTAGGTGCTGGTCTCTCACTAGCCATTAATGACGTAGAAATGCTAAGGCGTTCTATGATCAACCTTGCAGTGATGGTTTCCCTGAGTGTGCTCACTGCCTTTATTTACTTTTTACTCATACCGCTTAAGGGAGATAATTCAGAGCTTTTAGGAAGAACGTATCCGACTATTCTCGATGTGCTTGTCGCTATTTTTGGAGGTTTGGCACTTATAGTGGCAAAGACCAAAAAAGGAACCATTGCCAGTGTAATTTTTGGTGTTGCAATTGCTACAGCTTTGATGCCTCCACTTTGTACGGTAGGTTATGGTCTGGCTATTGGTAACGGAGCTTATGCAACGGGGGCTTTGTATTTATTTTCAATTAACGCGGTTTTTATTGCGCTTTCTACTTTTGTAGTTTCAAAATTACTGGGCTTCCCGATGGTTAAATATGCCAATTCGAGAAGAAGACGCTTTATCAGTCAGATGGCTTCGGCAATTGGGATAATTGTAATGGTGCCTAGTATGTTTTTGTTTTACAATCTGTATAAAGAACAGGTTTTTAAAAATGAGGCGTCCAATTTTGTTGAAGCTACAGTTAAGTATGATGGCACTTCAATTTTGAGTCCGAAAATTGATTACAAAGAGAAAAAAGTCGAACTGTTTTTAATAGGTAATCTCGTTCCTCAAAGTACCATTACAAAGTGGAAAGAAGAATTTGCTGCAAATCCCAAACTAGCCGTTGCGCAACTTTATATCAATCAGGGTGCTGATCAAAGTACGGCAATGGCAGAACAATTGAGTAATCAGGTTCGAACAGGGATACTCGAAGATCTTTATGCAAATAATCAGCAGGCTATCGCCGATAAAAATCAGCAGATATTACTTCTGGAAACTGAGTTAAACCGACTAAAAGCCGCAGCAATTCCTTTTAAAAGTTTGAGTGAAGAAGTTCACGTGAATTATGAAGCTATTGAGCGTTTTGGTTTCTCCAATACCATAAATACCAATTTTGAGAAGGCAGATACTATCCCAACTTTTATGGTTGAATGGAAAGCTTCGTTGCCCGAATCTCAACGTAGAAAGGAAGAACAAAAACTTAAGTCCTGGTTAAAGCTGAAATATCAACTAGACACTCTGGCAATTACGCGTTATTGATCTTCTTTAAGCACAGCTTCACGTACCTTTTTAAACAGATCTGAAGAATATACAAAGTTGGTTACATCTTCATTATCGGTCTTGAAGATGGTGTCTTTAGAGCCTTCCCAGGCTAGATGTCCTTTTTGAAGGAAAACAATTTTTTCACCAATTTCCATTACCGAGTTCATATCGTGCGTATTGATAATAGTAGTGATTTGGTATTCGTGTGTGATTTCCTGAACCAGGTTGTCAATGAGCGTTGCGGTACGGGGGTCAAGACCTGAGTTGGGCTCATCACAAAATAAATATTTTGGGTTATTTACAATCGCGCGTGCAATAGCTACCCGTTTCTGCATACCTCCAGAGATTTCAGAAGGTAATTTGTTGTTAGCATTGATGAGGTTTACGCGTTTGATTACTTCGTTTGCCCGCTCTCTGCGTTCAGCCTTTTTTTGGCGGGTAAACATTTTAAGTGGAAACATAATATTTTCCTCCACAGTCATCGAGTCAAACAAGGCGCTGCCCTGAAAAACCATACCCATTTGCTCTCTCAATCCACGTTGTTTTTCTGGTGAAAGTTCTGAGTATGCTTCACCATCATAGACTATCTTTCCTTCCGTAGGTCTGAAAAGTCCGAGAAGACATTTTAAAAATACCGTCTTGCCAGAGCCAGACTGACCAATTATCAAATTGGTTTTTCCCTGTTCAAAAGTGGTTGAGATTCCTTTCAAAACAAGATCATCTCCACCAAATCCTTTCTTTAGATTTTTAACTTCAATCATTAGCTTAAAAGTAATTGGGTGATTAGATAGTTTGATAGGATAATGAAAACACTCGTCCATACAAAAGACGTAGTACTTGCTTTACCAACTTCGAGTGCACCACCCTTCATATAATAACCGAAATACGAAGGAATAGTAGCCAAAAGAATAGCAAAGACAAAGGTTTTTATAAATGCATATACCAGTTGAAAGGGAACGAAATCTTCCTGAAGCCCTTGAATAAACTGATCGCCGGAAGCAAAGCCTCCAAGAACAGCAGCAGTATAACCGCCAATAATTCCTAAAAACATAGAAATAGCGATTACAAATGGATAGAAAAGCATCGCTATGATTTTAGGAAACACGAGGTAATTTAACGAGTTGATACCCATTACCTCAAGAGCATCAATTTGCTCAGTAACCCGCATTGTACCTATGCTCGAAGTGCTGAAAGATCACACTTTTCCTGCCATAATTATGGAGATAAATGTTGGTGCAAACTCAAGTATAATTGATTGTCTTGATGCAAAACCGATTAATGATTTTGGAAGTATGGGATTGTCCATATTCAGGGCGGTTTGTATAGCTACAACACCTCCCACAAAAAAGGAAATAAAACAAACAATTCCCAACGAACCTATAATCAGATCGTCTATTTCTTTTAGAACAAGATTTCGCAGAACAGATGTTTTGGTAGGTTTCACAAAAACACCCTTAATCATCATAAAATAAGCACCGATCTCTTTCAGGTATCCCATAGTGTATTTTTCAGCTTTAAAAATAGCAAAAATAGACGGGAAGGCTATTTAAGATTAACTTAATCTTATTAATGCTCCAAAGCTTTAATTTTGCAGGTAAAATTGCAGATTATGAAAATATCGATTGACAAATTATTGTTTGGGGCAGTGATTGCTTTTTTAAGTCTTTCTGTGTCAGCGCAAAAGTTAACTAAAAAACCAAAATTGGTTGTAGGTATTGTTGTAGATCAAATGCGTTTTGATTACCTGACTCGTTTTGATGCTCAGTTTGGCGATGATGGTTTTAAACGACTTATCAAAGATGGGTTTGAGTGTCGTAACAATCATTTTAACTACGTGCCAACCTATACCGGGCCAGGTCATACCTCCATTTATACGGGTACAACTCCTGCCAATCACGGAATAATCTCAAATAATTGGTACGATAAATTTGAAAAGGCAGATGTGTACTGTGCGGGCGATAGCAGTGTAGTTTCTATAGGGGTTGATGGACCAGCCGGGCAAATGTCTCCTCATCGTATGCTTACCACTACAATTACAGATCAGAATAGACTGCATACGCAGATGCGTGGTAAGACAATCGGGGTTTCTTTAAAAGATCGCGGTGCGATTTTACCAGCCGGGCATACTGCAAATGCGGCTTATTGGTTTGAAGGGGGAAAAGATGGGAAATGGATAAGCAGTTCGTTTTATATGAATGAACTTCCCAAATGGGTTGAGCAATTTAATGCTTCGGGTAAGGCTGAAGCCTATCTAAAAGAGTGGAATACATTGAAACCAATCGTAACCTATATAGAAAGTGGCGATGATCTCAATAATTATGAAGGTGGATTCAGAGGGAAAGAGACGGCTACTTTTCCATACGATCTTAAGAAATTGGCATCCGAAAATGGCGGATACACCATTTTAAAATCTACTCCTTTTGGAAATAATCTGACTACAGATTTTGCCATGGAAGCATTAGATGCTGAAGCTTTAGGGCAGGATGATGACACCGATTTCCTTACCGTAAGTTATAGCGCGACAGATTATGTGGGGCATAATTTTGGGGTGAATTCTAAGGAAGTTGAGGATATGTATGTGCGCCTGGATCTTGATCTGGAGCGCCTTTTAAATGCATTAGATGAAAAGGTGGGTAAAGGAAATTACACGGTATTCCTCACAGCAGATCACGGTGCAGTTAATGTGCCGGCCTACCTGAGTGATCGTAAAATACCAGCAGGCTATTTTGATAATCGTGCTTTTGCGGAAGCCCTTGATCAAGAACTTGCAGCTCAATATGGCGAAGTCGATTTGATTGAAAACATTTCCAACTTTCAGGTGTTTTTCAATTATGAAAGCCTTGAAAAAGGGGAAATAGAACCTGAAGTTTTACAAAAGAAAATTGCTCATTTTGCCCTGCAATATGAAGCGATCAATAAAGTATATACACGAGCCGAACTCAACCAAACAGATTATACTTCTGGGGTGGCAGCTTTAATCCAGAAGGGTTTTAATCAAAAACGCAGTGGAGATGTGTTTTTGGTTTTAGATCCCGGGGTAATAAGTTACTCTCGTACAGGTTCTACTCACGGCTCAGCATTTTCCTATGACACGCACGCACCCTTATTGTTTTATGGAGCAGGTATCAAATCAGGTAAGACCTACGAGCAAACTTTAATTCCTGATATTGCTCCTACAATTGCAGCTTTACTGGGAATTGAATTTCCTAATGGGACTACTGGTAAAGTAATTACACAGGTTTTAGAATAGTTTTTTGCGGATATTCTTCCAGCGTAACTCTCTAATAAATTGACCTTCTGCTTCAGTAACCTGATACGGAAGGTTTTTTTGTTTGGCTTTAAAATAACCGCTGAGGTAATCTTTAAAAAGTTTGAAGCTTTTTTTACGCATCGCCAGTTTTGCTGAGGCGATACTGGTCAATAAAAAACCATAGCGCATACTGTAAAACGCTTCACCTTGTTTGTATTTCGCCCTGGCAGAATAAGTATGCCCGGTAGGTTTTAGGTGTTTAACGTGAAGATCTTGATTAGTAGCCACTTCCCAGCCATGATATTGTGCGAGAAGTTCGTCAAGTGTGTCCCATCCCATTGCGGTTTTGAGTCCGCCGATAGCTTCAAAACATGCTTTGCGATAGCATTTTAAAGCACCGCGAATGTGATCTTTATTGGTGAGGTTTTCAAGTTCCCAATTACCATCGCGCTCTACGTAGCAAAAGCCTCCATATATCCCTAATTTTTCATTGGATTCAAATGCATTTTTAACGATTTCCAGGTAATTTTCAGGAAAAATTAAATCGGCATCAAACTTACACAGCAGTTCATATTGAGATTCTAAGTGTTTAAGACCATAGTTGAATGCCTGTACTACCTTGCTTCCGGGAAGATGCGCAGCGTCAGAGTTTTTCTGGATCAGCTGTATTTCAGGGTGCTTTTCAGCATAGCTTGAGACAACTTCAGGAGTGCGATCTGTGCTTCCGTCATCAACCACGATGATAGTTTCGGCTTTGTAGGTTTGAGCAAGCAATGAGTCGAGCGTTTTGCTTATCAAATCAGCCTCATTATATGCAGGTATGATGATGGCTATTTTCATTTCCGTTCTGCGTAAATTAAATAATAGCGAGGTGTGAACAAACGTAATAAAGGTCGAATTCCCACTTTTTTAACTGGATGCGTAAATTGCTTTCGCCTTTTGATTTCCCAGCCGGCTTTTTCCAATAGCCAATCAAACTGCCAATCTTCAAACTCGTGGTAATGACGATCCCATTTGTCAGTCTTGCTTCGATAAGCCGGAGAGAACCATAATTTTAAAGGGATACTGGCTACTAGTTTATCTGCCTTAATATCTTTTAGCACCTGAAGAGGAGCAAGTAAATGCTCAAATATTTCAAAAGCTGTTACAGCATTAACTTCAGTATTGGTAACTGCAGAAGTGTTTTCATCCAGATCTTCACCGGTAGTATTAGTTACCACATAACCCTTTTCCTGCATAATTTCAGAAAACGGATTTGGAACCCCCAGATCAAGAATTTTACTTCCTTGTGGAAGCACTTCGTCAAGGAATGCAGCGGTAATTGCAAATCGTTTACTGGGAAAGGTTTTTTCGTACACGAAAATCTAGTTCTAAAATTATATGGGCAAAAATACAGGATATGAATTATAAGCGGGATTATATTTTCAGATTTTGAAAAATACACGTAACTGATTCAACTCGGTCTTATTTGTTTAAATTTGCTCAGCTTAGTACGATCTAGAAAAGAATTATGGCAGACCACCAACTTGATCCCACAAAATGGGTGGATAAATACTCAGATTATCTTTACAATTATACCATTGTGAAGGTAAATGATAAAGATGTGGCTGAAGATATCATTTCAGAAACGTTCCTGGCAGGCTTAAAATCTATGAAATACTTTAAGGGAGAGGCAAGTGAGCGCACCTGGCTTATTTCGATTTTAAAGCGAAAAATTATAGATTACTACCGCAAAATTAACTCCAAAAAAGGTAAGGCTGAAGTACGGGTTAATTATAATGATGCGGAAGAAGGTGGTGACTGGCTTGAAGAACGTGTAGCAGATCCCTTTGATCGTACTGCAGAAGATGATCTTGAAAATACAGAATTGGGCGTGGCTATTTACGCTTGTATCGATAAATTGCCTGAAAAACAGGCTGCTATTTTTAAGAAAAAGACCATTGAAGGTCAGGATACTGAAACTATTTGTAAAGAATTTAATATCACTCCGTCTAACTTGTGGGTTATTATTCATAGAGCCCGTACAACACTGGCAAGTTGCTTAGAAGAAAACTGGTTGTAAACGATGAAACTATTTGTAGATTGTAAAAAAGCCGGACACCTTTGCGATAAAGGGCAGTATAAAGATGCTTCACTATTTGATAAGTTGAAGGTGCGTTTTCACAATATGATCTGTAAGCCTTGTGCAGATTATTCTGAACGTAATGCGAAGCTAACCAAGCTTATTAAAGACTCCAAGTGTAAGCAAATGCCTGAAGATTGTAAGAAGCGTATTCGTGAAGAGTTAGCCCGCGAACTTCAAAAGGGCGAGGCTTAATAAATACCAAAGCACGGGGATTGCTTCAACAAAAAAGGATGCAAAGTACTTGTGTTGCTTTGTTGAAGATTTGAAAATAGTATAGCCAGTGATTCCGGCGATACTGATGCTGCTAATCATTAAACTCAATTCATTCGTTTCAATTAAAAATTCGATTAGTATAAAAACTAGTAAAAGACCAAAGCCTAAAAGCTTGGTTTTTTTTATGCCAAAAAGTTGAGGTAAAGTTTCCAGATTTTTTGAATCGTATTTCAGATCGCGTATTTCAAATGGGATCATCAAGCCGATAACAAGTAGTATTCTTTGGAGGCAAATAAGAAGAACTTCAGTATTAAAAACCCCGTAAGCAATTGCAGGTAAATAGCCTGTGACGCCAGCCCAGACCACTGCAATGATAAAAACTTTAAGTGTGGGAACTCTCCGCAGATTTCTATGATTGGGAAATAAGGGAGCAGCATAGAAAAGCGTCAGGACACCGAGTGGAATGCAATGCAGCCAGAATTTTAGCTTAAACTGCAGCGTAAAATAGATCAGTGCGATGAAGCAAAGCAGTGAAAATACCTGTATCGACTTTAAGCTTTTGGTGAGGTGGCGGTGATGTAATCCTGCCAGAGCTGCGTACTTCACAAAATTGTAACCTGTAATCGTTCCAAAAAAAACAAAACCGTATAGGTTAAGTTGAGGCGGAATGTTTAGGTGCAATTCAGTTATTTTTACGAGACATAGCACGGCTAAAGCCACGTGAATGCTGCTGTTTATGTAAAAATCGAAAAGTGTTTTAAGTCGCTTCACAGGTTAAAGTTAAACTAAGTGTTGATAACTGATTCA
Source organism: Leeuwenhoekiella sp. (assembly GCA_964219495.1). GTDB lineage: Bacteria > Bacteroidota > Bacteroidia > Flavobacteriales > Flavobacteriaceae > Leeuwenhoekiella. The sequence goes on along the minus strand of CAXPQP010000047.1, from coordinate 75,435 downwards.
AGCAGTTAAAAACTAATAGATTCAACTTTAATATTTCCCTTCTTAAATTGTAATTTTGCGGCATTAAAAAAAACACCATTTTTATGAGAACAGATGTTTTTGCTTTGCGGCATATTGGGCCCAGACCAGAGGAAAAGGAGCTTATGCTAAAAGCAATTGGTGCAGACAATATAGATCAATTGATTTATGAAACTCTGCCCGATGGTATCAAGCTTCAAAAAACCCTAGACCTGGAGCCTGCTTTGAGTGAGTATGAATATGCAACTCACATCAATACGCTAGCAAACAAGAACAAGTTATTCAAAACCTACATAGGTCTTGGGTATCACCAGGCAAAGACTCCTGCGGTTATACAACGTAATATTCTTGAAAACCCAGGTTGGTACACGGCTTATACGCCTTATCAGGCAGAAATTGCACAAGGTCGTCTTGAGGCATTGCTCAATTTCCAGACTATGGTTTCAGACCTTACCGGAATGGAGCTTGCAAATGCTTCACTTTTAGATGAGGCTACTGCTGCGGCAGAGGCAATGACTTTGCTAGCTGGTGTTCGCACCCGCGAACAGAAGAAAAACATGACTTCTAAATTTTTCGTAGATAAAGATGTTTTTCCACAAACCTTATCAGTTTTGCAAACCCGGGCTATTCCTGTTGGAGTAGAATTGGTAATTGGTAATGCTCAGGAATTTGATTTTAGTGATGAATTCTTCGGTGCAATAGTGCAATATCCTGCTGTCACTGGAGAAGTTCGTGATTTTGCAGGTTTCATTAAGAAAGCACACGATCTGGATATCAAAGTAGCTGTAGCTGCAGATCTAATGAGTTTAGCGCTTTTAGAAGCTCCTGGTAAATTAGGAGCGGATGTTGTTGTAGGAACTTCACAACGTTTTGGTATCCCTCTTGGTTACGGTGGTCCTCACGCTGCATATTTTGCAACTCGTGAAGAGTATAAGCGTAACATTCCCGGGCGTATCATAGGTGTAAGTAAAGATATGAATGGTGGTCGTGCCTTGCGTATGGCATTGCAGACGCGTGAGCAACACATTAAACGCGATAAGGCAACTTCAAATATTTGTACCGCTCAGGTGCTGCTTGCTGTTATGGCAGGAATGTATGGAGTTTATCACGGTCCAAAAGGACTTCAATATATCGCTACTAAGATTCACCGTACAGCGGCTACTCTTACAGACGAATTAGAAAAATTAGGTTTATATCAGCTTAATGTTGCTTATTTCGATACCATTCGCGTAAAAGCTGATGCGAGTACTATTCGCACCTATGCTGAAGCCAATGAAATAAACTTCTACTATCCTGACAATGAAACGGTTTCAGTAGCTGTAAATGAAGCAACAAGTCTTGCAGATCTTAATAAGATTATCGCTGTTTTTGCTGAAGCTTTAGGTAAAGAATTTACCCACCTAGAAGGTCTTAAAGAGTTAAACGCAATCCCAGATTTGCTGAAGCGTGAGACCGAATTTATGACTAATGAGGTATTTAATAGCTATCACTCGGAGACCGAGTTGATGCGTTATATCAAAAAGCTGGAGCGTAAGGATCTTTCCTTAAATCACAGTATGATTTCATTAGGTTCTTGTACTATGAAATTGAATGCTGCTGCCGAAATGCTTCCGCTTAGTGATGCTCGTTGGGGTAGTATTCACCCATTTGTTCCCGTAAATCAGGCTGAAGGTTATCAATTTGTATTAAAAAAACTAGAAGATCAGCTAACCGAAATTACCGGTTTTGCTGCTACCAGTTTGCAGCCTAACTCTGGTGCGCAGGGAGAATATGCAGGTTTGATGGTGATTAGAGCTTATCACGAAAGTCGTGGTGAATCTCACCGTAATATTTGCCTTATTCCTTCTTCTGCTCATGGTACAAACCCTGCAAGTGCTGTAATGGCGGGTATGCAGGTTGTGGTAACTAAATCTACTGAAGCTGGTAACATTGATGTAGATGATCTAAGAGAAAAGGCAGAATTGTATAAAGACAATCTTTCTGCTTTGATGGTGACTTACCCATCAACTCACGGAGTATATGAAAGTGCTATTCAGGAAATAACCAGTATCATCCACGAGAATGGAGGTCAGGTTTATATGGATGGGGCTAATATGAATGCTCAGGTGGGATTAACCAATCCTGGAAAAATTGGAGCTGATGTATGTCACCTAAACTTACACAAAACCTTTGCAATCCCTCATGGGGGGGGAGGTCCTGGTGTAGGTCCTATTTGTGTGGCAGAACAATTGGTACCTTTCTTACCTACAAACCCGGTGATCAAAACAGGAGGTGAGCAGGCAATTACTGCTATTTCTGCAGCGCCTTGGGGTTCTTCATTAGTTTGTTTGATTTCTTATGCATACATCAAAATGTTGGGTGCGGATGGTTTAAAACAATCTACTGAAGCGGCGATATTAAATGCAAACTATATCAAGGAACGCTTAAAAGGTTCGTTTGAGGTATTGTATTCTGGTGAAATGGGACGTGCTGCACACGAAATGATTATCGATTGCAGACCATTTAAAGAAAACGGAATTGAAGTAGTGGATATCGCTAAGCGTTTAATCGATTATGGCTTCCACGCACCAACAGTTTCATTCCCGGTTGCAGGAACAATGATGATTGAGCCTACTGAAAGTGAAAGTAAATCTGAATTAGATCGTTTCTGTGATGCAATGATCAACATCCGTAAGGAAATCAATGCTGCATCAGCAGATGAACCAAATAATGTTCTTAAAAATGCACCACATACATTGAGTATGCTTACTGCAGATAGCTGGGATTTACCGTATACCCGCGAGCAGGCAGCTTACCCGTTAGAATATGTGGCTGATAATAAATTTTGGCCAAGCGTACGTCGTGTAGATGATGCCTTTGGCGATCGTAACTTGATTTGTACCTGTGCTCCAATTGAGGAGTATATGTAAGACTTTAAAAGGTTATTTGAAATTAAAGGGCTGACAGATATTTATGTCAGCCCTTTTTTATTTAAACAATTCCTATCAGGTTGTAAATAGTAATGCCAAAATAGAGTAAGGCGAAAAATACAAATAGTCCGTTCATTCCATAAGAACCAATTTTAAAAAGAGCTTTTTTTGGAATGTCATACATAGGGTAATAAGCTATTTGAGTTGCTACTTTCCCTATCCAATAAGCTCCAATTAATCCAGTAAGAGCTAAGGCTAAGGGTGTTTGGCTTATAAGTTCACCGGGAATAATTAATGCTATAAGACCAAAACTGAAATTTAAACCTTGAATGTAATGACCATAAGTTTTAGCAATTTCTTGGTTTAATGGTTTTAATTTTTTGACATCATTGTACCAGTCAAAGACACGATGTCTAATGTAAGGATAAATTAAGGCAGTAAATATCTGTCCCAAACCTCCAAGGATAAGAAGATAAGTCAACGTTCTCATAATTGTAATTTTAGAGCTAGACTGTAACTTGTTTTATTATAGTTTGTCTTGCTTTCTTTCTTCCGCGGAAAAACAAAAACAAATTGAAAAACAGCATAATGCCCAAATAGATTGTAAAGCCACCAATTTTAGAGCTTAGTATTTCTACCAATTTTTGATAAGTATCGTGCTTTCCGTAGTATTCAATTTCCATTAATAACAAAGCAAAGCCGATGTTTAAAAGATAGAAGCCTACTTTAAATAATTGGTTGGTTGCCAGCGCAATCTCTTCTTTGCCTTTAAAAATGTCAATCATAAAAAGTTTCCCATTCCTGAAGAGTATGCGCGATACATAGAGTGTAAGTAAAATAGTAACAGGCAAATAAATAAAGTAACCGATGAGAATTTTTGAAGTTTCCATGATTTGAAATATTAAGGATTAGAAATTTTTTTGAGATGCACGGTGATGAAGTAAATATTGAAATAATGTAAACCACCTAGTAGGAGAATCAAAAAGCCGGTTCTCTCACTTAGTTTAACGATAATTTCATTCCAGGAGATTAGATTAGGCCAGGATTTAATTGTAACCAAAACATATCCCAGATTCACAAGATAATAACCGATAAGTAAGGAGCGATTTACTCTTGAAGTGAGGGCATCATCACCCAACGCCTGAAGTATAAAAACTTCCCCTCTTGTATAGCATGTTTTACCTACCCAAATAATTACCGCTGAGGTTAGGAGGAAATATAGAATGTACGTAATGAGATTCATAATTTTATTTAAACTTTTAAACTTTCAGAAAATAATGAAACTTAATGATAAAAAAATATTAGGTCATTAATTTTATGATGGTTTTGGTAACCCAATTTTCCTTTTGATTGGTGATTTTTTCGAGCATAGTATCGGCTCTGCTTACAAAGTCATAGAGCTCCTCTGTCTTTTGTTTGAATTTTTGAGCCTCATTGCTGTTGTCTTCATCAAAATTGCGCACATCCTCCAAAACTCTCAGGGTAGGTTGTATCTCTCGTTTGCTGCGCTCAATTGCAATTTTGCGAGCCAATGAATCTACATCCTGATCTGCTTTAAAATATTCACGGCGTTCCCCGGGTTTAAACTCTTTATAAACAATTCCCCAATCAACAAGTCCGCGCAGGTTCATACTCGCGTTACCACGAGAGATCTGAAGTTCTTCCATTATTTCTTCCATGGAAAGGGAATCTGGAGAGATCATTAGCAAGGCATGAATTTGAGCCATAGTTTTATTAATGCCCCATTGAGAACCCAATGCTCCCCAGGTTTGTAAAAATTGTTCTTTGGCTTCGCTGAATTTCATATTCCAAATGTAGTGAAATATTTTAAAGTTTCAGTAATAATTGAAATTTAATTTCATTTCTGGTGCATTATATTTGCGGGATGAAAGCTTTAATACTTGGTAACGTTTGGCCAGAACCTCTGTCCTCAGCTGCAGGAGCGCGCATTATGCAATTGCTTTACGGTTTGCAAAAGGCCGGATTTGAAGTTCATTTTGCCTGTGCGGCTGGTAAAACTCCTCATTCTGAGAACTTGGAAGTTTTGGGGGTTTCTGTCCAGGAAATCAAATTGAATGATGTTTCTTTTGATTCGTTTTTGAAGGACCTCGATCCACAACTGGTTTTATTTGACAAGTTTGTGGTTGAAGAGCAATACGGTTGGAGGGTCAAGGAGGCCTGTCCGCAGGCAATTCGAATTCTCGAGACTATCGATTTGCACGGATTGCGAAAAGGGCGTGAGGCGGCTTTAAAAGACAATGCGGAGTTTGCCAACGCGTATCTTCATAATGATTTTGCAAAGCGTGAATTGGCCAGTATTTACCGTTGCGATCTTACGCTGGTTATTTCTAAATTTGAGTTTGATCTGCTTCAGGGTTTTTTTAAAGTTGAATCTAGTTTGTTGCTTTACTTACCATTTATGGTTGAAGCACTTCGAGAAGAGGATGTTAAAAGCTGGAAGTCTTTTAAAGAGCGAAAGCATTTTGTAACCATCGGTAATTTTAGACACGAACCCAATTGGTTATCTGTTCGTTATTTAAAAACTGAAATCTGGCCTTTAATTAGAAAGCAACTCCCGGAAGCCGAAATGCACGTTTACGGGGCGTATCCTGCAGAAAAGCACACCCAACTTCATAATCCTAAAGATAAATTTTTCATCTTGGGCAGAGCCGAAAGCGCTCACGAAGTGATAGGGAATTCCCGGGTTTTGTTGGCTCCACTTTTAACAGGTGCTGGTCTAAAGGGAAAACTACTCGATGCGATGCAAACGGGTACCCCTGCCGTAACAACGAACGTGGGAGCTGAAGGAATGCATGGTGATCTCGCTTTCAATGGAAGCGTTAGCAATACCCCGGAAGAATTTGCTAATGCTGCAGTAGATTTATATTCCAATCCAGAAAGCTGGCAGGAAGCTCAAACAAACGGAATCGAAATCATCAACACCCGTTTTCAGGCCGACTTCTGGCAGCCTGTTTTCACCGAAAGGCTCAAACACCTCAAAGAAAATCTAGCTGTTCACCGCCTTCATAATTTTACCGGATCTATGCTTTGGCATCAGTCTTTACAGGCATCAAAATTTATGAGCAGGTGGATAGAGCTTAAAAATAAGTAGAAGGTTAAGAGTTAATGGTTAAAAGTTTTTAGACCATTAATTTTTTTTACTTTACCAGTCCAGCTCTTTTCAGCAAAGCCTCGGGATTCGGTTCTTTTCCGCGGAAGCGTTTGTACAACACCATTGGGTCTTCGGTGCCACCTTGTGATAATATGTGTTCTCTAAATTTACGCGCAATTTCTGGGTCAAATATTCCATTTTCTTTGAAATAGGCGAAAGCATCTGCATCCAGCACTTCGGCCCATTTATAAGAATAATAACCGCTTGAATACCCTCCCTGAAAAATATGCGAGAAGGAGACGCTCATACAGTTTTCGGCAACATCAGGATAAAGTTTGGTGTTTTCAAAAGCTGCAAGTTCGTGGGCTTTTACATCGGTTATGCCGCTTGGGTCTGCTCCGTGCCAGGACATATCAAGAATTCCAAAACTCAATTGACGCAGGGTTTGCATACCTTCCTGGAAATTCGCTGCTTTCTTGATTTTATCAATCAATACCATTGGTATGGTTTCACCACTTTCATAATGTTTGGCAAATAGCTCTAACGCTTCGGGTTCGTAGCACCAGTTTTCTAAAATCTGACTGGGCAATTCTACGAAATCCCAAAACACCGATGGTCCTGATAGACTGGGATAGGTGGTATTGGCGAGCATTCCGTGTAAGCCGTGGCCAAACTCGTGAAATAAAGTTGTGACTTCGTTAAATGTAAGCAGGGATGGTTTAGAAGGAGTAGGCTTGGTGAAATTACACACATTTGAAACATGTGGTCGCTCGTTAACACCGTCTTTTTTAAACTGACCTTTGAATTGCGTCATCCACGCACCACCGCGTTTCCCGGGTCTGGGATGAAAGTCTGCATAGAAAATAGACATAAAATTGTCCATCTCATCAAAAACCTGATACGTCTTGACATCCTTATGGTATTTAGGTACATCAAAAACCTCTACAAAACGCAAACCGTAGAGTTTTTTTGCAACAGTAAAGACGCCGTCAATTACGTTTTCGAGTTTAAAATAGGGTTTTAGGAGTTCATCATCCAATTCAAAAAGCTGTTGTTTCAACTTCTCAGAATAATAGGCGCTGTCCCATTTTTGTAATTGTTCTATCCCATCGCGTTCTTTAGCAAAATGCTCAAGTTGTTTAAACTCACATTCTGCGGCTGGTTTTGCTTTTTCGAGAAGATCTTCGAGGAAGTTATTTACATTCTCCGGACTTTTTGCCATTCGTTCTTCCAGAACAAAATGTGCATGAGTTTTATACCCTAGCAAATTCGCTCGCTCGTGGCGCAGGTTCACAATCTGCAATACATTTTCCTGATTGTCAAGCTTGTCACCGTGAAAACCTTTTGCTCCAAAAGCGATTGCCATTTGCTTACGCAACTCGCGATTGTCTGCATATTTCATAAAAGGTATGTAGCTGGGATATTCAAGGGTGAAAATCCAGCCTTCCTTTCCTTTCTCTTCAGCTGTTTGTGCGGCAGATTCTACCGTACTCTCTGGCAAACCAGCAAGATCTTTTTCGTCAGTAATATGCAGCTCAAATTTATTGGTTTCAGCAAGGATATTCTCGCCAAAAGTGAGTGCCAATTTGGAGAGTTGGGTATCTATTTCGCGAAGGCGGGCTTTCTTTTCCTCAGATAAATTCGCTCCGTTTCGAGAAAATCCTTTGTATTTCTTTTCAAGCAGTACTTGCTGTTCCCGGTTTAATTCGAGTGACTCGCGGCTGTCATAAACCGCTTTTACACGTTTGAATAAAGCTTCGTTAAGCGTAATGTCATTAGAGAATTCAGAGAGAAGTGGAGAAACTTCCTGAGCGATTTTTTGAATGGTCTCATTGGTCTCTGCACTATTGATGTTGAAGAAAGCGCTGGTAACCCGATCAAGGTGTAATCCGGCATAATCAAGCGCTGTAATGGTGTTGTCAAAAGTAGGTGCCTCATTATTTTGAGAAATCTCTTCTATTTCCTTGCGCGCCAGATCAATACCTTGTAAAATAGCTTCTTTATAATCTGTGTCCTTAAACGAGCCAAATGGTACAAGATCAAAGTTTTTAAGTAAGGTATTTTCTGAATTCTTCAAATTTTCCATATTATTCTTAAATATTATGCATTTTAACCGAAAATAAGATTGTTTTAACGAAAACTCGGTATTTTTACAGTAACTTTACATCACTCTCTAAAATATTGGTATAGATCTGTTGTAGAAGGTTTGATTAATACTATTTAGAATGGTTAATAAATACATATAATTTCACCCAGACAGTCTATTAAGAGCCGTGTTTTACGCGGCTCTTTTTATTTTTTGACAGATGCAGCTCCGGCAATTACCTTTTCTTTTAGACCTTCTTTGTACTCAAGAATGCGATCGCGAATCGCTTTGTCTGAAGCACCTAAGATTTGAGCAGCAAGAATACCGGCGTTTTGAGCCCCATCAAGAGCAACGGTAGCAACCGGCACACCACCGGGCATTTGCAGGATTGAAAGCACCGAATCCCAACCATCAATAGAATTTCGAGATTTTACGGGTACGCCAATTACGGGTAATGGAGATAGAGAAGCTATCATCCCTGGAAGATGAGCGGCGCCACCTGCACCGGCGATGATTACCTGAATGCCACGCTCATGAGCGTTTTTGCCATAATCAAATAATTTATCGGGTGTGCGGTGTGCAGAAACGATATCTACTTCTGTTTTGATACCTAATTGCGTTAAGATGTCTATTGCATTTTGCATTACCGGCATATCGCTGGTACTACCCATTATAATTCCTACCATGGTTTTATTTTGTAATTACGCGTATTGTTTGTTTTACTTGCTCTGCTATTTCGCGGGCTTTGTCTATATCGCTATTTGCAATGGTCACGTGTCCCATCTTTCTAAAAGGACGGGTTTCGCGTTTACCATAAATGTGTGGAGTTACGCCTTCAAGAGCCAATATATCCTGTATGCGCTCATAGTACACATCTCCCTGATAGCCTTCTTCGCCTACCAAATTTACCATGACTGCGCCTGTTTTGCTTGCAGTTTCTCCTAAAGGTAAATTGAGAATTGCACGAAGGTGTTGTTCGAATTGATTGGTATAACTGCCTTCAATGCTGTAATGCCCGCTGTTATGAGGTCTCGGAGCTACCTCGTTTACTAAGATTTCATCGTCTTCTGTTTGAAACATTTCGACAGCTAAAAGGCCTACGTGAACAAAAGCTTCAGAAACCTGAGCTGCTACTTCACGTGCTTTTTGAGCTACTTTATCATCTATTCGCGCAGGGCAAATCACATATTCAACCTGGTTAGCTTCCGGATGAAATTCCATTTCCACTACCGGATAGGTTTTAACATCTCCGGCAGGATTACGAACAACAATTACTGCAAGTTCGTTTTTAAAAGGGATCATCTCCTCGGCAATACAAGGCACATCAAGCAGTTTATCAAGATCCTGAGGTTGACGTACAACCTGTACACCTTTACCGTCATAACCACCTGTGGTGCTTTTCCAAACAAAAGGATAACTGATTTGATTTGCTGTTAGCGAAAGTTTCAGCTCTTCCAGATTTTCAAATCGGGAATAAGGAGCTGTTGGGATATTTTTCTCAGTGTAGAAATCTTTCTGATCACCTTTATTTTGAATTTTCCGAAGCGTTTCAGGAGCCGGAAAAACACTTTTCCCTTCCGATTGAAGACTTTCTAAGGCTTCAATATTTACCGCTTCAATTTCAAAAGTGATTACATCGGCTTCCTTTCCAAAATTATAAACCGTATCAAAATCCATCAGATCGCCCTGCTCAAAGTAGTTTGCTGCAAGTCGTGCGGGAGCTTCGGGGCTTGGATCTAAAACGCGGGTTTGGATATCAAATTTTCGGGTTTCATAAAGTAGCATTTTGCCCAGCTGACCGCCGCCTACTACGGCAAGTTTAAAATCTGAAGAAAAATAGGATATCATAAAATGCGTGCGTTTTAAGGCTGAAAATTAAGGTTACAAAAGTAACTTTTTAAGAAGAGAATGGCTAAAACGACAGCTAAATACTTTCTTAAAAGAAAATTGCAAAAAACCTGAATAAGTGGGAGTTCTAAATGAAACAGAGCTAAATGTATATTCGCCTGTAATATGTATCTTTACCGCTTAGCTCAAACACGGTCAGCATCTATGATACACTTACGCGGTCTAAGTTTTGAAAATTACATTTCACAGGAGCAATTGCTGGAAGCGATTGACAAAGTAGCAAAGCAAATAAATACCGATTTTGCGGGAAAAGAACCACTTTTCATAGTTGTACTCAACGGAGCTTATAAATTTGCGACTGAGTTGCTAAGTCGTTTTGAAGGTAACTGTGAGATTGAATTTTTAAAGTTGAGTTCCTATGACGGTACAGCTAGCACCGGCGAGGTAATTACTCATATTCCACTAGATGTAGATCTGGAAGATCGGGATGTGATTGTTGTTGAAGACATTGTAGACAGTGGTAATACACTTGAGAAAATTACCGATATGCTCGTGAGCGGTGGTGTAGGTAAATTTAGAATTGCCAGCTTATTTTTTAAGCCGGGTTCTTACACTAAAGAATACAAAATACATTATGTAGGGCTTGAAATCCCCAATGATTTTATTGTGGGCTATGGCCTTGATTATAACGGTTTGGGGCGTAACCTCAATGCGATTTATAAACTTAAAACTACCAAAATGACAAATCTGGTATTGTTTGGCCCTCCCGGTGCCGGGAAAGGGACACAAGCCTCTTTCTTAAAAGAAAAATACAACCTGATACACATCTCTACAGGCGACGTTTTTAGATACAATATAAAAAATGCGACGGAGTTGGGTACACTTGCAAAATCATATATGGATAAAGGCCAATTGGTGCCTGACAGCGTTACCATAGATATGTTAAGTGCTGAGGTTGATAAGACACCAGATGCAAACGGATTTATTTTTGATGGTTTTCCCAGAACTACGGCTCAGGCAGAAGCTTTAGATCAGTTGCTTACTGAAAAAGGAACTGCAGTTTCTGCAATGATAGCATTGGAAGTAGACGACGAGATTTTGGTAAGCCGACTATTAGAACGCGGTAAAACGAGTGGTCGTAAAGATGATGCAGATGAGACCGTTATACGAAACCGTATTAAGGTTTACTATGACGAAACCGCGATATTAAAAGGCTATTATCAAGGTCAGGGTAAATATTATGGCGTGGATGGCGTTGGCGCTATCGACGAAATCACCGAAAGATTAAGCGGTGTGATTGATTCATTGTAGAAAGCAAAATTTTTGCAGCAATGCAATTTTTAATTTTGTATTTCTAATTTCAAATTTAAATATGACTGAAGGCAATTTTGTTGATTATGTAAAAATGCACGTTTCTTCTGGTAAGGGGGGAGCCGGCTCTGCACACCTGCGTCGTGAGAAATATGTGGCCAAAGGTGGTCCCGATGGAGGTGATGGTGGCCGTGGTGGTCATATCATTATACAGGCAAATCCCAATTTGTGGACGTTGTTACACCTAAAATTTAAGCGTCACATAAGAGCGGGACACGGAGAGAACGGGAGTAAACAAACCAGTACAGGTGCTGATGGTGAAGATGTATTTATCGAAGTGCCGTTAGGGACGGTCATTCGCGATACCGAAACTCAGGAAATTTTAAAAGAAATTACTGAAGAAGGTCAGGAATTTATTGTCGCTCAAGGTGGAATGGGTGGTTTGGGTAACAACCATTTCAAGACAGCTACAAATCAGACTCCGCGATATGCTCAGCCGGGTATGGACGGTGTTGAGGTAGATATTACTCTTGAACTTAAAGTGCTTGCCGACGTAGGGCTTGTAGGTTTTCCTAATGCGGGTAAATCTACTTTGCTATCAGTTATCACTGCGGCAAAGCCGAAAATTGCCAACTATGAGTTTACGACCTTAAAACCAAATTTGGGTATTGTTCAATACCGAGATTTTCAAACTTTTGTAATTGCAGATATTCCGGGAATTATTGAAGGAGCAGCAGAAGGAAAAGGTTTAGGATACCGTTTTTTACGTCATATTGAGCGCAATTCGACCCTACTGTTTATGATTCCGGCAGATGCTCCAGATATCGGAAATCAGTATGCTATTCTGCTAAAGGAACTAGAAAAGTATAATGCAGAATTACTCGATAAAGACAGACTAATAGCAATCACGAAGTGTGATATGCTTGATGATGAACTCAAAGCCGAGTTGAAAAAAGAACTCGATAAAAGCCTACCTGTAGATTATTTATTCATTTCTTCAGTAGCACAACAAGGCCTTACTCAGCTTAAAGACCGCTTGTGGTCTATGCTTAACAGACCAGCTGTAAAAGAATAGTTTTAGGATTTTATTGACTTAAGAGATGCTTCATTATGTCTATTTTTAAAAGAAAAGACCTAATGAAGCATTTTTTTATTTTGGTATTTTCACTGGGGTTGATTTCCTGCGGAAGTACGCGTGTTGATTATGATTATGACGAGGAAGTAGATTTTAATACCTACAAAACCTATAATTATATGCCCGATATGCAATCGGGTTTAAGTCAGCTAGATCTTAACCGACTCATGACTGCCGTTGATTTGATTATGCAGGAAAAAGGTTATTCAAAAGTAGATCGTCCTGATCTTTTAATAAATATCGTAGCATCGCAATACCGACAAGAACCACAAAATTCTGTAGGAATAGGAGTGGGTGGTGGTACTTACGGCACTGGAGTGAGTGTTGGGGCAGGTATTCCGCTTGGCGGTTCTAAAGAACATCAAACCATAACATTTGATCTTGTAGAAGCTTCTCGGGATATTTTAGTCTGGCAGGCAATAAGTGACAGCAATATAGCGCTTAATACCAATCCTCAGGATCGGGTGAGCTATTATACCAAATTAGCCCAGAAAGTTTTCGACGGTTTTCCGCCAGATAACGATTAAAGTTTTTTATTTCATATTTATCTCCAAATCGTGGTCTGTTTTTTGTTTAGTTTTGGCTTAAACAATTATTTATGCGCTATTTATTGGTTTTCCTTATAAGCTTTTCAACCTTTGCTCAAACTTCAGATTTTGATAAAGCTTTAAAGTATTTCGATGCAGCTCAATACGCTAAAGCCAAACCCTTCTTTGAATCCTATTTCAAGTCTCACCCCAATGATGATCGTACTCGAGAATATTTAGGCGATATAGCTGCTCATAGTAAAAAGTGGGATGATGCTTTAAGTTATTATCAGCCTTTAGTCGAAGAAAAACCAAACAGTGCCAACTACCATTTTAAATATGGTGGAGCGCTCGGGATGAAAGCTTTGAGCATAAGTAAAATACGAGCTCTAACTTATATAGACGATATTAAAGAACATTTCACAAAAGCAGCCGAACTTGATCCTAAACATATCGAAACACGCTGGGCTTTAGTAGAATTGTATATTCAATTACCAGGTATTTTAGGAGGAAGTTTTAGCAAAGCTGAAAAATATGCGATGGAGTTGCAGAAGATTTCTCCAGTTGACGGCTATTTATCCAGAGGTTATATCGCAGAGAAAAAAAATGATATGGCAGATGCTGAAAAGCTATACATCAAAGCTATCGAAGTGGGTGGTTCTCCTACAACCTATCAGAAGCTGATCGATTTATACGAGAAAGATAATGAACCCGGCAAAGCCTTAACCACAGCTCAAAAAAGTTTTAAAATCCATAAACGGAACCAAACCAATTATCAGATAGGTAAGATCTGCGCTCAGTTCAATTTAATGCCTGAGTTAGGTTTAGCCAGTCTTAAGCAATATATAACCAATCATTCTATAAAGGATGGGGTGCCAGTGAGTTGGGCGCATTTCCGTATGGCGCAGATTTATCGCAATCAGGGTAATAAAAGCAGCGCTAATTATTATATCAATCTTTCATTGGCAGATCTTCCCAATTTTGATTTAGCACAAGAGGAAAAGGAGAAAATTGAAGCCATGTAGGTTTTAGTTGATTTTCGCTTTTGCTAACTTGCATCCAGATTTCTTGGCATTGCCAAACGAAATAGTGCCGAGGCTTGGGCTGAGGTAATTCACTCAAAAGAAAATTTACAAAATGCGTGTACATTTTATTGCAATAGGAGGAAGTGCTATGCACAATCTTGCCCTGGCTCTTCATCATAAAGGATATCAAATTACCGGAAGTGATGATGCTATTTTTGAGCCGTCTAAATCACGTTTACAAGAATATGGATTGTTACCAGAAGAAATGGGTTGGTTTCCAGACAAACTGAATGTCGATTTAGACGCAGTAATCTTGGGAATGCACGCAAAACCGGATAATGCAGAATTACTGAAGGCTCAGGAACTCGGATTGAAAATTTACAGTTATCCAGAATTTCTTTATGAGCAGTCTAAAGAAAAAACCCGTGTGGTTATAGGAGGTTCGCATGGTAAGACGACGATCACTTCTATGATTTTACACGTATTGCAGTATCACAATAGGGAAGTAGATTTTATGGTTGGGGCCCAATTGCCCGGGTTTAAAACTATGGTTCATCTTACCGAAGAAAATGATTTTATCCTTCTCGAAGGTGATGAGTATTTGTCATCACCTATAGACCGCAGACCAAAATTCCATCTATATCAACCTAATATTGCGCTTATTAGTGGAATTGCCTGGGATCACGTGAATGTATTTCCTACTTATGAAAATTATGTAGAGCAATTTTCCATTTTTGCGGATAGCATTGCTCACGGTGGAATATTGGTTTACAATGAAGAAGATCCCGAAGTAAAACGTATTGCCGAAGCTGCAACAGCACCTACTCGCAAACACGGTTATGTTACTCCAGAATATAGTATCGAAGACGGTGAGACCTTGCTTGAAACTCCAGAAGGTCCAATGCCTATTAATGTATTTGGCAAACACAACCTGAGTAATCTTGCTGGAGCCAAATGGATCTGTCAGCATATGGGAGTTGACGAAGATGATTTTTATGAAGCCATCGCAAGTTTTAAAGGAGCTGCAAAAAGACTTGAGAAAATAGGCGAAACGGCTTCAAACATAGCCTACAAAGATTTTGCACACTCACCATCGAAGGTAATAGCTACGACCCAGGCTGTAAAAAATCAGTATCCGGAGAGGAAGTTGGTTGCCTGTCTTGAGCTTCATACCTACAGTAGTCTTAATGCTGAATTTATAAAAGGTTATAAAGGAGCGCTTGATGCTGCAGAGGAAGCAGTGGTTTTCTATTCGCCAGATGCTGTTGCTATCAAAAAGCTTGAAGAGATAACCAAAGATCAAATCGCTGAGGCATTTGATCGTGATGATTTAATTATCTATACCAATCCCGATGATTTTAAGGCTTACTTTAGTAACCAGGTCTTTGATAATAGTGTTCTGCTCTTGATGAGTAGTGGTAATTATGGAGGTCTTAATTTTGATGAAGTACAGGATTTGCTTTAGAGTTAAACGCCAAACTGCTTAAGGTGATGATCTAGATGTTTATATTGCATCTGTCCCCATTCTTGTGATGAAAGTTTACCAAAAACTGGATGAGATTTCCATTCACCTTGATCTTTCAATTGGTAAAAGGCATTTATCAGTTTCAATAGGCTCTCTTTTTCAGTATTAAAATCTACGTCTTCGCTTACTGCAAAACCTTTTGGCGTCGGCATATTTTTCATAAATGGTTTGTCATTATACATGGCTTTTTTAAAGAATAGCTTTACCAGGATATTTGGTTTTAAGTCAAAGTCTTTTTGGTAAACAGCGATTTCCAGAGGCCGCTGGCAATGCTTCAACATCTGACCTGCACTCATCTTACCCCATTTTGGTTTTGAATCGGGACTGAGTTTAGCAATACGAACCTGAATTTCCTGATGTGATTTAGAGTTTAATAAGGATTGCATAATGTTGAATTTTAATTGGTTAAACTAAAAATACATTAATTAAATTTAGCTGAGCTTTTCCGCAATGCGGAAGTGAATGTATTCAATTTTTAAATAGTAGACTATGAGCGAGGCCAAGCCAAATTTCACCATTAAAAACTGGTCTCTCGATGACAGGCCGCGTGAGAAGTTATTGCAAAAAGGTAAAGATGTTCTTACCGATGCTGAACTTATTTCAATCCTTATAGGATCAGGTAGTCGTAATGAAAGCGCTGTAAGTTTAAGTCAGCGTATTCTGGCCGCAGCAGATCATGATTTGAATAAATTGGGCAAGCTAAGTATTGCTCAGTTGATGCAGTTCAAAGGAATAGGAGAAGCTAAAGCAATAACCATAGCCGCAGCGATGGAATTGGGACGCCGCCGTCGAGCTTCAGGAGCTGAAGAGCCTTCAAAAATTACGGGTAGTCATACGGTTTATGAAGTTTTGAGACCTGTTCTTGGTGAATTAGGTCACGAAGAATTCTGGATTTTATACCTCAATAATTCAAATGTTATATTAAACAAACACCAACTGAGTAAAGGTGGGATGACCGGAACCCTGGTAGATGTTCGGCTGGTGTTGAAAAAGGCTTTAGAAACTGGAGCTGTATCTATTATTTTGGCTCACAATCACCCTAGCGGCACGCTTAAACCCAGCCAGGCAGATAAAGATATTACTGCCAAATTAAAAGCTGCTGCTTCGGCTTTAGATATTAAAGTGCTCGATCATATTATCGTTACAGAAAAGAGTTACTTTAGTTTTGCTGATGAGGGATTGCTTTGAATGCTTCAGAATTCAAATAATTATTAAGAACTTGCCGGTAATTACTTGCTATGCTTTTAGTATATACCCATAAGATTACTCCACGGCTGCGTTATACGTTCAAGCATATTTGTACTTATATATTAGGTATACCTGTAAAGTTTACCAGTGCGGTAGATGAATTTATCGTGCACGACAGTCTCAAGTTGTCGTATACCAATAAACCTTTAGGTAAAGAGCTTTTTATCAAAAGCCACGAGGTCTTATTTGATCAGGGTATTACCGATATGGAAATCAAAGTACAACCCTATCGAGATACCAAGTGCTTTTTTGTTACAGGTCCCAAAAGCCTTTTACCCTTTGATATTTTTGCAGCAGCTTTTGTTTTGTTAAGCAGATATGAAGAGTTTTTACCTCACGTTAAAGATGAAATGGGCAGCTTTCCGGCAACTGAAAGTTTGGGATATCAGGAAGATTTTTTAACTCAACCGGTTGTAGATATCTGGGCAAGCTATTTTAAGGAAGCACTTTTAGAAAAATATCCCACTTATGATTTTCCTGAGCGCAAGTTTTCCTTTCAGGCTCTTGTAGATGTGGAGCAGGCATACAAAATGAGCAGTGTGGGGATTATGCGCTGGGTGAGTGGATTTTTTGGTGATTTGGTTAGACTGAAGTTTTCAAAAGTCTGGTTGCGTTTTCAGGTGAGTTTTCACTTGCGTAAAGATCCTTACGATACGTTTAACTGGCTCATAAATGTTCAGAAAAACGCCAAATTCAAATTCTTGTTTTTCTTTCAGTTAGGCGATTATTCGACGTATACTAAAAACATTCGTTTTAATAAGAAAGGCTTTAGGGAGCTTATAAAAATGCTGGGCGATTATAGTGAAATTGGTTTGCTGTTTTCAAAAGAAGCTTTAGACTCTAAAAAGCAAATGAAAATTGAGAAAAAGCGACTGGAGAATATAATTAACAAACCTCTTAATGCGGTGCGTTGCTCTAAAAATATGGGAAGCCTACCGGTTCAATATCGAGAGATGATTCAGCTTGAAGCTAAGAATGATTATTCGATGGGTTATCCTAATATTTTAGGTTTTAGAGCGGGTACATGTACTCCTTTTTTCTTTTACGATTTAGATTATGAAAGTATAACACCATTGAGACTACATCCCATCTGTGCACAGCCGGGTGCTTTTGAATCTCGGGGTTTGGATGAGCAGGAGCTCAATGATAAACTTGATATTTTCTTTAAGGTAAAACAGGAAGTAGAGCGGGTAAATGGGGCTTTTGTGTTTTGTTTCAGTAACAAATCGGTTACAGGAAGAGGGCAGGATCAAGGCCAGTGGAAACAATTTTTTAGAGAACTTGTTAATGCATAAACTAGAGGGAATAAAACACGTTTTTTTTGATTTGGATCATACCCTTTGGGATTTTGACCGCAATTCAGAACTTACCTTTCAGGAAATTTTTGAAAAGAATAAGATAAGTGTTCCGGTATTTGATTTTTTAGAAGTCTATAAACCTATAAATCAGGAATACTGGAAATACTACCGCGAAGCACGGGTGACCAAAGAACAACTGAGGTATGGGAGGCTTAAAAAGAGTTTTGACCAACTTGATGTTGCTATTGATGATTTTTTAATCAATAGACTTTCTACAGATTATATTGATTATTTGCCTAGATACAATTATCTTTTTGAAGGCACTTTACAGCTTTTAGAAGATCTAAAGGATGCATATCAGTTGCATATTATTACTAATGGCTTTGAGGAAGTACAACACCTCAAGTTGAAAAATTCAAAAATTGATCATTACTTTAAAACCGTTACAAGTAGTGAGGCAGTAGGAGTGAAGAAACCCGATCCTAAGATATTTCATCACGCGTTAGAGGTTGCAGGTGCAAGTATAGAAGAGAGTGTAATGGTAGGAGATACCTACGAGGCAGATATTCTAGGCGCTCAAAACATTGGAATGCAAACTATTTTTTTTAACTACCACAAAGAAAATTTTAAATCTGGGGAACGTGTTGTAGAACAGATTGAGGCTGTTAAAGTATATTTATAAAAGGGATAAAATCTATTAGTTTTTTATCTTCTACACCAAATTTTATTAAAAATCAAAAGGCTATAAAGAGCATAGAATTATGAAGAAGAGCATCTGTTTATTGGTATTCGCATTATTGAGTGTAATTGGACTTCAGGCACAGGAACTGGGAGATTATAAATATATAGTTGTACCCCAGCGATTCGATTTTCAAAAAGAAGCAGGTGAGTACGATTTGAATGCTTTAACACGATTCTTATTTATTAAGTACGGTTTTGATGCTTACATGGAAAACGAAGAAATGCCTGCAGATATCAATGAATCGGGCTGTAATACACTTTACGCTCGTGCAGATGTTACCGGGTTTTTGTCAACTAAAGCGGTGATTAAACTTGTGAACTGTCGTGGGCAGGAAGTATTTACATTGCCAGAAGGAAAAAGTAAGATTAAAGAATTTAAAGCCGGGCATCAGGAAGCTTTTAGGAAAGCCTTTGAAGGATTAGAAGATTTGGGTTACACCTATTCTGATGCAATTGTAGAGCGTGCTGAGATTACTGAGAATTCCAAAGAGTTAATCCCTGAAGCTCGTAAAACCATGCAGCAATCAGCTCCTGAAGTTAAAACGGTAAAAGTGTCGGCAGTTCCTAAAAATGGTTCTACAATAGTAAAAGAAGAGCTTGAGGTGGTTGAAAAATCTGTGCCTGCTACTGTTGAGGTTCATAGTGAAGCAAAGCTTGTAAGTGAAGATGGCAGTTACAGTTTAACTCCGTCAGGAATTGGTTTTGATGTCTATGAAGGAAATTCTAAAATAGGAACAGCCACCAAAACTTCCAATGGTTCGTATCTTGTAAGTACTTCTCAATTTACCGGTATTGGTTATTATGATGGCAGTGTTTTTACGGTAGAACGTGAAATTAAAGGTGTTTCTGGTCTTGTGAAAATGGTTTTCTCTAAAAACTAATAGCTAGTAGTCGTATTTAGAACCCCAGCGATTTTTCAAAAATTTACGAATGCCTTCTTCGCGGGCATTATTTCCGGGGTCGTATAATTTTTGATTTGCAATGTCTTTGGGTAAAAACTCCTGAGCGATAAAATTGCCTGCCCCGTCATGAGAATACTTGTATTCCTCACCATAGCCTAATTCTTTCATAAGCTTGGTTGGCGCGTTGCGTAATGCAAGTGGTACGGGTAAATCTCCGGTTTGCTTAACCAGTTGCTGAGCTTTATTTATCGCCATATAGGAGGCGTTGCTTTTGGGAGAGGTAGCAAGATAGGTAACGCACTGACTTAATATAATTCGGGCTTCGGGATAGCCTATTGTTGTTACTGCTGTAAACGAATTGGTAGCAATAACCA
Organism: Leeuwenhoekiella sp.; assembly: GCA_964219495.1. GTDB lineage: Bacteria > Bacteroidota > Bacteroidia > Flavobacteriales > Flavobacteriaceae > Leeuwenhoekiella. The sequence goes on along the minus strand of CAXPQP010000047.1, from coordinate 55,376 downwards.
AAGCTGTAGGATTTGCATTGCCTATATCTTCGGAAGCCAAGATAATGAGACGGCGAGCTATAAATTTGAGGTCTTCACCACCTTCAATCATTCTAGCCAAATAATAAACTGCTGCATTGGGGTCGCTCCCGCGAATCGATTTTATAAAAGCCGAAATGATATCATAGTGCTGCTCTCCGGTTTTGTCATACATTACTGTATTTTGCTGCACCTTTTGTTGAACCATTGCGTTGTCAACAACCACTTCATTTGAAGACTCGGTGGTTACAATCAACTCAAAAATGTTGAGCAGTTTACGAGCATCCCCTCCGCTTATGCGAAGCAATGCTTCAGTCTCGTCCAGTTTAATATTCTTTTTAGATAAAATACTGTCTTGAGTCATTGCGCGCTTTAAAAGCGCTCTTAAGTCGTCTGCAGAAAATGGATTCAAGACGTAAACCTGACACCGGGACAGGAGTGCCGGGATTACTTCAAATGATGGGTTTTCGGTAGTGGCACCTACAAGCGTTACCCAACCCTTTTCAACTGCTGCAAGTAAGGAGTCTTGTTGCGATTTGCTGAAACGATGAATTTCATCAATAAACAGAATCGGATTTTTCTGCGTAAAAAGTCCGCCGGCTTGTTTCGCTTTATCAATAACTTCCCTAACATCTTTAACCCCGCTATTTATCGCACTAAGTGTATAGAATGGGCGTTTCGATTCTTCGGCAATTATCGATGCCAGAGTAGTTTTACCCACACCTGGAGGTCCCCACAAAATTAAGGATGGGATAATACCCGATTTGATGGCTGAAGTAAGCGAGCCTTTATCGCCTACCAGATGTTCCTGACTTAAATAGTCATCAAGATTTTTTGGACGTAATCGTTCTGCAAGTGGTGCATTCATAATTCAAAATTATTTAAATATCAGAGATTAACTGACAGTATTTCTTACTTTATGATTTTGGCTGAAGAATTGCTGATTTGAATGAGATTGTAAACTGAAAAACCTAATGTCTGAGAGTTCAACCAAAGCATCTTTGAGATTTACGCCTGAAGTAGTCTGGGTGCCTTTGGCATTTGCACTCTTGATATGGCTGGTTTTTTGGTTTGAATTAAAATTTGGATTCAATTTCACCCCTTACGGAGTTTTACCAAGAACTCTGAAAGGAATTGTTGGTATATTCTTTTCTCCCTTTATACATTCCGATCTTAGTCATCTTTGGCATAATACGGTGCCCGCTGTAGTGTTAACAGGCGGATTATTCTATTTCTACAGGGAAGTTGCCTGGAAGGTCCTAGTGATTATAATTCTTGGCGCTGGTGTGGGTACCTGGGTAATAGGCCGTGAAGCGTATCATATTGGTGCTAGCGGAGTGGTTTATGGTCTTGCCGCTTTTTTATTTTTTAAAGGTATCTGGTCTAAGAATTTTCGACTTACCGCCTTTTCGCTTATCGTTGTTTTCCTCTACGGAAGTTTGATTTGGGGAACTATGCCTTTACAGGAAGGAATGAGTTGGGAAGGGCATTTAAGCGGATTTTTGTCTGGGACAATCTTAGCTTTTATGATCAAGTCAAAGATAGCAAGGCCCACCAAATACGTTTGGGAATCTGAAAATTTCAAGGAAGAGGAAGATCCTTTCTTGCGTCAGTTTGATGCCAACGGAAATTTTATTGATCCAACAGAGGAAGAAGACGAAATCGAGGACTTGGAAAGCTAACGCCGTTGTCTTACCACTTCATACAAAAATGCTCCACATGCTACTGAAACGTTTAGTGAACTGATGTTTCCGGTCATTGGAAGCTTGGCCTTGTGATCAACAAGTTTGAGAACGCCGGCTGTTACACCTTTACCTTCGCTTCCCATAACTATAGCAGTAGATTGGGTGTAGTCTAAGTCGAAAACAGAATCCTCAGTTTTTTCAGTTGCTGCAACGACCTTAACACCTGATCCCTGTAGATAGAAGATAGCGTCTTTTATATGATCAACTTTACAGATAGGAATGTTGAAAATTGCACCAGCTGATGTTTTTACAGTATCATCTGTTACAGGAGCACCGCCTGATTTAGGAATTATAATCGCATCAACTCCCGTACATGCTGCGGTACGAATGATTGCCCCAAAGTTACGCACATCAGTAAGCTGATCTAGCAAAAGAAATAAGCCCGGTTTATCGCTCATTAATACAGCTTCTACGGTAGCCTCAAAATCTGCAAATTGAATAGGGGAGATGGTTGCAATGGCTCCCTGGTGATTTTGATCAGAAAGTTTATATAATTTCTCCTGAGGTACATACGAGGTTGAAATACCGTGGTCTCTGGTAAGTAATTCCAGTTCTTTAAAAAGTGGATTGTTGATACCTTTTTGAAGATAAATCTTTCCGATTTCTTTACCGGCGTTTATAGCTTCTATAATAGCTCTGGTGCCGTAAATATGAGTTGTTTTTGACATAGCCGCAAAGGTAGTGTTGTTTTAGGATATTCTATAAATAAAAAAACCACCCGATTGGGTGGTTTTAAATGAACACTTTTTTTAAGAATTGCTGTTGATGTAATCCATAGCTTTTACCAGGTCTTCCATTTCCTTAATTTTATTTTCTTTTAAATATTCTTTCAGATTAGGTACAGTACTGTAAATATCTAATACGTCTTTACTTTTAAGTTTAATTCTTTCAAAAGATCCGCTTGAATTTTTGATGTAAATATTTGATTCTTCTTTAAACTCAGCGTTTAACGTATTTTGACTGCTTGAAGTCCAGCCTCCACGGTTAGGGTCGTCAATTTCTTTTGAATATTCAATTAAGATAGATGGTGATGATGGGTTGTACACACGCACATACTTCATTTTAGGAGATTTATCAGAATAACTGAAGCGATCTGATTTAGTAAATAATATGGCACCTTCAGCTGAGTTGATTACAAATCCAATAAAGTCTGAATCTAATAGAGCAAGAATATTACCAACCGTCGGTTGATAAAGTAATTGGTCTTGATTGATCTCGTAGTTTAATTGATAGGTATTTGTTTTGGTACCATTCTCTAAAATACCGTAACCTGTAAACCAGTTTTCGGTGTAATAGGGAGTTCCTTCAAATTTACCGCGTTCTACACGTACACCGTCAGCAAGTGTTCCGGAGTTAGTTGCATTTTGAGAGAATGCAATTGTAGAATATACGCTTAGTATTAAGATTAGGATTTTTTTCATAGTAATTATTTAAGTGTTTTCTAATAATCTGTACCTAAAGGTTTAGGTATACAACTTAAGGAAATATTTTTTATTGTGGGCGATTTTAAAGTGGATAAAATAAAAATGGGTGGACATTTAAGTCCACCCATTGATATTTAAACACTAAATCAATGCTTATTCAAAAAGCCAGATTAAAGTATTAAGTGCATCTGGACCTTGAGCTGCAATTGCAGCATCATAGTTTTCTTTATTTAAAGCTGATGCAGTAGAAGAGTAAGCTTGTCTGTCTGGAATGCCAGTAGCGTTACTTAGCATTTCTGCAGGAGGGGTTAGTTCTTTTTCGTAACCCATTGCACGAAGTCTTCTCCACTCAGCCCAAGACTCATAGCCTTGTAAGTAAAGAGATACCCATTTTTCATAACCTATAGATTCTGGTCCTGTATAAGGATTAGCAGCGATATAAGCAGTTTGATCTGCAGCAGCAACTCCCCACTGATCCATAGAAGCTGCGATGGCATCTTCATATAGAGTTTCAGCATCTTCTGATGTCCAACCTAAGTGAGCAGCTTCAGCTCGAGCGAAAAGAACTTCAGAATAGGTAAAGATGTAAAGTGGAGCAGTTTGATTGTAAATTACGTCTTCAGTGATGAAAGAGTAATCATCAGTTGCATCATTAGATTCACCATAGAAAGCTCCTACATAAGTTCCACTTGTTTCAGCAGGCTCAGCCATCATAGGAAGTCTTGGATCCTCAGGTGCTGTATCAGTTCCACTACCAATAAGAGCGTTAACAAATACATCGCTCACCATATAATCACGTCTGAAGTTAGGTGCTAAGAATCTATCTTCCCAAGGGTTGTCATTAGTTTCCTGAGCTAAGTATGGATAGAAAAAGTTCTCAGCGTTTGAAGAAATCACATTTCCTAAAGCCTCGTTGAATTTAGTTCTACCTAATGTTGGGTTAGCATTTGATAATCTCAATGCCATCATCATTTTAAGAGTCTGACCAAAAGATTCCCATCTGTCCATATCACCTTCAAAAAGGTAATCTCCATTAGGACCTGCTCCAGCTTCGATCATATCTAAAGCCATATCTAGCTCATTGAAAAGACCTGTATAGATCGTTTCTTGTGAGTCGTATGCAGGGTACTGGTTTTCCATACCTTGTAATGCTTCAGTATAAGGAAGTCTACCCCATCTGTAAGTCATTAGTTCAAAATAATATACTTTAAGAATGGTTGCTGCAGCTATTTGATTTGCATTTGATGCATTACCGGCAGCCGCATCTTCACGAGTTGCTTCATCAGTATTAAGGTCAATTATTTTCTTAATATCAGTAAGTGATGCGTATAAACCTGATGTATCCCAGTTTAATGTTTGGTATTGTGATTCTTCAGGATACTGTCCGTTAGCAAAGTATTGAACATACAAGTTAGGAGTTGTTGCACCTACTATGTCGCTAATTGGGCCAAGTGTGTTTGCAAATAAACTTGCAAGAACCGGATCACTAGGCTCATTAGGGTTTTGATTAATATCTCCAAAGTCTGATGTTTCACAAGATGCGAAAGCCAATAGCAGTACGATGAAAGATACTTTAGTTAAAAATATTCTTTTCATTTTTTAAATTTTTTAAAACGATACATTCAAGTTAATACCAATAGTTCTGGTATTTGGTGACTGTCCACCTTCTGTCCATCCATAACCTGTTTGGTTGTTATCTTCAATTTCTGAAACGTCAACGCCGTCAACAGAAGAATAGATTAACCAAAGGTTGCTGGCAAATACACCAATGTTAGCTTTAGAGATAAACGTGTTTTCTAACCACTCGCTAGGAACAGTATAGTCTAAACGTGCTTGTCTTAATTTGAAATAAGAAGCATCGTAGATCCAGTTTTCGTGTAGAGCAAAAAGTCTACCAAAGTAAGTCTGAGCTTCAACATAGTAGCTAACAGGCTCTCCTGTGGTTTCATCTACACCAGAAATAAGAACCCCTCCTGAATCTGCACCAGCTTGAGCTGCAGATACAGCAGTGCCAGAAGAACCACCGGTAATTGGATCACGAAGTGGGTTACCTAATGCGTTGTTACCAACGGTTTCAGTTCCTAAACCAGAGTAAGCGTTAAACATTCTAGTTACAGAGAAGATGCTACCACCCTTCTGGAAGTCAAAGTCTAATCCTAAGCTAAAGTTCTTGTATCTAACATTAGTCGTACCCCCACCAGTAAAGTCTGGAAGTAAGTTACCCAGGTATTGATCGGTATCATAACGAGGAGCTCCTGTGCTAGAAAGTAAGATGTTTCCTGCATCGTCTCTGCGGAAAGCGCGACCATATAATGATCCCCATTCTTCACCTTCACGCTCTTGTAATTGAAGACCTCTCCAGGAAGTCGAAAGAACGTTTGTGGTTGAGTTATCTGCAATTTTATTAACTGTACGAGTTAAAGTAGCTAAGTTAACAGATAAATCCCAAGAGAAATCCTGTGTTTGAATTGGGATAACGCTAAGAGCTAGTTCCCATCCTTTGTACGTTTGTTTTCCTGAGTTGGTAAGGAACGAAGTATAACCAGTTGATGGATCTAAAGATACACCTACAGGTAATTGATCATCAACTTTGTTGAAATAAGTTGCATCAAAACCGATACGACCATTTAAAAATTTAGTTTCAACACCGAATTCATATTCACTACGTACACCACCTATTAAGTTTTGATTTGGTAATTGTCCTTTAACAGATAATTTACCGTAGTTACCATATGGAGTTCCAACTGAATACGTTTCTACAATTGCATATGGATCTGGGAAGAAAGGCGCCTCAGCTAAACTCGCTCTTAATTTACCAAATGAAAGTACTCCATTACTAGGAAGTAACTGGCTGAAAATGAAACTACCAGAAAGACCATAAGTCTCAACTCTGTTATCTTCTGCATTTGCAGTTGATTGCCAGTCTAAACGAGCAGTACCGTCAACATACACCATATCCTTAAATCCAACAGAAGCTTTTGCAAAGGTCGAACGTCGTCCAAAGTTAGTCTTATTGCTAGATACTGTAGGTCTGTCAATAGAAGTGTTTAAGCTATAAAAGCCAGTTGCAGATAAACCACCTTCTGTTGTGGCATAGATAGATTTACCGTTGTAGTCATAAGATTCAACCCCAACACTTGCACTTAAGTCTAAGAAATCTGTAAGATCTGTTTGGTAGTTAAGTATACCAAAGAATTCGTCAGTACCTGTAGTGCTTTCAGATTCAGAGTAAAAAGGTAAGCCAAGACCTCCAAATCCAAATTGGTTTGTGCTCTCATACGTGTTTAAAGTTTTACGAACTTCAACACTAGCATCTAGGCCATCAATGATATCGTAGTTTAAACCAAATCTTCCGTAAAATGCGTTTTTGGTTTGTGGGTTGTCAGTCTCATTTGCTATGAAATAAGGGCTGTCCCAGTATAATGGTGAAGTATTTCTAGGGCTGTTAATATTCCAAGATACAACGTTACCATTACGTACATAATCTTTTAGACGGTTAATGTCTAATTGTCTTTGCCACCACTGGTTGAAGTTAGAAGCGATGTTTCCGTAACCGTTGTCAGGAAAGTTTGAAGTTCTTCTATCTTGATAGTTAACATTCGCAAAAGCACTAAGCTTATCACTAAGATCCATTGTAGCACTAATAGATCCTTGTACAGTCGCACGTTTTGAATCTGGAATAACACCTGAGCGGTCGATACGTGCAAGAGAAGCTCTTACAGAAAAATCTTCACCACCTTTGGTAAATGTTACACTAGTGTTTGTAGTAATCCCGGTTTCAAAGAAATCACGTACGTTATCTGGGTTTGGAGAAAATGGTCTTAATTCACCAAATTCAGGAGTTCCTTGAATCCAAGAATCCCAATGTCTTACCATTTGGCCTTCCATACGAGGTCCCCAGCTCTCATCTGCATAATATTCTACCATTGATTGGCCGTCGAATGCTGCCCAGCTATCTGGATCTTCACCTGGTCTGTAAGAAAAAGTGTTGAATTCCTGGCTGTAACCACCACCGTACTCATTTTGGTAGTTTGGTAAAATGTAAACGTCTTCTGCAGCTGTACTAAAGTTTACAGCGATTGAACTTTGACCAGCTTTAGCAGTTTTAGTTGTGATAATTACAACCCCGTTTCTACCTTGTGGGCCGTAAAGTGCAGTAGCAGCAGCACCTTTAAGTACAGACATATCAGCGATATCTTCAGTAATAATGTCTGAAGGATTGTCTACTTTAATGTTGTCTACGATGTAAAGAACACCCGTGTTACCACGTAAACGAATGTTTGAGTTACCAAAACCAGAACTAGGAGCACCAGCAAACTGAACCCCAGCTACTTTACCAGCAAGAGCGTTGTTTACGTTAAGTTCTCTAGCTTTGGCCATAGTTTCACCCTCAACTGTTTGTTGTGCATAACCAAGACTCTTTTTGTCTCTCTTAATACCAAGTGCTGTTACAACAACTTCGTCAAGAGATTCTCCTGCTGTTAAGCTTACATTGTAAGAAGCAGCATCTCCTATAGTTACAGAACTGTTGCTGAAACCTACATAAGAGAAAGTAAGGACATCACCAGGTGCAGCAGAAATTGAATAATTACCATCAAAATCTGTTTGTGTTCCTGTCGAAGTGCCCTCGACAACAACATTTACTCCAGGTAGTGGGACCCCACTTCCATCGGTTACCGTACCGGTAACTGTTTTTGTTTGTGCAAATGCAATTTGCACTACCAACGCAAAGAATAGCGTCAGTAATCCACTAAATTTAGTTTTCATGTTTAATATTTATTTGAATTAGCCGGTTGCGAATATGTGAAAATTATACTAAAGAAACAATTTATAGATTATAAAATTTTCGATTATGCCTTAAATAAAATTCATTGATTCTCGAATTTCATTGTTTATATGTTAATAATTATTGAGGTTTTAATGTTTAATTGAAGATGCCCTAACGTTTGCGTATTGTCTTCACTTCTTTAAATAAATTTTATAAATCCTTGGCGTATAGTGAATTCAATTGAGTCGCTTGATTATATTTAGAGCTGATTAAATATCTCATTTTTAAATAGTAAACATTCTTTAAGAAAAAGAGCTGCTCAACATTGAGCAGCTCTCGGGCTAAATTAAAAATTACTGGTATTTAGGTTTAATCAAATTTTTATCTCCACCCTCCAGAGGAGTAGTCTGCACCTGCTTCACCAGAAGTACCTCCGTAGGTATAGTACTCGGCAGGGATTGCTTGTAGTGCTTTTCCTGGAATTGGGAAGTGTAAAAGAGTTCCTTCTTGAAGTAAATTTTCTTTACGCATTTCATAGAAAGCTAAGCCAGGTGAATTTAGTCCCAGTTCAACAACTCTTTCGTAATGTATAGCTGCAGCTATTTCAGTTGCCGTTGCAGCAATAGCAGGTAATTCTCCTCTCGTGCTACGCGTACCCTCATTAATAACTTTTGCAGTTGCGCTCAGCTGTCCCAGATTAAGGTAGGCTTCCGCTTTATACATATCGTTTTCTGCAACCGCTAATTCTATTGTTGGAATCGTCCAAGCAGAAATATAGTCGTCAAATCTTGAATATCTGTAGGAACTATAGTGATAAGTACCTCTTTCTGGTCTAAAACTTTGACTATTTAAATAAGAGAAATCACTTTCTAATCTTGCGTCCTCAGAATTTGCTTCCGGTAGAATAGTGGCTCCAGTTGGCCAATAATCTGGATAATCAGGATCCATCATATTAATTACATATAAGTCAATACGCGCCCAACCTGGGTAAACTAAGTATGTCTTAAATAAATCATACCAGTTTACATCGTCGTGTAGGATACTAAAATCACTCGTAATTCCCGCTTCTGCGTAAGTTTTAACTTTATTCCAATCTGTGGTTGCATCTTCTGAGCTGTTACGTGCATTCATAACTAGTAGACGAGCACCGAAACTATTTAACAGTTTAGCGAAATCTGTATTGCTCATTGAATTACCCGGAAACCACTCTGTAGGTACTGTAAAAGAGTTGCCTTTAGCGATTGCAATTGCTTCATCTAATTTTTCAAGAGCGAATGCCAAAGCAGTCTCATGATCAGCAGGACCTTCTCCAATGGCTCCGGTTTCATCTGATAAATAAGTAACATCGAAATTTAAGGCATTGTATCCTATAGCTAAAGCCTGTCCGAATTTAGCCACTGCCTCCACTAATGCAGGATTTGTAAACTCAGTGCCGTTATCTACTGCAGCTGCTATTGTATTAGCATCGAACAATACTGAATACAGTGAGTTGAAATACGAGTTGGTTACATTGTTGCCATAAGATACTGAGTTGTTAAAAGCAATGCGTGGCTCGCTAGATAAATCTCTCATTCCAAAGTTACCCCAGGAACAGGTTGATACATCTGCCATTGTATTCATTGCAAATCCTGGAGCCACGGTACTTGTGTTCCTCATCTACCAGTTTTTAAATAATGTTGCTGCTTTCGCTTCCAGTGCAATTGGGTCTGATGTTAAGATTTCATCATTTGGATTTTCCAAATTCTCAACATCTAAATCTGTCTCTATATCGCAAGAAGCCATAAATAGAAACAGGCAAATTCCTAAATGTTTAAATAGTGTTTTCATTTCTCTTTTCATTTTTTTTAAAATTTAAGTTGCAAAGCAAAAGAATAATTGGTCTGCGTTGGATAAACACTATAGTCAACTAAAAAATATTGCTGTGTGTCTCCGCTATAATTCTGAACTTCAGGATCCCAACCTTTATACTTTGTAAAGGTTAGTAAATTTCGTCCTATTAGGCTCAGCTTAATTTGGTTCAAGAATCCAATCTGATCTAATAATTTTTTAGTTAAGTCATAACTTAATGAGATTTCTCTAAGTTTTACAAACGAGCCATCTTCAACCCAGAAACCGTTGTTTTGATTTACGTCATATAACGAACCATAATATTTGATGGTTTTTTTCTCATCTTCTGGTTTGCCTGCTTGATCTACAATATCTGTGGGCTCGCTGATAGTTAACCACTGTCTGTTTCTATTATAGATGTCTCCGCCCTGTTTTCAATCCCAAAGCATATAAAGGCTGAAGTCTTTATAGGAGAAATTTGAAGTTAGGCCAACTCTGAAATCTGGGTTTTGGTTACCAATTTGTTCAAAAACAGGTGTTCCAGATTCATCAACTTTTATGATTGCTGCTTCATCTTGTGTTCTAATTGTAGAAGTCTGAACAACATATCCATCGCTGTTTACAGAATAATCAGAAATCGAAGCTCCTGCTGGTAACTGATTTTCCATTGTAGCTAAATCCTGTACGAATACACGACCCCACATAGATCCAAATTCAGTGTTTTCAAGTAATAGGAATAATGCGTCTGGACCAACTTGCTGTTCAGGTGCATTTAATTTAGTGATGTTATTACTACTCTTTGCGAAGTTTGCACCAAAATTCCATTTGAAATCACCCTTTTCGATTATGTTAGCGTTTAAAGCTACTTCATAGGTGTCTGCCTCTAAATCACCAACGTTTTGCCATTGTCTGTTTTTACCAGCATTTGCAGGGGCAAATAGGCTAACTAGCATAAATTGGTCTGTGGTAACCTGATTAGAATATACAGCTTCTAGGGTAATTCTGCTATCTAAGAATGCCATAGAAAGACCTAATTCTTTTTCAGTCGTAGTTGATGGTCTTAGGTCTGGGTTACCTGCAATACGGTTTGTGCTAAGGTTACCTCCTCCTAATGCAGCTTGCTCATATTGCCAGCTAAATCCTGGTCTTTGACCAGCGGTTCCATAAGCAAAATTCACTTTCATTTCATTTACGCCAGGTATTTTGAAATCTTCAGAAATACGATAAGCCACAGAAAGTCTGTGATATCCTCTCCACTTGTAATTTGCTCCAAATAATGAAGAGCCATCACGTCTATATAATGCATCAACAATATAACGGTCTTTGAAAATAAGGCCTCCAATTAAGAAAACGTTTTGTGCTCTTTCAGTTTGTTGATCTGATGATACAGAAATTGTGCTTGGATCAAAATTGTCCAATGTAGGTAGATCTCTGTAAAGGAAGTCAGCACCAGAGCCCGTGAAATTTTCATAGTCACTATCTTCTATAAGATAGCTAACTTTTGCATTTACATCCAGCTCTCCAAATTCTTCGCTGAAATTAAATGTACTCTGAAGTTTTTGTGCAAGTTGGTTTGCGCTAAACTTGTATAGCGAATCTTTAGAGTAACCAAAACCAATGTCAGATCCATCAGCCTGAAAAGTCTCATATTTACTATAGCTGGTATATCTGTTATTATCACTTTCAAATGCATATTCAAGATCAAGATTTAAGAACGAAGTGAATTTTGCATTTAAATTGTAAGATCCTAAGAAACGTTGTTGAAGTGATTGACGTTTAGGTGCATACAAAGAATAAAGAGGGTTGTCAATTTCATTTTCCCAAGGATCAGGCTTAAAATAATAGGGTTGCCCATCAGGGTTGTCAAGCATAATATTTGCGTCTGGAGAAAGTCGATTGATAATACGGTAAATATCAGCCGTACCACCCGGAGTGTTGTCTGTGATATTGATGAAGTTGTTGTTGGATGAGAATGTTAACCAATCAAAGAGATTGTAGTCTGCATTTAATCTGAAACTAGAGCGCTCGTATCCACCAGTTTCTACCAATACACCCTCAGAATCTAAATTTTCAAAAGAAAAGAAAACTCTTGATTTTTCGCTACCATTGGAGATTGATGTATAGAAATTCTTTTGAGTTCCTGTTTTGAAGAACATATCTTGAAAATTTCTATAAACACCGAAAGGATTGTCTGAATATCCATCATCTTCAGGTATTCTTGCTCCTGTTGGAGCAGTTGGGTGTCCAGATGCGGCATAAACACTTTGATAACCTGCTGGGTAAGTTACACCTTCGTATTTGGTGTATTGGCCTTTGAAGTTCTCCCAGTCTGAAGCTAGTTGATAACCGTGTGATCTGTTAGTTGTAATGAAATTTGTGATTTCACTAAATCCTATTTCTGATCTTACCGTAATATCTGTACGTCCAAGCTGACCTTTTTTAGTTGTAATAACAATAACCCCATTACCAGCACGAGAACCGTAAAGAGAAGAAGCAGATGCACCTTTTACAATTTCAAAAGATTTAATATCCTGTACATTTATATCTGAAAGTCCACCTTCAACAAATACTCCGTCTAAGATAATTAATGGCTCTTGTGAACCGTAGAAGTTAGTAGCACCTCTTAAGATAATGTTGGCTCCTTGACCTGGTCTACCGAGATTGTTTACAGCTACTCCGGCTACTTTACCTTGAAGTGCGCTTGCTGCTGAAGTAGCTGGTACTTGCTCAATAGCTTCCGCAGAAACTTTATTTACTGTTACAGAAAGTTTTTTTCTGCTGGTTGCTCCTGCAACACCTGTTACTACTACTTCGTCGAGAGTTTCTCCAGATTGCAAAGTAACAATGATTGTGTTTGAGGCTCCAACTGTAATGTCCTGAGATTGAAAACCTACAAAACTAAATGAAAGTACGTCAACTTGAGTAGCTTCGATTGAATAGAGTCCATCGAAGTCAGTTTGAGTGCCAACTGTAGAGCCTGAAATAACAACGTTAACACCAGGTAATGGAAGGCCGGTGTCGTCTGTAACTGTACCGGTTACTGTTTTTGTTTGTGCAACTGCAAATTGCACAACTAGTACTAGAAATAGTACTAGTAGTCCAAGTTATTGTTTTTTCATGTTTTTATTAATTTAAATTAGCTGTAGCTAAAATGCAAATAATTTTAATAAACAAAAAAAAAGTTAATTTAAGTTAAATTTGTAATTATATCCCAATACTATCTGTTGTATAGTTGTTTTTTTGAATTTAAAATAATGATTTAAACAATATATGTAAAACAGGATTTGAGAATTTACCTTTGTCGTTGATACTGAATGGTGTAGCGATATTTATACTTAACCATCCGGCTTTTGTGAATACACTTCCTCCAATACCAATTCCATATATTAAATCTGAATTGTCATTTACTGGATTCTCGTAGTAGGCTGCGTCAAAAACAGTATTTAAAATAATGCTATTGACTGGTTTAAATTGGTATTCGGTTTGAATCGAGGAGAAGAATGAAGCATAAATCGAGTTTTCTTTATAGCCTCGTATGGTTTGCATTCCTCCAAATAGCGATAGTTCATTTAAATAGAGGTTTTTTGGGCTTAAGTAGGATGTATTGTTTTTAAGATAAATAGAGTGTTTGTTAGAGAGGTTAATTGAGTAAGAGCTTTCTGTATTGATTAAGAGTTGATTAAGTGTGGATTCTGAACTCGCTGTTTTTCTACTTGCAAACCCAATTGATAGGTTAATGTAATTGGTGAGAAATAGTGGATCGAATTCTGTGATATTTTGATATTCCAGACCGGTTGAAATAACTGTTTTACTAAAGTTTTCAATTTTATTTAGGTTGTTGCTTGTCTGTAACTGACTGGACTTTATGAAATTTGCCGATGTATTTAATAGGAGGTTGGTTGATTTTGTGTAATCTAACTTTAGGCTAGTTTGGCTAGTCGAAAAACTACTGTCTTGTCTAAAAAGGCGTAAGCTGGGTGTAAAGCTTAATGCGGATTTCAAAATATAGGGCATTCGAATGGATGCTTTGAGCTGTTGTTGGCTGTCTCCATTTCCTTGAAAATGAATGTTTAAACTTTCGCCATAATTTAAAGTATTGTTAAGCTTCAAGTTTAAATTTCCATTGAGTCGAAGGCCTGTGTTGTCTTCTTTCGATGCAAACCCGAGAAAGCCTTCAAACTGATTAGCATTTCTCTTCTCTATATATAGGTATATACTTGTTGAATCATTTTTGAAGAGTACTTCTGGTTCTTTGGTTGTTGTTATGAAGGGGATCTGACTTAGTTTTTTTAGGCTTCGAGTTAGTTCTTTTTCATTGAAAAGTTGATCTTCCTTAAAATTAGCAAAATATCTTAGGTAGCTCCTGGGAAATTGTTCGTATCCTTTAATCAATATTTCGGTTATACGCCTTGAGGATATGTTATTGATGCTGAGTTTAGCTCGGGCTGTGTCTTGTGAAATTTCAAAATTTGAAATTGAGTAATTGCTAAGTGGTCTTCCATTTCTTGTGTCTAATTCGACAAATTTCTCTAATACTTCCTTTAGTTTATTTGGTCTTATATATATATGAGTAGAATCGGTTTCAATTTTGAGAATCTTTGCGTTTGACTTGACTAGATCTGATTTGAACTTTAATTTGATGATTTCAGTCTTTCTGCCCGGGAAAAACTGTATACTATAAATCGAATCTTGACTAGGTTTTAAATTAATTAATCGGTGTTTGAAATATCCGTTGTTAAATAATGACTCTTTGCTTTTATTTAATGACTCTAATAATTTGTTTTTGTTTTCAAAATATCTTTCCTGAAAGTAGATTGATGCGATACTGTCTATTCTTTGATTTGTAGATTTTATGTCTAAATGTATCTTTTGCGCTTGACCCAGAGCAGGGAAACTTACATATATAAAGAGCAGGATACTTAATGATTTGTAAGTCATTCTTGTGGGAGCTGATGTTGAAGTTTTTAAATAGATAAGTTGAAAGTTGAAAGGGCTCTTTAAAATACCTTTGAAAATTAATGATTTATAACTTGATTTACATAAATTATTTTATACCTTTGCAAGCCCTTAGAAAAGGGGCTATTAGAATAATTATAATTTAGGTAAAAGAAATTATGCCAACAATTTCACAATTAGTACGAAAAGGAAGAGCCAAGATGACCAAGAAGAGTAAATCGGCTGCTTTGGATTCGTGCCCACAACGCCGCGGGGTTTGTACCCGTGTGTATACCACTACGCCTAAGAAACCTAACTCGGCTATGCGTAAAGTTGCCCGTGTTAGATTGACTAACGGTAAAGAGGTAAACGCTTACATCGGTGGTGAGGGTCACAATTTACAAGAGCACTCGATAGTATTGGTAAGAGGCGGAAGGGTAAAAGATTTGCCAGGTGTTAGATATCACATTGTACGTGGAGCTTTGGATACCGCAGGTGTTCAGGGAAGACTACAACGTCGTTCTAAGTATGGTGCAAAACGCCCTAAAAAGTAAACTGTTAACTGTTAACTGTTGAAGGTAAAACTTTTGACGAATAACGATTAACGATTAACATTTAACAAACACAGAAATGAGAAAAAGACAGGCCAAAAAAAGACCACTTTTGCCAGATCCACGTTTTAACGATCAGTTGGTTACACGTTTTGTGAACATGATGATGTGGGACGGTAAGAAGTCGGTAGCCTTTAAAATTTTCTACGATGCAATGGATGTTGTAGAAGAAAAGAAAAACAACGACGAAAAAACAGCTCTTGAAATTTGGAAAGATGCACTTTCTAATGTTATGCCTCACGTAGAAGTGCGTAGCCGTAGAGTAGGTGGTGCTACTTTTCAAATCCCAATGCAAATCAGACCAGATCGTAAGATTTCTACTGCGATGAAATGGTTGATTAGCTATGCGCGTAAACGCAACGAGAAATCAATGGCGTCTAAGCTTGCTGCAGAAATTCTTGCTGCTGCAAAAGAAGAAGGTGCTGCTGTTAAGAAGCGTACAGATACTCATAAGATGGCGGAAGCTAACAAAGCATTCTCTCACTTTAGATTCTAAAAAAAAATGGCACAAAGAGATTTAAAATTTACTAGAAACATAGGTATCGCGGCTCATATTGATGCGGGTAAAACCACAACAACAGAGCGTATACTTTATTATACCGGTGTAAGCCATAAAATAGGTGAAGTACATGATGGTGCGGCAACTATGGACTGGATGGAGCAGGAGCAGGAGCGTGGTATTACCATTACTTCGGCTGCTACTACTTGTACCTGGAAGTTTCCAATGGAAAATGCTAAGCCACTTCCTGATACTAAAGATTATAACTTTAACATTATCGACACTCCGGGACACGTTGACTTTACTGTAGAGGTAAACCGTTCTTTACGTGTTCTTGATGGTCTTGTATTCTTATTTAGTGCGGTTGATGGTGTTGAGCCACAGTCTGAAACCAACTGGAGGCTTGCTGATAACTACAAAGTACCGCGTATGGGCTTTGTAAACAAAATGGACCGTCAGGGGTCTAACTTCCTTGAGGTTTGTAAGCAGGTTAAAGAAATGCTAGGTTCTAATGCAGTGCCTATCGTTCTTCCTATTGGTGATGAGGCTGACTTTAGAGGTATCATTGACCTTGTGAAAAACCGTGCGGTAGTATGGCATGATGAAACTCAAGGGGCTACTTTTGATGTTGTTGAGATTCCTGCTGAATTAAAAGAAGAAGTAAGAAAATATCGTGGTCTTCTAATCGAAGAGGTTGCTGCTTACGATGAGAACTTGCTTGAGAAATATATGGAGGATGAAGATTCTATTACTGAAGATGAGGTGCACGCTGCGCTTCGTGCTGCTGTAATGGATATGTCTATCATCCCAATGATCTGTGGTTCTGCTTTCAAAAACAAGGGTGTTCAGTTCTTGTTAGATGCAGTTTGCCGTTACCTTCCTTCTCCAGTGGATAAAGAAGGTATTAAAGGTATTAACCCAGATACTGAAAAAGAAGAAATTCGTAAGCCAGATGTAACTGCACCATTTGCTGCACTTGCATTTAAGATTGCTACTGATCCTTTCGTAGGTCGTTTAGCATTCTTCCGTACCTACTCAGGTCGACTAGATGCTGGTTCTTATGTATTGAACAATCGTTCTGGTAACAAAGAGCGTATCTCTCGTATCTATCAGATGCACGCTAATAAGCAAAATGCTATCGAGTATATCGAGGCTGGAGATATAGGTGCTGCTGTAGGTTTTAAAGATATTAAGACTGGTGATACTTTGTCAGATGAGAAGCATCCTATCGTTTTAGAAAGTATGGAATTCCCTGATCCTGTAATTGGTATCGCGGTTGAGCCTAAAACTAAAGCAGACGTTGATAAGCTTGGTATGGCTTTAGCTAAATTGGCTGAAGAAGATCCAACTTTCCAGGTTCGTACCGATGAGGCTTCTGGTCAGACTATCATTTCTGGTATGGGTGAGCTTCACTTGGATATTATTGTTGACCGTCTTAGACGTGAGTTTAAGGTAGAAGTTAATCAAGGTCAGCCACAGGTTGAGTACAAGGAGGCTATTACAAGATCTGCAGATCATCGTGAGGTTTATAAGAAACAGTCTGGTGGTCGTGGTAAATTCGCAGATATCGTATTTACGCTTCAACCTGCAGAAGAAGGAAAAGTTGGTCTTGAATTCGTTAACGAAGTAAAAGGTGGTAACGTTCCTAAAGAATATATACCTGCTGTAGAGAAAGGATTTAAAGCAGCAATGAAGAATGGTCCATTAGCTGGTTTCGAAGTTGATGCAATGAAAGTAACTCTTAAGGATGGTTCTTTCCACCCTGTGGATTCTGATGCATTATCTTTTGAGCTTGCTGCTAAACTTGGTTTTAAAGCTGCTGCTAAAGCTGCTGGAGCTGTAGTTATGGAGCCTATCATGAAAGTTGAAGTAATTACACCTGAGGAGAATATGGGTGATATCGTAGGTGACCTTAACCGTCGTCGCGGTCAGATGAGCAGTATGGGTGACCGTGCTGGTGCAAAAGTTGTTAAAGCTTTAGTGCCTCTTTCTGAAATGTTTGGTTATGTAACTACTCTACGTACGCTTTCTTCTGGTCGAGCTACGTCTACAATGGAATTTGCTCACTATGCTGAAACTCCATCTAACGTATCGCAAGAAGTAATTGCTGCTGCTAAAGGAACCGCTAACGCTTAATTTACTAAGAAATGAGTCAGAAAATCAGAATAAAACTTAAATCTTACGATCACAACTTAGTAGATAAGTCTGCTGAAAAAATCGTAAAAACGGTAAAAAGTACCGGTGCTGTAGTAACTGGGCCAATCCCACTTCCTACTCACAAAAAAATCTTTACAGTATTGCGTTCACCTCACGTAAACAAGAAGTCTCGTGAGCAGTTTGAGCTTAGCTCTTACAAGCGCTTGCTAGACATCTATAGTTCATCTTCAAAAACGATTGATGCGTTGATGAAGCTTGAATTGCCAAGTGGTGTTGAAGTAGAGATTAAAGTATAGTGTTCTCCGCATCTGCGGAAACTACATGTCCTGAGCTGCGAGCGAGGGAAAAACGGTAAAAATACATTCAGGGTCGAACGTATTTTGACCCTGTTTTTATTTCGGCGAAAGCCAATAAGGAAAAAATAAATTAGTAATAATCAATAATAATTAATATGTCTGGGTTAATTGGAAAAAAAGTAGGTATGACCAGCATCTTTGATGAGAACGGAAAAAACATTCCGTGTACAGTTATCGAAGCAGGTCCCTGCGTTGTTACCCAAGTCAGAACCGAAGAGGTTGACGGGTATAGTGCCCTTCAGTTAGGTTTCGATGACGCAAAGACTGCAAATAAAGCTGCTCAAGGTCATGCCAAGAAAGCAGGTACAGTTGCAAAGCGTAAAGTTGTCGAGTTCCAGGACTTTGAAGGAGAGTTTAAATTAGGCGATGCAGTAACTGTAGATGTCTTTAAAGAAGGTCAGTTTGTTGACGTTGTGGGAACTTCAAAAGGTAAAGGTTTTCAGGGGGTTGTTAAACGTCACGGTTTTGGTGGTGTTGGTCAATCTACACACGGTCAGCATAACCGTTTGAGAGCTCCTGGTTCTATCGGTGCTGCTTCGTATCCTGCACGCGTATTCAAAGGAATGCGTATGGCGGGTCAAATGGGAAATGAGCGAGTAAAAGTTCAAAATTTAAGAATTTTAAAAGTGGTTGCTGAAAAGAACCTGCTTGTGGTTAAAGGTTGTGTGCCTGGTCATAAAAATTCTTATGTAATTATTGAAAGGTAATGAAAGTAGCAGTAGTTGATATTAAAGGAAAAGAAACAGGGAGAGAGGCAAACCTTTCTGATGCTGTTTTTGGTATAGAGCCTAATGATCACGCTATTTATTTAGATGTAAAGCAACACCTTGCTAATAAGAGACAAGGTACGCACAAATCTAAGGAGCGTGCTGAGATTGCAGGTAGTACCCGTAAGATCAAAAAACAAAAAGGTACCGGTACTGCAAGAGCAGGTAGTATTAAGTCTGGTGTATTTAAAGGTGGAGGTAGAATGTTTGGTCCAAGACCACGTAACTATTCTTTCAAATTGAACAAGGGACTTAAGCGTCTTGCACGTCGTTCAGCTTTAACTCTTAAAGCAAAAGACAATGCAATTACGGTAATTGAAGACTTCAATTTTGATACGCCTAAAACCAAAGAATTTATCAATGTTTTGGCTGGTTTAGGGCTTGAAAATAAAAAGTCTCTATTTGTATTGGGTGCTTCAAATAATAATGTATATTTGTCGTCACGCAATTTAAAGACCTCTGAGGTTATAATGAGTTCAGAATTAAGCACTTACAAAATTATGAATGCTCATAATGTAGTGTTTTTGGAAGGTTCTCTAGAAGAAATTGAGCAAACTTTAAGTAAGTAACAACATGAGTATTTTAATAAAACCCGTGATTACCGAAAAAGCTACAACTGATAGCGAGCTACACAGCCGTTATACATTTGAAGTAAATCCCGGTTCGAATAAGATCGAAATTAAAAACGCTGTTGAGGCGGCTTATGGTGTTTCGGTAATTAAAGTAAGAACAATGAACGTTCGCCCAGATCGTAATACCAAGTTTACAAAATCTGGTATGATCACTGGTAAAACAAAAGGCTTTAAAAAAGCAATTGTACAGGTGGCGGAAGGTGATGTGATTGATTTTTATAGTAACATTTAAGACTAAGAAATGTCAGTAAGAAAATTAAAACCAATCACTCCAGGACAGCGATTTAGAGTAGTAAATGGGTTTGACGCCATCACTACTGATAAGCCGGAGAAAAGCCTTTTGGCTCCGATTAAAAAGTCTGGAGGGAGAAACAGTCAAGGTAAAATGACCATGCGCTACAAAGGTGGTGGTCACAAAAAACGCTATCGCGTTATTGATTTCAAAAGAAATAAAGAAGGTGTTCCTGCAACAGTAGCGTCTATAGAGTATGATCCAAATCGTACTGCATTTATCGCATTGTTGAACTATCAGGATGGTGAGAAGCGATATATCATTGCTCCAAACGGGCTTCAGGTGGATCAGAATGTAGTTTCTGGATCTGGAGTAGCTCCTGAAATTGGAAACGCACTTCCTCTTTCTGATATTCCATTGGGAACTATTATTTCTTGTATCGAATTGCGTCCTGGTCAGGGTGCTATTATGGCTCGTAGTGCTGGTGCTTTTGCTCAGCTTATGGCTCGTGATGGTAAGTTTGCAACTGTGAAGTTGCCTTCTGGTGAGACTCGTTTGATTCTTGTGAATTGTATGGCTACCATTGGGGCTGTTTCTAACAGTGATCACCAACTTATCGTATCTGGTAAAGCGGGTAGAAAGCGTTGGTTAGGTCGTCGTCCACGTACAAGACCAGTAGTTATGAACCCTGTTGATCACCCAATGGGTGGTGGTGAAGGTCGTGCTTCTGGAGGTCACCCACGTTCAAGAAAAGGTATACCTGCTAAAGGTTACAGAACGCGTACGAAGACAAAAGCGAGTAATAAATATATTGTAGAACGTAGAAAGAAATAATAAGATATGGCACGTTCATTAAAAAAAGGACCTTACGTTCACTATAAGTTAGAGCAGAAAGTTGCAGCTAACATTGAGTCTAACAAAAAGACTGTAATCAAAACCTGGTCTAGAGCCTCGATGATTACTCCAGATTTTGTTGGTCAGACGATAGCTGTACATAATGGTCGCCAGTTTGTTCCTGTATATGTTACAGAAAATATGGTAGGTCATAAATTAGGAGAATTTTCACCTACAAGATCTTTTAGAGGTCATACTGGGTCAAAAAATAAAGGTAAAAAATAATTGAAGCTATGGGAGTTCGTAAAAAGGAAAAAGCAGAGCAGAGAAAAGAGGCTAAACGTAATGTAGCCTTTGCAAAACTGAACAACTGCCCTACTTCACCACGCAAGATGCGATTAGTTGCAGATTTAGTTCGTGGTCAGCAAGTAGAGAAGGCGCTTCAAATATTGAAGTTTAGTAACAAGGAAGCATCTCGTCGTGTTGAGAAACTAGTTCTTTCTGCTATTTCAAACTGGCAGGAGAAAAATGAAGATGCAAGTATCGAAGATGCAGACTTGATTATTAAAGAGATCCGTGTTGATGGAGGAAGTATGTTAAAGAGACTTCGTCC
This sequence comes from Leeuwenhoekiella sp., assembly GCA_964219495.1. Lineage (GTDB taxonomy): Bacteria > Bacteroidota > Bacteroidia > Flavobacteriales > Flavobacteriaceae > Leeuwenhoekiella. The sequence goes on along the minus strand of CAXPQP010000047.1, from coordinate 33,958 downwards.
TGCACCTCAAGGTCGCGCACACAGAATAAGAAAACGCAGCAATCACGTTACAGTTGTGCTTGGTGCTAAAGATAACACACAAAGCAATTAATAAATGGGACAGAAGACAAATCCAATCGGAAATCGCCTAGGTATTATCAGAGGATGGGAATCTAACTGGTATGGTGGTAACGACTACGGTGATAAACTTGCCGAAGACGATAAGATTAGAAAGTATATTCACGCTCGTTTATCGAAAGCAAGTGTGTCTAGAGTAATTATTGAGCGTACGCTTAAGCTTGTAACCGTTACTATCACTACGGCTCGTCCTGGTATCATTATTGGTAAAGGAGGTCAAGAGGTAGACAAGTTGAAAGAAGAACTTAAACAAATTACTAATAAGGAAGTCCAGATCAATATTTTTGAGATCAAACGTCCAGAACTTGATGCTTTTTTGGTGGCATCCTCTATAGCTCGCCAAATCGAAAGCCGTATCTCTTACCGTCGTGCAACTAAAATGGCTATTGCGGCTGCAATGCGCATGAATGCTGAGGGTATTAAAGTTCAGATTTCAGGTCGTTTGAACGGGGCAGAGATGGCTCGTCAGGAATCTTATAAAGAAGGTCGTATTCCTTTATCAACATTCAGAGCTGATATTGATTACGCTTTGGTTGAAGCTCATACTACTTATGGTAGATTGGGTATCAAAGTTTGGATCATGAAAGGTGAGGTTTACGGAAAGAGAGAATTATCTCCATTAGTAGGTCTTGCTAAGAAGCAAGGAGGAAAGGCCGGTCGTGCAGCAGGAGCACCTAAAGCACGCCGCAGAAAGTAATTTTTTAAAGTAAAACAAGATGTTACAGCCTAAAAAGACAAAATTCCGTAAGCAACAGAAGGGTCGCATGAAAGGTAATGCCGGTAGAGGGCATCAACTTTCAAACGGTACTTTTGGGATTAAATCATTAGATTCTAATTTTCTTACGTCAAGACAAATAGAAGCAGCGCGTATCGCGGCTACACGTTATATGAAACGTGAAGGGTCATTATGGATACGTATTTTCCCTGACAAACCTATCACTAAAAAGCCTCTTGAGGTACGTATGGGTAAGGGTAAAGGTGCTGTTGAGTATTGGGCAGCTGTCGTTAAACCCGGCAGAATGCTTTTTGAAATCGGAGGAGTATCTGAGCCTATCGCTCGTGAAGCGTTAAGATTAGCTGCGCAGAAGCTTCCAGTAAGAACCAAGTATGTAATCGCTCGGGATTATCAAGCTGACTAAATTCTAGAAAAATGAAACAATCAGAAGTAAAAGAACTATCTGTAGCAGAATTACAGGAGGAGCTGGTAAAAGCAAAACAAGCGTATACCGATCTTAAAATGGCTCACGCCATTTCACCTCTTGAAAATCCCATTCAGCTTAGAGGTCTGAGAAGATCTGTAGCTCGTATAGCTACCGAACTTACTAAACGCGAATTACAATAATGCTGCTTAAGATGGAAAAAAGAAATTTAAGAAAAGAACGTATAGGTGTTGTTACCAGTAATAAAATGCAGAAATCAATTGTGGTTTCTGAGGTTAAGAAAGTAAAGCACCCTATGTATGGTAAATTCGTTTTGAAAACGAAAAAATACGTAGCACACGACGAGCAAAATGACTGCAATATCGGAGATACAGTAAGGATTATGGAAACACGTCCTTTATCTAAATCAAAGAGTTGGAGACTTGTAGAAATCATTGAAAGAGCTAAGTAATTATGTTACAACAAGAATCAAGATTAAGAGTAGCTGACAACACAGGAGCAAAAGAAGTTTTGACTATCCGTGTGTTAGGAGGTACCAAAAGAAGATATGCTTCTGTAGGTGATAAAATTGTTGTTTCTGTAAAAGATGCAACACCTAACGGCCAGGTTAAAAAAGGTGCCGTTTCTACAGCGGTTGTAGTGCGTACGCGTAAAGAAGTACGTCGTCCTGATGGATCTTATATCCGTTTTGATGACAATGCTTGCGTATTGCTTAACGCTCAAGGTGAAATGCGCGGTACTCGTGTATTTGGACCAGTAGCGAGAGAACTTCGTGATAAGCAATTCATGAAGATTGTATCACTAGCACCTGAGGTGCTTTAATACGAAGTAAGATGACAAAGCTTAAAATCAAAGTTGGAGATACCGTTCGTGTTACTGCCGGTGACCACAAAGGTCAGGAAGGTAAAGTGCAACGTGTTATTAAAGATAAGAACAAAGCAATCGTTGAGGGTGTAAACCTGGTTTCTAAACATGAGAAGCCAAGTGCATCTAATCCTCAAGGTGGTATTGCTAAGAAAGAAGCTGCTTTGCACATTTCAAATCTGTCTTTAGTAGACGGTAATGGTGATGCTACTCGTGTAGGTTACCGTATGGAAGGTGATAAGAAAGTACGCTATTCTAAAAAATCAAATGAAGTAATTTAGTTATGGCTTACACTTCAAGACTTAAATCAGAATATAAAGAGCGCGTAATGGCGGCTCTTAAGGAAGAATTTGGGTATGCAAACATTATGCAGGTTCCTAAATTGAAGAAAATTGTAATCTCAAGAGGAGTAGGTGCTGCTGTAGCAGATAAGAAATTAATCGATTATTCGGTTGAAGAACTTACTACAATTGCTGGTCAGCGTGCTGTTGCAACTGTTTCTAAGAAAGACGTTGCTGCTTTCAAATTGAGAAAAGGAATGCCTATTGGTGCAAAAGTTACTTTACGTGGAGAGCGTATGTATGAATTTTTAGATCGTTTGATCACTTCTGCATTGCCACGTGTACGTGACTTTAATGGTATCAACGCTACCGGATTTGACGGTCGTGGGAACTATAGCTTAGGTATTACTGAGCAAATTATTTTCCCTGAAATTGATATCGACAAAGTTCGTAAAATTGAAGGTATGAATATTACCTTTGAAACTTCGGCAGAAACCGATAAAGAGGCAAAAGCATTATTAACTCAATTGGGTCTTCCCTTTAAAAAGAAGTAAATTATGGCAAAAGAATCAATGAAAGCTCGCGAGAGAAAGCGTGAGAGAATGGCAGCCAAATATGCTGAAAAAAGAAAGGCCTTAAAAGAGGCTGGAGATTATGAAGCATTACAAAAATTACCAAAGAACTCATCTCCTGTTCGTCAACACAACCGTTGCAAGTTAACAGGACGTCCTAAAGGATATATGAGAACTTTTGGTATCTCTCGTGTTATGTTTCGCGAAATGGCCAATCAAGGTCTTATACCAGGTGTTAAGAAAGCAAGCTGGTAACCTAAGAATAAACTGGTTTCAGGTTCGTGTGCACATAGTGTGTATGAAAACCAAAACCGCAATTTAATATAAATGTATACAGATACTATTGCAGATTTTCTAACTAGGATTAGAAACGCAGCAGCAGCAAACCACAGAGTTGTGGAAATTCCTGCTTCAAACCTAAAGAAAGAGATTACCAAGATCTTGTTTGATCAAGGTTACATTTTGAGCTATAAATTTGAGGATAAGACCGCTCAAGGTTCTATCAAAATAGCTTTAAAATATGACAAAGAGACTAAAGAGTCTGTCATTAAAGATATTCAAAGAATCAGTAAGCCTGGTTTACGTAAGTATGCATCATCTAAAGATGTACCTCGTATTCTTAATGGTTTAGGAATTTCAATTGTTTCTACTTCTAAAGGTGTGATGACCGGAAAGCAGGCTCAACAAGAGAATGTAGGAGGGGAAGTACTTTGCTACGTATATTAATCAGTTAAAAAAACAGAGCAATGTCAAGAATAGGAAAAAACCCAATTACTATACCGTCTGGAGTTACTGTAGATGTAGCTGATAATTTAATCACGGTAAAAGGGAAGTTAGGAGAGCTTAAGCAAGAGTATTCTAACATCGATATTAAAATTGAAGAAGGTGTTATTACATTAGAGCGCTCTTCTGATAAGAAAGATGATAAAGCAAAGCACGGTTTATACCGCGCATTGATTGCTAATATGATTGAAGGTGTATCTAACGGTTATACTAAATCTTTAGAGTTAGTAGGTGTTGGTTACAGAGCTAGCAATCAAGGACAACGTTTAGATCTTGCCCTTGGTTTTTCGCATAACATCATTTTAGAAGTTGCACCAGAAGTAACTGTTGAGACTGTTACTGAAAAAGGTAAAAACCCAATCGTTAAACTATCTTCTTATGATAAGCAGTTAGTTGGACAGGTTGCAGCAAAAATCAGAAGCTTCCGTAAGCCAGAGCCATATAAAGGTAAAGGTATCAAGTTTGTAGGAGAACAAATCAGAAGAAAAGCAGGTAAATCTGCATAATATATAGTGTTATGGCATTTTCAAAGTACACAAGAAGAAATAAAATACGTCGCAGAATCCGTAAATCACTTACTGGTACTGCAGAGCGTCCGAGACTTTCTGTATATAGAAGTAATAAAGAAATATACGCGCAGATCATTGACGATACTACCGGTAAAACCTTGAGCGCTGCGTCTTCAAGAGACAAAGATTTTAAAGTAAGCGGTAACAAAGAAGAAGTTGCTAAAGAAGTAGGTAAAGCAATTGCCGAAAAAGCAAAAGAAGCTGGTATCGAGGCAGTATCATTTGATAGAGGTGGATATTTATACCACGGTAGAGTAAAACAATTAGCAGAAGGAGCCCGAGAAGGCGGATTAAAATTCTAAGAAGTTATGTATCAAAAATATAAAAACGTAGAGTTAGTAAAACCAAGTGGATTAGATCTTAAAGATCGTCTTGTTGGTGTACAACGTGTTACTAAGGTAACAAAGGGTGGTAGAGCTTTTGGATTTTCTGCTATTGTGGTTGTAGGTGATGAGAACGGTGTTGTTGGTCAAGGTCTTGGTAAATCTAAAGATGTTGCCAGCGCTATTGCTAAGGCTGTAGAAGATGCAAAGAAAAATCTTGTACGCATCCCACTTAATAAGAGTACTATCCCTCACGAACAAAAAGGTAAATATGGTGGAGCTCGTGTATTATTAATGCCAGCTGCTCCTGGTACTGGGGTTATCGCTGGTGGTGCGATACGTTCAGTATTAGAATCTGTAGGGATTCACGATGTATTATCAAAAAATCAGGGATCTTCTAATCCACATAACGTGGTAAAAGCTACCTTTGATGCCCTTTTACAAATGAGAAGTGCAGAGACTGTAGCTAAACAAAGAGGGATTTCTCTAGATAAAGTATTTAACGGATAATTGTAAGGCAATGGCAAAGATTAAAGTAACTAAGGTTAGAAGTGCAATTAACCGCACTCAAAACCAAAAGAGAACACTTGAGGCTTTAGGTCTTAGAAAAATGGGCCAGGTTGTAGAGCATGAAAATACTCCTAACATCCTTGGTATGATAAGTAAAGTAAGTCACCTAGTTTCTGTAGAAGAAGCTTAAACAGTTATAAAATGGGTTTAAATAATCTAAAACCGGCAGCAGGCTCGGTAAAAAAGAACGACAGCAGGCGAGGTCGTGGTGAAGCCACAGGTAATGGTGGAACCGCTGGCCGTGGGCACAAAGGTGCGAAGTCACGATCAGGATATTCTAAAAAAGTAGGTTTTGAAGGGGGGCAAATGCCACTTCAAAGACGTGTTCCTAAATTCGGTTTTACAAATATTAATCGTAAGGAATATGCAGGTGTAAATCTTGATACTTTACAAGAGTATGTTGATGCTGGTAGAATTAAAGATGAAGTAACTCTTGATGTTTTAGTAGAAAACAGACTAGCTGGTAAAAATGATTTAGTTAAGATTTTAGGTCGTGGAGAGCTAAAGGCTAAATTAAAAGTTAGTGCACATAAATTTACAGCCTCGGCACAAAAAGCTATTGAAGCAGCAGGCGGAGAAGCAGTAACTTTATAACACAAACAGCATGAAGGCTATAGAAACGATTAAAAATATCTGGAAAATCGAAGAGTTGAAGAATCGCATTCTTCTTACCCTCGGTCTACTTTTGGTTTACCGATTTGGTGCTCAAATCGTACTTCCAGGTATTGACGCTTCTCAGCTTGCCAATCTATCTGCTCAAACAGATGGTGGTTTGCTTGGGTTGCTTAATGCATTTACAGGTGGAGCATTTTCTAATGCTTCTGTTTTTGCATTAGGTATTATGCCATATATCTCTGCTTCGATTGTAGTTCAATTAATGGGAATTGCGGTTCCTTATTTGCAGAAATTACAGAAGGAAGGAGAAAGTGGGCGTCGCAAAATAAATCAAATCACCAGATGGTTAACCATAGCCATTACCTTGATTCAGGGTCCAGGTTATATTACTAACCTGTTTAGTATTCTACCTCCGGAGGCTTTCGTTATGGAAAGTCAGGTAATGTTTATCGTTTCATCGGTTATCATTTTAACTACAGGTTGTATTTTTGCAATGTGGTTAGGAGAGAAGATTACAGATAAAGGTATTGGTAACGGTATATCTCTACTTATTATGGTAGGTATCATTGCTAGATTACCACAATCCTTTATTCAGGAATGGATTTCTCGTGTAACCGAGTCTAATGGTGGTTTAATTATGATTTTGATTGAACTTGTAATTTGGTTTGTGATTATTTTATTATCTATATTATTGGTAATGGCAGTTCGTCAAATTCCAGTACAATATGCGCGCAGAACTGCTAGTGGTAGTTATGAGCGTAATGTGTTTGGTAACAGACAGTATATTCCTCTTAAGCTTAATGCTTCGGGGGTAATGCCTATCATTTTTGCTCAGGCAATTATGTTTATACCAGGTGCAGTTATTGGACTTTCAGATTCTGATACAGCACAAACTATAGCAGGAGAATTCACAAACATATTCGGTTTTTGGTATAATCTGGTCTTTGGTTTGCTTATTATCATCTTCACCTATTTTTATACGGCTATTACTGTGCCTACAAATAAAATGGCAGATGATTTAAAGCGTAGCAATGGTTTCATTGCTGGTATCAGACCTGGTACCGAAACAGCTGAGTATCTAGATCGAATCATGTCTCAAATAACCCTTCCGGGATCTATTTTCCTTGCTTTAATCGCAGTATTTCCCGCAGTGGCGGTAAGTGTGCTGGGTATGCAGCAGGGTTGGGCGTTGTTTTACGGTGGTACTTCGTTACTTATTCTTGTAGGGGTTTCAATCGATACTATGCAGCAGGTTAATTCATACTTGTTAAATAGACATTATGATGGATTGATGAAAACAGGTAAGAATAGAAAAGCAGTAGCATAATGGCAAAACAACAAGCAATAGAACAAGACGGTTCAATCATTGAAGCATTGTCTAACGCAATGTTTCGCGTTGAGCTAGAAAATGGTCATATTGTGACCGCACACATCTCTGGTAAAATGCGTATGCATTACATTAAATTGTTACCCGGAGATAAAGTAAAACTTGAAATGAGCCCGTACGATTTATCTAAGGCTCGTATAACTTATAGATACTAGTAAGATGAAAGTAAGAGCATCAGTAAAGAAAAGAAGCGCAGACTGCAAGATTGTACGTCGCAAAGGAAGATTATACGTTATTAATAAAAAGAACCCTAAGTTCAAACAAAGACAAGGTTAAGGATTATGGCTAGAATTGCAGGGGTAGATATCCCAAAACAAAAACGAGGTGTAATCGCTCTGACGTACATCTTTGGAATCGGAAAAAGTAGATCTCAGAAAATACTAGCTGAAGCTGGTGTTGATGAAAACCTAAAAGTAAGCGAGTGGGATGATGATCAAATTGGTCGTATTCGTGATGCTGTAGGTGCTTATAAGATCGAAGGAGAACTTAGAAGTGAAGTTTCTATGAGTATCAAGCGTCTTATGGACATTGGTTGCTACCGTGGTATCAGACACCGTTCTGGTTTGCCACTTCGTGGTCAACGTACTAAGAACAACTCTAGAACCCGAAAAGGTAAGCGTAAAACGGTTGCTAACAAGAAGAAAGCAACTAAATAATAAGTAAGAATGGCAAAGCAAAACACTAAAGGCGGAGGAAAAGGCGCTAAAGCTGCAAAAAGCACTAAAAAGCGTAAAGTTGTTATTGAATCAATTGGTGAAGCTCACGTTTCAGCATCTTTCAACAACATTTTAATTTCTTTGACTAATAAGAAAGGTGATGTGATCTCTTGGTCTTCAGCTGGAAAAATGGGCTTTAGAGGATCTAAGAAAAACACTCCTTATGCTGCTCAGTTAGCTGCAGAGGATGCAAGTAAAGTTGCTCATGAAGCTGGTTTGCGTAAAGTGAAAGTGTATGTGAAAGGACCTGGTAATGGTCGTGAATCTGCAATTCGCTCTATTCACAACAGCGGAATCGAAGTAACAGAGATCATCGACGTGACTCCAATTCCACACAACGGATGTCGTCCTCCTAAACGTAGAAGAGTTTAATTAATTTTTTATATCAACCGGGGATTCTGATTTTGCGAAGGACTAGACCTTAATTCCTTAATCACCCCAACTAATACACTTTTAAAATGGCAAGATATACCGGTCCTAAGACTAAAATCGCACGTAAATTTGGTGAGGCGATTTTTGGTGATGATAAATCTTTTGAAAAAAGAAATTATCCTCCAGGTCAACACGGAAACAACCGTCGTCGCGGTAAGAAGTCTGAATACGCTATTCAGCTTCAAGAAAAACAAAAAGCAAAATATACTTATGGGATTTTAGAAAGTCAATTCCGTAATATGTTTGATAAAGCTACTCGCGCAACCGGAATTACCGGGGTTGTTTTACTTCAGCTTTGCGAATCACGTCTAGATAACGTGGTTTTCAGAATGGGAATCGCTCCTTCAAGAAGAGCTGCTCGTCAACTTGTATCTCACAGACACATTACTGTAAATGGTGAGTTGGTAAACATTCCATCTTATCAAATTAAAGCAGGGGATGTTGTAGCTGTGCGTGAAAAGTCAAAATCCTTGACTGCAATCCAGGATTCTCTTTCGAACGCTAGCCACGTTTACGAATGGATCACCTGGAATAACGATAAAAAAGAAGGTACTTTCGTTTCAGTTCCTGAACGTATTCAGATTCCTGAAAACATCAACGAGCAATTTATCGTTGACTTGTACTCTAAATAATAATATCAACTCTTAGAAAACAGAATATGGCATTACTAAATTTCCAAAAGCCTGATAAGGTCATAATGATTGACTCTACCGACTTTGAGGGTAAGTTTGAATTCAGACCCTTAGAGCCAGGATATGGTTTGACTGTTGGTAACGCGCTTCGTAGAGTATTGCTTTCTTCGTTAGAAGGTTTTGCAATCACTTCGGTACGTGTTGAAGGTGTAGATCATGAGTTTTCAACCATTGCAGGAGTTGTAGAAGATTTTACTGAAATCATACTCAACCTGAAGCAGGTGCGTTTCAAAAGACAAATCGATGAGATCGATAATGAAACTGTGACCATTTCTGTTTCAGATAAGGAACAATTAACAGCTGGTGACTTCCAAAAGTTCATTTCAGGTTTCCAAATTCTTAATCCTGATTTGGTTATTGCCAATATGGAAAAGAATGTTAGCATTAACATGGAAATCACTGTTGAGAAGGGCCGTGGTTATGTTCCTGCAGAAGAAAACAAAAAACAAAATGCTCCTGTTGGTACCATCTTTACCGACTCTATCTATACTCCTATAAAAAATGTGAAGTATAGTATTGAGAACTATCGTGTAGAGCAAAAGACTGACTACGAGAAACTTGTTTTTGAGATCATTACTGATGGATCTATTCATCCTAAAGATGCATTGACTGAAGCGGCAAAAACTCTTATCCACCACTTTATGTTGTTCTCTGATGAGCGCATCACTTTAGAGGCAGATGAGATCGCACAAACTGAAACTTATGATGAAGAATCACTTCACATGAGACAGCTTCTTAAGACTAAATTAGTCGATATGGATCTTTCAGTAAGAGCATTAAACTGTTTGAAAGCTGCTGAAGTTGAAACTTTAGGTGATCTTGTATCTTACAACAAGAATGACTTGATGAAGTTCAGAAACTTCGGTAAAAAATCACTTACAGAGCTTGAAGAGCTTGTAAATGTAAAAGGTCTTAACTTCGGTATGGATCTTTCAAAATATAAATTAGATAAAGACTAGTAACGCTTCATAGTTTGCTCCTCAAAATGGGTTGAGCAAGATGTAGCTTAAATTTTTAAATGTCATGAGACACGGAAAAAAAATCAATCATTTAGGTCGCAAAACTGCGCACAGAAAATCAATGCTTGCTAATATGGCTTGCTCTCTTATCGAGCACAAGCGTATTAACACTACTGTTGCAAAGGCAAAAGCTCTTAAGCAGTTTGTTGAACCTTTAGTTACCAAATCTAAAGAAGATACTACACACAACCGTCGTATAGTAATGAGTAAATTACGTCAGAAGGATGCGGTAGCAGAACTTTTTAGAGATGTAGCTGTAAAGGTTGGTGATCGTCCAGGAGGTTATACTCGTATTATTAAATTGGGTAATCGTCTAGGGGATAACGCTGATATGGCAATGATTGAATTGGTTGATTACAATGAGTTATATAACTCTGGTAAAACCAAAAAGAAATCTACTCGTAGAGCAGGTAAGAAAACTTCTCCGGCAGCTGCTGCTCCTAAGAAAGAAAACGCACCAGTTCAAGAGAAAAAAGCTTCTGATGAGGAAGAATAGAAAAATCTTTAACATTGCATAAAGTAAAAAGGATAAACCGTTTAGGTTTATCCTTTTTTTTATAATTATTTTTGAAAAAAATTCTAACAATTTACAGGAAAACGATGAAGTACCAGACAAACAGAAAAGCCCTAATTCTTTTAGCTGACGGAACAATTTTTTATGGAAAGGCTGTAGCTGATAAAGAAGGAACTGCTTTTGGGGAGGTATGTTTTAATACCGGTATGACCGGTTATCAGGAAATTTTTACAGACCCATCTTATTTTGGTCAGTTGATGGTTACTACAAATGCACACATTGGTAACTATGGTAGTAGTAATGACGAAACTGAATCTGATTCAGTTAAAATAGCAGGTCTTATTTGCCGTAATTTTAGTTATAATTTTTCTAGAAAGCAGGTTGATGAGTCTTTATTGACTTTTCTTGATAAAAATAATCTCTTTGTAATTTCTGATGTAGACACCCGTGCTTTGGTTGCGTATATTAGAGATAATGGGGCTATGAATGCTGTAATATCTACTGATGTAGATAATATTGATGGGTTGAAGAAACAATTAGCTAATGTTCCTGATATGAATGGTTTGGAATTGGCGTCAAGCGTATCTACAAAGGAGCCTTATTTTTACGGAGATGAGAATGCTACCTACAGAGTAGCTGCTATCGATTTGGGTATTAAGAAAAATATATTGCGCAATATGGCCAAGCGCGATATGTATATTAAAGTGTTTCCATATAATACTTCATTTGAAGAATTAAAAGCTTTTAATCCCGATGGGTTCTTCCTTTCAAATGGCCCTGGTGATCCAGAACCATTAAAGGGTGTTATCGATGTTGCGAAGCAAATTATTGATGCAGACTACCCTTTGTTTGGGATATGTTTAGGACACCAAATTATTGCGCTTGCTAATGGTATAAGTACTTTTAAAATGCACCATGGTCACAGAGGTATAAATCACCCGGTTTTAAATAGTCAAACTGACCGAGGTGAAATTACTTCTCAAAATCACGGTTTTGCTGTCAATTACGAAGAGGCGATTAATAATCCTAATATTGAGGTGACACATAAACACCTTAATGATAATACCGTTATGGGATTAAAAATGACAAACAAAAATTGTTTTTCAGTACAGTACCACCCAGAAGCTGGCCCTGGTCCAAATGATGCAACATATCTGTTTGATGAATTTATCGAACGAATGTCAAGACAAACAGTTTAAATAGATTAAGCCTCGAATTTTCGAGGCTTTTTTAATCAATATTGTTGCTAACATCCCTATTTGTTGAAGTTCTTTTGTTGAATGTCGCTAAAGTCACGGGTGTTTTAAATAATTATTAAAAGATAGTTTTAGCCCCTGCTAAATCTGTTAAATCGTGCAGTATTGCGTATCTTGCGCATACTTAATTAACATATCAATTTTATTAGAAAATGAGTATTATAATCAATATCCATGCACGTCAAATCCTTGATTCACGAGGTAATCCAACAGTAGAAGTAGATGTAGTAACAGAAAATGGAGTTTTAGGAAGGGCAGCAGTTCCTTCAGGAGCTTCAACCGGAGAGCACGAAGCAGTTGAATTGCGTGACGGCGGTAAAGATTATATGGGTAAAGGAGTTCTTAAAGCTGTAGAGAATGTAAATGCAGTAATAGCTCAGGAACTTCTAGGTGTATCAGTATTTGAACAAAATCTTATCGATCAAACTATGATTGAGCTCGATGGTACTCCAAACAAATCTAAATTAGGTGCAAATGCAATTCTTGGTGTGTCTTTAGCTGTTGCTAAAGCTGCTGCTAACGAATTAAACATGCCATTATACCGCTATGTAGGTGGTGTAAGTGCAAATACACTTCCTGTACCTATGATGAACATCATTAACGGTGGCTCACATAGTGATGCTCCAATTGCATTTCAGGAGTTTATGGTTATGCCAGTGAAAGCTAAAAGCTTCACACATGCTATGCAAATGGGAACTGAAATTTTTCACAACCTTAAGAAAGTACTTCACGATCGTGGTTTAAGTACTGCTGTAGGTGATGAGGGTGGTTTTGCTCCAACTCTTGACGGTACTGAAGATGCTATTGAAAGCATCCAGAAAGCGGTAGAAAATGCGGGTTATAAATTTGGTGATGAAGTTATGATCGCGTTAGATTGTGCTTCAGCTGAATTTTATGTTGATGGTAAATACGATTATACCAAATTTGAAGGAGATAAAGGTGTTGTGCGTACTAGTGAAGAGCAGGCTGAATATCTTGCAGAACTTGCAGCTAAATATCCTATCATTTCTATTGAAGATGGTATGGACGAAAATGACTGGGAAGGATGGAAGTCACTTACCGATAAAATCGGAGATAAAGTTCAGCTTGTAGGAGATGATCTTTTTGTGACTAACGTTGAGCGCCTTTCTCGTGGTATCGAAAATGGAATCGCTAACTCAATTCTTATTAAAGTAAACCAAATTGGTACTTTGACTGAGACCATCGCAGCTGTAAATATGGCTCATAATGCAGGATATACTTCAGTTATGTCTCACCGTTCTGGAGAAACTGAAGATAACACGATTGCCGATCTTGCTGTAGCTCTCAATACAGGTCAAATTAAAACAGGTTCTGCTTCACGTAGTGATCGTATGGCAAAATACAACCAGTTACTTCGTATTGAGGAAGAATTAGCTTCTGTAGCCTATTTTCCAAAAGAGAAAGCGTTTAAAGTAAAATAGAAAATTTGAAATCCTCATTTTTTGAGGTTATAGATTCAGGCATTTATATAGTAAAAAGGACTAATTTAATTTTAGTCCTTTTTTATTTACTTGAAGATTGACTTTAACGATTAAGTGCTATTTATTTTCGATGTAGTGTGTTTAGTTCGAAATAAAAACAGTACATTCGTACAACTATTCCAAATAAATTCAATTTAGATTCAGTTACCCGACAGTATCTGTATCAGAGCTGAAAAATTTGAAGTTGGGTGAAAGAGCGATTCTGAAATACAAAGTATGTATCGCTCTTTTTTTCCTAAACGAAGGAATCTAAAATTTGAAGTTGGGTGAGGGGTTTAACAATGCTATGCAGAGTTGCCCCTTTTTTTTAGTCCATTAATTGACGATTTTTAGTTTCTCTTCGTCGTATTTCTGTAAACTGTCCAAAATACCTTAAATTAACCCGATTTAAATATTTTTTAACCTTGTCAAACTGCATTATTCTTTAATAATCGCCCTTATTTTCGTAATTTAGCAACTCTTGAATTTTTTGATAATCAGCTAAAAATATATTCGATAATGGCAGATAATGCTAAACTTATAATAGGAGATAAATCCTATGAATTTCCTATCGTTGAAGGTTCTGAAAAAGAACTTGCAATCGATATCGCTTCATTAAGGGGAGTAACCGGTGGTTATACAACTTTAGATCCTGGTTTTAAAAATACTGGGAGTTGCGAAAGTGCAATCACATTTTTGAATGGTGAAGAAGGTATTCTTAGATATCGTGGTTATGCCATTGAAGAACTTGCAGAAAAAGCATCTTTCCTTGAAGTAACTTATTTACTAATTTTTGGTGAGTTACCTACCAAAGACCAACTTGAGAAATTTCATAATGATATTCGTGAAGAAAGTCATGTTGACGAGGATATCAAGAAAATATTAAACGGATTTCCAAAGTCTGCCCACCCGATGGGAGTTTTGGCTTCATTAACTTCAGCGCTGACCGCATTCAATCCAGGTGCGGTGAATGTAGATTCTGAAGAGGACATGTATAAGGCGATCGTTAAGTTACTGGGTAAATTCCCGGTCCTTGTAGCCTGGACTATGCGTACCAAGATGAGCAAACCATTAGATTATGGCGCAGATAACTTGAATTACGTTGAGAATCTTCATAAAATGATGTTCTCTAAACCAAATAGCGAATACAAAGTAGATCCTGTGATCATCGAAGCATTAGATAAACTTTTAATTCTTCACGCAGATCACGAGCAAAACTGTTCTACTTCTACGGTAAGAATCGTAGGCTCTTCTCATGCCGGTTTATTTGCATCTATTTCGGCAGGGATTTCTGCTCTTTGGGGTCCACTTCACGGTGGTGCAAACCAGGCAGTGATTGAAATGCTTGAGGCTATTAAAGCAGACGGTGGTGATACTAAAAAATATATGGCTAAAGCTAAAGACAAGGAAGATCCATTCCGTTTGATGGGCTTTGGTCACCGTGTTTATAAGAATTTTGATCCACGTGCGAAGATCATCAAAAAGGCTGCAGACGATGTGTTGAATCAGCTAGGTGTTGAGGATGAAGTTTTAGCGATCGCTAAAGGTCTTGAAAAAGAGGCTTTGGAAGATGACTATTTCGTACAGCGCAAATTATATCCAAACGTAGATTTCTATTCAGGAATTATTTACCGTGCTTTAGGTATCCCAGTAGAAATGTTTACAGTAATGTTTGCAATGGGACGTGTGCCAGGTTGGATTGCGCAATGGCGCGAAATGCGTTTACGCAAAGAACCAATTGGTCGCCCAAGACAGGTTTATGTTGGAGAGACACTTCGTTCTTTCAAACCTATGGAAGAGCGCTAGATCGCATTTTTCATTAATACATTAAGCGGGTTTTTGATTTAAGGTCAGAAACCCGTTTATGTTTTTATATTTACGCCAATATTAGAATTATGATAAAACTCAATATAAACGATGAGACTTCACGATTACGATCGGTATTGCTGGGTACTGCTCGCAGTAACGGAGGCGTACCTTCGCTAGAGGATGCTTATGATCCTAAATCTATGCTGCATATAAAGCAAAAAACTTATCCTAAAGAGGAAGATATGATTCGCGAGATTGAAGCCGTAGAAGCTGTTTTTAATAAATATGGAATTCAGGTTTTTCGTCCAAAGGTGATTGAGAATTACAATCAGATTTTTGCTAGAGATATTGGTTTTGTGATTGAAGATGTATTTATTAAAGCTAATATATTACCTGATCGTGAGCAGGAACTTGATGCCATTCAACACGTTTTGGGTCAAATTGATTCCGAAAAAATAATACGCTTCCCAGAAGAAGCTCATATTGAAGGTGGTGATGTGATGCCTTTTGAAGATTACATTTTAGTGGGCACGTATCGCGGCGAAGATTACCCAGATTATATTATTGCACGTACCAATATGAAAGCTGTGTCCTGCTTACAGGAAGCTTTTCCAAACAAAAAAGTGGTTTCTTTTAATCTTCGAAAATCAAATACCAATGCTTACGAAAACGCATTGCATTTAGACTGCTGTTTTCAGCCGGTAGGTAAGGATTTGGCAATAATTCATAAAAATGGATTTTTAGAGGAGCAGGAATATAAGTGGTTAGTAAGCCAGTTTAAACCTGAAAATGTTTTTGAAATAACAGCAGAAGAAATGTTTCATATGAATTCTAATATTTTTTCTATTGCTCCAGATATCGTGATTTCTGAGAAGAACTTTACTCGTCTTAATACCTGGCTGCGTTCTAAAGGGATTACTGTTGAAGAAGTTCCTTATGCTGAAATTTCTAAACAAGAAGGATTGTTGCGTTGTAGTACACTTCCTTTAGTGCGTGAATAACCCCAACTTTAAGTATTTAAAATGAAACAAATTACAAGTACGCTATTAATGGTACGGCCTGCAGCTTTTCGCAAGAATGAGCAAACAGCAGTGAACAATTATTTTCAGGAAGATTTGGCGCTGCAGAATGATGAAATCAATTTGCGAGCACAGGAAGAATTTGATGCTTTTGTGACTAAACTCAGAGCTCATAATATTGAGGTTTTGGTGCTTCAGGATGAAAAGAAATACGATACACCAGATTCAATTTTTCCAAATAATTGGATAAGTACGCACGAAGATGGCAATATTGCTATTTACCCGATGTATGCTGAAAATCGCAGGAAAGAGCGACGTGAGGAGTTTTTTCACTTGCTGGAAGATTCAGGATTTATCATTCAGGATATTGTCGATTATACAGAAGCTGAAGATGAAGGTGTTTTTCTGGAAGGTACCGGAAGCATAGTGCTTGATCGTCAAAATGAACTGGCTTACTGTGCACTTTCGGCACGTGCAGATGAAGAGCTCTTTATTGAGTTTTGTGAAGATTTTGAATACTTTCCAATTGTATTTAATGCATTTCAAACAGTTGAAGGTAAGCGTTTGCCTATTTATCATACCAATGTGATGATGTGCGTGGCTGAGGAATTTTGTGTTGTTTGTCTCGATTCTATTGATGATAAAAAAGAACGTAAACTTGTGATCGAGCAACTTAAAAAGTCGGGCAAAGAAATCATTTCTATTTCTGAAAAGCAGATGCATCAATTTGCTGGTAACATGCTTCAGGTAGGCAATAATACTGGTGAGAAGTTTCTGGTTATGAGTGCAAGTGCTCGCCAGGCTCTAAATACAAAGCAGTTAGAGCAGATTGAAAAGTATTGTAGTATTCTCAGCAGTGATCTGCACACTATAGAAACCTGTGGTGGTGGGAGCGCTCGTTGTATGATGGCTGAAATATTCCTGCCTAAAGAATCAAAATAGTACTGTTGATTACTTACCTGGTTTGAAGTTAGCAATGTTGTGAATCATTCCGCTAAAGATAAAGTAGTGAAAGGGTAGCATACTAAACCAATACAAGCGTCCCCAAAGTCCTTTTGGTCTAAAAGTAGCCGTTTGGTGTAGCACATTATTTTCGTCTATTTCCCAGTCTAGCCAGGCTTCTCCTGGTACGCGCATTTCGGCGAATAATAATAATCTGCGCTGTTCTTTATCAGCGTGTAAAACCCTCCAGAAATCTAAAGAATCTCCCTCGTATAAATCATAGGCGTGGGTGCGGCCCCTTCGTAAACCTACACCTCCGGCAAGTTTGTCTATAAATCCTCGTATTTTCCATAGAAAATTGGCGTAATACCAACCTCTGTTTCCACCTATCGACCAGATGTTTTCTAAAGCCTGTTCCGGATTTTTGAGTTGTATTTGTTGTCTATCTTTCAAACATCCAAATTCAGGAACTTTGATGTAGTGACTCACATTTTTACGAAATCTCCCACTTACACGACTATCTTTCCAACTGGAAACCACCTGATTTTGTTCAATTTTTTCAAAAGCCAGTTTAATCGCGTCTGTATAGTTTATGGGTTTTACCTGAAGCATTTCCTGTAATCGGGTATCTCGGGTAATAACTTCTATGCGCATACTGTCAACCAGATTCAATGCTAGTTTATAGCTGGTTGAGGTAACAAAATAGAGCCAATAGGAGGAGAGTTTGGGGCTCATTACCGGAACATCAATTATCGTAAGTGATAAATTGCGAACTCGCGCATACAGCAACATCATCTGTTTGTAAGTGAGAATATCTGGGCCGCCAATATCGAAGGATTCGTTGTAACACCCTTCATTTCCCAATACTCCCGATAAATACTGCAATACGTTACGAATAGCGATGGGTTGACAGCGAGTTTTTACCCACTTGGGCGTAATCATTATAGGAAGCTTTTCACATAAATCCCGAATAATCTCAAAAGACGAACTGCCCGATCCAACAATAATTGCGGCACGTAAAACAGTAAGATTAAATTTACCTTCATAGAGAACATCTTCTACACGTTTACGTGATTGAAGATGTTTGCTGAGGTTTTCTTCATTGACAATTCCGCTTAAATAAATAACCTGTTTACACGAAGTTGCTTTCAGATACGTGTTAAAATTTTGAGCAGAGCGTTCTTCTTTTTCATCAAAATCAGATGTTGAAGAAGTCATTGAGTGAATTAGGTAATAAGCCGCATCGATGTCTTTGGGGATTTTAGCTATATCAGGATCTTCAAGGAAATCAATTTCTATAACCTCGATTTCTTCCCGGGTTTTTGAATTTACAGAAAGCCGATTTTTATCACGAACAGCACATACAATCTGGTGACCTTCCTCAAGAAGTAGTGCAAGTAAACGCATGCCGATATAACCGTTTGCACCAGTAAGCAGAATTTTCATAGTAGCTTTTCTATAAAGATAGCCAATTCCTAAACTTTTTAATTGCTACTAAACTTTATAAAGTAGTATCTTATGATAATTTTAAAATCCTTTGATATATGAATTCAACAATGCGAATCATTACCATAATTGTAGGACTGGTGCTTATTGCTCTTGGGCTTTATCAGGCGTTTGTGCCTCAAAAAGTGGTAGATTTTGGTCCTCTAGAGGTGTCTGCTAAAGAAGGTATTACTGTTGAGTCACTCGCATTGATAGGTCTGGGAATTCTGGCTCTTGGAGCGAGCATCTATAAGCGTAAATAGCTAGTATAAATCTTCAGGACCCAAAGGGAGTTTGCTAGCTTTATAATGCATCACTTTTTTAATAAAATTATGAGTGGCAGTATCATTAGCCTTTGCTCGTATTTTGATGAAGTATTGATCTTTATAAATGCTGTATTCTTCGGCTTTGCCTTTGTATAATTTCAATTTGTAATAGGGTATTATGAGTGCATATGACTCAAGCAAAGATCTGAAACCTACAATAATTCCCTCTGGTCTCATTTCAATATTACACGTGTTGATGTAGCTGTCTAGAATAAGTAAATTGTGAATCTCAATGCTGCAACTGGTGATAAATAACTTTGAAGAGCCAATGCCACGCATCTTAATGCGTTCTCTCAAGGTAAATGGCAAACCAACAGATTCATTGATTTTGCGCTTAACTTCTGGGTTATTGTAGGAGACATTTAAAAGCATTTTTTCTTTTAAATATACGCAATAGCCGGCAAACCCGATATTTGTGTTTGCATAACTGCGATAGTAGATTTATAATGTCGCTATAAATTCAAATCAATTTTAAGACTCAGACTAGTCTCCCAAGCTAGAATACGTATCTTTGCGCCTTCAGAAATACGACTCATGAATCTAACAGATAAGCTTACTCAAGCCGTAAAAGACGCGGTACAGCAATTATTTAATGCCGAATTGGAAACGGTTGAAATTCAGCCTACACGCAAAGATTTTGAAGGCGATCTTACCGTTGTGGTCTTTCCGATTTTACGAGTAGCAAAAGGAAATCCTGCGGTAATTGGTGAGCAAATAGGCGCTTTTGTAAAAGAGAATCTTGCCGAAATTTCTGATTTTAATGTGGTTAAAGGCTTTTTGAATCTGGTAATTGCAGATGGGTATTATCTTGATTTCTTCGAAGCCATTAGAGCAGAAAAGCAATTTGGTCACAAGGCTCCTGAAGGTAAAGCTGTGATGGTAGAGTATTCTTCTCCTAATACTAATAAACCACTTCATCTGGGCCATATTCGCAACAACTTATTAGGTTATTCGGTTGCTGAAATTTTAAAAGCTTCGGGTAAAAATGTTTATAAAACTCAGATTATAAACGATCGCGGTATTCATATCTGCAAAAGTATGCTGGCGTGGCAGAAATTTGGTGAGGGTGAAACTCCAGAATCAACCGGGTTAAAAGGTGATAAGCTGGTAGGAAACTATTATGTGAAGTTTGACAAAGCCTATAAAGAAGAGCAATCCTATTTAGTTGCTCAGGGCAAAACCAAGGAAGAAGCTGAAAAAGAAGCTCCACTTATTCTGGAAGCTCAGGATATGCTTCGTAAATGGGAGGCAGGTGATGCTGAAGTTGTTGCTCTTTGGAAAAAAATGAATGGCTGGGTATATGCAGGTTTTGAAGAAACCTATAAGAACCTGGGCGTAGATTTTGACAGTTATTATTACGAAAGCAATACCTACTTGCTAGGAAAGGACAATATCGATGAAGGCCTTAAAAAAGGCGTGTTTTATAAGAAAGAAGACGGTTCGGTTTGGTGTGATCTAACCGAAGACGGCCTTGATGAAAAGTTGGTTCTTCGTAGTGATGGTACTGCGGTTTATATGACTCAGGATATTGGTACCGCCATTCAGCGGGTGAAAGATCATCCAGATGTTGGTGGTATGATTTATACTGTAGGTAATGAGCAGGATTATCACTTTAAAGTCTTGTTTTTAATTCTGAAAAAACTGGGCTATGATTGGGCAGAAAATCTATATCATCTTAGTTACGGGATGGTAGATTTACCTAGCGGTAAAATGAAAAGTCGCGAGGGTACTGTAGTAGATGCCGATGATTTAGTTGAAGAAATGGCTACCACTGCCGGTAAAATTGCTGAAGAACTTGGTAAACTTGATGGCTATAGCGAAGCAGAGAAGCAGGAGCTATACAAAACCATCGGTCTGGGAGCACTTAAATATTACATCCTAAAAGTAGATCCTAAAAAGCGCATTCTTTTCAATCCGGAAGAGTCTGTAGATTTTCAAGGGAATACAGGGCCATTTATTCAATATACCTACGCGCGTATTCAATCTATTTTGAGAAAAGCCGTAGAAACGGGTGTTGCAGCAGAGTATGTTTATGAAAATCTTCAGCCAAAGGAAAAGGAGCTCATTAAGCAAATCGCACTTTATCCAGAAACTGTTCAGCTTGCTGCAGAAAATCATAGTCCGGCTCTAATTGCTAACTACACATACGATCTTGTAAAAGAATTTAACTCGTTTTATCAGCAGATTTCAATTTTGGGTGCAGATACCGATTCTGAAAAGAGTTTCCGTGTTGCGTTGTCTAAAAAAGTAGGAGAAGTTATCGAGTCGGCATTTGGCTTATTGGGTATAGATGTCCCTGAGCGTATGTAATTAAAAGTTGATTCGCAACGAAGCATTTGGTGTAAATCCCAGCGAATTGTTTTTTATGGCGAGTGCTTTCGTAGAATCTTCCGGGTTCACAATATAGTACTGCTGAATGGTATTTTCTGCATTTAGAATATTCAAAGCTCCCACAGTAAGTTTGCTTTCAACCTGACCAAGATTAAACGTATAGTTTATTGAGGCGTCAACACGCAGGAATTCATCCAGATTTTCAGCATTTGGAGAGCTGTAATTTACGATTCTTCCATTACCAGAAGAGCTGGTTTCTTCACCGATTACGGGAATTGTGTAAGGTCTGCCGGTATGGTAGATGCTGCCCAAAGCAATATTTAGATTTTCTAAAATTGAATAGTTTCCGGCGATATTGAAGCTATGCCTTAAATCAGTATTATTAGGAAAAGCAGATGGAATTAAATCTTCAAAACGGTAATCATTTACCGAAAAGGTATAGGTTATATAGGCGCTAAATTGATCTGTAGATTTGTTTAGTATTAATTCAAGACCTTTAGATCCATAGGACCCAGATGTTTTTATAAACTGAAACTGGTTTTGAAAGCCCTGATTAGAAGCCGTAATACCTTCTACGTGTTTATAGAAACCACTCAGGTCAAGCAACCAGCCCTTTTTTTTAAATTCAAATCCCCCTGAAAATTGCCTGCTTCGTATTAGCGGAATATCCTCATCATTTGCCAGAATCCATCTACGGTTTTCTACACCAAGAAAATCATCTTCAAAATCTATTATTTGGGTTGCGGTTTGATATTTAAACTCCCCTTGAGCCTTTAGCGCAAAATAAGTATTCAGTTGCTGTCTGATATTAAGGCGGGGTTCAAATCGTAGTTTTTTAAATTTCTCAAAGTAGGATGCACGAACACCGGCTCTCGCAAAAGTTGTTGAGGTATGATAGGTGAAATCTGTAAATGCACTATGGCTGCGTACTACATCTTTCTGACGTTGTGAGAATAAAGGATCATTAACCCGAGTCCCATTGCGAATACCGGTTTCGGTAAATTGATAACCGTGAATCCATTGTAATTGCGGGGAGAGTTTTTGGGTTCCTTTTAATTTTATTCCGGTTTCTAGAACTTCATTTTCCTGTAGTAATTCCTGTTCAGATTCGCTAAAATATTCTCTCGAGTCAATGTTGTATTTGGTAAGATACGCATTGATGTATGTGGAATATTTGGGAGACCAGGTTGAGGTTAGATTACCACCAATAGCTATATTTTGTTGATCAAGATTACTGGTTTTAGAAGCAAGTTCACTTCCTGGAGTTAGTTCATTATAAAAGAGCTGATTGCTAATTTGTATAAAACTGAGGCGGGCTTTATGATTCTCATTTAAATCAACAAGTAATTTTGCGGTGTAGTCGTAGAAATTGAAATCAGACTGCGCACCGTCATCAAGAGAGGTGTTATTTTCATCCTCGATTTCAGAATCCTGAAAACTGCGTTTAAAATAAGCCTGATAAGTGGGTGTTTGTAATTGGTCTGAAATAGAACGTCTTCCTGAAACCTGTAAAGCAATAGAGTTGCTAAACGGAATCTGGATAAACGCATCGGCACTTAGTCCGTTAAGGCCAATACCGCCATGAATTTTTGAATTGATATCATCTTCGGTACTCATACGAATAGTGCTACTCACACCACCTCCATATTCTGAAGGTGTACCGTTTTTGAATACCGAAACTTTTTTAGTTAGGTTGGGATTGTACGCAGATATAAGACCAAAAAAGTGACCGGAATGGTACATTACAATATCATCCCAAAGCATTAGATTTTCATCCTGAGTGCCACCACGCACGTTGATGTTGTTGATGCTCTCATCAATACTAGCAACTCCCGGAAGTACCTGAATGGTTTGTAAGACATCTGGATCTACCTGACCTGGAAGAATACCAAATTGCTCACTATTTATAATGAACTGGTTGTCAACGCTCATTTGTAGTCCGCGAGTCAAAAACTGAGTGACTACAATCTCGGGAAGTTCAATATTTTTTGGGATTAGGTAAAGTTCTTTACATCCATTTTGCTGATATCTGATATCTCCAGGCTCGATTGTTAGCGTTTCATACCCTAGATACGATATGGTGATTTGATTAGTAGATATATCATTTTTTAGCCGAAATTGACCCTGAGCATCAGTCACTACACCTTCGTTAGTATTGCTAATTGTCACTTCGGCGCCTGCTATAGGCAAGAGACTATACGCATCTCTTATGATTCCACAATACATCAATTCATCAGAGTCAAGCTTTAGCGTGATATAACGATCGCTCAAGACTTCAACTTTAAGCTGTGTCTGTTGTTTTAAGTAGTTAAGCGCAGCTTTAATAGTTGAAAATCGGGCAGGATCTATTTGAAGAGGTTCAAGATCTTCCACATTGTAAGAGAATTTTACATCAAACTGTGACTCGAGTTGGTTTAAAAATTCATTGCAGGAGATTTTCTCCTGTGCATTAAGGTTTACAACCCAACACAAGCATAGGTAAAAAAAGACATTCTTAAGATGCATTAGGAACAATCTTGACCGCGTTTCCATCTATTTTATAGTCGAGGTTTAACGGATTACAAACTGATTTAAGTGCTAACTCCAAATCTGTATTATTAAAACCACCTTTAAACACGATTTTCTGATCTACCTGTGCTGCTTCTATTTTTATATTGAACTGGCGTTGCATCTCATCAAATACCAACCCGATCGGCACTGCATCAAATTCACTTTCTTTATCTAACCAGGATGGTTCGGTTGAGGTTAGGCTTGTTGTCTGCTTTGCTATACCATCAATATTACGGTAGCGCATTCCGGGAGTTAGAATAAGTGTATCGGTGTCCTTAATTACCTGCACACGTCCTTCATAACATTGTACTTCAAAATAAGAATCCCGTTCTTTTACATTAAACTGCGTTCCTAAAACCTGTACACTCCCTGCCGGAGTTTCAACTGTAAATTTTTGACCTTTAGTAACCTTGAAAAAAGCTTCACCATTTAGATTTACCATTCTGTTTGAATTATCCCAACTCTTTTTATTTACTGAGATTGAACTTTTAGCATTTAAAAATACTTCCGATTCATCTGGTAATTGGGTTTGAGCGATCTCTCCAAATTTGGTTTGGGTTTGTATCTCGTCAGAATTGAATAAGAAATACGTTGACAGAAGCACAGCAACCACAGCTGCTGCGGCATAACGCACCCAGCCAAAATTAGGTTTGATGACTTTAGGCGTTTTGCTGGTTGCATCTAAACGCTGCTGTAATTCCTGATAGGTTTGCACCGTATTTAGTTGTTCAGGCTGAAGATCCTGAGCATAGGATGCAATTTTAGAATAGGATTTATAGTCTTCCGTTTTTTTGAAGGTATCCAGTTCCTCTGGCGACATATCGCCGTTTAACCATTTTAATATGAGTTTTTCATTTTTCATGCTATAATCCTGTATGCAACTTTAAGACAATTAAAAAGGTATTTACCCTACCTGTATGTTGTTAAATATTTGGAATTTGTTCACGAAGGCTTGCTAAGGCGGTGCTCATTCGTTTTTCAACTGCTTTAATTGAAAGGTTTAAATCTTCTGCTATCTCCCTGTATTTCTTGCCGTCTATACGATTCATTAAAAATACTTCGCGCTGCGCTTCAGTAAGATTTGCAATGGCTTGGTTCAAATTGGTTTTAAACTCCTGCTCTTCCAGTAAATATTCTGGGTCTTGATAGGAACGATCTTCCTGCACACTATTTTTTTCGTAGTTGAGAACTACTTTATGGTGTTTAATGACGTTGAGGAAAAGATTGTTGATGGTTGTAAACAGATAGGTCTTTGCTTTAGCGAAATCTATATCAGCGCAATTTTGCCATATTTTTACAAAAGCTTCCTGAGTCAAATCAAGAGCCTGTGCTTCATCACCACACTTATAGAGGGCAAAATTTTTTGCTCCCTGAACATAAGACGTATAAAAGTTTTTATAAGTCTGCTCTTTGCATAAATTTTCGGAGTCCTTGCTTTTCAAGTGATTATAGGAGTTTGGGTGACTTTTAGATTTGTTAAATTTCGTTAAAACTTACTTTTTTTTAAAAATTGGGTAGGGTAAAATTATACAGAGGTGTCTTAATTACGAAAACGAATTAAAACCAAATCGTAATTTTAAAATTAATAAAATGAAAAGACTAAAAACCATTTTGAGCATTGCTGTTTTTGCAGCGTTTACTTTAACCTCTTGTCAAAATGAGGAGAGCGAGTTAATTAATGAAGGTAATAACACCAACAGTTCTACCAGCGAAACTGCAGATCTACTAGTTCGCAGTTCTGCTTCAGACGGTTCTGATGATGATATTTTGGACGGCACCCGTTGTGCATCGGTTGTTTTTCCGGTAGTTGCGGAAATTAATGGAGAGGAGTACACTATTCGATCTAAAGCCGGACTTTCTATAGTAATCGAAATTTTCAAGCGTATTAAAGGAGATGACGATTATATCGAATTTCAGTTCCCTATTCAAATGCAGCTTAGCAATTATACCATTGTTACCATAAACAATAGAGAAGAATTGCGTGAGTTGAGAGAAGCATGTCGTGCAGCAGATAATTCACGTGATGATGTAATTAGATGCTTAAAAATCAATTATCCTATTACGCTATTGACCTTTGATGCTAGCGCTCAGCAAACCGGTTCTGTTGTGGTTAATGGTAGAAGAGAAATGTATCAATTTATTACAGGTCTTGGTACTGGTCAGTTCTTTAGTGTAGACTATCCTATTACTGCTGAAACGCGTAATTCTGAAACAATTACGATTAATTCTGATGCTCAATTAGCTCAGGCTCTTAGAAGTTGTGATGCTGAAGATGATGCTCGTGAAGAGGCAGAAGAGCAGGCAGAAGAGCTTGAAGATCAGCTTGAAGATATAATGGCTGACGTGAATTTTAAAATTGAATCTACTCTAAGTACAATGACATTCCTTGCAGATTATACGTTTGAGTTTGCAAGTGATGGTTCTATCATCATTAGAAATGCTGCAACCGGTTTGGTAAACAGTGTAGAAGGTGAGTATGATTTTGAATCTGAAACTGAAGTTTTTGTAGAAATCGAGTTTGAAGGAACATCCATATTTAGCGTGCTCGATGGTACTTATGAAGTAGTATCGCAAACATCATCTAAAATTGTTATTCAAAGCACCACCAATTCAGCTTTAAAACTGACGCTTTTAAAATCTTAATCTGAATTCTATAATTCATTAAAACTCCGGCTTTGAAGTCGGAGTTTTTTTATTTTCCCTAGTAAATAATGCTTTAGACTCCGTCTTAAAATCATTAAATTTGCGACCCTTACGGTGCAGGTAATGCTGTGTAGCCGTTAAGTGAGCGATAATATATTTAATTCAAAGCCTTTTACAAGTTTAAGAGGCGCTATAGAAACATCCTATGTTTGATAATTTAAGTGATAAGTTAGATAAGGCGATGCACGTGCTCAAAGGGCACGGTCAGATTACAGAAGTAAACGTGGCCGAAACCCTTAAAGAGATACGTCGTGCACTGGTAGATGCCGATGTTAACTATAAAATTGCCAAAGATTTTACCAGCACCGTTAAGGAAAAAGCTTTAGGTCAGGACGTACTTACAGCCCTTAAACCGGGTCAGTTGATGACCAAGCTGGTTAAAGATGAGCTATCCGAACTTATGGGTGGCGATGCTGAAGGAATCAATCTATCGGGTAATCCTTCGGTGATTTTAATGTCTGGTTTGCAGGGTAGTGGTAAAACTACATTTTCTGGTAAACTGGCAAATTACTTAAAAAATAAGAAAACCAAAAAACCTTTATTGGTAGCATGTGACGTTTACCGTCCTGCTGCGATCGATCAGCTTCACGTTGTGGGAGAGCAGATAGGTGTTGAGGTTTATTCAAATAAGGAAGAGAAAGATCCGGTTAAAATTTCGGAAGCTGCAATTGCACACGCAAAAGCAAACGGTTTTAACGTGGTGATTATCGATACCGCTGGTCGACTTGCTGTTGACCAGGCGATGATGAAAGAAATCGCTGCAATTCACGAGGCTATTAAACCTCAGGAAACTTTATTTGTAGTTGATTCGATGACAGGTCAGGATGCGGTGAACACTGCAAAGGCTTTCAACGATGTGTTGAATTTCGACGGGGTTATCTTAACCAAGTTAGACGGTGATACTCGTGGTGGTGCGGCCTTATCTATTAAAACTGTTGTAGATAAACCAATTAAGTTTATTGGTACTGGTGAAAAGATGGAAGCGATTGACGTGTTCTATCCTTCACGTATGGCAGATCGTATTCTTGGGATGGGAGACGTTGTGTCTCTTGTTGAGCGTGCACAGGAACAATTTGATGAGGAGGAAGCTCGAAAACTTCAGAAGAAGATTGCTAAGAACCAATTTGGTTTTGACGATTTTCTGAAGCAGATTCAGCAAATCAAGAAGATGGGTAATATGAAAGATCTTATCGGGATGATTCCGGGTGCCGGTAAAGCACTAAAAGGTCTTGATATTGATGATGATGCCTTCAAGGGTATTGAAGCCATCATTCACAGTATGACTCCAGATGAGCGTACACAACCATCTATCATTAACAGCAGCCGTAAAAAACGCATAAGTAAGGGTAGTGGTACTTCGGTACAGGAAGTAAACCAATTGCTGAAGCAGTTTGATCAAATGAGCAAAATGATGAAAATGATGCAAGGTGGTGGCGGTGCCAAGATGATGCAGATGATGAAAAATATGAGATAGTCGCCCAAGGCGGTTGAGCGTTAATGGTTAATAGTTATAGGGTTTAAACTTTTAACATTGAACAACTAACAGATAACAAAAGCATGACAATTCTAGACGGAAAAAAGACCAGTGAAGACTTAAAGAATGAGATCGCTGAAGAAGTAAAAGCAATGAAAGATCGTGGCGAGAAAGTGCCACATTTGGCAGCTGTGCTCGTAGGTAATGACGGTGCAAGTCTTACTTATGTGGGAAGCAAGGTAAAAGCCTGCGAACGCATTGGTTTTGAATCAACTTTAATCCGTCTACCAGAGGAAACTACCGAAGAAGAATTACTCGATCAAATCAAGAAGCTTAATACAGATGCTGAGATTGATGGGTACATTGTTCAGCTACCGTTGCCAAAACATATTGATGAGCAAAAGGTATTGCTAGCTGTAGATCCAGATAAGGATGTAGATGGTTTTCATCCCACCAATTTTGGTAAAATGGCTCAGGATATGCCGGTATTTATTCCTGCAACTCCTTTTGGAATCATGGAACTGCTGAAGCGTTACAATGTAGAAACTTCAGGAAAACATGCGGTTGTAATTGGACGTAGTCATATTGTGGGACGCCCTATGAGTATTTTAATGTCTCAAAAAGGAACTCCCGGCGATAGTACAGTTACTTTGACGCACAGTCGCACCAAAAATCTTGCAGAGCTTACCAAACAGGCTGATATCATTATTACTGCATTAGGAGTGCCCGAATTTCTTAAAGCTGATATGGTAAAGGATAATGTAACCGTTGTCGATGTGGGCATTACACGTGTGCCAGATGAAACTAAAGAGCGCGGTTACCGAATTGCTGGAGATGTTGATTTTGCTGAGGTAAGTAAAAAAGCAGATTTTATTACTCCGGTTCCTGGTGGTGTAGGGCCCATGACTATTGCGATGCTCTTAAAGAATACATTACTTGCCAGAGCAAGACATAATAAAGTACAGAATTCTTAATTGTATTTGATATATAAAAAAGAGGCGTTAAAAGCCTCTTTTTTATGTCTACTATTTTACTTAAGTAAATGTTTCGCTCCTAATGCAGCTCCAATAATCCCGGCGTGATTGCGAGTGTGAGCTGCCATAATTGGGATATCCGTTTTTAGATATTTAATGTACTCATCCAGATTTTTGCTGGCTCCACCACCTATGATTATTAATTCGGGTTGGGAAATTGTGCTTACCAGTTGTATGAATTTATTAAAACGCTTTCCCCATTTTTTGAAACTCATATCGTTGTCAAGGCGTACCCGTCGAGAAGCATATTCTTCGATAGAAGTTTTCTTTTTATAACTCATTTGTCCCAATTCGAAGTTGGGGATCAATTCGCCATTAAAAAATACACCGCTACCAATCCCCGTTCCTATGGTCACAACAATTACAAGACCTTTTACTCCTTTGCCTACACCAAACTCCATTTCTGCGAGACCTGCTGCATCGGCGTCATTGATCACATTTACGGGTAAACCTATGCGCTGTGCAATCATATCGTCAACCTGTACTCCTAGCCAGGATTTATCAAGGTTGCCGTGCTCAAGTGCTTTGCCCTTGTGAATTACAGTTGGGAAACCTACACCAACAGGACCTTTCCAATCCCAGTGTTGTACAACCTGCGCAATAGTTTCAACCATAGCTTTTGGTTCGCGTGGTACTGGCGTGTCAAGGCGAAAACGCTCTCCGAGGTATTCTTCTTTAGTTAAATTAACAGGAACTCCTTTGATGCCTGAACCACCTACATCAACACCCAATATTGCCATAATGATATTCTAAATTTAAGGCTGAAATTTTCAGCAAGAATTAAAATGAGAGAGCAATTTATATAAAAACCACAAAAAAGAGGGTAAATAAACCGAGAATATAAAGCAGCCAATACGGCTTTAATTGTAGTGGATTACTGCCAAACATAATTTTCGTAAGCCTGAACATAAACGGTCTGTTTTTGGCAATGAAGTTGTATCCGTGATCGCTTAATTTTCTGAAAAACTGGTTTTGCTCATACCAATGGTGAAAAAGGTAGTTTTTGTTTTCTACATAATCATAACAGCGATATGCTGAATCGGGTCCGGAATACATGCGACCATTAGTTTCGATTAATCTGCTGGCCTTTTTAAATTCTTTGAGCGGAATGTCTGGAAACTGACTTGCAGCTTCCTGATAAGTCTTGTATTCTAGAGTATCACCAGTTGCCGCCTTCCAGCGCGTGACCCAATATTTGCAAAAACCACAGGTGCCATCCCAAATGAGAAGTGGTTTTTCTGAAGGAGGAAATTTAGTCTGAAGTATCTTCTGAAACATCTTCCTCCGTTTCTTTTAGTAAAATCGTATCGGGATCACCATACTCCTGTTTGTAGATTTTTACAATAAGCAGGAATAAACTTATAAGCAAAGGACCAAAAATTAGCCCTATAAAACCAAACAACGGAACTCCAACAATTACACCTACCAACGTTACTAATGGATGCACATTTGCTAGTCGTTCTAAAACATAAAGTCTGATTATATTGTCTGTAGAGCCTACCACAACAAGCCCATAAATTCCTATTCCTAAGGCTTGCAAATTGTTTCCACTGGCGATCATTAAAATAACTACGGGAGCTATACCAAGTAAAGTCCCCACAAAGGGTATCATACTGCCTATTGCAGTAATTACAAACCAAAAGAACGGATCTGGAACCCCAAAAATAAAGAAGCCTATCAAGGCAACTATACCCTGAGCAAGAGCAACCAATGGAATTCCTAATGCGTTACTTTTTACCATCGCCCGGCTTTCATCGCCAATACGTTTAATGTTATCTTCTCCCAGCGGAATAAATGCATACAGGTAATCGTGTAGTTTTTGACGATTTACCAGCATATAATAAAGTATAAAGTACATAATACCCACGGCTATAAATACGTTAAAAGTACCACCAGCAAGGTTTTGTAAATTGGTAGATACCCAGCCGGTAATCGCATTGGTGTCTATAGACTCGCTAATTTTAAAGCCTAAATCAGCTTCCCAAACACCTATTTGATTTTTTATAACTTCAATAACGCGTTCTGAGTTGTTAACTGCTTTACCAATTTTATTGGTAAGCATCATCACAGTTAAGCCTATTGGTACAATAATTACTAAAAAGGATACAAGCATCGCTAGACCGGCCGCATAACCTGGTCTCCAGCCGCGATTTAGTAGACGTTGCACACTATTGGTTAACAAGACATATAAGGTAATTGCTCCTAAAACTCCAGACATATAGGGCGTCATTTCTCCAATAATCAATACTGAGAGAAATAGAATTAAGAGAATTAAGAACAGTTGTCTTACAAGTTCTGGTTTGAGTTTGTTCATTTGGCAAAAAGTTGAGAGAGGTCTTTAAAGCTTTTGAACTCGAGTGCATTTCCACAAGGATCGTAAAAGAATAAAGTAGCTTGCTCGCCTGGTAATCCTTCAAATCGAATGTAAGGCTCGATTACAAATTGAATGTTCTTTTGCTTCAATTTTTCTGCAAACTCGTGAAAATCATTCCAATCTAAAACAACACCGAAATGCGGTACAGGAACTTCTTTACCATCTACAGAATTGTGATGTAAATCTTCCTGCGTGCTTTTAGGTTTGTAATGAATAACCAGTTGATGGCCGAAAAAATCAAAATCTACCCAATGATCGCTGCTGCGACCTTCTGTTAATTCTAACGTGTCACGGTAAAACTGACGGGCTTTTTGTACATCATCTACAGGTATTGCCAGGTGAAATGGTGCGGGCATAGGTTGGTTGTATTAGTTGTTGCGTAATGCGTGTATAAGTTCGTCTTTATTCATTTTAGACCTGCCATCTATTCCAACCTTTTTTGCCTGATTGTATAGCTCATCT
Organism: Leeuwenhoekiella sp.; assembly: GCA_964219495.1. GTDB lineage: Bacteria > Bacteroidota > Bacteroidia > Flavobacteriales > Flavobacteriaceae > Leeuwenhoekiella. Next base: position 2,098 of record CAXPQP010000047.1, on the reverse strand, counting down.
TTGGTTCGGTCTTCGTAGTCTTTGGCCTTGCCGCCTTTTTTTCCGGCATTTGGAGTGTTAGCAATACGAGCTGCTTTCTCCTTACTATAACCTTGCTCTCGCAAGGCCTCGTATTGTTTTTCGTTTTGAATGGAAGGTCTGCTATCAGCCATAAAATTCGTGTTTTCCCTTAAAAGTAGCTTGAATTTATGACTCGCAGCCTAGGATTAACACAGGTTTATAAACTGAAGCAGGCTGCTAAGAATTTCTTCTCCTTCTGGGACCGTTAGGTTTTTGTCCGGGATTATGTGCTTTATTTTTCGTAGAAGAATCAGGCGAAAAGGTGCCTGTGCTGTCTGATAAAAGTTCGTTGAGCTTAGCTAACTCTGCAGGTTTGAATTCGCGGAATGTACCAGGTGAAACATCAAGATTTATGTTCATGATGCGCACTCTTTTTAATCGTGTTACCTCGTATCCCAGGTATTCACACATACGGCGAATCTGGCGGTTTAAACCTTGAGTGAGAATGATTTTAAATCTGTTTTTGCCCAATTGCTCAACTTCGCATTTCCGTGTGATGGTATCTAGAATGGGTAATCCATCAGACATACGCTTTACGAAAGATGCGTTAATGGGTTTATCAACATCAACAATATATTCCTTATCGTGGTTATTGCGAGCTCTTAGAATCTTATTTACAATATCCCCATCGTTGGTTAAGAAAATGAGTCCTTCACTAGCTTTATCCAATCGACCTACCGGAAAAATACGTGTAGGATAATTGATGAAATCGATGATGTTGTCTTTTTCAACCCGAGTATCTGTAGTGCAAACAATTCCTACCGGTTTATTAAAAATCAAATAAACTGGTTTGTCTTTTTCCTGAATAACCAATTTACCATCAACGCGTATTTCATCATGGGTAGTAACTTTCGTTCCCATTTCGGGGACAGCGCCATTTATGGTAATTCGACCGGCATCAATAAGCTTATCAGCCTCACGACGTGAGCAGAACCCAAGTTCGCTAAGGTATTTGTTGATGCGTGTAGGAGTATCGCCGCCCATAATTTTATTTTGAAAGGTAATTTATAATTTTCTCATTAACCTCACGATCGTATAAACTGTGATTAAGCCCTTGAGTTTCGATATATTCTGAATTTTTCAGGACTTCGTGAATCGCTCTGGAACCTGTAACAGGAGTAATACGATCTTCTACATCGTGAATTAGTAGTGTTGGGGTGTGTATGTTTTTCGCAAAAGCGGAGGACGAAAACTCTTCGGTCTTAAAGTTGAAACGTTGCAGAAAGAAATTTTCCAAGGCTTTTACAGCCCTTGAATTAAGACCTAAAATATCCCGATACTGATCAAGAATACTTTGCAATTGATCTGGAGGACCTAAAATCACTAATTTTTCCACATCGGTTTGTTCAACCTGTGATTGATTGAATAGAACCGTCATCGCACCTATAGAGTGACCTATAATATAAGATGGTTTGTAGATCCGTGTAATTTCGTTTAAAATACGGTTGTAAAGCGGAACGTAAAGATATTTACCGCCACTGTACCCATGGCCAGGAGCATCAAATGCTACAATGTTGTAGTCTTCCTGCTGTAATCTAAGAATCATTTCTTTCCAGCGGTGCGAGTGACTTTCCCAACCGTGAACGAGAACAATGGTTTTGCCTTCTCCGTGCCATTTGTAGGGTTGTATAGAAATGCCTTCTATTTCAATTTTTGGCTCCAGATTAGAATCTAAAAATTCCTGATGGTGTGGGCCAATTTTACCCTGACGCGGTTTACTAAAAACACGAAAAGCTTTTCTTGCTGCGGTGCGTGGACTTACAAAAGCAAGACCATTGATGTATGATTCCAAATGGAAAATTTCCATCAGACCATAGAGCTGTCTTAGTTGTATTTGAAACTATTTAACGTTTAAGTTTTGAAACGATGGCCATAGTTAATGTGGTTTTAGAAGTCAGCTGTTTTGCATCATTATAAGTATTGATTTCCCAAATTTGGGTCGTTCTTCCACCATGAATTTGCTTAGCGATCCCAGTAATTAAACCATTTCTGACAGCTTTGATATGATTGGTATTTATAGTCAAACCTACACCGTGAG
>CAXPQP010000046.1:0-125367 GCA_964219495.1 Leeuwenhoekiella sp. | reverse complement strand
CCTTTGGTACCTTCTTCAATCTCGTGAATACCAAAGCGCTCCAAGCCTGGAACTTCAGGATCGAGGTCGCTTACGTGAATGGCATCGCCGTGTCTGAAACCGGTTGTATACAAGCCGCTTCCGTCATCGTCAACCGTCATTGCCCCAAAGATGATTTCGTCTCTACCGTCAGCATCCACATCGGCAACAGAAAGGTTGTGATTACCCTGACCAGAATAGGGGTTAGCTCCATTTTCACTATCAAAAACCCAACGGGATTTCAGTTTCTTATTTTTAAAATCGAAAGCAGCCAATACACTACGACCATAATATCCGCGACCCATAACAATGCTGGGATGAATCCCATCCAAATAGGCTACACAAGCAGTAAATCGATCTACCCGGTTGCCTGTATTGTCGTTTTTACCATTACCTCCAGGACCACCCCAGCCGCTGATATCTCCGCGTGGAGGAATATAATCTGTTGTCGCCACTGCCTTCCCGGTCTCGCCGTCAAAAACAGTAAGGTATTCAGGTCCCTGAAGGATTTTGCCATAGGTACGCGAGCGTTTGTTAGTATCACGCCAGTCGGCAGAAGCGTCACCTATAACCGCTCCTGTAGCATCGGTAGTGCCGTCTGCGGTTTTGCAAACAAATTCGGCTTTGCCATCTCCATCAAAATCGTAGACCAGAAACTGGGTGTAATGCGCTCCTTCCCGAATATTTTTACCCAAATTGATTTCCCATAAGAGGGTGCCGTCTAATTTATATGCCTGAAAAATGGGATCATCGGTAAGGCCTGTATGGGAATTATCGTGACCGCGGCCCATTTGATGCAAAACAATTTCGTAGATGCCATCTCCATCCAGATCACCCACACTGGCATCGCCGGGAGCATAGCCCTGCGGAGTTTTTAATGGAATGGAATGATAGGGGCGTGTGCTCTTCGCTTTTAGCGTGTAACTGCCCGGTTGCGACACTTCCTTGTTTTTTATTTGTGTGGTGACAAACCAGGTTTGATCTGTGGTATTTGCTGCTTCCTGATCTTTGTAAAAAGTAGGTTCACCCGGTTGAGCCGTATAGACTTTTACAGGCTTTTGGTTTCCCGATTTTCTGTACAAATGGAATACAAGGTCGTCGGGATCTGTTCCCAGAACCCGCCAACTTACCACTGCTGAGCCATCTTCTAAAGGGGTTGCGATAAGACCACGATCCAGATTTTCCATAATGCGCTGGGTGGAACAACTGCTAATGCTGAATATTAGAAGGCTATAACAAAATAAAGCACAGGTTGAAACTAGTATTTTCATCAGTTCAAGTATTGTGAATGGGTATAGGGAAACGAATCACTTTTTTCGGAAATCATCAGGTAGTCTGGCAGAACTCCGGGATCTATAACAAAGAGTCGCAAGCTGTGATCGCCGCTCCCGAGATTATTTAATTTGATGATTTTTCGGGCCTGATTGCGCAGCACATTTACTTTCCACTCCTCACTGCGCCCATAAGTTTCAATGTTGATGAGCTCTATGGGTTGATCATCAATCTGAACGCATAACCGCAGCTTTTGATTACCAGTAATGGGATGTGTGGGAACCGCCGTAATTAACAAATGAGCTTCAGAAAGTTTATGCTCCAGATTGAAATTATACTGAAGCTGAGGTTGCCCGTCAAATAGGGAATCTGATTCGGATTCGGCTGTTGATGGTGCTAGTTTCAGTACTTTTTTTGAATACCCAAGCCCGGTCAAAACTTCTGGATAGCCATTTTCAAAATGAGATTTAGCATCAAAGTCGGCTGCATTGCGCACCCAAAGTGGAGCGGGAATTTGTTCTACTAACTGTTCATCGTTTAGAATAGTTTCAGGCAAGGAATAAACCGGAAGATTGCGGGGAGCGGGATGCATAATGTGATTCCATTTGCCAGAGGCTATATGTGTATTGTATTGTTTAGTCAGGTTTTCAATTTTGTCGTGATAAAAGGCAATAGAGTCTGCATACTGCTTTTGGACTTGATCGTTTTTACCCGATGCATTTGCCAGGTCACGATACAGGAACTTTTTATTCATTGCCGCGGCTCCCAAAACCGGATATGCAACCAATTGGAAAAACGCATCTTTCTGGCCGGCAGGAATCTGATTTGCAAGTTGTGCAGTTTCGGTTTCCAACAAATCGTAAGCCTTCAATCGAGCGGGATTTTCCTCATTGATGCTGAATTCGGTCAAATGAGTAGGGCGTGTAGGTTCGGTCTGACTCCATCCCATAAACTCGGGTTTCCGCAGCCAGGCAAGGTCGTAGTAGGATGCTCTCAATTTGCTTATTTGCGTTCCCTGTTCCGCTCCAAAAATGCTTCCGTAGAACTGCTGCATATGATTTTGATAAGCATCAGGCTTTCTAAATTGCTCCGGCTCAAAAGCGAGATCCATAAAAAACTGCATATTGTATTCTGCAGGTTTGATGTCACCCACATTAAGAATCCAGATTTTATCGGCTCCGGTATCGTAAGCTTTCAGCATTTCTTCACGAATTAATGCCGGGTGGGTAGTACTCAACCATAAGTAATCGTGAGGTCGTCCCCAGTAGGAAGCATGGTAATACACGCCACTCCCGCCACTGCGCTTGCGTTCTTCAGCATTGCTCAACCTGCGTATGTAGCCGTAATTGTCATCGGTCCACATCAGGGTGATATCTTCCGGCAGTTCTAAACCGTATTCATAAACGTCGAGCACTTCTTTGTAAATGGTAAATACCTGCGGAATTTCTTCTGGTTTACCAATATGCTTTTGAAGTAACTCACGTTGATCGCTTATAACCTGGTTCAATATATTTGCAGCATCTGCAGTACTTTTTGCTCCTGCCATACCGCTGTCGTGTACGCCGCGCATCCCCACGGTATAAATTCCGTTAGCCTGTTGTGCTTCAACAACCCGATCTTCCCAGTAGTTTAAGACCTGCTCCTTATTGGTCACATAATTGAAATCGCCCATGGTCTCGTGATTCCATTCATCTACATTATTGCGCAGCATCGGTTCGGCATGGGAAGAACCCAGAACTATCTGAAAATCTTCTGCCATTTTAAGGTTGCCGGGATAATGAAAAAAAGCTTTGGTACTGGGGTGCATCGCCGGCCAAATGGCATTTGCTTTAAGACGCAGCAGCAACTCAAATGCTTTGGCGTAGGTTTTTGGACCAATATCTCCTGTTTCTGGCTCGAGGGTTTTAGCTGCCCAGGGCTGCAAACCCCAGTCTTCATCGTTAATGAAAATACCGCGGTATTGTACTGCCGGACTTTTAGACTGAAAAGGCTCAATTTCAAGAAGGAGTTTATCCTGTTTTTGAGGAGTTGCATCTGCCCACCAATACCAGGGCGAAACGCCTATTTTTTCTGAAATCGAAAATACACCATAGGTCGTACCTCGTGCGTCTGTACCAGCAATGAGAAGTGCTTTCTGCAGTTTTGGCATGGGATTTTCGCGAAGCTGAATCGTATAGGTTTCCCAATCTGTATCTCTATAAACATCGGAAGGAAGAAGAGTTTGCAGCAAAGCTGAATTCTGGTTTCCTAGTATAATGGCATTACCAGAAACGGAGTTTAAATCGGTTGTTACCTGAGGTAAATAACCAGTTACGCGCTCTATATCCTCAGCGAGCAAATATGCAGAGATTGAATCGAGTGCGGGGCCTTTTTTGTCATAAACAATGGTAGCCTTCTGTGCGTCGGTAACCAGTTCAAAGGTGGAGTTATTGCTGGTAGTATTATCTCGAGTATTAGAACTGCTGCAGCCTTGCAGTGCAAGTGTTACAAACGGAAGAAATAGCAGGAAGATTCTCATATTTACTTATTCGGGGATTTGACATAGAGCGAATCTGAAAAAGTCACTCCCGGTGAGTTTTCAATTTTGAGCGTAGAACCATCTTCAAGCTGAAGGCTTACATTATCTAACTCCCAATTGGTACTGTAATTAATCTGCCCTGCTTCTTTTGCCTGAATATGTACATCCTCAAGATGAATGTTTTCAACCAGAGATTGCTCCATTCCATTTACGTTTATGGCGCGCTGGGCTCCTTTTACGTCGATATTGGATAGTGTGATATTTTTAAACGTAGGAATACCTTTTTCGGGTGGGTCGACTTCCATTAATAAGGTTTTCCAACGCTGGGGAATGCTGTCGTAATCATAGCCTTCGGGCAATTTGGAGTAGCTGTAGGATGGATTCCAATTCATAGAAACCTCCATAAAGGTGCGTACGCTGTCCATCCTGATGTTTTGCATATGAATGTCTTCAACGACTCCGCCACGGTTGGTAGCCGATTTGATATTGAGTCCGTTTTTGGTACCCAAACCTTTTATGTTTGAGACAAATACGTGGCGAATGCCTCCGCTAGTCTCGCTACCCAAGGTGCACAAACCTGAACCTGCCAATGCAACGCAATCCCGAATTACCACATACTCGGTAGGTTTGTTAACACGCAGGCCATCCCAATCGCGACCGGCTTTTAGGCAGAAATTGTCGTCATTACAATCGATATCGCAGTTTTGCACCAAAATATATCGGGAAGAATCAATGTCAATCCCGTCTGTACTGGGGCCGTGACCGCCGATATTATTACGTATGCTGAGGCCGTCAACAGTTATGTGGTTTGAATACAAAACCTGCACCGTCCAGAATCCTGCACGTTGAATGTTGAGGTCTTTAAGAAGGGTGTTTTCTGAATTTTGAATGAGTAGCGTACGCGGCCGTTTGGCATCATAATCTACAATCCAGCGTAGGCCTTTGGGTTCGTATTCTTTCCTAAGGTTCCAGTAATAATCCCAAAAAACCTTTCCCTGACCATCAACGAGTCCGTCGCCATCAATCTGTACATTTTTTTGATCGAGTACGTTGATGAGGGCTGCGGGCCATTGCATCTCAATCCCGGCAATACGCGTATCAATCTCGGGATAATCTGCGATGTTTTCACTTCCCAGAATAGTAACTCCTTCGGGAATATGAAGGCGTACATTTTCTTTGACAAAGATTGAGCCGCTGAGGTATTTACCCGGTTTAAAACTCACGGTTCCGCCGCCGTTTTCGGCAGCTGCGTCAATTGCTTTTTGAATGGCGGTGGTGGCTAACGCACTGCCGTCTGCAACGGCTTCGTAATCATTAACCCAAAAGGTATTTTCTTTAATTTCAATCGTTTGAGAACCTACCTCGTTAATCCATTCTGGCTCTGAAATAGCCGGAAGTTGAATAGCCAGTGGGTCTTTCTTTTCTTTACAGGAAAACAAAATACAGCACGTTATAGCAAGTAGAAGAGGTAGCCTTGTTACGATCATTTGAGCTTAGTTAATTAAAGAATGTAAACTATACATTTTATAAAGTAAAGCCATCCTGTCCCTACCTGTAACCAGGAGAGGTGATTTTATTCCAAATAATTGCTTTACCCAATCTAAAGTGGTTGTATTATTTAATTCGTAAAAATATTCTAACTGCCATTATTGAGTGCGCTCAGCCTGTTTGTTGTTTGCTTTATCCCAACCAGGATATACCAGAAAGGCTCTTTTCCCTTCTTTTTAAATATTTTAATGGTAAACGGAAATTTGAATTGTAGTTGCTAGATAATTAAATAATTCTAACCATCCTTCAATGCTGGATTGCAAGACATAATTTCTTTGTTCTCTTTCCCATTTATAATTTGTCCAGATAGCGATAACACAGTATTTATTGTCTTCTGAAAAAATAGGTTGAGAAATTGAATAATAGACTTTATGATTGGTAAAAGATTCTAAAACAGATTTATCCTCAAATTTCATTTTTGGAATTTGAAATTTATCCCAATCTAGATGATTTAAATCTAAAGGAGCTTTGGTTAATAAATTAAACGGAAAATCGGGATCAATGGTAAGTAGATCGCGCTTTTGATAATTCTGCAAATCTAATTCTCCAATAGTGTATTCTATACTTTTGTCAGCTACTAAAAAGTTTTCGCTCCCCATCAGAATTTCTTTCGCGACATATTGAATGACTTGCTCTGTTTTTTCATTTTGACTGTATGTCTGAAAGAATGGTATTATTAATAATAGGTACATAGTCATCTTCATAACTAATTTTAAATTATAATGCTGGAGATATGCTTTCCTGTAAATATATCTTTAAAGAAGTGTATATGGAATTCCTTATTAAATCTGATTTTTGATAAGACTCAGAAATAAAAAAACTGGTCGCCAGGTAAAATAGCTACCAGTTTCAATTTAAAAACAGAATTAATCTAATTTGTTGCAGCGCTATGCTGTTTGTTTTTGGTAAAGTCGGCTGAAAATAAGGAATAATACACCACAGCTTATCCAGGCTGGGAGGGTTAAAAAGGATAGGAATACATCATATTCCAGCGATATAAAATAGAATACTCCAAAGCTCAATGCCCAGGCGGCAAACACCGCCCAATTGAATTTAATTCCTGTTTTTTCAGCATAAAAGCTTTGAATTCCGGCTTGCTTGCCAAAGAAATACTCGAATACGATTATGGCACCTACCGGGGCTAAGATAAATCCGTAAAGAGCTACGAAGCCCAGGAGTTTCATCGCAAATGCCGGGAACAAACCTGCGATAGTCGCTACGGTACCGGCAATGAGAGTCACCCAAAACGTTGAAAGTTTTGGTATAATGGCCTGAAACGCGAGTCCGGCGCGGTAAATGGTTGGGTTTGCAGTCGTCCAGCCGGCTAAGATCACAGCGATAATTCCAAAAATGCCGATTGCATTGTAGGCTAAGGGTCCGGGAGCTACTGAGGGCGCTTCCCCGCCGGCGAGCATTGCCTGAGCTTCTGGCGACTGTAAATACACAGCATAAAGTAATGCAGCGGCGATCCAGGCGATGTAGTGGCCTATGTATATTCCGGCAGCAGTCGTCCAACCGGCACTGGCTTTTTTCGCAAAGCGAAATACCGAGAGGTCAGACATCCCAATATGCATTGCGGCGTTAGCAAACCAGGACCACAGCACCACGTGCCAAAAGGTATATTTTATTTGCCCGGGAAAAGGTTCGCTGCCTTCACCCCAGATATTCCAGAAATCATTAAAACTGCTTACCTCCAGCTGCATCAATGCAACCACACCACAGGCTACAAATGCCAGAACAATTATGGGCGACATCCAGTTGGCAGCTTTGGCTACGGTATTATAACCTTTCGCAGCAATTATGGAGATCACAGCGCCAATGGCGATTACAATGATAACCCAGGTAAGACTGTTGGGCGTAGTGTCTGTGAGTTTTGGCATTTCCATATCAAAGGGAATGCCCACTGCTGTGGCCGATACGGTGATCATCGCTCCCGCAAGGAAGCAAAACAGGACTCCGTTTGCCAGGTTATAAGCGGTAACCAGACGCGTACCACATATTTTTTCCAGATGAAAATAAAGGGTATATCTAAATTTGGTCCCGATCTCGGCGGTTAAGAAACGCCAACTCAATACAGCCATCAGATTACCTAAAAGCAGACCCACGATCAGGTCAAAAGCACTAACTCCTGTGGTTAAAAACAAGGGCCCGATTACAAATTCGGTACCAGCGGCGTGTTCTCCCGCATACATACCTAAGAAAGCCTTCCAGCTTTGTAATCTCGACTGCGAAACGCGCTCGCGTTCAAATTCGCCACCCGCGATGCTTTCAATGACTTCTTCTTCCTGATTGTATTGAGACATAGATTTAGCTTATTAAATGTTTAGGCAGGTCTTCAACCCGCTCGCAAACCAATTGATCCATAACTTGTTTAAACTGGGTTTTGAGCATCCCGATGGTATGATCACCACCTTTAGAGCCCAGCGCACCACAACCGTACATGAATGAACGGCCCATAAAAGTAAATTTGGCTCCGCAGGCCATCGCTCTGGCGATGTCTGGACCAGAACGCAGACCACTGTCCATCATTACTTCGATTTGATCGCCATAAGTAGCAGCGATTTCTTTAAGCGAATTGATGGTAGATTGTGCCGCATCAAGCTGGCGCCCGCCGTGGTTAGAGATGATAATGCCGTCAAAGCCCATACGTATTGCATCTTGTGTATCCTGAAGAGACTGCACACCTTTGAGTACCAATTTTCCCTTCCAACGATCGCGGATGGGTTTAATTTTTTCCTCATTGAGTTTGCCCGAAAAGGTACGGTCCATAAAAGCACCCAGTTGTTTCAGGTTTAAACCTTCAGGCGTGTAAGGTTTTAGATTTTCAAAAGTGGGCTGACCGTATTTTAAGGTATTGTATGCCCAGGTAGGTTTACCCAGAATCTGCATAATGTTGCGCACCGACATTTTGGGTGGTAATGCAAGACCATTTCTAAAATCTCTTGGGCGAAAACCAAACGTGGGTACATCACAAAGTAGCACCAGAACGGGACAACCTGCGGCTTCAGCACGGTCTATAATATCATTACGCACCGCATCTTCAACCGGATTATACAATTGAAACCACGCATTTCCTTCGGTAAGTTCGCTGGCTTTTTCAATATTCATCGTTGTAACGGTACTCAGTATAAACGGAATATTGTGATTATGTGCAGCTTTAGCCAAAATTGCAGGCGAATTTGGCCACATCAAACCCTGTAATCCTACTGGAGCAATGCCAAATGGAGCGTCAAACTCCATTCCCAGGACTTTGGTTTTGGTAGAACTTTGACCGTAATTATTGAGGTATCGAGGCTGTAACTGTACATCGCGTATTTCTGAAGTGTTGCGTTTAATGCTAACATCTTCATTACATCCGCCGTCGAGGTATTCAAAGGCAAAGGCCGGTACGCGACTTTTTGCTTTGGTTCTCAGATCATCGACCGAGGGATACGCAGTGTCAAAAGAATTTGCCATAGATTTTAAATTGCGATGAAAGGAACGTGCTTCTTCATCGAGTAATTTTTCTTTAAAAATTTTGAATTGAGCTGGGTGTCTGAAATGCATATCGCAGCGCCCAGAGCCGAGCCTAGCGAAGAGTCTGTCGTACGCAGTTCCATCGTTCTAAAATGATGAGAAAGCAGCTGAATGTACACTTCATTATCACTAAAACCTCCGTCAACAAAGAGTTTTTCGATTTCCATGTTTCCTTTGGCACTTCGTATACTGGCTACCTGAAGTAACACCAGCTCCATCATTAAATGGTGATAGGCGTGTTCAAAAGTGGTGTAACGCAATGCAGTTTTGGCTGGCATTTCAGGATCTTCAAGAGATTCCCAATGAAATAACTTCTCAAAATCCTTATGAATCTCGTAATGAATCTCGGTATCAAAACGCACCGATTTATGATAATCTGAAGCAATGTTATACAGTTGTGCCAGTTTTTTTACCTGAATACTGTACTCATTTCCCAGAAACAAACGGGCAGATTTTACAGGCTTACCATTAATGCGCATATAATTAATGCTGTTATCGGCTACATCCTGAGCCGTAAGCAGAGTATCTGTAAACGGATTAAGCGAAATGCTCCAGGTACCGGTTGAGATGAGTATAAAGGGTTTACTCAAGCTACGTACATAGGGCAGGAGGGCAGCACTGCTGTCGTGAATACCTACGCCGATTTTAATGCGCTTGCCGTTGTAATTCATATTAATGCTGGTTTCAGTCGAAACTATAGGCGGCAAAAGCTGATCTATTTTTTCAGCATACACCCAGTCGTGGTAATCTTTTTTCTCAAAATCCCATAAGGCGGTGTGGCAGCCAATACTGGTATATTCGCTAAGCGGAATTCCCGTAAACACAAAGCTGAGGTATTGAGGCAGGTGCAGGCTGTAACGTATCTTTTTAAATACTTCGGGTTTGGTATTTTTCAGCCAGTACAATTGCATTCCTGAGTTGAGCATACCCGCGCTGGAAGATCCTGTTTGCTGATGAAAAGCAGCTTCCGGACCGTATTTTTCATAAAAGGAGTCTATGATTTCCTGCGGAATGCCTTTGGTATAATTATAAAGCGGAAAAATCACTTCCCGGTTTTCGTCAAGGTGCACCAAACTCGCCCCATACGAGGAGAAGTTAATAGCCTTGATGTCGTATTTTTCGGTCTTGAGAATACGGTCAAATACGGTTTTTAGCCAGTTTCGCAAAGCGGAAAGATCTTCGGTAGGATGGCCGTCTTCATCTTTGATTTCGTCAAACTGTACATACTCGCGATATACTTCCTGAAAGTTTTCATCAAAGAGGAAAAACTTTTTATTGGTCTTTCCAATATCAAATATGGCCGTTACCGTTTTCTTCATCAGGATGGTATTACAGATTAAAGACCTGTGGCTACTGTTTTTGAACCGCGTTCTTTGATGAGGTTTTTACGTACTTCCAGATTGCGATAGGCTTCAATAGGATTGAGAGCTCCACCGGTGCGTAGGCGCGCTTCACGTATGAGCGGGCGTACATCAGTGCGATAGGCATTTTGCAAAATTTCCTGACATAGGGTTACATCGTGATCCTGCTGTGCAGCTTTCAACGCATCCTGATCGATCAAAAGCGCTTTCGCATAAGCTTCCTGTATGGCTTCAAGCGATTGAATTAAATCCTCAAGCGGATCTTTAACATTATGACTTGCGTCAATCATCCAACCTAATTCCGGGTTTTGCGGATTGTTTTTCATTCCGTAAACCAATTCGTTAAAGATGAGGAACAAGGCATAAGGCTTGATGCTGCCTACGGTAAGGTCGTCGTCGCCATATTTGCTGTCATTAAAGTGGAAACCGCCTAATTTACCTTTCAGCATTAGTATCGAAACAATTTGTTCAATATTGGTATTGGGCAAATGATGCCCAAGATCTACCAGTGTATAGGCACGATCGCCACAGCCGTTAGCCAGCATAAGTGAAGTACCCCAATCCTGAATTACCGTACTGTAAAAGTTAGGCTCATAAGGTTTATACTCGATATACATCTTCCAGTCTGCTGGCATATCTTCATATATAGAAATCAGACTGTTTTGCGTATGTGTAAGCGCAGTTTGAAAGTTAGTCTGCCCGGGAAATGAAGCGCCATCAGCTAACCAAACGGTGAGTGCTTTTGAACCCAGTTTCTCACCAATTTCTACTACTTCTTTATTGTGTGCAATTGCCAGGTCGCGTGACGCAGCGCTGGTATTGCTAAGCGAACCGTATTTATACGATTCCTTTTGATTTTTTTGATCCTGAAAGGTGTTACTGTTAACGGCATCAAACTTAATGTGATTGATGGCAGCCAGTTCCTTTATAGCGTTGTAATCCTCCGGCACATCCCACGGAATGTGCAACGAAACCGCACCGGCGGTTTGGGTAAGTTTATGAATAAGACCAATATCTTCAATTTTCTGCTCCAAAGAAGCAGGTTCTCCTGAAAAAGAGAATCGGCCAAAACGAGTACCACCGGCACCTAAAGCCCAACTTGGGATCGCCACCTGAAATTTTGCTAATTGGTCTAAAGTTGCTTCGATCCCAATACCGGTATTCGATAACGTTTGAGTCAGAAATTCAAATTGTGATTTATGATGGGAGAGACCTTTAGCATTGAGATCTTCGAGTTGCTGGTTTTTAATATTCATAAATAAAAAGTCGTTTTTTTATAGACTGCCGGTCACTAAGTTACAAGCTACCGGCAGTTTAAACTAATTTTAAAAGGTCTTATCGTACAAAGGCGTTTGCCATACCGCCATCAACATTGATGGTGTTACCGGTGCTTTTAAGTAGAATACCTACACAGGCAAAGACTCCGTCTGCGATATCATCTGGTAAGATGATTTCATTAAGCAGGTTACGTTTTGCATAATGAGCAGGAAGATCTTTTACTTCAATACCGTATGCCTTGGCGCGACCCTCGGCCCAGGCGCCTTCCCAAATTTTACTGCCCACGATAACTCCGTCTGGATTAACGGTGTTTACACGTATTTTTTCTTCACCCAATTCTGCTGCAAGCAGGCGGGTCATATGTTGTTGCGCAGCTTTTGCGGTACCATAACCCACATTGTTTGGGCCAGAAACAAGTCCGTTTTTACTGGCGATATTTACAATATCACCACCCAGACCTTGTTTGCGCATTACGGCAACACCTTCCTGAGCCATTAAGAACTGTCCTTTTACTAATACATCCTGAAGCAAATCCCAGTCTTTTTGAGTAGTTTCTTCAAGAGGTTTAGAAATTGCAAGACCAGCAGAATGAATTACGATATCTACCCCGCCAAACTCCAAACAAGCTTTTTTATAGGCCTGCTTGATGGCTTTTTCATTGGTCACATTGCATACAGCGCCTGCAGCCTGATCTTTTTTATACGTTTTTACAGCTTCGTTTAAAGCTTCTTCACTCATATCGGTAAGAACAACATTGGCACCTTCGGCAACCAATTTGTCTGCAATGGCTTTACCAATACCACCAGCGGCACCTGTAACGATAGCTACCTTGCGAGAAAGCGGTTGTTCTTTAGGCATACGTTGTAACTTGGCTTCTTCGAGTAACCAGTACTCAATGTCAAAAGCTTCCTGTCTGGGCAATGAAGTGTAGCTGCTTATAGCTTCGGCACCACGCATTACGTTTATGGCGTTGATGTAGAACTCACTCGCCACACGCGTAGTTTGTTTGTTTTTAGCAAAGCTAAACATACCAACTCCCGGATAAATAATAATTACCGGATTGGGATCGCGCATCGCTGGGGAGTTGTCGTGCTTGCAGCTTTCGTAGTATTCTTTATAAGCGTCGCGATAATCTTCAAAAGCAGGATTCAATTGGTCTAAAACTGCTTGAGTATCGTCGAGGTCAGCGTTTTTATCCAGATCAAGTACTAAGGGTTGAATTTTAGTACGTAAAAAGTGATCTGGGCACGAAGTTCCCATAGGAGCAAGACGTTTAAGGTCGTTGCTGTTAATGAACTCAAGTACCGTATCACTATCGGTAAAATGACCAATCATTCTGCTCTCTGATGATGCAAGACCACGTAACAGCGGCATCAATTTAGCAGCCTGTTCTTTACGTTGATCAGCAGGCAGGCTTTCCACTTTTTGTCCGCCAAAAACGCTTCCGTTTTCTTTTATTTTCTTTTCGATATAGGCTGAAGCCTTCTCGATTACTTCAAGACTGTTGATATAGCACTCATAAGAAGTGTCTCCCCAGGTAAATAAACCGTGACTGCCTAAAACAATACCTCTAATACCAGGATTGTCATTCAGACATTTTTCAAGCTGAAGTCCCAAATCAAAACCAGGTCGTTGCCAGGGCACCCAACCCATAGTATCTCCCCAAATTTCTTTGGTGATTTGCTCGCTATCTTCAGCAGCAGCAATAGCGATTAAAGCATCAGGGTGCAGGTGATCTATATGTTTAAAGGGTAATAAACCGTGTAAAGGTGTATCAATAGATGGAGCTTTAGAATCCAGATCATAAATACAATGGTTAAATAAACCTACCATACGATCTTCATCTTCAAGGCCGCCATATACATTTTTAAGATTGCGAAGACGCTCGGTGTAAAGTCCGGCAATACCTGCGCGGGTAAGTGTACCAATGTCCCCACCAGAGCCTTTAACCCACATAACTTCTACTTCTTCATTAGTAAGCGGGTCTTTCTCTATTGTTTTACAGCTGGTGTTACCTCCTCCATAGTTTGTAATACGTAAATCTGCACCAAGAATATTAGATCGATATAAGAATAAGGCAACCTGATCATCTCCAAGCTCAGCAGCTTTTTGCTCATTCCACAGGTAATTTACGTGGGTAAAAGTTTTTTCCATTTTTCTAGTATAGGTTAAAGGGTCTGTATCCAAAACTAGAACCTTAACAATACTTAGGCATCCTGTGCTGTACTGTATGAATGCTCTTTTTTAAGCCTTATCTTTTATCTACATTTACCGAAGTTTAAATTTCTTTATTATGGCTCAGGGCTTTACTGTTAACATCAACGAAGATTCGAGAATCCCCAAATACAAGCAGATTGTCGACTCGATGATAAGTGATATTGCAGGTGGTAAATTAAAGGTAGGAGAGAAAATCCCTTCTATTAATGAGTTGAGCGAGGCAGCCTATTTAAGTAGAGATACGGTTGAAAAAGCCTATAAAATTCTGAAAGAACGCAAGGTTATTATTTCGGTAAAAGGGAAAGGTTATTATACCGCTAAGACCGACTTGATTTCAAAACTTAATGTTTTTTTTCTCATAAATAAACCCAGTTCGTACAAGATGATGATCTACAATCATTTTGTAAATGCGATGGGTGTGAATGCTCACGTTAACCTTTTTATCTACCATTGTGAAGAGTCCCTTTTTGTAAATGCCATAGAGAAAAATATCGGTGCTTATAATTACTATGTGATTATGCCCCATTTTAAAGATGGTGACCTTAATCACGTGAGTTATACACCTGAAGTTTTAAAGGCAATCGAACTCATCCCCAAAGATCAGCTGTTGATGGTAGATAATACCAAACCAGAGATTAGCGGGAATTATGGTTCGATTTATCAGGATTTTAAAGAAGATATTTATCAGGCTTTAGAAGAAGGTATTGAGAAGCTGAAAAAGTACGACCGACTCATTCTTGTATATCCTTCAAAAAGTATTCATCCCTATCCGCGTCGCATTGTACACGGATTTAAATTTTTCTGTCAGAAATACGATTTTGATTTTGAGATTCTTGACGAGATTTATGAAGATATGGAATTTGAAAGTAAAGACGTATACATCACCATCGAAGAAATGGATCTCGTTAACCTGGTTCGTCAAATACGTGCCCGCAATCTAAAAATGGGAGAAGATATAGGTGTGATATCGTATAATGAAACTCCTTTGAAAGAATTATTGGGTATTACCGTGGTAAGTACCGATTTTAAAGCGATGGGAGAGACTGCAGCCTATATGGTTCTAAAAAACAAAAAGGAACGCGTGAAGAATGTGTTTAAATATATCGAGCGTAATTCAGTCTAATTAATAATTTCAGAACAGTACAGGATGGTATACGATTTTGAGATTTGTATTTTTCGGATAATAATCGACAAACTCAATTCATGAAAATTCTACTATTCGGTGTTTTATTCAGTTTTTCTGTGCTTCAGGCGCAAAATACAATCGATTACCATTATCAATTTGGAACCGAATCTATTGCTGAATCTGGTACTCAGATTAACTCTCCGCAGCCCTATGATGACCAATCTGGCTATGGTTTTGATTTTGGAACAGCATATCGAGTAGCTGTAAACTCAGAGGGTTTTACCGCAAATGCACCAGTCTATTTTTCAACCGACTTACCAGAGGGAACTTATCAAGTAAGTGTGGTTATGTCTGGTGCCAATACTGAAATGACTTTAAAAGGCGAGTCAAAAAGACTTTTTCTTAGTAGGTTTCAGATAGAAACCGAAAATCGGGTTACCAAAACTTTTAA
Source organism: Leeuwenhoekiella sp. (assembly GCA_964219495.1). Lineage (GTDB taxonomy): Bacteria > Bacteroidota > Bacteroidia > Flavobacteriales > Flavobacteriaceae > Leeuwenhoekiella. The sequence goes on along the minus strand of CAXPQP010000046.1, from coordinate 110,062 downwards.
TGTAAGCGTGTATAATCCTCAAATAACGGAAGATTATAAGGTAGGGTTAAAAGACCGCGAACTTGTTAAACTAGATTGGGATCATAAGCTCACGCTTGAGTTTTTAGGGACGAGCACCATTCATGAGATTAGGATTACCGAAATACCAGATACCCGTACTTTATTTTTGGCAGGTGATTCAACTGTAACCAATCAGGACGTGGAGCCCTGGGCGTCCTGGGGGCAATTTATTACGGCCTATCTTGATGAAAACATCAGTGTGTCAAACCAGGCTTCTTCAGGAGCATCGCTATCTTCTTTTAAAGGAAGCCGAATTGATAAGATCTTAAGTCAGCTTAAACCTGAAGATTTTGTGATTATCGAGTTTGGGCATAATGACGAAAAGATAAAAGGAGAGGGTAATGGTGCCTGGGGATTGTATTCTAATTTGTTAACTGATTTTATTCAACGCATTCGTGAAAAGCAAGGAATTCCCATACTTATAACCCCGACGCAGCGTCGTGCTTTTGAAGGAGACAAGCTACGAGAAACCCACGGTGATTTTCCGGAAGCTATGCGTAAAGTTGCAGAAAAAGAAGGAGTTGTCCTGATCGACCTTACTCAACTAAGTACGCTAATGTATGAGGCCTGGGGAGTTGAAGATTCCCGAATGGCATTTGTGCACTATCCTGCAAATTATTTTCCGGGACAGAATCAAAAGTTAGAAGATAACACCCACTTCAATAATTTTGGAGCTCGTGAGATTGCACAGGCAGTCATTTACGGGTTGCGTCAATCAAACTCACCTCTTAAAAATTACATAACCGCAGATGTCCCGCAGTATAATCCTGCAAAGCCCAATGATATTAAAGATTATAAGACTCCGTTAAGCAGTCGTTTTGAAATTGTAAAACCTGATGGAAATTAAACGAGTTATGAAAAACCTGTTATTGGTATTCATTGCAACCTTTATAAGTACTGCTCTTTCAGCTCAGGAGACTGAAAAAATCTGGCTTTCGGGGACCGATTTTGAACATCCCAAAACCTGGGATTTTAAAGTTTCGGCAGGGAATAACAGCGGTAAATGGAGTGCAATTGAAGTCCCTTCACAATGGGAATTGCAAGGTTTTGGTGAATATACCTATGGTCGCTGGTATAAAGAATTGGAACAGGACGAGCCCAGCAAGGAAGAAGGCTTTTATAAGTTGAATTTTGATTTGCCTGACAGCGCAATCGATAAAGTAGTCAGCATCCATTTTGGGGGCGCTATGACCGATACTGAAGTTAAAATTAACGGGCAGGTAGTAGGGCCTATTCATCAGGGAGGTTTTTACGAATTTGAATACGTTATCACGGAGTATGTAAAACCCGGAGTACAAAATTTACTCGAAGTTCACGTTTGGAAGCATTCAGCAAACAATACGGTCAATAACGCAGAGCGGAAGGCAGACTGGTGGCTTTTTGGTGGTATTTACCGCCCGGTGTGGCTCGAGGTAAAACCTAAGACACATATTGATCATTTTGCTGTAGATGCGCAAATGGACGGGAGCCTAAAGGCGCACTTAAATATAGCCAGTCCATCTAAAAACCTGAGTGTTCGTTCAAGTATCAAACCGCTTTCGGGTGAGGACGTATCATTTGAAGCTCAAAGCCGCACGCTGAGCGGGAAAGCGGAAGAAGTACTCGAGTTCAACTGGGAAGGTGTTAAAACCTGGGATCCTGAAAATCCCAATCTGTATATCCTGACTTTGGAGTTACACGAAAATGGAAAGACCATTCACGAAGTAACTGAGCGCATCGGTTTTAGAACGCTTGAGTTTAGAAAGCGCGATGGGATTTATATGAACGGTACCAAAATCAAAATGAAAGGGATCAACCGCCATAGCTTTTGGCCGGAAGGCGGGCGCAGTACCAGCAAGCGTATCAGCATTATGGGTGTAAACCTGATTAAGGACATGAATATGAATGCCGTGCGTTTTCATTATCCTCCAGATGATCACTTTCTAGAAGTTGCAGATTCATTGGGGCTTTTTGTTCTTGACGAGTTGGCGGGTTGGCAAAATCCTTATGATACCGAAACCGGTAAGAAACTGATTAAAGAAATGGTAGAACGGGATGTAAATCATCCTTCCGTAATCATTTGGGATCAGGGTAATGAAGGTGGTTGGAATTATGAATTGGATGCCGAGTTCAAAAAACATGATCCGCAAAACCGCATTGTAATTCACCCCTGGTCTGACTTTGACGGTTGGGATACGCATCATTACCCAACTTATTTAACGGGTGTGCATCGATTTGGCAGTGGAGAAAATGTGTTTTTTCCAACCGAATTTATGCACGGTACTTATGATAATGGAGTAGGTGCAGGTCTCAAGGATTTCTGGGAACATTATAGCGAGAGCCCTTTGTTTGCAGGTGGTTTTATCTGGGTATTTAGCGATGAAGCAGTCTTACGTACCGATTGGACTGGTGACGAAAAATTTGACTCCAAAGGCAATCTGGCGGCAGATGGAGTTTTAGGTCCGCATCGGGAAAAAGAAGGGAGCTTTTTTGCAGTAAAGGAAATCTGGTCTCCGGTTCAGTTTAAACCAAAAGCGATTACTGAAATCTTTGACGGTAGTTTTTTGGTTACCAACGAGTATCTGTTTAGCAATTTAAATACAGTAAGTATGCAGTATCGCGTTGTGCAAGCAGATGATAAAGCTATGTACAAACCCGGTTCGCCAACACATATATTAGATTCAGGGGTTATAGAAACACCTAATGCCGAACCCGGGGAAACCCGAAAACTTAAAATACCTGTTGCTATTAACTTTTTTGAAGGCGACTGGCTCGAGATTACTGCTACAGATAAGCACGGAAGAGCAATCTATACCTGGAGTTGGCCCATTCATAAAGCTGATTATTATGCTGACAAATTGATAAGCAAAACCGAAACTAAAAAAGCAGCAAAAGCTGCTCGAGAAGGAGATGTGGTGGCTCTGAGTGGAGGTTCTATAAGCTTACAATTGAATGCAAAAACAGGCTATTTATCTGAGATTAAAGACGGAAAACGTCTTGTTCCTTTTAAGAACGGTCCACAACCCATAGGGATGAAGGCTGAGGTAGATAAGATTACGTTAAGTCAGGATGGTCAAAATGCCGTATGTCGTATTGATTATAATGGAGGGATTGATCACATTACCTGGACGATGTATCCCGACGGAAGATTGCATATGGAATTGATTGCACTTAAAAATGCGGGAAGAAACAGTGGTTTTGACGGCGCATTTTATGAGGGAGACATAGATAAGTTTGGGATTACCTTCGATTTCCCTGAAGAGGGAGTAGAAGGAATCACGCTTTTTGGTCGTGGACCCTACCATACATGGCGTAACCGTCTGCAAGGGATTGAAACCGGAATTTGGGAAAAAGATTACAACACTACCATTACCGGAGAGAGTTTTGAAAATTTGGTTTACCCGGAGTTTAAAGGCTATTATGCCAACTTTCTTGCGGGTAATTTACAGGCAGGAGATGATGGGTTTAAGGTGTTTAGTGAGAGTGATAAAGTATTCCTGCGTTTGTTTACTCCAGATGAAGCAAAAAATGGTTTTAAAGGCAGTCATTTTCAACCGCGTTTTCCAGATGGTAGTATTTCGTTTATGTACGAAGTTCCCGGTATGCGGGCGTTTAAACCCTTAGAACAACAAGGCCCCAGCAGTCAGCCTTCTAACATACGCATCAAAAGCGGAGATGAAGGAATTTCGATGAAGCTTTGGTTTGACTTTAGAAATTAGATGTTAGACGAAAGACAATAGCGAAAAGAATGTAGAAATACGAAATTCTCGAATAGACACAATTCAATCTTTTCTCAGAGAACAAAGAATTAGAAATGCGGAATAACAAATTATAAATAACCCAATAACGAACACAAAATACTGAAGAATGAAAGCCTTTAAAAAGATAAGTTTCCTATTGCTTTTTGCGCTGATCCTGGTGAACTGCACAGGAGTAAGTGCTCAAAAGCCAACGGTTTATTGTGTGGGAGATTCTACCGTAAAAAATGGTAGCGGTAAAGGAGATGGCGGACTTTGGGGCTGGGGAGATTTTATAGGTCAGTTTTTAGATAGCTCTAAAGTTCAGGTAGAAAATCACGCTTTGGGAGGTACCAGCAGTCGTACGTTTCAGACCAAAGGCCTTTGGCAACCTGTAGTTGATAGTTTAAAAGCCGGGGATTATGTTTTAATTCAGTTTGGGCATAATGATAGTGGAGCGCTAAATGATGATTCACGTGCCCGTGGTACTATAAAAGGTGTTGGAGAGGAGACCGAAGAGATAGACAATATGCTTACCGGTGAGCACGAAGTAGTGCATAGTTATGGCTGGTATATACGTAAAGTGGTACAGGATACAAAGGCTGAGGGTGCCATCCCGATCATTATGGCACCTATACCTCGTAATGACTGGAAAGGTGATGCCGTTCCCAGAAATATGGATTCTTATGGAGGTTGGGCAAAGCAAATTGCGGATGAAGAGGGGGTAACTTTTATCAATCTTAATGAAAAAATGGCTACTATAATGGAAGGTCAGGGAGAAAAGGCAGTTACCGGAAATTTATTTTATAAGCGTGATCATACGCATACTTCAGCTAAAGGAGCAGCGCTTGCTGCCTCTTTAATTGCAGAAGGTTTGAAGGAGAGCGACAATTCCCTTAAGAAGTATTTGCTTGAAGATGTAAAAGTTGAATTACCCGCAAAGCGGAATCTTTATCTTATAGGTGATTCTACTGTTGCTAATAATAATCAGAATACGAAAGCTGGCTGGGGAATGTTTGTAGAACAACATATAGACACCACCCGGATGAATGTTTATAATAAAGCCCGTGGAGGAAGAAGTAGTAGAACTTTTAAATATGAAGGACTTTGGTCTGCCATTCAAGAGCAATTAAAACCAGGAGATTTTGTGCTGATGCAATTTGGTCATAACGACGGAGGTCATGTTGATAAACCTAAATATCGCGGTTCACTTAAAGGTATGGGCGATGAAACCCAGGAGGTCAATCGCGATAGTACGGGTGTTGAAACGGTTCATACCTATGGCTGGTATATGAAACAGTATATTAAAGAAACCCTTGATGCAGGCGCGACACCTATTGTCCTGAGTATGATCCCACGTAATGAATGGAAGGATGGTAAAGTTGAACGAGCCTCTAACAGTTACGGAAAATGGGCTAAAGAAGCTGTTGAAGGCGCAGGAGGTTATTTTCTGGATCTTAATGAAGCAGTAGCTTTAAAATATGAGGAAATGGGTCCCGATAAGGTAAATGCATTATTTCCTGATGATCATACGCATACGAGTATAGAAGGAGCAAAGCTGAATGCGATTACTGTTGCCGAACTGATTGAAGGTTTACGTGAATCGAATCTGCGTGACTTTGTTTTCATCAATAAATTGTGATAAAACTGTTTTTTTGAATGATATACACTCAAAATGTTAGCTTCTAGAATTTTAACACGCTAATTAGTAAGTTGTATAGTTTGAAACACACCGATATTGATTATTACGAATAATCAATATTTTTTATAATTTAATTAGTAGTATAATTCTTTCTATTTATGTAGGAAAAAATTCTAAAAATTTCTTACAAATATTTAACATTTCAAACAAAATCTACCTTAACCGAAGAAACTATGTGCTAGTCGAAAACTAGTCTTAAGTACTGTATTTGAGCATACTAACTTCTATTTTTACATACCCCTTATTGTAATTTGTAAAAAGAGTTGAGCTATGAAGCAACAATTACTAGTATTAGGGATATTCTGCGTTTTTTCACTTCAGGCGCAAGTAGGGATAGGTACTACCGATCCACAAGCTACACTGCATATTGTAGGCGATTTTAAATTCACTCCAAATACATCTGTAAAAGCCACTCGATTAGTGGGGCTTAATGGTTCAGGTGATCTTAAAGAATTTCCCTTAGGAGATGACTTTGATATTGTAGATGGTGTTATTGAAATTACAGAAGTACTGGACTCAAATGAGTTTTTAGTGGGTAATCTAGATCAAAGTAGTACTGCTGCATCAATAGATAGATATGACAACTATGATATAGGAATTGTAGCTGCAAATCAGGAAAAAACTATTATACGGCTTACCGGTGAAACTCAAGGATTTGACATTACCGGCTTTGACCACGGCTTTGATGGTCGTGTAATCTATGTCTATAATGCACAGTCTCATAATGTTACTTTTTTACCACTTAATAGTAATAGTGATCCCGAAAATCAAATTATGACCATAGATGGTAACAATTCGGGGTTACAGGGTGAAGGTGTTGCTGAGTTTATTTACAGTTCAACACTTCAAAAATGGATAATGATTAATAAGCGTGGCTAGATAGAAAAGAATCCTCAAATCTTACATATGAAACACAAGTACTTAATTTACATTTTTGCCTTCATTTTTAGCTACAGCTTTGGGCAGGTAGGTATCGGGACCACAGAACCCGAAGAAATGCTGCACGTAGTTGGTAATATTAGAGTAGAAGGTACTTCGCCAGACTCAGCCCTTGCACTTGTTGGAGCTGATGATCAGGGAAATTTAACATCTCTCGTCCTCTCTAGTAAGGTGCGATTGATTAATAACAAACTTCAGCTTACTACAGGAACAACTTATGAAATTGGTTCTAAAAGTTTAAAAACACTTACTACGGGTAGTGGAAACAATTATAAGTTAAATAATCTGAATCTTGATTTGGGAGATGGTCAGGCTAATGATGGAAAGACTGTAATTCTTGTAAGTGAAATCAATAAAAATATTGAGGTTACAGGAATTACCGGTGGTTCTAATGGTATGCATATCTTTTTCTATGCCACTACTACAAACAAAGTGACCTTTCACGATCATACCACAAGTACCGGACAGCTTTCTGCAGATGCAAATCGCTTAAATATTCAAGCTGCAAATGAGGTTATTAGTGGAGGTGGAGTTGTAGAATTTATTTATGACGGTCCAACCCAGAAGTGGATTTTATTATCAATTCAAGATTAAACTATGAGTTATGAGAAATTTTAAATTACTTATCGCGCTAGTTTTTGGATTAGTTACTGGTGCTCAAGCGCAAGTAGGAATCAATACAGAAACTCCAGTAGCTGCTCTTGATGTAAATGGGACGGTGAGAGTTACCGATTTACCTGTAGAAAATACTTCTGAGATTTCCCTTACCGGGATTACTGGTGGTGAATACCTTAATCTTTCAGATTTGGGTGAGAATATGGTTTTTGTGAATAATGAAGTTATTATTAGTCCTATAACACGTATTATGGGTGAGATAGATTTGCACGCTCAAACTCCAAATTCAATTAGTCCTGGTTTTATTACTGGAGGAATTGATTACAGAACGATTAATAATCTTGATCCTTTCTTTGGATTAACCGAAGATAACGGTCTTGCAACCTTTGTAAGTTTTGTCAATTACAATAATTGCGATTATGCAATTAATGGCATCGTAGGAGGTACAGAAGGACGAAAGGTAACCTTCTATTTTTCGGATGCCAATAGAGTAGGACGTTTTTATTCTGAATCTACTAGCGCAGACCCTGAAAATAGAATTATCACTCCTAATTCCAATCCGTTTTTTGGTGTATTTGGTACTGGATTTATAGAATTAGTTTACGATGCAGATGCCGGTTCTGATGGTAAAGGCCGCTGGTTATTGCTTAAGTTCCAGAATTAAGAGGTTATTACATCCAGTGTGCAAAGATGGAGTCGTCAGCATCCTGAGGATCCTGTAGCGTTATTCTATTAATGTTCTGCGAAGTGGTTAGATAGCGTTGTATAATGCGGTCTGCGTATGCAGAACTTTTTTGCTTTATCAGGAAGTTTTGAAAATCACTGACATCATTTACATCTTCCTGGCCGGGTATAAACCCATAACCCGCAAAGCGACCCTGTTCCAGATAAATAAAGGATTGTTCTCCATGTTCTCTGCCTTTTTCTACCAATAAACACGAGTCTTCATATTGAGCTATAAAGTCGATGGCTTTACTTACGCGTTGATTGTATTCTTTTGGAGAAATACTTCCGTTACAAGCACCGCTACAGTCGTGTATTTTATAATGAGAACAACTGTCTACTCCGGTTTGTAATGCACAGAACTTTGGGCACAAGTCAAACTTTTCGCAAAGCAGTTCTAGAAATTGAACTGCCTCTTCTCGTGTGTAAAACTGCATCCAGCTTACGGGTGCGGTTTTGTTTTTATGCAGGGCAAATTGTTCAATTCCTTTTTTATTATGATAGGACGTAAGCTTATAGGGCTTAGTAGGATTCTTTTGAGCTTTATTGTACCTGGGATAGTATTTTAAAATCAGTTCCGCTTCCCGAAGTAAAGCCAATAATTCACTGCCAGTAAGTTCATAATCAATACTGAAAGTATCCTGAAGCAAAGCATATTTTCGGTTACTTTTCTCCCGAAAATGCGATAGCACTCTCTTTTGAATATCAATAGCTTTACCTATATATAATGGAGTGCCTTTTTTATCCCTAAAGAAATAAACCCCGGCTTTATGAGGTAAGTTTTCAAAATCGGAAGCTTTACAGTTGGGAGGAAAGTATGACTCTTTTGATTTTCGATTCAAAAAACCACTTATAATTTCAAAATCTTCATCAAGAGCTAAGCACCTTTGGAAAAGTATAGTTGTAGCTTCGGTATCTCCTTTTGCACGGTGGCGATCCCGATGCGGGATATTAATCGATGTACATAGATTTCCCAGGCTGTAGGAAAACAATCCCGGAATGAGTTTTTTTGCCAGTCTAACGGTACATAAACGTTTACGATTAAATTCTATCCCGGCTTCTTCAAACTCTGCCCGTACTACATTATAATCAAATCCCACATTGTGAGCTACAAAAATACAATCTGTGGTAAGGGTATTAAGTTGATCGGCGATTTCATCAAAATACGGCGCGTTGGCAACCATTGCATCATTAATGCCGGTAAGTTTTTCAATATATAAAGGGATTTCGCGCCCTGGATTTACCAAAGAAACAAAGCGATCAATCTCTTCTCCATATTGCAGTATAATGACACAGATTTCGGTAATCTTATTGTCTTTTATACCTCCACCGGTAGTCTCAACATCTATGATGGCAAACTTGGCATCTTTCATATCGACAAATTACTGCAATTTTAGGCTTAATAAAAAGGAAAATATCCGTATTAACGGAAAATATCCATTTATAGTGTAGGTTTTCCAACTTTCAATCCTCCCTAAAATTATTAAATGTACATTTTACCGTTAAAAAAGTCGATTTATTAATTTTTTAACTTATTTTAGTTCCAATAAATCGTTTTAGTATGGTTTTAAATACTATTTAATCTTTAGGTGCACATTAGGATTTTTAGTATTTGTCAAAATCAAATTCGATTTAATATGTCTGTAAATAATTAATCATCAGATTCTTATAAGTAGTTTCTGAGCAGAATTCAAACAATCTCAATGAAAACAATTAAAGTATTTGTTCTATTTATTTTAGTTAGCCACTTAAGTTTTGCGCAATGGAGTCCTGCGGGAAACAAAATTAAAACTAAGTGGGCTTCTGAAATCGATGTAAATAACGTGTTGCCAGAATATCCGCGACCTATAATGGAGCGTGAAGAATGGCAAAATCTCAATGGATTATGGGATTATAAAATTCAAAAGAAAGGAACCAATGCACCTGCATCTTATGATGGTTCTATCTTGGTACCGTTTCCGGTTGAGTCAAGCCTTTCTGGAGTGATGAAAGAAGTGGGTAGTGCTAATGAAGTTTGGTACTCCAGAGAATTCAGCGTTCCTTCCAGCTGGAAAAACAAAGAAATTCTTCTGCATTTTGGTGCAGTAGATTGGGAAACTGAAGTATGGGTTAATGGCATTAAGGTTGGTACTCATACGGGTGGGTTTACTCCATTTTCATTCGATATCAGTCCGTTTTTAAAATCGGGTAAACAAAGTCTTGTTGTAAAAGTTTGGGATCCTACTAATGATGGTCCACAACCACGAGGTAAGCAGGTTAAAAATCCTGATGGAATCTGGTATACGCCAGTTACCGGTATCTGGCAAACCGTTTGGTTAGAGCCCGTAAGCGCAAAACATATTACAGATGTACGTAGTACACCTGATATTGATAAAGGAACTATTGCTTTTGAAGTAGCTTCTGATGATTACAGCTATGGAGATGTGGTAGAAATCACAATTATGGATGGTGGTAAAACTATTGCTACCACCAAAGCAGCTGCTGGTGAGCCAATCACGGTGGCCATTCCAAATGCAAAATTATGGTCACCTGAAAGTCCGTTTTTATATGATACTTCGGTAAAACTTCTTTCAAAAGGTAAAACTCAGGATGCGGTAAAGGGATATTTCGCAATGCGAAAAATTTCTAAAAAGCGTGATGAGAATGGTATCATGCGTATGCAATTAAACAATAAAGATTACTTCCAGTTTGGTCCATTAGACCAGGGATGGTGGCCTGACGGATTGTACACTGCTCCTACAGATGAGGCACTTAAATACGATATCGTTAAGACGAAAGAATTTGGCTTTAACATGATTCGCAAGCACGTGAAGGTTGAGCCTGCTCGTTGGTACACGCATTGTGACCGTCTGGGTATCCTAGTATGGCAGGATATGCCAAACGGAGATGACTCTCGTGACTGGCAAAACCAGGATTACCACAAAGGACCAGAGTTTGTGCGTTCAGAAAAATCTGAAGCTATCTACCGTAAAGAGTGGAAAGAAATTATGGATTACCTGCATTCTTACCCAAGTATTGTAATCTGGGTTCCATTTAATGAATCATGGGGACAATTTAAAACTGTTGAAATCACAGAGTGGACACAGGATTACGACCCATCTAGACTGGTGAACTCTGCCAGTGGTGGAAACTTCTTCCAGACGGGTGATATTTTAGATTTACATCATTATCCACATCCTAGAATGTTTTTATTTGACGCCACACGCGTAAATGTGTTGGGAGAGTATGGAGGTATTGGTCTTCCGCTTGAAGGACATCTTTGGAAAACTGGCAATAACTGGGGTTACGTGAAATTCAATAACTCAAAAGAAGTAACCGATGAGTATGTGAAGTATGCGAAGCAACTTCAGGATTTAGTGGCTCAGGGATTCTCTGGAGCAATTTATACCCAAACTACAGATGTTGAAGGTGAGATTAACGGACTTATGACGTATGACCGTGATATTATTAAGCTTGAGGCAGACCGTGTAAGCAAAGCCAATAAAGCAGTAATTGATGAACTAAATAAATAAACTGTGGTTTATCACCTAAAAACTGTGTTGATAAAAATCTAAAGCGTTAATTTTAGAAGAGCTGCCTGTGATGGGCAGCTCTTTTATTTAAATTTAATAGGATGCCATTCTTTTCATAAAGCTGAATAGTTTTCCTGAAAATGAAATGGAATATTTTACTGCTTCCAACTCATATTAAAAACTAGTACTTACTGATTATGCGATTTTATTCTTTTGTTTTATTAATTGTTTCGTTGTCCTATTCTGTTTACGCTGGCAAAATCGAGACTGTTGTAACTCATAGCGATGCTATGAATAAAGATATTAAAGCGGTTGTGGTAACTCCAGATGATTATTCTGAAGCTAAGGAATATGCTGTGGTTTATTTGCTACACGGCCATTCTGGTAACCAGGACGACTGGTCTAATCAGGTTGCAGAATTAGGAGATTATGCAGATGAGCATGATATCATCATTGTATGCCCTGATGGTAATTACAACAGCTGGTATTTTGATAGTCCGGAAAAGCCTGAAAGTAAGTATGAGACCTATGTTGCTAAAGAATTAGTGACCTGGGTTGATGCCAATTACAGCACTATAAAGTCCAGAGAAGGTAGAGCAATCACCGGCTTGAGTATGGGAGGTCATGGAGGTCTGTATCTCGGTATTCGCAATCAGGATGTATTTGCGCAGGCCGGTAGTATGAGTGGGGGAGTAGATTTGGTTCCTTTTCCGGGAAACTGGCAAATTGCAGAGTATTTAGGGAGCTATGTAGACTATCCTGACCGTTGGGAATCAAACAGTATTGTAAATATGACGCATTTGATTAAGCGAGATTCTTTAAAATTAATTATTGAGTGTGGTACCGGCGATTTCTTTTATGCTGCCAATGTAAAACTGCACGATAAATTAGAATACGAAAATATTCCGCATACGTTCATCTCGAGTCCGGGAGGTCATACCTGGGACTTTTGGCGAAATGCGATCAAATATCAACTCCAGTACTTCACAGCCAATTTTTAATTAAAGAGAAAGATCTTTTTATTGGGTGCTTAGTGCTTATAAAAATGCATTATGATTACAACGCGTTTACTCTTAAAGCATGTTATTCTTGGTATTATACTATTGTCAGGAATTGCATCTTTTTCTCAGGCAATTAAAGTTGAACGAATTCTGGTTGAAAATCGACAGAACCCTCTGGGTATAGATCTGGTAAAACCAAAGTTCACCTGGATACTTGCTTCAGACAAATTCAATGTAAATCAGAGTGCCTATCAAATTCAGGTAAGTAATTCTGAAGATTTTAAAAATCCTATTTGGGACTCTGGTAAACAGCAATCAGATCAATCTGTTCACGTGACTTATGCCGGTCCAGATTTAAAATCATTAACCTATTATTATTGGAGGGTGAAAGTTTGGGATCAAAACAATTCAGCTTCAAAATGGAGTGTTATCGGGAAGTGGCAGATGGCACTTTTAGATACTTCAGACTGGCAGGTCAAATGGATCACCGCAAATCCTGAATCAACCACGGCTAAGCAATCGCCTATTCTTAGAACAGAATTTCGAATTTCAAAAGAAATAAAGACCGCTACAGCTAGCATTACCGCACGCGGCCTTTATGAAGCCCAACTCAATGGTGAAAAAATAGGTGATGCTTATTTTACTCCCGGTTGGACGAGCTATAACAAGCGCCTGCAATACCAGACTTATGATGTAAGCAAGCAATTAAAGCAAGGTTTGAACACTATTGGTGCTCAGCTCGGTGAAGGTTGGTATAGTAGTCCACTTGCGTGGAATGACAATATTTATGGCGACAAATCAGCATTATTACTGCAGGTTAATGTGGTTTATGCAGATGGTACTTCTGAGGTTTTTGGTACAGATGAAAACTGGAAATCATCGTCAGGGTCTATTCAATACTCCGAAGTTTATAATGGGGAATTTCAGGATTCACGATTGAACAAGGAAAACTGGTCACAATCGGGTAACAATGAAGGTATCTGGTTGCCCGTAAACGTGGAAGATTTTGGTTTTGATAACCTGATTGCTACGTATAATGAGCCAATTCGCGAACATGAATCATTTAAACCTATTGAGGTTATCAAAACGCCTGAAGGTGATACTGTGCTTGATTTTGGGCAGAACCTGGTTGGGTTTGTTCGTGTTAGGGCTAGTGGAAAACCTGGTGATACTATAAAGCTTGATCATGCTGAAATTCTTACTCGGGAGAACAATTTTTATACTGACAATTTACGTGCAGCAAAACAACAAAACACGTATGTATTAAATGGTTCCAAGAATCAGGTTTTTGAACCTACTTTTAGTTGGCAGGGCTTTAGATATGTGCGATTACATGGTTTTAATGGCGAAATTAATCCCGATGATTTTACGGCTATTGCATTATATTCAGATATGTCTAAAACCGGGAGTTTTTCAACTTCAAATGCACTTTTAAACCAGCTTCAACACAATATCGAATGGGGTCAGAAAGGGAATTTTCTAGATGTTCCTACAGATTGTCCGCAACGCGATGAGCGTTTGGGTTGGACGGGTGATGCGCAGGTTTTTGCCAGTACAGCAGCTTTCAATATGCAGGTTGATAATTTTTTCACCAAGTGGATGAAAGATGTTGCGGCAGATCAATTGGATAATGGGAGCGTACCCTATGTTATTCCACAGGTTTTGAGAGATGGCGATAGCGGTTCTGCAGGATGGGCAGATGTGGCAACCATCGTGCCGTGGGAACTCTATACGCATTACGGTGACCGCGATATTCTTCTAGATCAATATGAAAGTATGAAAGCCTGGGTTGCTTATATGCAGTCACAATCCACAAATTATCTTTGGAACAAGGGTAATCACTTTGGTGACTGGCTTTTTTACCGTCCCGATGATGACACAGACGGGCGTGCAGCTATTACCGATAAGTATTTAATAGCTCAATGCTTCTTTGCGCATTCCACTCAATTACTTGCTAATACCGCTCAGGTTCTTGGTAATAATAAGGATTATCAGAAATATACCACGCTGTTAAAAAACATAAAAGAAGCTTTTCTAAAGGAGTATGTTACGCCAAGTGGCCGCCTGGTTTCGGGCTCACAAACTGCTTATGTGCTCGCTCTTAATTTTGATATGTTACCTATTGAGCTGCGATCGCAAGCTGCAGATCGCCTGGCTTCTAATATACGAGGCTATAATTATCATTTGACGACTGGCTTTTTAGGAACCCCGTATCTTTGTAAAGTGCTTACCCGATTTGGGTATCACGATTTGGCCTATACACTACTTATGCAAAAATCCTATCCTTCCTGGTTGTATCCGGTTACCGTGGGAGCAACTACAATTTGGGAGCGCTGGGATGGCCGAAAGCCTGATGGTACTTTTCAAACGCCAACTATGAACTCGTTTAATCATTATGCATATGGCGCTATTGGCGATTGGATGTATACTGAATTAGCAGGAATACAAACCGAAATAACTACTGATGGAGTGGGCTATAAAAAAATAAGTATCAGACCTCATTTTGAGAATAAATACAGTTCTGAAGATGTTAAAAATCAAAATCAGGGAGAACCTCTCACAGAAGTTAATGCTAGTTTAGAAACATATTATGGCGCGGTAGAATCTAGTTGGGCTATTGAGCAAGGTCAAACGGTTTTAAAAGTAGCTATACCAGTAAACACAACAGCCGATGTCTTTCTGCCCGAAGCAGATTCGGGTAAAATAACTGTTAACGGTAAGGCTCTTAACACTTTTAGGGCAATCACATTCAGATCATCTTCAGAAGACGAAACTCAAATTAGCCTGGGTTCGGGTTTATATACGTTTACTTTCAATAAAAGCTAAAATACCAATGCATCTCTTTTCAACTTTCAAAAATACCTGTTTAGGAATTTTGACGCTCCTTTCATTTAATGGCTGTATTGATAAGACAGAAATTGAAGTTTTTGATTTAAAGACCGAATATCTCCATAATCCTTTAAGCATCGATGCGCCCAATCCACGTTTTAGTTGGAAAATAAAATCAAATGCAGTTTATAAGGAAGGGGATTTTAAGATTTTGGTTGGTAAAGATTCGACTGCGCTTGCAAATGGAGAAGGGAATTCCTGGGATTTTACAGACAAGGCAGCTACAAATCGGGTGGTATATCAGGGAAAAAAACTGGAACCCTTTACGAAGTATTACTGGAAAGTCATTGTATCTGATGCTACTGATAATTTCAATACCTCCGCAATAGCAAATTTTTCAACAGGAATGTTTTCTAAATTGGATTGGCAGGGAAGCTGGATAAGTGATACCGCGTCAGTTGATTTTAAGCCAGCGCCATATTTTAGAAAAGAACTTTCCTTGTCTAAAAAGGTAAAAAAGGCTACAGCATACATCAGTGCGGCCGGACTTTTTGAATTCCACATTAATGGTGAAAAAATAGGCGATCATTTTCTGGATCCGGTATATACACGTTTTGACAGGCGCAATGTTTATGTAGGTTTTGATGTGACTTCAAACTTTAAAGAAAATACTCAAATCGCCCTTGGTGTAATTCTGGGTAATGGCTGGTACAATCATCAATCGACCGCCGTATGGAATTTTGATAAAGCGGGTTGGCGCAAACGCCCATCTTTTATTCTGAATTTAAAATTGGATTATGAAGATGGTACATCAGAAACTGTTGTGTCTGATTCAACCTGGCAGGCTGGTTTGGGAGAAATAGTATTCAATAGCATTTACACTGCCGAGCATATCGATGCACGTAAAAAGCAGGAAGGTTGGGATCGACCCGGTTTTAATACCAGTACCTGGATTGCTGCTCAGGAGGTGGAAGCGCCATCAGACAAGCTTACAGCCCAATCTATGCAACCCATACGATTGGTTGAAGAAATACGTCCGGTCTCAATTACCCGCCTAAATGATACCAGTTATGTGTATGATTTTGGCAGAAATATTTCAGGAATTACAGCTTTTAAAATAGCAGGTGAGGCGGGTACTACTTTTAGACTTACACACGCCGAGCAACTTTACGAAAATGGTAATGTAGATCTTTCTAACATTGATGTACACTACCGCCCAACAGATGATTCAGATCCTTTTCAAACCGATATTTATACATTGGCAGGTTCTGGGGAAGAGTCTTTTAAACCCACATTTAATTATAAGGGATTTCAGTATGTGCGCGTGAGCAGCAGCGCACCGGTAGAACTTACCGAAGCTAATCTTACCGCTTATTTCGCGCATAGCGATGTACCACAGGTAGGTACCATACACTCTTCAAATGAACTGGTTAACAAAATAGGGGAGGCGACAAATGCATCCTACCTCTCTAATTTATTTGGCTATCCTACAGATTGTCCGCAACGGGAGAAAAACGGTTGGACAGGCGATGCGCACATCAATACAGAAACCGGTTTGTACAGCTTTGATGCTATAACCGTTTATGAAAAGTGGATGGCAGATCACCGCGATGAGCAAAAGCCAAATGGGGTCTTACCATCAATTATTCCAACCTGGGGTGGCTGGGGTTACGATTGGGGTAATGGTTCAGATTGGACGAGTACGATTGCCATAATTCCCTGGGAATTGTATCGTTTTTACGGCGATGATACCTCATTGCGAAAGAATTACGATGCGATGAAAAAGTATGTGGATTATATTACTTCCATTCGCAAGGAAAACGGTTTGACCGATTGGGGATTGGGAGATTGGGTTCCTGTAAAATCAAAGACCCCTAAAGAATATACTTCATCGTTATACTATTTTGTAGATGCTCAAATCGTAGCTAAAACAGCAAAACTACTTGGCAAAGCCGAAGATTTTAAGCGGTATTCTACTTTAGCCGAAAGTATAAAGGAATCTATCAATCAAAACTATTTGAATACAGAAACTGCCATTTATGGAAGTGGATTTCAAACAGAACTCAGCGGTGCCCTCTATTTTGATGTAGTGCCTGAAGAATTGCGTGCGCGTGTCGCTAAAAATCTTGCAGATCGGGTGATTGCTGATAATAAATTTATCGATGTAGGATTGCTGGGAACCAAAACCATTTTAGGAGCATTGAGCGAAAATGGCTATGCCGACCTGGCTTATGAAGTAGCCTCACAAGAAGAGTACCCTTCCTGGGGATGGTGGATTAAAAATGGAGCGACCACACTTTATGAAAACTGGGATATTGATGCTTCTTCAGATTTGTCTCGTAATCATATTATGTTTGGAGCGGTAGGTGCCTGGTTCTATACAGCTTTGGGCGGAATACTTTCTGATGAAGAGGCTCCGGGTTTTAAAAATATTATTCTTAAACCCAATTTTGTAACAGGATTATCCAGTTTTGAAGCGACACACGAAGGACCTTATGGGATGATAAAATCGAGCTGGAAGCGAGATGGAGAATTGGTAACTTATTCCGTAATCATACCATCAAACAGTACAGCAACATTTGACACTTCAACTTATAAAGAAGTAAGACTTGACGGAGATAAAGTTTCAGATACAGAACTTAAACTAGAAGCTGGTGAGCACGAATTAAGCATTCAACTCTAAAAATCTGTGGTAGATTGACTTAAAAACGTGCAATTTTAATTTTCGAATTCTCTTAAAACTATTAGATTTACAAAGTAAAACGTTTTAGTTAACGATTGCGTAATTCAGTTTGAAAATCAAATTAACGCAAGAGATCTAAAATCGTTACAACTATAACCAATGGCCTAGCCGTAATACATATTTTATGAACAACACTAATAACACGCCAGTAGTTCCTAAGAAGCTTTTGCTTCCGTTTATATTGGTAACTTCTCTTTTTGCCCTTTGGGGTTTTGCAAATGCGGTAACAGACCCGATGGTGCAGGCATTTAAAAAAGTACTCGAACTTTCAAATTCACAGGCGGCGTGGGTGCAGATGGCGTTTTACGGCGGGTATTTCTGTATGGCTTTACCAGCGGCATTATTTGTACGAAAGTTTTCTTATAAATCAGGAGTTCTGGTAGGTCTTACTTTATATTCGGTTGGAGCTTTATTATTCTACCCGGCGGCGACTACAGGTTTGTTCTGGTTTTTCTGTCTGGGACTATACATTCTTACTTTTGGCCTTGCTTTCCTTGAAACCACGGCAAACCCGTATATTCTTGCAATGGGCGATCCGAAAACAGCAACACAGCGCTTAAATCTTGCTCAGGCTTTCAACCCTGTTGGACTAATAGCAGGGCTTATGGTGGCTAAGTTTTTTGTGCTTGATTTATTGCAGTCTGATGATGTAGAAAACTTTTCGGCATTGCCAGAAGCTCAGAAACTCTTTATTAAAACAGCCGATTTAATGGTAATTCGCAATCCTTATGTGATTTTAGGACTTGTAGTTCTTGCGATTTTAATCTTGATTGCGGTAAATAAAATGCCACAGGCAAAAGGGGAAGGAGCAATCCCGAGTTTAAAAGAGACTTTTGGTCAGCTGCTTCAAAACAAGCGCTATACACTAGGAGTTCTATCCCTAGTACTTTATATGGGAGCACAAATTATGTGCTGGACTTATATCTATCAATACGCCGAAGCACAGGGAATATCAAGTTCTACCGCGGCAAACTATCAATTAGGTGCATTCATCCTTTTTACCGTTGGTAGAGCGATCGGGACCTATATGTTGAAGTTTATGAGTTCAGGTAAATTACTATTCTATTTTGCGGCTCTAGGTGGATTCTTTACTCTGGGAGTTGTAGGTCTGGAAGGTAGTATTGGCTTGTACAGCCTTATTATGGTTTCGTTATTCTTATCCATAATGTTTCCTACTATCTACGGTATTGCTTTAGAAGGTTTGCAAGAAGAGCAATCTAAAATTGGTGCTGCAGGTCTAGTAATGGCAATTGTAGGTGGTGCTCTACTTCCAAAATTACAGGGAATGGTCATTGACCTGGGTGGAGTAGGAGTAAATGATATTCAAATTATGGGATTGTCTGAAATGAATATTTCATTTTTGCTTCCGGTAATCTGCTTCGTGTTAGTTGCAACTTATGGTATGTGGATTCATAAAAAAGATAAAGCGCTTCAGGCAGCCTAATTATTAACAGTAAAAAAACTAAATGTACTTCCCTAGACTTTTACTTTTAGCCTTTATACTTAGTATTCCGGGTTTCGCTCAAAAATCACCGGTTAAATTGGTCAATGTATTTTTGGGTACCAGTGGAGATCACGGCCAGATGTCGCCCTCTGCCACGACTCCTTTTAATATGATGAACCTGGGTCCGCAGACCAATCCGCACCAACATACAGGTTACGATTATTATGCCAATCAATATGATGGTTTTACTCATACTCGTATGGAAGGAGTGGGTTGTACCGGTAGCGGAGGTAATATTTTGATTAAACCCATTCTAAATGGTAATCGAAATACATCCTTAATCAAAAAGGAGCAAGATGCTGAACCGGGATATTACCACGTGAGTTTTGAGAATGGAATAGATGTACAACTAACTGCGTCTCAGAATCTGGGTATTCATAACTATACATTCCCAACTACACAAAGTGGTTTGTATATAGACCTGGCTTTTGCCTTGAGCAATCGTTTTGTGTCTGAAACGCATACTATCAGGGATAATTTGATTTCGGGTTTTGTAGATACCAAAACAACATGTCATGCGGGTACCTACCGTATTTATTTTGCAATTCAGCTTCCCCGTGGTTCGGAAATAAAAGAGGTTGGCGAGCACGGAATTTTGGTGAATTCGGGTTTAAAATCGGTTGAGGTTCAGGTAGGTTTTTCTTCGGTTAATGAAGAATATGCACATAAGCGAATTACAACGCAGACTTTTGAAACCATTAAAAAAGAAGCTTCTCAAAGCTGGAATGACTACTTGGGTAACATTTCAGTTAAAGGAGAGAAAGAGCGTTTGAGTCTGTTTTACTCCTTGTTATATCGTACTGCTCAATCGCCATTCTTAATTTCAGAAGAAGACGGCACTTTTAAGGCTACTGACGGAAAGATTTATAAGGAAAATTATAAATTTTACAGTGGCTGGGCGATTTGGGATAACTATCGTGAGCAATTGCCTTTACTGTCTTTAGCATACCCAGAAAAGTTTCAGGATATCGCGACCAGTATTTCCAATTTGTATAGATATGGAAAACGAAACTGGGCAACTGAAAATGAACCGGCTCCTACTGTACGTACTGAGCACGCGATGGTTGTTTTGCTTGACGCTGCGCGAAAAGGCTATAAAATGGACTTTGCCAATATAAGAGAAGGTCTGGAGAAAGAGGCAAATTCTTTAGATTTTGGAGCTCCGGATAAGGCCCTGGAATCTTCTTATGATTTATGGGCGATGAGTGAAATCATGAGCGATTTGGGTGACAAGCAAGCACAGGCTAATTATCTGAATAAGGCTCTTGAGTATAAAAACTATTGGGAAAAGGACTTTAAAGATCTTACCAAAGGAGATGTCGACCGTATGCAGGCTCGAGGTTTGTATCAGGGGACTATCTGGCAATATCGATGGTTTGTGCCCTGGGATGTAGCAGGTCTAAAAGATCTTACAGGAGGAGAAAAGGAGTTTGTAAAGCAACTCGATCAATTTTTTGCCGAATTCAATTACAACCACGCCAATCAGCCTGATTTGCAGGTTCCCGGATTGTATAATGCAACCAACGAACCCTGGAAATCGCAGAAGCTTTTTAGAAGTATACTCCTGGAACCTGTGGTACAAACCTATTTTAATGATAACAGCAAGGGTGTAGATCCCTATGTAGGACGCATCTATCAGAACCAACCCAGAGCCTATGTGCGTACGATGGATGATGATGCTGGTACGATGTCATCCTGGTTCGTTTTACACAGTATAGGCTTATCGGTTGCTAATGTAGGTAGCCCCATTTACTATTTAACTGCACCTATTTTTAAGGAAGTGAATCTGAAGCCTGATGGCAAGACCAATTTTAAAATAAAGGTCAAGAACTATGATGAGGATCACTTTTACGTTCAGTCTGCTACTTTGAATGGAGAAGCCATTAATAGAAACTGGTTGACACAGGATGAAATACAGCGTGGAGGTGTATTAATTATCGAAACTGGATCAAAACCTAATACCAGATGGGGTATTGAAAAGCCATTTGTTACTCAGGCTCCTTCTAATTAAGAATTGAAAATCAGCTAATAAAAAACCTCTTTTTATAAGAGGTTTTTTTATTTAAAATCATCACAGATCTTACGTTTTAAATTGGTATTTTTTTCTGAAAACTTCTTATTAGCTTATTCATAAAATGCTCAATTTAACTCGTTTAATTCTTTGAAAAATTTCAGTTTCCAACTAACCTGATTTTTGTTAAGAACCGGTATCAGATTTGGAGTATTTAACTTTTCAAGCACTTCTTTAGTCGAAAAAAATACAAGCCTGTGTAGAATAATATGAATTTTCAAATTGAGAAATTGAGTTTTTCCATTATAGTAATTGGTTAGAAAACTGAGTTAGGGATTTAATTTTCTGCGTGTTAAGTATTTTAGAGGATGTTTTAGCTCTCATTTTAATAGAATGATAATTTTATGTTGTTAAAATTGTGATATATATAATTTAATAGCCTAAACTTGTGCCCTAGTCTCTAGTTATGTTAATTTATCAGAATTTAATCGTGAATCTGGTAATTATACTAAAACGTTTTATTAAAATTGCTAAAACGTTTTATCATTGATTTAACGCAAACTAAAAACTAAACTATTTATTCACTTAATGGAATTTTAATTCAGAAAATTAAAGATCTTATGAACAACCAATTAAAGAAAATTGCATTGTTTCTGTTCTTGTTTCTAGGAATGGCCATAAGCCACTCTATGCAGGCTCAGGGACGTAAAACCGTGACAGGAACTGTGATTGATCCTAGTGGTATGCCATTACCTGGAGTAACTGTACAGGAAAAGGGTACTACTAATGGCGCTGCTACAGATTTTGACGGTAACTTCAGTATTGAAGTAGCCTCTAATGATGCGGTGTTAGTATTTACCTACATCGGTATGGCCTCACAAGAGCAGGCCGTAGGTACAAAAACCAACTTATCTGTTACTTTACAAAACGATGAGGAGGCATTACAGGAAGTTGTACTTATCGGTTATGGTTCGCAACAGCGTAAAGCGGTTTCAACTGCCGTAACCAAGGTAGATACCGAAGACTTCAACCAGGGGGTAGTACAGTCTCCTCTTGAACTTATTCAAGGTAAAGTTGCTGGTTTACAAATTACAAGAGCTGGTGGTAACAACCCTAACGGAGGTACCGCTATTCAGTTGCGTGGTGTTACATCTATCACGGGTTCACGTTCTCCACTTATCGTAATCGATGGTATTCCTGGTGGTAACCTTGATTTGATTCAGCAAAACGATATCGAGTCGTTCAACGTACTTAAAGACGGTGCTGCTGCTGCGATCTATGGTACTCGTGGTACCAATGGTGTAATTCTTATTACTACTAAAAAAGGTAGTAAAGGAGCTGCAGCTTTTACCTATTCTTCATTCGTTTCTCGCGATTACGTGAACAGCAAGCCAGATTTTCTATCTGCTAATGAATTTAGACAGGCAATCGCTGATGGTATCATAAGTGAGAATAATGACTTAGGAAGTTCAACAGATATTTTTGATGAATTGATTAATGAATCAAACCTTACTCAATATCACAACTTTGTAGCTTCTGGCGGAAGTGAAAAAAGCAATTACAGAGCGTCTTTCTACTATCGCGATGCTCAAGGTATTGCTTTAGAGAATGGTCGTGAAGAATTTGGAGGTCGTGTGAGCTTCAATCAGACAGGACTTGATGATAAATTGACTTTTGCTTCAAGTTTAGCAGTAAACTTAAATGATGCAAACTTGCTTGGTGGTGGTCAGTTTGGTGCTGTTACCAGCTGGAATCCTACTGCTCCTATTAACGCACCGTATAATATTTCTGAAGAAGGCATATTATACAACCCAGGGAAATATGGTTTCTATCAGCCAGAAAATGGTTTTAATCCCTTTTCAGAATATGCTGAGCGTTTCAACGAGCGCAAGCAAATAACCTTCTCAGGTGATGCAAAATTATCTTACGAAATTATTGACGGTCTAGTAGGTTCTGTTTTTGGTTCTTACCAAAGAAATAACTGGAACGATCGTTACTACCGTACTACTCAGGATTACGCACAGTATAATACCGGTAGTGCTTACAAAGGAACTGGTTATGCTTACAAAGGAAATCATACAGATTATACACAAACTGTTGAGCCAACAATAACCTTCAATAAAAACTTTGGAGATAATAACATCGAAGTTTTAGGAGGTTACAGTTATCAGTATTCAACTACTGAAGATTACTCAATGGATAACAACGGTTTTACTACCGATGGTTTTGAGGACTGGAACTTTGGTGCAGGTAACGCAATTACTGATACTGATTTGCCAAGACCAAGTTTATACAGTTTCAAAGAAGACAATACCTTGATTGCATTCTTCGGTCGTTTAAGCTACAACTTTAAAGATCGTTACTTCTTACAGGCATCTTTAAGACATGAAGGTTCTTCACGTTTTGGAGCTAACAATAAGTGGGCAAGTTTCCCAGCTGTTTCTGGTGCCTGGGTATTATCTGATGAAGAATTTGTACAGGATGCAGGTTTCATCAATAATCTTAAATTAAGAGCAGGTTATGGTCTTACTGGTAACCAGGGTATTCCTAACTACCAGTCGATTGTAACTCTTGGAACTGGAGGTAAATATCCAGTATTCTTAGACGGTGCAGACGGTGCTACTTACTATCAAACTTATGGGCCAGTTAAAAACCCAAACCCAGATCTTAAGTGGGAAACCAAGAAAGAATTAAACATTGGTGTTGACTTTGGATTCTGGTTCAATAAACTTAGCGGTTCTATCGACTACTATACCCGTCGTACAGAAGATTTATTATTGAGCTATGATGTGCCACAACCACCATTTGTACAGGGAAGTATCTACACTAACGTAGGTGATATTACAAACAACGGTCTTGAATTGGCGTTGAGCTATAGAGTTTTTGACGAAGGAGAATTTAAATGGAATGTTGACTTTGTAGGTAGTTACCAAAACAACGAGTTGACTACACTTTCAAATCAAATATTCTCAGTTAGTGAACTTTATGGAGGAAACATTGGTAACCCTGGTAACCTAGGTAATGCTATTCGTAATACTGAAGGTGGACCTATCGGTGATTTCTACGGAAAGCGTTTTGCAGGATTTACTGTTGACGGTCAGTGGTTATTCCACAAGGCTGATGGTACTATCGGAAGAGCAAGCGATATGACAGAAGAAGACAAGGCAATTATTGGTAATGGTTTACCAAAATATTACGCTTCGTTGACTAACACCTTCCGTTATAAGAATTTTGATCTTACAGTTTTACTACGTGGTAAATTCAAGTATGATATCTTAAACACGGTAGATTTATTCTATGGTAATCCAAGTTTATTACCAGGTAACGTGCTTACTTCAGCATTAGGTCAATACAGCAATATTTCTGAAGCACCGCAATACTCAGATTACTATTTAGAGAACGGAAACTTTGTGAAACTAGATAACCTAACTCTAGGTTATAATTTCAACTTAGGAGAAAACAGCCCTTTTAGCGCTTTACGCATATTTGGAAGCGCGAGAAACCTTGCAACCATTACAGGTTATACAGGTCGTGATCCTGAAGTACAGGATACTGGTTTATACCCAGGTATTGATGATAGAAACTTCTATCCTCGTACAGTTACTGTAACTGCAGGTCTAAATGTTAACTTTTAATATTAAAAACATGAAGAAGATAAACTTATTTCAGAAAGCTGCGTGCGCGATGGGTATTTTGCTTACCATCGGGTGTACAGATCTTGAAGAAACAACCTATTCAGAGCTTTCAGAATCTAACTTCTATAAAACAGAATTGGAGTTGGTTCAGGCTAACCTTAGACCATTTACACACATGCAAGCCTGGTTAGCTTGGTCTGGTCAAAATGGATATTACTATCATAACGAACTTTCTGCTGACCAAACTGCATGGCCACAAAAAGGACGTCACGGTTATGATAACGCAGATCACATTAGACAACACTACCACACCTGGACTTCTCAGGAAGGTCGATTGAATAATGCCTGGAGATTGATGTGGACCGGTTTAGGTTTTGTAAACACAGCGATAGAAAGTATCGAGGCTGTAGATGCTGCATCAATTGGTGTAGAGCCAGAACGTTTAGCATCTATCGTTGCTGAAGCAAAAGTGCTAAGAGCTTACCACTACATGAAGATTATGGATATGTGGGGTAATGTGCCAATCGTTACTACTGTTGGTGTTCCTACAAACCCGGCAACTGCTCCAAGAGAAGAGGTATTTGCCTTTATTGAGCAGGAGCTTCTTGAAAACGTTGAAAAACTTCAGCCTTTATCTCAGAAATTGATAGGACGTATGTCTCGTGCTGTAGGTTATGCAATGCTTTCTGAATTATATCTAAATGCAGAAGTATGGTCTGGTACTCCTCGTTATGCTGAGAGTATTGAGTATTCAGATAAGATTATTAACGGTGAAGGTGGTTCATTAACCGGTGATATCGCTTTAGATCAGGATCCACTTGGTCCATTTAATAATACAAATGAGAATTCTCCAGAGAATATCTTCCAGTTTCCATTTAGCCGTAAAAATGATTTCGGTTATAGCTGGGCTTCTTTCTATATGGGCTTTACCAATATGACTGCAGCTTTAGACGTAAACTACAGTGGTAATAATGCATTTGTTGTTATTCCTACTGCGTTTGATGCTTATAAAGAAAATGACATTCGTAAGCAGGAGTGGTTCTTATTTGGTCCTCAGTATCGTTATGGTACTAATGAGCCAATTTTAGGTTCTGAAGAGTATAACGGTAAGCCATTTGTTTATGTAAATAACATTCGTAGAAATACAGAAGGTCAAACCGGAGAAGGTTCTATGACTGATGGAGAAGAGAACAGTGGAGCACGTTTCTTTAAATACCGTTCAGGAACTCAGGATGATCCTAACTATTTAGAAGGGGATTACGTGATTTACAGACTTACTGAGATCTATTTCAATAAGGCGGAAGCATTAATGCGTCTGAATAATGGTAATGCTACTCAGGAAGCTGTAGATCTTATTAACGAAAGTAAAATGCGTTATTTTACTGAAGAAGATTGGGCTACTGAAGCATATACTACCACTACGCTTACAATGGATGAATTGCTAGCTGAGCGCGGTAGAGAATTCATCTTTGAAGGTATGCGTCGTACAGACCTTATTCGTTTTGGTGAGTTTACTACTGGTTCCTGGTGGGATCACACGCCATCTGGTGATGATCACCTTACTATCTATCCAATTCCATTTAGACAATTACAAGCTAATCCTAACCTTGTTCAAAACCCTGGATACTAAATAGCACATTATGAAGACACTTATAAATATTTTAAAACCAACGGTACTTCTTTTAATTCTGGTTCTTTCAGCTTGTGAGGGAAGAAGAGAGTTTGATGATATCGTTGAAACAGGTGTAAACCTGGATAATTATGATATTATCTTACTTGAGTCTGGTAATACGTTAGATGTTAGAGCAACTTTTGAACCTAATGTCGTGCCTCAGCGCGATTACATCTGGGAAGTTGAAGATCCTAGTGTTGCAGATTTACAAAAAAATCCAGATCAAACCGTTACTTTAACTGCAACAGGATCTGGTGAAACTGTATTGCGTATTACTGCAGCAAATGATCCTAATTTAACAGATACTGCACCTTTAAAGGTAATAGCAGGTCCTCCTGTTGATATTACAGATCAAAGTACAATTACTGTAAATCGTGAGTATAGTGGTGGTGCTACAGGTAGAGAAGGGTCTACGAAACTTGTTGATGGGGATTTAACTACCAAATATCTTTCAGGTTTTACAACTCCTTTCTGGATCAACCTTGAGTTTGAAGAGCCTATTGCTGCAGGTTACTATTCATTTACTTCAGGTAATGATGCTCCTGGTAGAGATCCTAAAGATTGGGAAATCCAAGGTTCTCAGGATGGTACTAACTGGACTACTCTAGACTCTAGAACTGATTTTAGATTTGCAGACAGATTAGAAACTCGTGAATTCTATTTTGATAATAATACCGCTTATAAATTTTATCGCTTGAACATAACAAGTAATAATGGTGATGGTTTATTCCAAATGACGGAGTGGAGATTATTCTTGCTTCCATTCTAAGAGGAAATAATTTTAAGAGAATTCTATATTAGAATAACCCCAGACGAGCAGTGTTTCGGCTGGGGTTATTTTGTAGGTATTCTTTACTTATCTAGATTTTCTTATATATTTAGCAGATGTTAATGATTGTCATATAAGGCTAAATGTTTTTTTAAGTACAATGCATTTAAATTTGCTAACCCTATTATATAAAACCATATTGCCTATTTTTAGCATTCATTTAGATTTATGAAGTTTTCTATAAACCATAAAAGTCCTATACCTCTTCATGCTCAGGTTGAAGAATTGCTTCGGGAGCTTATTAAACAGGAGGAATATCAAAATGGCAAAACACTTCCTAGTGAGGTTGAGTTAAGTAATCGATTAGCTATTTCCAGATCTACTGTAAGACAAGCTATTAAAAAATTGGTATTTGAAGGATTACTGGTACGTAAGAAAAAGGCAGGAACTAAAGTTGCACCTAAACCTGTAAGTTCAAAATCAAATAATTGGCTTAGCTTCTCTCAAGAAATGAAATTGAGAGGTATCCCATTGAAGAATTTTGAACTTCATTTGAGTTGGGTTAGACCTCCAGAGCCAGTAGCGCAATTTTTTGAAATTAACAATGATCGGGATGTGTTGAAAATGGAGCGTTTACGTGGTAGACCTAATGAGCCTTTTGTATTTTTTGTTTCTTATTTTCACCCAAGAATTGGATTAACCGGTGATGAGAATTTTCTATTGCCACTTTACGAAATGATCGAGAGTGAGCGATCTGTTGTGGCATCTTTATCAAAAGAAGAAATTAGCGCTAAGGCTTGCGAAGAATGGGTGGCGAAAAAACTTGAAATTAAAAAAGGTACTCCTATTTTGTTTAGAAAGCGCTATGTTTTTGATCAAGGAGAACGACCAATGGAATATAATTTAGGTTATTATAAATCAGATAGTTTTATTTATTCAGTAGAGTCTAGCCGATAATCTTCTATTTTTTCTTTTTTTTAAAACAAAAGAGTTATTTCTCTATTAAATTATTATGTTTGTACATAACAACATAATAATATTAGTTGATTTGAAAAATTTCAAAGATGTTGAGACTCCAGAATTGTTGAATCGCAGATCTTCACAATTTCTAATGCCGCAGCTTAAAGATGTAAATAAATGGTCAAAGAATTTTGATCTGTATCCTGCATTTAATTTGGAACCCAACAGTATTAATATGGGCTATTATAGCCTTGCAGATTATCTGTCTGATCAAAAATTGGTCTGTCTGGATGGGTTTTCAGGGGTGAACTGGAGTTATATACTAAATGAGTTGTATTCAGCTATTACTGCAAAAGGTATGACCGTTCAGCTCATTAATCTTGAAAACTATCTTAAGCCTGAAAATGCTATAAAAGAATTGGTAGCTCCTTTTCTGGGTGATGATGATTCAGTTTGGGGTAAACGTGCTAATCTTAGTTTGTCGGATTTTTTCGATCAAGAGCTCTTGAAAACCATTGAGATTTCAGAAGATTCAGATTTAACTTTGATATATGGTTGCGGTTCTGGTCTTGTGTCAGATGAGGCTCTTCTGATTTATTTTGATTTACCGAAGAACGAACTGCAGTACCGTATGCGTGCTAATTCCGTTACAAACTTCGGAGTTTCATCTTATGATGAAGATTATAAAACGTACAAGCATTTTTATTTTGTTGACTGGGTGCTGTTAAATGCTGAGAAGAAAAAGCTCTCAACCCGAATAGATGTTATTGTTGATTCTCAACATCAGGAGAATCCTTCGTGGACCTATATGAAAACTATTCGTGAAGCACTTCACGATATGAGTAAGTCCCTATTTAGAGTTCGTCCCTGGTTTGAACCCGGTGCTTGGGGTGGAGAGTGGATTAAAGATCATATACAAGGTCTTAATAAAGATGTTCCTAACTATGCCTGGGCATTCTCGTTGATCGTACCAGAAAATGGATTGATATTTCAAAGCGATAATAGGCTTCTTGAAATTTCCTTTGATTTTATTATGAATCAGGAGGGGCAGAATATTCTTGGTGCGCATTACGAGCATTTTGGAAATGAGTTTCCAATTCGATTTAACTTCTTAGATACATTTAATGGGGGTAATCTGTCTATTCAATGTCATCCAAGGTTAAAATATATTCAAGAGGTTTTTGGTGAAAATATCACTCAGGATGAGTGTTATTACATCTTGGATTGTGAGGAGAATGCCGGAGTTTATTTGGGTTTTCAGGATGATATAAATCCTGAAAATTTTAGAGGGGCGCTTGAAAAAAGTCAGGAAGAAGGAATTGAATTAAATATTACAAATTACGTCCAACTTCACAATTCTAAAAAGCATGACCTTTTTCTTATCCCCAATGGAACTATACATAGTGCCGGGATAGGTAATATGGTACTTGAAATAAGTGCTACACCTTACATCTTTACATTTAAAATGTATGACTGGGTACGTCTTGATCTGGATGGTAAGCCACGTCCTATTAACATTGACCACGCGTTTAAGAACCTGAGATTTGATCTGAAAGGAGAGCGTGTTAAAGAGGAATTATTTTCTAATCCACAAATTATTGAAAGTAATGGAGACTTTGAGATAATTCATTACCCAACGCACGAAGAGCACTTTTACGATGTGAGACGCTTTGATTTTAATAAAAGCTTTGAAATGCAAACTTTAGAATCGTGCCAGGTTATGATGCTTGTTGAGGGTGAGCATATTCAGGTAGAAACTGAAAATGGATTAATCCAGGAGTTGGGATACGCGGAAACTTTTGTAATACCTGCTGCGGCAGGAAAATTTAAACTTACTAATTTTGGTTCGGGTTGGGTAAAGGTGATTAACGCATATCTTAAGTAATTTAATTTATTGCGTTGGTTCACTTCTATAACGTTTGCGGGTTAAGTTAAACTATAAAAAAAATAAAAAATGCTAAGTCTGGGGGTAGATATAGGGGGGAGCCATATTTCGGCTGGGATTTTCAATCATAACGATAGAAAATTGATACCGCAATCACTCTGTCATACTAAAATTAACTCTCAGGCACCAAAAGAGGAAATTCTAGAAAGTTGGTCTCAAACTATGCAGTCTTCCTTAAAAACAATAGACGCATTGGTAGAAGGAGTAGGTCTTGCTATGCCAGGGCCGTTTGATTACTTTCAAGGTATTAGCAAGATTAGGGACTTAAATAAACTCCAATCCCTATATGATGTAAATCTGCGTAATGAATTGAGTAGCAGGTTAAAAATAGAGCCGTCCAAAATTAGATTTATTAATGATGCTTTGGCTTTCTTGATAGCCGAAGCTCAGGTTGGGCAGGCATCACAATATGACCGGGTAGTTGCAATAACCTTAGGAACGGGATTAGGAGCAGGCTTTGCTATTCATGCGCGGCCTATAGTTAGAGGTGATGGTGTACCAAGGAGCGGTTTTTTGTATAATCAATATCATAATTCTATTCTGGCTGATGAGCTTTTTTCTACCAGAGGACTAGTAAATGCATATTTTAAGAAAACAGGAGTTACTATTCACAATGCGAAAACGCTAAGTGAGCGCGCTCAAAAAGAGGAGCTCGAAGCCCTGCAGGTTTTTTCAGATTTTGGAAAGGAGCTTGGTGAATTCCTGAAACCTTATTTACATTCTTTTGAGGCTGAATCTCTTGTGCTTGGAGGTAACATTTCTAAAGCATTTCCATTTTTTGAAAGTTCTCTTAAAAAAGAGCTTCATTTTCTAAATAGTATTTATGTTTCAAATCTGGGTGAAGAAGCAGCAATTATAGGAAGTGCTCTTTTGCTTCAAGAGGAGTTTTATGTTAGTATGAAAGAAGCCTTAAAGTTGATGTAATGAAAGATAAGGCGTTCTCATTAAAGTTAATAGTTCCTGTTTTACTAAGTTATGTAGTAATGGGCTTTGTAGATATTGTAGGTGTTTCAACTGGTTTTGCTAAGAGGGACTTTAACCTTTCTCCAGAAATGTCCCAACTGTTACCTTCAATGGTCTTTATTTGGTTCTTTTTTCTTTCTATACCTATCGCAGTTGTGCAAAATAATTTAGGAAAGAAAAAAGTATTGCTTTCTGGTATAGCGTTTACTGCTTGCGGCATGTTTTTGCCATTTATTTCCTATTCCTATACAGTTTTACTTTGCAGTTTTGTGCTTTTAGGAATAGGTAATACGATTATTCAGGTTTCCTCAAACCCACTATTGCAAGATGTGGTGAGTGAGAAGCGTTTTCCAAGCTTTATGAGTTTGTCTCAATTCATTAAAGCGATAAGCTCCCTGTTAGGGCCTCTTATTGCAGCATATATGGCCACTCAGTATGGGGATTGGAAATTTGTATTTATAGTATACGGGGTTATTTCAATTGCGGTTGGAATCGTTTTACTACTTACATCGATTAAAGAGACGCCATCAGAACTAAAAGCGACGTTTAGTTCTTCAATTAAACTTTTAAAAAATCCTTTTGTAGCATTAATGATATCAGCAATATTTTTGATTGTGGGAATAGATGTGGGTATCAATACAAATATTCAGGATTTATTAACCCAACAGTTTGATATAAGTTTAGAAAAAGCATCTTTAGGAATAAGCATCTATTTTACCGCTTTGATGATAAGCAGATTTACCGGGGCTGTGATTTTTTCTAAGATTAATACGCTTAAATTCCTGGTATGGACATCACTGCTAACGGCTTTATTGATAATTATTTTGCTTTTTTCCACTTCTCTGCAGATGTCTTTTGTTCTGATTTTTCTTATCGGGTTAAGTTCTGGGAACTTTTTTCCACTCTTGTTTTCTTTAAGTATTAATAAGATGCCTCATCGAGCCAATGAAATATCTGGTCTTATGATAATGGCTGTAGTCGGCGGGGCGGTAATCCCTCCAGTGATGGGGTTAATTACCAACGCCTACGGTATACAGTGGAGTTTTTTACTATTGATTTTTTCATCCCTTTATGTTTGTACAACCTATTTTAAACTAAAAAGCTAAAACATGTATAAGTTTTTATTCGTTTGTCTTTTAATTGCTGTTTCTTGCCAGAATTCAGAAAAAGCTGAATACCCTGAGCAGGATATGGAGTTTTATTCTCAATATGTTGATCCTAACATAGGTACTGCTCACAGCCGTTGGTTTTTTTATACGCCCGCAGCTATGCCTTTTGGAATGGCAAAATTAGGCCCTTCTACTAATGGAAGTCTGGGTAATGAGCAAGGTTGGGAGGCTACGGGTTATGACTCTCGCGATACTACAATAGAAGGTTTTGCTAATCTTCACGAGTTTCAAATAGGAGGATTTTTATTTACAGGGATTACCGGAAAGTTGCAAACAATTCCTGGTTCTGTAAGTGATCCTGATTCTGGTTACAGAAGCAGTTTTGATCGTAAGGATGAAGTTGCAAGTCCAGGTTACTATAAAGTCAAATTAAAGGACTATGATGTGACAGCCGAACTTACAGCTACTAAACGTGTAGGTTTTCATAAATATACATATCCAGCAAGTGATAGTTCATATGTGATTTTAGACATAGGTAATGAGTTGGGGGAAAGCGGTGATGTGAAAAATGCATATGTTAATTATAATGAAGAAGATCAGAGCTTTACGGGCTGGGTTTCTACCTATCCTAAATATGTGCAGAAATATCAGCAAGGAGCTGAAGTAAAGATGTTTGTAGCTGGTAAAATCAATAAAAAACCTGTAGAAGCAGGTACTTTTATACATGATAAGCAGTATAAAGATGTGCTTCAAAACGAAGGTGAGGGTGTTGGACTTTATTTGCGTTTTAAAACAGAAGAGCAGGAATCCATAGAAATCAAAGCTGGATTTTCATATACTTCAATAGAAAATGCTCAGGCTAACTTAGAAGCGGAGGCTAAAGAACTTGCGTTTGATGAAGCGCTTTCAAGCGCGCAATCAATTTGGGAAGAGGAACTTTCAAAAATTAAGGTTACTGATTCTTCAGAAACCAATAAAGTAAAGTTTTATACAGGTCTGTATCATGTATTATTAGGCAGAGGCCTTGCCAGTGATGTTAATGGGCAATTCCCAGAGAATGACGGTAGCGTTGGTCAAATTGCACTTACGGAAAATGGTAGCCCAAAATTCAACTTTTATAATACGGATGCAATTTGGGGCGGTTTCTGGAATCTAACCCAACTATGGGCTCTTGTATGGCCAGAATATTATAATGATATGGTGCAAACTCATTTGGCAGTTTATAAAAATTCAGGTTGGCTGGGTGATGGCCTCGCTAATTCACGTTTTGTATCTGGAGTGGGAACAAACTTTGTTAGTCTCATCATAGCTTCTGCGTATCAGGCAGGTATTAGGGATTATGACGTTGAACTTGCGTTCAAAGCTGCTTATGAAAATGAAGTACGCCATAAAGATCGTATAGAAGGTGCTGGAAAAACAGATCTGCAGGGTTTCTTAAATGATGGATATATTGCTTATATACCGGGATGGGATACCACTCCAGAAGGTTCTGCTTTTTCAGTTTCTCATACCTTAGAATATTGTTACAGCTCCTATGCTGTAGCTCAGTTTGCAAAAGCTTTAGGTAAAGAAGCAGAATATAAAGAACTAATGGAACTCGCTGATAACTGGAAAAATCTTTATGATGATGAGACTCATTTTATTCGCCCGAAAGATGCTAATGGTAATTATTTGAACAACTTTGATCCATTTGAGCCTTGGGTAGGTTATCAGGAAGGTAATGCCTGGCAGTATACATTTTATGTGCCCCACCAACCCAGAGAATTAATTGAAAAAATGGGAGAAGAGAAGTTTGTGAAACGTCTTGACTCTATTTTTACGGTATCCGAAAAAACTAAATTTGGAGGTGAGGATATAGATGCATTTGCAGGTTTAAACTACTTATATAATCAGGGTAATCAACCCAATTTACACATTCCTTATCTTTTTAATTTTACAAATCATCCGTGGCTCACTCAAAAATGGGTGCGTAGTATATGCGATGAATTTTATGGAACAGAGGCGGTACATGGTTATGGATATGGTCAGGATGAGGACCAAGGCCAGTTGGGAGCCTGGTATAATATGGCTGCAATGGGGTTATTTGATGTGAAAGGATTGATTGACATAAATCCTTCATTTCAGTTGTCATCACCGTTATTTGATCGAATAGAAATTAAAACAGGATGGGATAGTACAATCATTATTGAGTCAAGTAATAACGGTCCAAAAAATTTTTACATACAGAGTTTAAATATTAATGGGGAATCTTATAATCAAAATGAAATTGGTTTTGATGAACTAAAATCTAATTTAAATTTTAAGTATAGTCTGGGAGAATTACCTAATAAAAGCTGGATAAAATAATGTTATCAATAGTATAATAATTTAAAAATCAGTCTAATTCAAACAAATATTATGTCTCCATAAAAGATTAAGTTTTCAAGAAAATATAATGTATGTAAAATTGTTTATATGTATGAACAAAAAAAGTGAAATTTATTTTTTCAGAGTAAAACGTTTTACTTAAATTTATCAAAATGTTAATATGAAGTTAATCAACTATTATAATCAATGAGAAAAGGAAGTTTAAATGTCCTGCAAGAAAAAAGACATTTGATTAAAGTTAAAGATGGTCTGAGTTTTAATAAACTTTTATTGCTGTCTTTTTTAATGCTGTTTTTGCAATATTCTTATGCGCAGGAGAAGACAATTACTGGGGTGGTAACAGATGCAAATGCTGCACCAATACCAGGAATAACTGTACTGGAAAAAGGAACTAGTAATGGTACTCAAACTGACTTTGATGGTAATTACTCTTTAACTGTAGCTGGTCCTCAAAGTATACTTGTTTTTTCATTTGTAGGAATGAAAACGATTGAGTTAGAAGTAGGGGCTCAAAGCGAAATCGATATTGTAATGGAAGATGATGTCTCAAGTTTAGATGAAGTCGTTGTGGTAGGGTATGGTACTCAGGTTAGGTCAAGAGTAGCAGGCGCGGTTGATCAGATTAGTGAAGAAGCATTTGAAGGAAGGTCATCGACTAATGTTACGCAATCGTTACAGGGGAAAGCTCCAGGTCTTATTATTCAGCAACGTAATTCTGAACCAGGTGCTGGACTTAACATTAACATTCGAGGTATTAGTACCTTAGGTAGTAATAGCCCTCTTATTGTTATTGACGGGATTGTAGGAGGTGATATAAACAGTTTAAACCCTTCCGATATAGAAAGTGTTTCTGTTTTAAAGGATGCAGGTAGTGCAGCTATCTATGGTTCTAGAGCAAACAATGGAGTTGTATTAATTACTACTAAAAAAGGAAAGAAAGGAAGAGCAATGACCATTCAGTACAATGGGTTGAGTGGTATAAATAATCCACACTTTTTTACCAGACCGGTTGAAGGTTTTGAAAATGCTATTCTACGTAATGAAGCCGCATTTAACTCTGATGGAGTGAGCAGCGCAGTATTTACACCTGCTCAAATACGCGAGTTACGTGAAAACGGTTCTGAAGAATGGTTTGCTGAAGAAATTGTTGAGCAGGCGTTTCAGCAAAATCATAGTTTTTCAATTTCAGGAGGTAATGAGAATACTACCTACCGGGCTTCGTTAGGATATACTGATGAGAAAAACATTTTTGTAGGTCCTGAAAAAGGACTCAAACGTTATAATTATAGAATTAATCTGACTAGCGAATTTGAAAAGTTTAGATTAGAAACCACTTTAGCTTACTCAAAGCAGAAAATTAAAGACCACTCTTTTAGTACCGGTACTCTAATGGTTGATGCTTTTAGAACACCATTATATTACAGACAAAAGGATGAAGAAGGAAATTATCTGACTAATGATGTTTTAGCTCAATTTAATCCGTTAGGTATTTTAGAGCAAGGTGGATTTAGACACTATGATAATGATGATTTATTTGGATCACTTTCTTTACAATACGCGATTACTGATAATTTTAAAATACGCGGTGTTTTTGGTGGTCGTCTGTATAATAATTCTCTGTACTCACGAACGAAAAGAGTAGATTTTGTTCCCGGAGGTGTGTATGGAGAAAATCGTGACACTCGTGATGAAATGCGTAAGAGTTTAGATCTTAATACGCAATTTATTGCTGAGTATAGTAATACCTTTTCAAATAAGCATGATCTCAATGTTTTGCTGGGTGTGTCTAATGAAAACCATAGTGACAGAGGTATAGGTATTTTTAGAATTAATACAGATCCTGATCTAGGAACACCAACAAGTGAGACAACTATTAGTGAAGGTTCTTATAACTCAAACCAAAGTTCGTCAAAAAACAGTTTGAATTCAGCGTTTGGTAGAGCATCCTATACATTTGATGATCGCTATACCGCTGAGTTTAGTTTCAGATACGATGGTTCTTCGAAATTTAGAAAAGACTTAAGATGGGGATTCTTTCCTTCGGCATCCCTCATATATAATGTAACTAATGAAGAGTTTCTGCAAAATTACAAAGATAACTATGGGGGAATCAAATTTAGAGGCTCGTATGGGGTTTTGGGAAATCAAAACGTAGGTAATTTTCAATACCAAACCACTTATTTTACATTCCAAAATGCATACGCATTCAATAATGAAGCCGTGAGTGGAACGGGTTATAATTTTGCTAATCCAGATTTGCAATGGGAGCGAGCTGCAACTCTTAACCTGGGTGTAGATCTTGATTTTTTCAATAGATCTCTCTATGTATCTTTTGACTGGTTTAATAAGGTAACTAAAGATATTTTAGTTCCTCCAGCAGTACCTGGTGTTTATGGTACAGGTTTGCCTGACTTTAATGCTGGTGAAGTTAAAAGTTTTGGATGGGAACTTTCTGCAACTTACCGTCACACCGGAAAACTGTTTAGCCATACCCTAACCGCAAATATTGGAGATACGCAGAATGAGGTTCTGGATTTTCAAGGTAATGAGATTTTAAGAGGAGTTGAAGAATTACAGGTAATACTTAGAGAAGGCGTACCCTATAGATCTTACGTAGGTTTGAAGCGCGCAGGAATCTTCCAGAGTTTTGAAGAGATTGAGAACAGTGCAGTTCCTGTAGGTCTTTCGCCTGTGCCGGGAGATAATAAGTACGTAGATTTAAATGAGGATGGTGTGATAGATGATGATGATAAATTTATTTTTGGCAACCCATTCCCACGATATACATTTGGTCTTACGTATAATGTAGAAGTTAAAGGCTTTGATTTAAGTGTTTTTGTACAGGGAGTAGGTAAGCGCACCATGATGGTGCGTGGTGAGCAGGTAGAGCCTTTCCACTTTAATTACGGCGCAACTATGTATACGCATCAATTAGATTTCTGGACTCCACAAAATACAGATGCGTACTTCCCTCGTTTAGCTAATAATGGTACACAGTCTATAACAAATAACTTTAGACGAGGTTCTGATATGTATCTTTTTGATGGTGCCTATGCTCGTCTTAAAAATGTTCAGTTGGGTTACTCACTACCACAGAGCAGTATAGAAACTTTAGGTATCCAAAAAGCAAGGTTTTACCTGTCTGGTTCAAATTTATTGACTTTAGCCAAAACAGATTGGCTTGATCCTGAACTTTCGGAGTTTGATTCAAACTTAAATAATGGAGGTGCTAACAGTGCAAGAGCGTATCCTACCTTAATTTATTATGGTTTAGGACTAGATATCACATTTTAAAATAAGCTATAAAAATGAAAAAACTTAAATACAAAATAGTTCTTGGACTTGGCTTAGCATTATCACTCGGCAGTTGTGAGAAGCTTGATCTGGTTCCTGAAAATACTTTCACAGATGAGACCTATTGGACGTCTCCAGAAAAAGCTCAGACTTTTTTGAATACAGCATATTCTCAGATGATGAATAGCCAGTATTTTTTCTACAATGAAGCTTTATCTGATAATGCTTATAATGGAAGGGGGGATGTTGCTGGAGCTGCTTCCATTGCTTCAGGGACGTATGATTCTTCATTAGGTAGAATGCAGTCAGAGTGGGATCAGCGGTATGCAGGTATTAAGACCACAAATTTAATTTTAGCTAATATTGACCGGGTGCCTAATATGGACGAGAGTCTTAAAGCTAGAATGAAAGCTGAAGCTCGATTTTTAAGAGCCTGGCAGCATTTCTATTTAATGACTTGGTTTGGAGATGTTCCATTATTAGATACCGATCCTACTATTGAAGAGGCTCAGACCATAACCCGTGATCCCCGAGAAGAAGTACTTCAATTTATTTTAGATGAGTTAACGACAATTATGGATGATCTTCCTGTAAATTCAGCTTTACCTAATTCAGAAAAAGGAAGAATTACCAAAGGGGCTGTTGCTGCGTTTTTAGCGCGTATTCATTTATATGAAAGTAACTGGTCTCAAGTGTCGACTTATTGCGAAATGATCATGAATGGGAGTGTAGGTGATTACGATCTGTTTAATTCGTATTCAGGACTATTTTCATCTCAAAATCAACATAGTTCAGAAGATATTTTAAGTATTCAATATGCTCCAATAGATCGCACCTGGGGTGAACTTTTTGATATGGTACCCATATCGATTGGAGGTAGAGTAAACTCACTAGCTCCAACACAGGAATTGGTGGATAGTTATTTGACCTTAAACGGAAGTGCTATTGATGAATCGGGTAGTGGTTGGTCTGAAGATGAGCCTTACCAAAATCGAGATCCAAGATTAAACGCAACTATTGTATATGATAATTATCAGTGGCAGGATTTAGATGGCACAAGTACTATCTATATCGAGCCAGGTTCAGATCCTGGTGATGGCACAGATGAGTATGCACCTGGAGGCTCAACTACATCAACTGGGTATTATGTGCGTAAGTACTTTGATCCTAATCACGAAGCGGGAATGGCAATAAGCACAAATCTTATGCTTATTCGCTATGCAGATGTATTGTTAATGTATGCTGAAGCAAAACACGAACTAGGTGAGTTTTCAGAAACTGTTTGGGATGAAACGATTGCTTTATTAAGACAACGTGCCGGATTCACAGACCCTGCGGCATTGAATTACCCTTCAGGTTTCAATGACAAGCAAATGCGTGATGAAATACGCAATGAGAGACGTGTTGAGCTTGCACTAGAAGGATTGCGCATATTTGACATACGCAGATGGGAAACCGCCGAAGATGTACTAAATGGATATGCTCACGGAGCACAATTTGGACCAGATGATATTGACGATGGATATCTAAGGGTAAATCTGAGAAACTTCGATCCATCTAAGCATTATCTATGGCCAATACCACGAGATGAGCGGCTCATTAATCCAAATCTTAGTCAAAATCCCGGATGGTAATCCTTTAAAAAGTATTAAAACAATTAAATATTCTAGTTATGAAAAATATTATAACCAAAATGACCGCTCTAATTGCTTTTGTAGCCGTTTTTACAGCTTGTGAAGATGATGACTCGTTGAATGTAGCAGAGGTTTCTGAAGTAGATGCACTGTATACGCCTGAGAACAACAAATTTTTTAACCTGGGAGCTTCAAGTTCAACAGTATTTGAATGGCAGGCTTCAAAATCTGCTGATAATGGAGTTGTTATGTATGAAGTGGTATTTGATGAGGAGGGAGGAGATTTTTCAGAGCCTCTATATGTAATCCCATCAAACGGTAAAGGCTTTGATAATAAACTTACATTATCATTTACAAAACTCAATGAAATAGCTGGTATGGCAGGAATAGCTGCCGAAGAAACGGGAAAGTTACAATGGAGAGTTTGGAGTTCTAAAGGGTTAAATGTCAAGGAATCTGCAGAAACACGAACAATCGAAGTAGAACGCCCGGCTGGTTTCCCTACTCCGGATGAATTATTCCTTACTGGTACTGCTACTGAAGGCGGTGCAGATTTGTCTGCTGCACATAATTTTGTAAAAACAGGTCCTTCAACTTTTGAAATATATACCCGTTTAGAATCAGGTTCTTACAAATTTGTAACGCGCAACACCGGGGAGCCTGATAGCTTTTACATTGGTACAGATGATAAACTTAAAAAGGATGGAGAAACTACTTTTACAGGAACAGAAGCTGTCTATAGAATTCGTATGGACTTCAGTGATGGTACTACCTCAATGGCAACTATAGATAAGGTTGAACTTTGGTTTCCTCCACGTGGTGAATATATGTTTTCTTTCGATTATGCAGGGAATGGTACCTGGGAGGTTCAGGATGGATTTGTGGAATTTAGACAGGAATCCTGGGGAAGAGATGAGCGTTATAAATTCAGGTTCATGGTAACCACAGATGGTAATACTCAAGAGGAGTGGTATGGTAGTGTTAATGGAGATAACAACAGACCAAACCCGGATACACCTGAATCATTTTATTATATGGTTCCGGTAACAAATGATTATTGGGCCAACAGCTTTAAATTTAGAGGAGAAGTCGATATGTCTAATGTAGATATTCAAATTTTCTTTAATGCTGATGTACCTGAATATACGCACGAGATTACGGTACTTTAAAAAAATGAATATGAATTTTATAAATAAAGAAAGTTTAAAATACGTCACGCTGGCCTTAATCTTATTGTCAGTAATTTCCTGTAGCGAAGATCCTATCCCTTTAAGAGATCCTGCTCTAACTGGAGGAGAGGATGCCGAGATTGAATGGGAGGCGGTAGCAGACTCTATTCAGGATGCTACATATACAGCTTATTTGGGTTCTGAAGGAACTTTTGTGACAGATAACCAAGGTGACGCCACATTTCAATACTGGCCTAATGCGCATGTGTTGCACATTTTAGTAGATGGATATTTACGTACAGATGATGGTTCATACGTCCCAAAAATGAAAGCATTAGTGAGGGGTATTAGGTCTAAAAATGGAGGTACCTATACTAATGTTTTTAACGATGATATGCTATGGTTGGGTAATAGCGTTATGCGTGCATATAATGCCACTAATGATGACGAATACCTTGATGTTGCTAAATTTCTTTGGGATGATGTCCTCGAAAGTTACAGCGATGTTATGGGAGGTGGAATTGCATGGAAAAAGGACACACCTTTCTCTAAAAATGCGGTTTCTAACGGGCCTACAATAATTTTGGGAATGCGTTTGTATGAGGCAACCGGCGAGGAGAAATATCTTAATCGTGCGAAAGATCTTTATGAATGGCAAAAAGAGCATTTGGTGAATCCAGAAAACGGAGTTGTATGGGATAATATACAGTTGATAGACGGTAATGAAGTTATTCAGAAGGATTGGGTTTTTACTTATAATATGGGAACCTGGATAGGAGCTGGTCTTAGATTGTATAATGAGACCGGAGATCAGACTTATCTCGATGATGCTCTTCTTTCTGCAAGAACAACTTTAACCAGTCCGCAACTTACCTCTTCTGGTATATTGAGAAATGAAGGTCAGGGAGATGGAGGTCTTTTTAAAGGGATTTTTGTACGCTACTTTACAGAAATGATACTAGATGAGAATATTAGCGAGGAGGATCAAGCGGATTTCTTAGATTTTCTTGTATTTAATGGAGAAACTTTCTATAAAAAAGGACTAAGTCATCCAGGTATGCTATCCAGTTCCGATTGGAATAGTGCCCCTGGAAATAGAGTTGATTTAAAAACTCAATTGAGCGGTGTAATGCTTGTTGAAGCAATGGCTAAGCTTGATCAGGAAGGTTTAATTGAATAGAATTTGAGTTTGGTTTTTCAAAATGAGGTCAGATTTTTAACCAATATCTGGCCTCTATTATTTAATGCTTTGTACTAGAACTAATTATTAAAATAATGTGAAAAAAACTTAGGTAAAATTTTGATTAACTAAAACGTTTTACTTATTTTCACTAATTCGAATTGATAACGTTTTCGCTAAAACAACTTTGTTAACTAATGTGGTGCTCAGTTAATTAGCGTGTTTTAATACCTTAAAATGCAAAGAAGAAGATTTATACAAAATACAGCAATGGCAGGGGGCTTCACTATGTTAGCGCCTTCAGGTTTATTTAGTAATTCACTATCAAAAGATTTTCCAGTTGTTCGTGTGGCGGAAGGTCAACGTAATTTTGAAAGTAAGGCAATCGAAAAAGCTATTAAAGAATTTTCTAAACATACCGATGATAAAGAATTGGCCTGGTTATTTAATAACTGTTTCCCGAATACGCTAGATACTACCGTAACTTATAAAGAGGTCAATGGTGAGCCAGATACTTATGTGATTACGGGTGATATTGATGCGATGTGGCTCAGAGACAGTTCTGCTCAGGTTTGGGCATATATGCAATTTGCAGATGAAGATAAAGATCTTAAAAACTTAATCGCTGGTGTTATTAACCGTCAGACTTCTCAAATCTTAAAGGACCCGTATGCAAATGCATTTTATGATGATCCAAATAAAAAAGGGGAGTGGACATCAGATCATACCGATATGCTTCCGGGAGTTCACGAGCGCAAATATGAGATAGACTCACTTTGCTACCCTATTCGTTTGGCTTACAATTACTGGAAAACTACGGGTGATACCAGTCCGTTTGACGCAAGTTGGTTGGCTGCGATCAGAAGCATCCTAAAAACCTTCAAAGATCAGCAGGAAAAGGATGGTACTAATCCGTATTCGTTTTCCCGAAATACTTCGAACGGTACAGATACTCGTTTCTTACGAGGTAAAGGGTATCCTGTAAAACCGGTAGGTCTTATTTGTAGCGCTTTCAGACCTAGTGATGATTCAACGGTATATTCCTTTTTGATTCCGTCTAACTTTTTTGCTGTCGTGAGTTTAAAGCAGGCAGCAGAGATGGTAGAAACCTTAAAAGGCGAAACACAACTTGCTGGCGAACTTAAAGCTTTGGCAACTGAAGTTAAGCAGGCTATTGATAAATATGCAGTAACTGAACACGAGAAATACGGTAAAATCTATGCTTTTGAAACAGATGGGTTTGGTAATCATTTAATGATGGATGATGCTAACGTGCCGAGTTTATTATCGCTGCCTTATCTGGATGCAATTGATGTTAATGACCCAATCTATCAGAATACCCGCAACTTCGTTTGGTCTCTCGATAACCCATTTTTCTTTAAAGGAACAGCCGCAGAAGGTATTGGTGGACCACACGTAGGCATTGATATGATCTGGCCAATGGCGATCACGATGAGAGGGCTTACCAGCACTTCTGATGCAGAGATCAAAGAATGTATCGAAATGCTGAAAAACACGCACGGGGATACTGGTTTTATGCACGAGACTTTCAATAAAAACAATCCAAAAGATTTTACACGCTCCTGGTTTGCCTGG
This sequence comes from Leeuwenhoekiella sp., assembly GCA_964219495.1. Classification (GTDB taxonomy): domain Bacteria; phylum Bacteroidota; class Bacteroidia; order Flavobacteriales; family Flavobacteriaceae; genus Leeuwenhoekiella. The sequence goes on along the minus strand of CAXPQP010000046.1, from coordinate 66,414 downwards.
GCTAATACACTTTTCGGTGAATTTTTATGGAAAACCTATCAGGAACGTCCAGAACTTTTAAGCTAGGAATTGAAGCAGATGAGCAAACCAAAGACTTTTAAACTTGTGAAAGGGATTTTAGTACTTTTTGGACTACTTCTTTTGGCTTTTAGTTGTAAACCTGCTGTTACCGAACAGGAAAAAACTGCAGTAGCGGAATCACTGGTGAATTATGTGAATCCTTTTTTGGGTACCGCACCACTTACAGATCCTGAGTTTATAGGTTATACGCCTCCTCGTGATTGGCGGGTTTGGGCTGGTCTTACCTATCCCGGATCTACGCTTCCTAACGCTATGGTTCAGTTAAGTCCGATTACGGAATATGGTAGTGGTGCCGGTTATGAATATGAAGATACCGAGATTATAGGCTTTACCCATACCAACAAAGGTCATTGGAATTTATGCCATATCCCTATTCTTCCTATTTCTGCGCAAGCTACAAAACCCTTTAAATCGCAGTTTAGCAAGCAATCGGAGTCTGCATCACCAGGTTATTATGGTGTTTATCTGGATGATTATAAGGTAAAAGTAGAGGTGACTTCAACTTTGCGTGCAGGTTATCATAAATACACATTTGATGATAATGCATCACATAAAATTCTTTTTGATCTTGCCAGGGCCAACAATGGTGTGAATGAATGGGTGATTACCAAAGTTGGAGATAATAGCGTTGAAGGTTTCCAAAGAACCGGTGGTGATAAAGTGCATTTTTATGCAATTTTTAGTGAGGCAATCGAATCCCTTGATGTGGTTAATGAAGGCAGCAAAGAGGGTTATGCAACAGTAAATCTTCAGGCCGAAAACAAGCCGGTTGAATTAAAAATCGGCTTATCATTTGTAAGTACACTCAATGCTAAAGAAAACCTGTTCAAAGAAATTGGAGATCAAAGTTTTGATTCGGTATTTAATGCGGCTCAGGATACCTGGAATGTTGTTTTAAACAAGATTCAGGTTACTGGCGGAAGCAAAAAGGAAAAAGAATTATTTTACTCTTCACTCTACCGCAGTATGCAATGGCCCGCCCTTCGCAGTGATGTGAATGGGGATTATTCAGATGAGAAAGGTAAAATTCAGAATAAAGGATTTAGATATTATACCAATCCTTCTTTGTGGGATACCTATCGCAATAAGCTTGTATTGTTAAGTTTACTTGCTCCAGAAGTTACCGGTGATATCATTCAATCTCTGGTTGATAAAGGATCGTATAGTGGTTTTATGCCAACATTCTTTCACGGGGATCATGCAGCGCCTTTTGTAGCCCAGGCTTATGGTAAGGGAATCACCAATTTTGACGTTAAAAAAGCTTATGAATTGCTGTTGAACAATGCCTATAAAGAAGGTGGTACCCGACCTCATATAGCAGAATACATTGAGAAAGGTTTTATTTCTGATCCAGATGTTGAAAATCCACATGTGGAGACCAAAGCTAAAGCGGGTGTTTCTAAAACTCTTGAATTTGCGCTTGACGATCATAGTTTATCCATTTTAGCTTCGGCTTTAAATGATGAAGAGCACGCAAAGGATTTGGCTAAAAGAGCTCAGAATTACAAGAATGTGTTTGATCCTAAAACACGTTTTATGCGTGGTAAATTAGAAGACGGTTCGTTTATTAGTCCGTTTGATGCAGAATATCCGTATTACGAGTATATGTACCGGGAGGCAAATGCGTGGCAATTGTCTTTTTATGTACCTCACGATATGCCGGGATTGGTATCGCTTTATGAGAACGAAGAGGCTTTTGAGCAAAAGTTAGATTCACTCTTTACTTTACCTTGGAATCCTAATCATATTGCTCGAAATGTTAGCGGATTTTTAGGTCAGTATTGTCACGGCAATCAGCCCGACCACGAGGCGCCTTATGCCTACTATTTTATCGATAAACCAGCAAATTCACAGGCAATTATAGATAAACTCCTAAAGGATTATTATGGAGTAGGAGAAGATGAGCTAGCCCTTAGTGGTATGGATGACGCCGGCGAAATGAGCGCCTGGTACGTTTTTGCAGCTTCAGGTTTGTATCCGCTCTCACCGGCAGATAATGAATACATCGTTTCCCTGCCTGTTTTTGACACCGTGAAATGGAATTTAGGTAGCGAAAGTTTTAAAATTGAAAAAGAAGGTGCATCACGGGAGTTAAAATCAATAGATTTTGAAGGAGAAAGCGTTGATGGATATTTCATTACGCAAAAACAGTTTTCAAAAGGAGGTACACTAACCCTAAAAACCGAACAGGATTAAATCATAATTATGAAAAACATAGTAGCATTTGCGATCGTCGTAGTAATCTGGAATATGAGCGTTGCTCAGAAGTATAGTGTAAAGTCTCCTCTGGGTGATTTGGAACTTCAGATTACCGTAGGTGATCAAATTACCTACTCGGTCTTCAAAAATGAGATTCCGGTTTTTAAAGATAATGTTGTGGCGCTTCAGTTGGAAGGTGAAGTTCTAGGTAATAAAGCGAAAGTTAAACGAGCTAAAAATAGCACTACCACGTCAGAGCAAACACCAGCAGTTCCTTTAAAATTTAGTCGCCTTGAGTATACTTACAAAGGTATTAGCCTCGAATTCAAAAATGATTTTTCATTAGAATTCCGGGTATATGATGAAGGTATTGCATATCGTTTTGTAACATCTAAAAGAGGTGATCTTGAAGTAATGTCTGAAACCGTTGACATCAACCTGGCTCAGGATTTTACAGCGCATTTACAGCAAACACCCTATTTTAAAACCTCTTACGAATATCCCTATTCGCACGTGGCAACTTCAGAATTTAAAGCTGAAAATAATAAATCTACCCTTCCAGTTTTGTTAGAGAATGAAAAGGTAAAGGTTTTGATTTCTGAATCTGATTTATTCGATTACCCTGCCTTATTTCTCAATACCGAAAAAGCTAACCAACTATCTGCAGAGTTCCCGAAAGTTCCATTGAAATTTGGTGATGATGGGGATCGAAGCGTAAAAATTTTAAAGGAAGCAGATTATATAGCAAAAACAAAGGGTAAGCGCAGCTTTCCCTGGCGCTATTTTTTAATCACGACACAAGATGCAGACATTTTAACCAATACCCTAACGGTCAAACTTGCCAGTCCTAATACTCTTGAAAACTTAGATTGGTTAAAACCCGGTCAGGTAAGTTGGGAATGGTGGAATGGTGCTTCACCTTACAATGTAGATTTTAAGGCTGGTTTTAATGAAGATACGTATAAACACTTCATAGACTTTGCCTCAGATTATGATATACCTTACATCATTATGGATGAAGGCTGGGCAAAAACTACCACCGACCCATATACGCCTAATCCTACTATAGATCTTTTTGAATTGATAGAGTATGGTAAGAAACGTGATGTCAAGATTGTATTGTGGTTGACTTGGTTAACAGTAGAGAATAACTTTGAACTTTTTGAAAAGTTTAGCGAATGGGGCATCGCCGGAGTTAAAATCGACTTTATGGATCGTAGTGATCAGTGGATGGTTAATTATTACGAGCGTGTTGCCGCTGAAGCTGCCAAGCATAAGTTATTTGTAGATTTTCACGGTTCGTTTAAACCAGCCGGACTGGAGAATAAATATCCAAACGTGCTTTCTTATGAGGGTGTATTAGGTCTTGAGCAAATGGAACGTGCTACCACAGATAATAGCCTCTATTTACCTTTTATGCGCAATGCAGTAGGACCAATGGATTTTACTCCGGGAGGAATGATCAATATGCAGCCCGAAGTGTACTACAGCCGTAGACCTAACTCTGCAGCTATGGGAACACGAGCTTTTCAAATGGCACTTTTTGTGGTTTTTGAAAGTGGATTGCAAATGCTTGCTGATAACCCTACAAATTATTACAATAATGATGTGTGTACTCGATTTATCACCAGTGTACCTACTACCTGGGATGAAACAGTGGTTTTAGATGCCAAAATTGGTGAGTATGTTATTATCGCTAAGCGAAAGGGTGACGTGTGGTATACCGGTGCTATTACCAATAACAGTATGGTAGAGCGTGAGTTTGAAGTTTCTCTAGATTTTTTAGATGTTACCGGAAGTTATGAAATGACCTCTTTTGAAGATGGTATAAATGCTGCCCGTCAGGGGCTGGATTTTAAAATGAAGAGTGAAAGCGTTAGCTCTAAAGAGAAATTAAAGATTCGAGTAGTTAGAAATGGTGGCTGGGCTGCTGTTTTTAAACCGAAGTCTTAGTAGGGAGCTCTAAAGTTATAAGCGATATATGAAATTGAAATTATACCATCTGGCAACTTTTTTATTCCTATGCTTTCAGGCTATAGGACAGGAGCAGAGTTATAAGCTCGCAGAGAATATTGCATACTATCCCGAAGCAATACAACAACAGGATGCCTATTTAGCCTCGCAAAGTCGTTTGGATGTTTATTATCCCGAGGGAAAAAAAGATGTTCCAGTGATCATTTGGTTTCACGGTGGCGGACTTACCGGTGGAGGGAAAGAGATTCCACAGGCTTTAAAAGATAAAGGCTACTGTATAGTGGGAGTAGGCTACAGGCTTTCGCCAAAAGTAAATGCTGAGAAGTGTATTGACGATGCCACCGCAGCCATTGCCTGGGTGTTTAAGAATATTGACAAGTATAACGGTAATGTCAAATCTATTTTTGTCAGCGGTCACTCTGCAGGAGGTTACCTGGCTCTGATGAGTATAATGGACGAAAGCCGCCTTGCTCAATATGATATTGAGGCTAATGATGTTGCAGGTTTGATTCCTTTTAGTGGTCATACCATCACCCATTTTACCATAAGATCAGAACGTGGTATCCCGGGAGAACAACCTATTATTGATGAATTTGCCCCCCTATATTTTGTGCGTAAAGATGCGCCACCCACGCTTTTAATTACCGGAGACCGGGAGTTGGAAATGTTGGGAAGGTATGAGGAGAATGCCTATTTCTACCGAATGATGAAGGTAGCCGGGCATACCAAAATTACCCAATATGAAATGCAGGGTTATGGTCATAATATGACCTGGCCAGCTTTTCCGCTATTAATAGAATTTATAAAAAACCATATTAATTAACCATTCTAAAATCAGTCTAGACTTTATTTTAATCATGTTTAGGATATCTGAATTTAGAAGTTAGTAAAACCTTTTACTTATTGTACTTTTGTGCTGTACAAAATATGAGGGTTTACGCAACCTTTAAATATGAAGAACATTTACGCAGACAATAGAATTGTAATGACGCTTGATGCTGGGGGAACAAATTTTGTGTTTTCGGCCCTGCAGGCAGGTAAAGAAATTATAGATTCGATAACGCTTCCTTCTCATTCCGACAATCTGGATAATTGTTTAAAGATAATTATTGAAGGATTTACGTTAGTAAAAAATGAATTAGGTTGTGATCAACCTGAAGCGATTAGTTTTGCTTTTCCCGGTCCGGCTGATTATAAAAACGGGATTATAGGAGACCTGGTAAATTTACCTGCTTTTAGAGGGGGTGTTGCGTTAGGACCTATGTTAGAAGAAATATTTGGAATACCCACACTCATCAATAATGATGGCGACCTGTTTGCATATGGGGAGGCTGTAGCTGGTATTCTTCCGTTTTTGAATAATGCCCTTGAAGATGCAGGGATTGAAAAGCGTTATCAAAACTTAATTGGGATCACATTAGGAACCGGCTATGGTGGCGGTATTGTTATCAATAACAAGATTTGTGTTGGGGATAATTCCGCAGGTGGCGAAATTTGGCTTACCCGTAATTTTTTAAAGCCTAAAACTATAGTGGAGGAAAGTGTAAGTATACGCGCCATCCAACGGGTGTATACAGAGCATACCGGTGACCAGACGGCATATAGTCCGCTGGATATCTACAACATCGCAAAAGGCGAGCTGAAAGGAGATCAAAAAGCTGCTGTGCTTGCTTTTGAAGAAATGGCGGTTGCAGTTGCAGAATCTCTTGCTAATGCTCTGGCCCTTATTGACGGACCGATAGTTGTAGGTGGTGGCATTGCAGGAGCTTCAGGCTTTATTATTCCTAAGATTATTGAGCACCTTTCCGGATGTATTGAAGATCTTTCTGGTAATAAACTGACTCGTACTATTTCTGAAATATTTTATATCGACGATCCTAATGACTTAAAAGCATTTTTAAGTGATTCAGAAGATCGTGTAACGATTCCTTTCAGCTCTAAAAAGGCTGTTTACAATAGAGTTAAACGCATTGCGATAGGAATTAGCAAACTGGGGACCAGTAAGGCTATATGCCTGGGTGCCTACGCTCTGGCAATCGATTATCTCGATCGACCCAATGTACACGCAGATGTCTCTGAGACCGAATCTAATTAATAAAAAAGCCTGCTCATTTGAGCAGGCTTTTTAGTTTTTACTAAAATCTAAAGTTAATCTTTCAAGGCTTCTTTTACAGCTTCAATAACCATAGGCTCCATAATTTGATAACCCTCTTTGGTAGGATGTACGCCATCATCTGCAAGACCCTCTTTCATTCCATGAGCTTCATTTGCCATTGCGCTAAAATAATCCAGATATACCAGACCTTTACCTTCGCAATAGTATTTAAACATCGTATTCAATTCCAGAATAGGACCTACAGAATCAACTTCAGGTTTCCAGGGATATTTTGCAGCTGGCAGAATTGAAGCAATAATTGGTACAATCCCATTAGCTTCTGCCAACTCAACCATAGAGATGATATTGTCAAAGATCTGCTCTGTGGTCATTGGGCCAGTGTTTCCAGCGATATCATTTGTCCCGGCAAGAATTACCACCGCAACCGGTTTTAAATCGATCACATCCTGTCTAAAGCGCAAAAGCATCTGAGGTGTGGTTTGTCCGCTAATACCGCGTCCAATAAAATTGTTTTCCTTAAAAAATGTAGCATTGGTATTTACCCAACCTTCGGTAATGGAGTTGCCCATAAAGACTACCCTGTTTTCTATGGCAAAAGTAGCATCTACCTGAGCATTGGCTTCAGCATAGCGCTGCAGGTTAGGCCAATCCTGTGCTGTTGATTTAAAAATACTACCCCAAACCATAAAAACGACGCATACCGAAAGTTGAATAAATTTGCTCATAAAATTAGTTGTAAAGATTCTTATTAGGTTTTCTGCTCATATAAAAAGTAAGCGTCCCGCCGTTCATTACCTGATCGTGCGTGATGAATGGAGTGCTAAGTTCTTTACCATTCAATTCAACCTTGCGCACATAAACATTCTTCTCAGATTGATTTTTAGCCTCTACTTTAAAGGTGTTTCCATTATCTAAGTTAAGTGTCGCTTCTTTAACTGCAGGGCTTCCTAAGGCATAATCTACAGATCCCGGAGCAACAGGATAAAACCCTAAACTGCTGAATAAGTACCAGGCACTCATTTGACCGAAGTCATCATTACCACTCAACCCATCTGAACCGGTCATATATTTCTCTTTCAAAATCATTCTGATTTTGTCCTGAGCTTTATAAGCATCGTCTGTCCAGTTGTATAAATAAGCAACGTGGTGCGAAGGCTCGTTACCATGTACATAGTTACCAATGATTCCCTCACGAGAGATATCTTCTGTATTTTCAAAATACTTATCAGGTAACTCCATAGTGAATAATGAATCCAGGTGCGTGCTGAATTTTTCCTTTCCGCCCATTGTTTCAATCATCCCAGCAGGATCGTGTGGTACATAAAGACTGTAGTTCCAGCTGTTTCCTTCAATGAATCCCTGACCGTGCGTATTTAATGCATCAAAGTCTTTTTTGAATGTACCATCGCTTAATCTTGGACGCATAAATCCGATAGATTTATCATAAACGTTTTTCCAATACGTAGAACGCTCAATGAATTCATCATAGATTTCATCACGACCTAATTTCTTAGCAGCCTGAGCAATTGCCCAGTCATCATAAGCATATTCTAATGTTTTAGATACTGAAGCACCACTTTTATCTTCTGGTACATATTTCATATCAATATAATCGCCAATACCATCAAAATAACGAACTCTGGCAGTCTCAACACAAGCATCTAAAGCAGCATTCTGATCAAAGTCTGCATTGCCTTTTACAATAGCATCAGCAATTACAGAAACCGAATGGTAACCGATCATACACCAGTTTTCATTAGCATAGTGTGACCAGATAGGCAGCATATTATGAACACTTTGTTCCTGATGCACCATCATAGACTGAACCATATCCTGATTGCGTTGTGGTTGCAATACGTTGAATAAGGGGTGCAGCGCTCTATAGGTATCCCAAAGTGAGAAGCTGGTATAATTGGTAAAGCCATCTGCCTCGTGTACGTTGCGATCAAGACCCATATACTTACCATCAACATCCATATAAACCGTAGGGCCTAAAAAGGCGTGGTACATTGCTGTGTATAGATTTACCTTGTCTGACTCTTCTAAAGTTTCAACCGTAACCTTCTGCAATTCTTTATTCCAGGCGTCGCGGGCCTGTTGTTTAATCGCGTTGAAATCCCATCCTGGAGCTTCAGCTTCCATGTTTTTAAGAGCACCTTCAGTACTTACCGGAGATAATGCCATCTTAACCTGAATGCTTTCATTTTCTTCGGTATCAAAATCGAAATACAGTCTCAAGTCTTTACCTGCCATTTCCGGGAAATTGCGCTCCTGATTGAAACGTCCCCAAAAACCACGATATACCTGACCAGGTTGTTTTTCCTGACCATAACCTTTAAAGGCTTTGCTGAAAGTCATTGCGAAGTACACCTTACGCGTACGCGCCCAACCACTGGTTTGGCGGTAACCTGTAATAGTACTATCATTTTCAACGCGCACGATAGTCCATACATTCTTATCGTCGTAGTTATAAATACCAGCTTTAAGGTCTAAAATGATATGCGCTTGCTCTGATTTTGGAAAGGTGTACTGATGAACTCCAACACGGGTAGTAGCCGTCATTTCGGCCTTAATGCCATAATCTTTTAGATTAACGGCATAGTAGCCTGCTTCTGCAGTTTCTTCGTCGTGAGAAAAACGCGAGCGGTAACCGCTATCTGGATTGGATTCGGTACCTGGATTAAGTTGTAATTTACCAACGGTTGGCATTACCAGAAAATCACCAAGGTCTGAATGACCCGTACCACTAAAATGCGTGTGGCTGAATCCTACGATGGTTGAATCTTCATATTGATAACCAGCGCAGTATTTATATACGTCGGGGTTGTAACGACCATTTACACCATAAGGAATGGTGTCTGTATCAGGGCTTAATTGCACGCTTCCAAAAGGAACGGTAGCACCCGGGTAGGTGTGCCCCATTTTTGCAGTCCCAATCATAGGGTCTACATATTTTGCAAGGTCTTGTTGTGCCTGGGCGTTAAAAACACCAGCCGCAAGTAAACTTGCGGCGGTGAAAAAGGTTTTAAAACTAAAATACTTCATTTAAATTCTAATCTCTTGATTATTTATCATTTGTGAGTGAGTACGGATAGTCAGATTCATCTGTACCTCTGTCCTTATTAGGCTCGTCACTCATCTCGTAATTGATGGTCATACCTTTCATCAACTCGCTGTGGCTTATCCAGTTTTTGTCATAGGTTTTACCATTAACTTCCATCGTTTCAATATAGCGATTTTCGATGCTATTTTCAGGAGCATTGATCACAAGTTCTTTTCCGTTTTCAAGTTTGATAGTCATGTTTTTGAAAAGTGGAGCTCCCAATACGTATTGATCTGTAGCTGGTGCAACAGGGTAGAAGCCCATTGCAGAGAACACATACCAGGCAGAAGTCTGGCCGTTATCCTCATCACCACAATATCCATCTGGTGTTGGCATATACATACGGTTCATTGTTTCGCGAGCCCAGTACTGAGTTTTCCAGGGAGCACCCGCATAGTTGTATAGGTAAATCATATGCTGAATAGGCTGGTTACCGTGTGCATATTGTCCCATATCTGCTATTTGCATCTCACGAATCTCGTGAATCACACCACCATAAACGCTTTCGTCAAAAATAGGAGGCATAGAGAACACAGAATCTAATTTCTTTACAAAGTTCTTCTCACCACCCATAAGGTCAATAAGTCCCTGTACATCGTGGAATACAGACCAGCTATAGTGCCAGCTGTTTCCTTCAGTAAATGGGTTACCCCACTTAAACGGACTGAAATCTTCCTGCCAGCTACCATCTTCATTCTTACCACGCATAAGGCCGTAACTAGGATCAAAAAGGTTTTTGTAGTTCATACTACGCTCCTTGTAAATTTTGATCTCTTTTTTAGGCTTACCGATAGCTTTTCCAAACTGATAAATTGCGAAGTCATCATAAGCATATTCTAAAGTACGTGCCGCACTTTCGTTCACACCTACATTGTAAGGAACATAACCTAGTTTGTTGTAGTACGGTGCTCCTGCACGACCTACTGCGGTTATAGGACCTTCATTGTTTGCACCATTAACAAGCGCTTTCCAAAGAGTTTCAGTATCGTAGCCTCTTAAACCCTTAATATAAGCATCTGCAACTACAGAAGCAGAGTTGTTTCCAACCATGATGTTAGCATAACCCGGGCTAGACCATTCTGGCAACCAGCCACCTTCTTTAAAGTCATTAGCAAGACCTGCCTGCATTTCTTTGTTTATTGAAGGGTAAGCCAGGTTTAAGAATGGGTAAAGGGCTCTAAACGTATCCCAGAAACCAGTACCTGCAAACATATAGCCTGGTAAAATTTCGCCAGTATAAGGACTCCAGTGTACGATTTCTTCTTTCTCGTTTATTTCGTAAAGTTTGTTAGGGAAGAAAAGGGTTCTATATAAACAAGAATAGAATGTTCTGATCTGGTCAATAGTACCACCACCTACATCGATGCGGCCTAATTTTTCATTCCAAAGGTCACGAGCTTTTTCTTTAGTTTCTTCAAAATCTTCTGAACCTATTTCACGAGACAGGTTAAGTTCTGCCTGCTCATAGCTAATGAATGAAGAAGCAACTTTAGCATTAACCACATCGCCATCTTTGGTTTTAAAACCTACGATAGCACCTGCGTGGTTACCTTCCATCTCTGCCTGTCCTTTAGCAAGATTTTCACCTTCCCAGGTGTTTACATTGTCAAAAGGCGTATCAAACTGGATAACGAAGTAGTTTTTGAAGTTGGTTAATTTCCCACGAGCATACTTGGTGGTATAACCAATAATCTTGTTCTCTTCAGGTATAACTTTTACATAAGAACCTCTGTCAAATGGGTCGATCACCACAAATGCACTATCAGATTCTGGAAAGGTCATTTTAAACTGAGCAGCACGTTCTGATGGGGTAAGTTCTACCGTCACATCGTGATCTGCTAAATAAACCTTGTAATAGTAAGGAGTAGATTCTTCAGCTTTGTGAGAAAACCAGCTAGCGCGGTCATCCTGCTTAAATTTCATCCCACCGGTTACCGGCATTAAAGCAAACTGCCCGTAGTCATTCATCCATGGAGAAGGCTGGTGCGTTTGTTTAAAACCGCGTATTTTATTTGCATTATAGGTATATGCCCAACCGTCACCCATATTACCAGTTTGAGGTGTCCAGAAGTTCATTCCCCATGGCACTGCCACAGCAGGATATGTATTACCATTAGACAGCCCAGGGCTAGAGTCGGTTCCCATAAGTGGGTTAACGTAGTCTACAGGGTTTTGTACGTTCTCAATGAGCTCGGTCTGCGCATTTGCAGTAGTAAGCATCAGACAAGTACACAACCCAAACAGTAGTTTTTTCATAAGTTTAAATTTGCGATTAGTGTGTGTTTAGTGTAATTAAATTATTTAGTAGGCTCCCAGGTTACTGCGCTTTCTCCTTCTCCGATTACCGGAAATGCGCTAATGCGTAAACGCGCTGCTCCCATAGGAATGAGTTCAATATCTTCAACCGGCTCTGCAGACATCACAGGGCTCGGTTGTAATTCGCCTGCAAGACCATATTGATCAATTGTCCACTGTGGTATGCGTTTTCCTTTTGCTTTAATCACAAGAGGTGCTGCATCTACAGTAAATGGATAATTATCTTTTGGCCAGGGCTGTGTTTCAATCGTAAAAGAATCTTCGAGGTTATCTTTGTCCAGAATCAAACCATAATTCCAGGGTGATGCCGGGTGAATCTCAAAGGAAGGCCACTTTTCTACATCGGCATCTTTTTGCCATTTTGAGTCCCAAACTGCTGTTTGTGAACTGTTCTTGGTAGGGTATTCTTCTTCTATTTTAAGCGAAAAAGTTAACGGTCCGTAATCAAGACTTACGCTGTTGTTATTGGCTTCCCAGGTTCTTAATTCCAGTTTTCTGGGAAGGCTAAGTGTGATTTTATCTCCATCATTCCACTTACGGTTGATGCGTACATAGGTTTTTGCCGAAGGCTTAACGTCTAAGATTTCACCATTAAGAGCTACAGTAGCATCGGTTGCCCAGGCCGGTATTCTAAAATATAATGGAAAGGCTACAGCTTCAGGAGTATTCACCGTAAAATCTAAACTTTCTGTAAACGGATAGTTAGAAGCATTGGTTACCGTCACTTCCTTGCCATCGCTCACTTTCGCAGTAACCGAACCTGCAGCATAAAGAACAGCTGCAAGACCATTATCTGGTGTAGCCATAAACAGATTTTCGGTAAAATAAGCCCAACCTTGTCCGTGGTTATGTTGGCAACATCTTGAACTGAACGGATTCATCATTAAAAACGGACCCGAGTTTGCAATTCCCGGACTGTGATTGGCATCATCATTCAATACCATATTAGGACTGGTGATGTAACGCAACGATCTAAAATCGGGCATTAATGCGGCAGTGTAGGTATTAAAAGCTACTTCTTCAGCGTGATCTGCCCAGAAAATATCACCTGTGATTCGCAGTAAATGCTCATCACTGTTCATTTGCTCAACCATTCCACAGGTTTCAACACCCTGACGCGGGTCGCTGTATCCGGGACGTGCATTTTCATCAGCACCAAACATTCCACCGGGTACCTGACCAAAATAATCTCTAATGATTTTAAAGTTATCGTAAGATGCCTGTAAATCAGCTTCATTCTTGCTTACCTGATAATATTGAGCCGGCTCTCTAAAACCCTGAGCAATATTTACATTATGCCAGTCAACCAATTTGCTAAACCAGTCTGGAAATGCCATTCCTTCACGGGTTTCTTTATGGTTGTGAATTTCATCTAACGTATTATCACGCTTGGACCAGTCTGCATTGGTACGGTGAATTTTTTCGGCTAAATCTAAAAGGAATTTATCTCCGGTACGATTGTACAACCAGATCACACTGTACAGGTTATCGCCACCGCGCAAAGTTTGCCAGTAGTGAATGCCAGATAGCATTTTATCATCAGGCACGCTGTTTTGATACTTGAAATACTTGGTCATCAAGTCGATCACGCGCTCATCCTGGGTTGCCTCATAATAGGATTGTAGGCAATACAGCATAATCATATTTGACCAAAAGTCCTGAGAGCCGTCGCGGTCTGAAAACATTTTTGGTCCAAAATTTCCATCCGCACGCTGACTTTTCAGCGCAGCTTCAAACCAGATTTGCGATTCTTTAATCATTGAAGAATCCTGAAGAATATAACCCGTGTTGGCATAACCTTTTAGCCAATAAGGCACTTCTTCCCAACCCCAGGCGCCAGTACCATCTTCAGAAAGCCAGGCATTGTCGTCTTTTTGAAGCCAGGCGCTTATTTCGCCTAGATTACCCATAAGACCATCTGCCTGACGTTGCAGACTTTCTTTAAGCCAGCTACCCGGTTTAATTGTTCCCAGCGGAAGTTTAATCAAAGCGCTAGGTGCAAGTGGAGCCCGGTTACTTACATAATTGGTATTGGTTTGTTCAGTTGAAGGCTTATCTACAATAGTTATGTCAAGGTCATTATCCTGCGAACTATCGCAAGCAATAGCAAACAGGCAACCCACAACAGTACTTATTATATTTAGTTTCTTCATCTGCATCGATTTTGGTGATTGCGGTTAATCTAGAGGATGTGCTAAGACACCTTCATTAGTGATTTTTACGGTTTTGATACGACCGTCTTCATCAAAATACATCTTATCTATACAGGTCTCCCGTGAGTTTTGATCGGTCTCATCAAGAGGTCTGCGATGATACACCATATAATAATCATCAGAACCTTCAGGATGTATTACACTGTGGTGACCTGCACCAGTAGCAATCTCTGGATCCTGTTGTAAAATTTTGTCTTCACGCTTAAAAGGACCAAAGGGAGAATCTGAAATGGCATAGGCAACGCTATAATCAGGGCCGGTCCAGCCTCCTTCAGACCACATAAAATAATATTTACCGTCTTTGATAAACATAAAAGGTCCTTCTACATAACTCTCTGGAGTGATTTCTTTGAAAATAGTCCCATCTTCAAACGGAACAAAACCTGTAAAATCATCATTCAGTTTAGCCACATTACAATGTCTCCAACCTCCATAATACAGGTAATAGGAGCCGTCTTTATCTCTAAAAACAAACTGATCTATAGGTTGTGCACCGTTGTGAAATTTATCGATAAGTGGCTTGCCCAAATGATCCTTAAACGGACCTTCAGGAGAATCGCTTACTGCAACACCAATTCCGCCTAACTCGTCATCATTCTGAATATCGTTAGCCCCGAAGAATAAGAAATACTTATCCTCTTTTTTAATAATCGAAGGAGCCCACATGGCGCGCTTTGCCCATTTAATGGCTGAAGTATCTAGAATACGTTCATGCTTGGTCCAATCAGTAAGGTTTGGAGAAGAAAATACATCTAAAAATACCTGTTTGTCATAAGGAGCAGAGTAGGTAGGGTAGATGTAATAGGTGTCATCAAAAATAATTCCTTCCGGATCTGCATACCATCCCGGGAATACCGGGTTATTGTTGGCAACTTCCTTCTGTGCACAGCTGCTGGCAATTGAGATTAAAGCAAGTAGAGTAACGAGTTTCTTCATAATTTTAAATTAAGGCCCTAAATATAAGCATAGCTTACGTAAAACGTTTTAGTTTAGCCGTTATTTTCCGTTTATTTTTTCCAGTTTGTTAGTTCTAGTATTTTTTCAAATATTTCATTATTCTGATAAATACCTTTGAAGTTTTCAGCGCCAGGTCCATATGCAAATACCGGAATCAAAGTTGCTGAGTGACCGCCAGTAGAAAAAGTAGGACCTATTTCTTTATAATCGCTGTAGGTACTACCATCTTCACGGGTTTTAGTTTTAGATGCCAGAGTAAAACCACCGGTCTCGTGATCTGATGTTACAACAACCAGAGTGTTCCCATCTTTTTCTGCAAAATCTAAAGCCTTACCAATAGCTTCATCAAAATCAATTAGCTCAGCGATTAGGTAGGGTGCGTCGTTGTTATGACCGCCCCAGTCAATTTGCGAACCTTCAGCCATCATAAAAAAGTTTGAACCTTTTTTGGTTAGAAATTCAGTTCCTGCTTCAATAGCCTGAGCAAGGAAATTACCACGGCCTTCTTCCATCTTCGGCATAGCATTAGGAGCTAATAAAAAGCCTAATTTATCGCTTGATTTTAGCGAATTGTAGTTGCTAAAGGAAGTGGTGTCAACCGTAAAATTGTTTGAACGCAATTGCGCAATCAGGTCCTGATTATCTTTTCGACCAGTGAAAAACTGAATTCCACCTCCAGCAAAAAAGTCAACACCCGATTTTGGAAGAAATTCTGCGATTTCATTTTCCATTCCTCTGCTTTTTACGTGGGCATAAAAACTGGCAGGCGTGGCGTGAGTTAGTGAGGAGGTAGCAATAACTCCGGTTTGAATACCATTTTCAGAAGCAATTTCTACCAAAGTTTTAGGTGCCGAAAAATCATCATCGAGACCTATTGCACCGTTATAAGTTTTGATTCCGCTGGCAAAAGCTGTTGCCCCTGCTGCCGAGTCGGTCACATCTTCCTGAGAAGAGGAGGTGTTGATTAAACCCATTTCCTGAAAACGGGTATAGTTTGAAACTTTATCCTGAAAGTAAAAAGCAGTTGAAATTTGAGATAAGCCGGTACCGTCGCTTATTAGCAGGATTACATTTTTAGGTTGTTTCGTAGTTTTTGCAACAGGGTTTGCAGATTTACATGAAAACAGGGATAAGCATAGGCAGGAAATAATTCCTATTTTAAATAATTTCATTAGTTGAGGTTTATTCTTTTTCTTGAATTTAGGAGTGTGCATTTTTAAAGTTGGTAAGCCCGGACGGCTTTAACAATAGAAAAGTAGTTTATGAGAAAAATCCGGGTTGTAACTTTTACTCTTTTAAGAGCAGAAGCTTAACCCGGATTTTTAATTAAAAGCAATCTTTAATCGTATGTATTATGGGATTACAACGAATACCCATCACGATAGGTACGTCTTACAAATTGATTGGCTTCATCGAAGTTGGTAACGCGCATATTTTCGGCATCCCAAAGCATTTCGATATAACGACCTGGGTAGTCAAAACCACCACCAGCACGTTCTTTACGCACATCAAATCCTCTGATAGCAAGGTTTGCAATAAGTAGGGTTTCTGTAAGTGGTCCTGCAACGCTGAATGGAGAACTCACTTCTTTCTTACCATAACCGGCAAGAGCAGCTTCTACCCATTGCTTATAGTGACCGTTTGCTTCACCTGGTACACGCTCGTATTTTTCAGAAACTTCTACCTGCTCTGTTTTAGAAGTAGGTAATAAACGTGGGTTTTCAGAATAGGTACCGCACATCATCTTACCTTTGGTACCAATAAATAATACACCGTTACCACCATCACCAAATACTTCATTTGGTCCTAATTCTTCAGGACGAGCTGGTTGAATACCACCGTCCATCCAGTGTAATTTAATATCACCTTGAGTTTTATCTGTTTTAGGGAAAGTCATCGTAACGTGACTAGAAGGAGGACAGCTGTCTGGGAAATATCCACGTCTAAATTCATCTACGTAAACACTACCTACACTACACTGTACATCTTTTGGATATTTCAGGTTAAGAACACGTACAGGAACTTCAACGATATGACATCCCATATCTCCTAAAGCACCAGTTCCATAATCCCACCATCCTCTCCAGTTGAATGGTACCAGACCATCAACATAATCTTTCTGAGGGGCAGTACCCAACCATAAATCCCAGTCTAATTCTGCCGGGATAGAAGAAGGAGTATTAGGCCATGGAATTCCCTGTGGCCATACCGGGCGGTCTGTCCAGCAATACACTTCGGTTACTTCACCAATTAAGCCAGCATCAAACCATTCACTCATAAGACGGGTACCGTTGTTTGAAGAACCCTGATTACCCATCTGGGTTACTACCTTATACTTATCTGCAGCTTCCGTTAACTTACGTGCTTCATAAATATCGTGAGTTAAAGGCTTTTGTACATATACGTGTTTACCCAATTCCATTGCAGCCATTGCCTGTACAGCGTGGTTGTGGTCTGGTGTAGATACAGAAACAGCATCAATTTTGCTACCTTCTTTATCTAACATTTCACGATAATCTTTATAGAATTTTGCTTTTGGAAAACGTGCGCGGGTTGTAGCTGCACGACGATCATCTACGTCACATAAAAATCCAATCTCAGCAAGACCTGAATCTGCAAAGCTTTTAATATCGCTTTCTCCTTTACCACCAGCTCCAATACCGGCAACAATAAGTTTGTCACTTGGTGCAGTAAAACCAACACCTCCTAATACGTGGCGGGGTACAATAGAAATACCCAGAGAAGCAATTGAAGTCTTCTTAATAAAGTCTCTGCGGGGACTTGAATGTCCGCTTAAGTTTTTTTTCATATCTCGTTTTGTTTAATTTTTAGTAAGCGAAAAGGGTTTGTCATCTTCCTGAATACCCCTGTTTTTGTTTGGAGTAGCACCCATTTCCAACTGAAACTGCCCTCCATTTATAATTTGGCTATAAGTTAAATAGTTTTTTGTAAAATTCTCAGAATCGAGGGTCGCGTTTTGAATATACACGTTGTCTGCTGAGTTATTATTTGCGTTTATCACAAATTTGTTGCCATTCTCAAGCGTGATGGTGGTTTTCTCAAAAACCGGACTACCCATCACATATTCATCAGTTCCCGGGCAAACGCTGTAGAAGCCCATCGCACTCAATACATACCAGGATGAGGTTTGTCCCTGATCTTCATCACCGGGATAACCATTTTCGGTATAGCTGTATAGTTTGCTCATTACGTCACGGGCGCGGTACTGTGCTTTCCAGGGTTGACCTGAATAATTATACATATAAATCATATGCTGAATGGGTTGATTTCCGTGCGCATATTGACCCATATTTGCCATTTCCATTTCGGTCATTTCATGAATTTTACCTCCGTAAGTACCTACGTGAACCGTGTTGGGGACAGTAAAAACCGAATCCATTTTTGCATTGAAACGTTCTTCGCCACCCATCAGATTAATCAAACCTTTTGGATCCTGAAAAACAGACCATACATAATGCCAGGCGTTACCTTCAGTAAAAGGCCCTCCCCATTCATAAGGATCAAAATCGGGTAGCCAGCTACCGTCTGCTTTACGACCACGCATAAAGCCTACTTCGTCGTTCCAAACATTTTTGTAGTTGTACATCTGTCTTGCAAACACATTTTCGTAGAATTTATTACCAGTCATTTTTGCCAGATTGTAAGCACAAAAGTCGTCGTAAGCGTATTCTAAAGTTTTAGCAGTCGCCTCACCATATTTAGGGTAAGGAACATAACCCAAAGTGTAGTATTCTTTATGACCGTGACGACCATTTGCAGGTCCCCAGGGACCTTTCTCAGTAGCCTCGTGATAATAGGCTTTCAATGCTTTTTCAGGATCGAAAGTTTTCAAACCTTTTGCCCAGGCATCTGCAAGAAGTGAAATAGCGTGATTACCTATCATACTACCTGCTTCACTTGGGAAGGACCAGGAAGGTAACCAGCCACATTGATCATAAGCGTCTAATAAGGCTGAAACATAGCGACCGTGCATCTCAGGATATAACAGGGCATTCAGCGGAAATTGCCCTCTGAATGTATCCCAAAATCCGGTGTCGGTGTACATATATCCTTCGTGAACCGTTCCGTCATACGGACTGAAATAATAAGGTTCTCCGTTTTCATCAATCTCATAGAATTTTCTTGAAAAGAGACTTGCTCTGAAAAAGCAGGAATAGAATGTTTTGAATTCATCTTCGGTGCCTCCTTCGACAAGGATTTTACTCAGATGATCATTCCATGTTTTCTTTGCAGTTGCCTTGGTAGCCTCTAGGTTTCTGTCTTTTCCTAATTCCTGTTTCAGGTTAAGAGCTGCCTGCTCTGCACTGATGTACGAAGATGCAATTTTGGCCTGAACTTTGGCTCCTGTAGCAAACTCAATATAGGCTCCTTTGCCTTTTCCTTCAGCAGAAGTGCTGTTTTCTTGTTTCTCACCATTGGTGTTATCCCAGGTTCCATAAGCCTTAAAGGGCTTATCAAACTCGATGATGAAAAAGTTTTTGAAATGTTCAAAACGATCCATTCCGCGGCCGTTATGAACATAACCGGTGATTCGCTTGTTTTTCTTATCGATTTCAACTCCGCTTAGTCCGGTGTAACCATCTAAAACCAAAAAGGCTTTTTCCTTTTTAGGAAAGCTAAAGCGAATATGAACACCACGCTCGGTAGGTGACATTTCGGTATTTACCCCATTATCGAGTAGAACCTGATAATAATGTGGTTTTGCTGTTTCATTATCGTGTGAAAACCCAGATTGGCGGTCATTTTCATTCAGTTTCAGTGTTTCAGTAACCGGCATTAGAGAGAAAACAGCATAGTCATTACTCCATGAACTACACTGGTGCGCCTGTTGAAAACCTCTGATTGTTTCTTTGAAATACTGGTATTTCCAGCCGTCACCATTATTACCCGTTTGTGCAGACCAGGTGTTCATCCCGAAGGGTAGCGCAGTGGTAGGATAGGTGTTACCTCGGGTTAATTCGTGTTTGGAGTTTGTACCTTGAAGTGTGTTTACATAATCAGCAAGATCGCGTTGAGCTTGTACGGTAAGAGCAATAAAGGCAGCTAAAAGAGTAAAAATCTGACGTTTAGAATTTGCAGTAATCATTTATGGCTTTAAGATAAAATGTTAACGAGTCTTAAATATCTGCTAAATATAGTAAAACGTTTTACTAAAGCCAATTATTATTTGTTCAAAAAACCGCAGTTTTTTCAGAAATTTTTAAAAATTAATTAATGAAACTCTACAATTTGATGGTTTTTCCAGTTTTTGCAGATTTTTTTGCGGCTTCAAGAATTTCGACCACTATTAGATTGTTTTCAAGAGAGGAGAGGTCGTTCATCGGTTTGGTTTCTGCATTTAAATAATATGCGAGGTAATCGATGTGATTGGTGAAATAATCAGATACAATAGCTACTTCTTGTGGCTTGGTGTAGCGTTCCGATTGTGTAAGGGTATTTCCGTCGGGAGCATCGTAGGAGTTTTCAGTGCCAAAAACTTCAAAACTTTTAAGGCTGTAAGGCCAGCTCCAACTTGCCTCAATAATACCCGTTGCGTTTTTATAGGTAAGAATAATAGTCGCATCATCATCAACATCAGGATACATACTTGGCTTCAATTGTTGGATAGTTGCCTTAACCGAAATAGGTTTCTCTCCATTTTTAAAATAGGTCATAATGTTTGCACCATAACAGCCAAAATCATACAATGCACCGGCACCATTAGTTTCTTCCTGAGTTAACCAGTTTAAAAATTCGGTACTGCAACCAATTTCTTTAGGTCCTTCATGTCCGTCGCGAGCTGCCATACGAACAATCTTATCTGCATTTTCTTCAATCAATTTTTTCTGACTGTGAATGCTGCTATACCAGGTGGTTTCATAATTGGTAAGAAGTGGAGTATTGTATTTTCGGGAAAGTGCAGCCATTTCCTGAGCATCTTTAAGAGTTGTAGCTAAAGGTTTTTCAACCATCACAGGAATTTTTTTAGGCATACAAATACGAGCCACATCCACATGTTCTGAAACCGGATTGTATGCCAGTACCACATCGGGTTTTGTGACTGCCAGGGCTTCTTCAAGTGTTTTGAAAACCAAATCATCAGTAAATTTATATGACTTACTGTAGCGCTCCACCAAATCTTTATCAGCTTCTGCAATGCCCAGAAGTTCGATATTGTTATTCCTGTACGCATTCATAATGATGTGGGCGTGGTCGTGGCTAAGCCCGGCAACTACCACTTTAAGTTTTTCCTGAGCGTAGTTTGCTGAACCTGACAACAGAATCAGACAGCAGATTAAAAGGGATTTGAAAGTGTTTTGCATTACCAGTTGATTATAGTTTTTAGAGGTGCACCTGTATTGTCAAATTTAAGTAATAAGGTTGCCGAATCGGCATCCCATTCCTGTGTAAATGCCATCGACGCATTGGTTTCGTCTGTAACCGACACGTTTTTAGGAGCTTTTGGTAAATAGATGCGCATAGCATTTTTAGTCTTCACGGGGCTTCTGCTTATAAATGAATAGGAAGTGGTAGTTGTTTCTTCTTCAGTTACTCGGGCCGCAGTTGCTAAAACCTGTGGTTTATTACGGTTGATTCGGTTAAGATTTACTACCAACGATTGTTCGCCCGGCATCACTTTCTTCGATTTGATTACTGGTAATTCGGGATCAAAAAGATCAATCACAGGAGCATTGAAAGTATAAGGATTGGTGCTGACACTTTCTTCAAGTACACTTGCCATTTCAAAATAACCCCGGCTTAAATGAAAATTATTTTTCTCAATCCAGCTGTTTCCGGTAGCGGTATAAGCCTCTTTAATCGTGGTTAAAAATTCGTCATCTCCATTAGTATTGATTACAAATTCCTTAGGGTCCTGTTTGATGATGTACACGTTTCCTTTTCCGTGAGAATATTTTTGCACGCTGGCTTTGGGTTCAATTTCCAGCACATCAAATAAATGTTGAGAAGGTGAGGCATAATCAAAATCGGTGTTCCACCATTCTTTTACACTTTGAAAAGGATCGGTATCACTGCCACAGAAAACCAGTGTCCCTCCATCAGCAATCCATTCTTTTAAATACTTGTGGTCTTCAGGAGAACCCGGTTTTAAATTGGAATAGGACATAATCAAAACTTCGGTGTTTTCTAAAGAAGCGGTATTGTTCAAATTCTCCAGATGTACTGTTCCTACCGGAATTCCTTTTTTTAACAAAGGAAGGGCAAGACCGTAAAAGTTGGATAACGCAGGATCATCATAATCCTTATGTTGCGGAAACCGCTGAAACATTAAAGAATTTGAAAGTATAATGTCAATTCCCTGACTTCCCGAAACCGTATTTTTGGTTTCTGGGATATCGTTTAAGGCATTAACCATAACCTGCATTTGGGTAGAGTAGTGGTTGGGAATCAAAACTTGCTCATCGGTACCCGCTACTTTGTAAGGACTCGTATAAATACGCTCTGGCCATGGCATTACCTCATAATTGGCAACTGATGGGTAGAGGAGCTGGGCGATAAATGTCGCCTGATAATTCTGCTTATAATCTTCCCAGGTTTTTCTTCGGTCTTCAATAGGATCGGTTAGAAAGAACAGTTTGCGACCGGTGGGTTTAGTCATCGATACCATAGACCCATATTCGAGAAAGGCATTTTCAAAGGTGCGTTCCTTTTTAATGCCATTATAAAAAACCGCTTCCCGAGAGGTGCCTGTCCAAACCTGAGCGATATAACCGTCAATTCCCGGTAAAGATGCCAGGCTGGCTTCCGGACTTACAATTGCCCATGATGAGTAGTTAATTAGTGAGTGTGTTGGGATGTACACCTTTACATCGAGACCTTTTGACTTACCATAAGCTTTAGCATAGGTTGATACTTCATCGATCGCATCAAAATAAAGCTGGTATTTTAGCTTGTTAGCAAGCCAGGTCGCTTCGGGAGATTCGTGCTGGGCTTGCCACGGACTATTATAAAAATCCTGCCAGGCTTTTTTAAATGCTGAACTGTATCCTGATCTCGCCCAAAATTCAGGTTCTTCCAGATAAATGTCTGAAACGCCGGCATCGATTACACGTTTTACAACTGCTTCTTTCATATAATTAATGAACGAAGTTGTAGGTACGATATAGGGAACATTATGCCCATGCCAGATGGTATCTCCATTTTGCTGAACCTGACCTTCACCCAGGTGGTTGATGCCATCCCACTCTCCCAAAAAATAATCCTGATACGAACCCCAGGCAATCCCGGTCATAAAATGAACTCCATAACCCTGCTCTTTCCAGGATGTGACCCGTTGCTCGAATGGCTTTTTACCATTGCGGTCTGACGGGTTACCGTCTACACCATAAACAATTGCTGCGTCTGCTCGAATGTCGATTTCAGGCATCCAACCTCTACTGGTTTGAAATACCGTTTTTTCTTTATTAACCTCCTGCTGTGCAGTACACGAGTACAATAAAAGAGCTGAAGGAATTAAATAAAGTAAACGATTGCGTAAATGAAGTTTCATAGTGATTAAATTTCAGTTTTAATAAAAAACCCTTTCAAACCGAAAGGGCTTTCTACATTTTAGATGAATCTGAATTAATAAATGTAGATTCCTGATATTAGTTAAGTGGCTCCAGTAGAAGCGTGTACTTGTATTCTGTATCTGGAGCGATTCGGTATTTTTCAAGAGTTATTGGGCCACAACTGCTGTTACCCACACCTTCCTGAATACGGTCGAGATTTAAAAAGGTTTGAGGCTTAAATATCTGCGGAAGCTCTGCATTGTGTTTGGTTTCCCACAAATCAGAATCTTCATAATTGAGTGCACTAAATGATAAAGGATCGTTTGTAGTGATTTTCAATCCCGCGCCAGAATCATTTTTAAGACTCAACCAGCGTATATCTTCGCGATTACCCATACTTTGGGGTTTTAAATAACCTTCGGGTGTCAATTCGCTAATGGTACTTTCATAGGTACCAACAAAAGCCCCGGTCTTACGATCTGAGTAATTTTCAAATGGTCCGCGGCCGTACCAACTCATATTTTCATATTCCGGGTTTAACTGCATCTGCAGACCCAATCTATGAATAACCTGACCTTCAGGCGGACTTACAAAGCCAGCTTCAACCTTTAATTTTCCATCGCTTAAAAGGGTGTAGGTAATGGTATAAGGGATTTCAGTTTTGTCATCATTTTCTATATGTGCCCGCATATGACTTTTAATGGTAAGCCTGGTCGCGTCTGAATTCAATGCATAATCAAAAGAGTCGACTTTGTTTAGTGTGCTATAGTAGCTTCGATCTGCATATTGATCATTACTGATACTTCGATACCAGTTTAATTTTAGCCCTTCCTCATCATAAATAAGTTCGTCAGAACCATACATCAAAGAACTTAGGATACCGGTTTTGGTGTTAATCTTCATTGCGAAGTTATTACCCGTTACAACCAGATTGTTTTGTTCTTGTTTCGTGGTTAACTTTTCAGATTTCGTAGAAACAAATTCGGCGTCCTGTCTTTCAGTTACCTGAAATTGCTCACGAGCAATCTCGTGACCAGCCGGCGCCCAGATCGTTGCTTCTTTTAAGGCAAAGTATAGGTTGATGAAGTATTCCTTATCTGAATCCAATTGTGACTTGAATGGAATCTTAAGCTCAGTTGTTTCATTTGGAGCTAAAGAAATAGGGGCTAAATCGCCTTTTTCAGTAATCATACCATCAGCTAGTAACTCCCAGCTGATCGTAAACTGATCAAGATTGGTGAAATTATATTTATTGGTGATTTCGATTTTTCCAGATTTTATATCGACAGGTTTAAACTTGATGTATTGATACACCTTTTTGACTTCTTTCAACTTAGCGGTAGTGCTTCGGTCTGGTTTTATAAGACCATTATCACAAAAATCACTGTCATTGGGTGTATCGCCAAAATCACCTCCGTAATAAAATGCATCTTTTGATCCGCCGGGTTTGTTGATTCCCTGATCTACCCAATCCCAGATGCAACCGCCGATCATTCGGTTTGATTCATTTTCAATATAATCCCAATACTCGTAGAGGTTACCTACAGCATTACCCATTGCGTGGGCATATTCACATAAAAAGTAAGGTTTATCCTGAACACTTTTGTCCATTTTTTCCATATACTCCAGGCTTGGGTACATATTAGAATCGATATCTGCGGAAGCATTTCGACCCTCATAATGCACCGGTCTTGTAGGATCTAACTTGCGTGTAAGATTTGCAATAGTGTCAAAATTTCTGCCTCCACCTCCTTCATTACCCATAGACCAGAAAATCACCGATGCGTGATTTTTATCACGTTCAATCATACGCGTCACGCGATCTTTGTAAGCCGGGATCCAAGATTCTTTATCGCTGATAGAATGATTGCCGTGGTTTTCAATATCGGCTTCATCCATAGTGTACAGTCCGTAGTAATCAAAAAGCGCGTAGGTTCTGGGCTGGTTGGGGTAGTGGCTGGTACGTATGGTGTTGATGTTGTTTTGTTTCATCAACACGATATCTTTTATAATCGTTTCAAGAGGAACAGTGCGTCCAAATTCAGGATGAGTTTCGTGACGGTTTACACCTTTGAAAAATACCTGTTCGTTATTAATAAACACCCGATTTTCCTTAATCTCAACTTTACGTATTCCTAGTTTGGTGGGAATGGTTTCAATGGTTTTACCATTTTCATCTTTAAGAATCAGTAGGATGCTGTATAGATATGGTGTTTCTGCAGACCAAAGTTTACTTTCTGTTAAATGCATGTCATACTCAACAACTTCTTCAGAATTCTTGTCTATCTCAATGTTATCGCGAATTATGGACATTAGGTCAATACCAGATGGATCAATTAACCTTGCTTCAAATGTATAATTAGCTACATCCTTAGAATTTGAATTCGTAAGATTCGTACGAATTTTAATACTTGCCTGTGCCAGATCGTTATTTCTAAAAGTAGTGGTAGTTTTAAAATCTCTGATATGCACTTTAGGAGTCGCGAATAGGTAAACATCTTTGTGTATTCCGCTAAGGCGAAACATATCCTGATCTTCAAGGTAGCTTCCGTCTGTCCATCTAAATACCTGAACCGAAACTTCGTTTGCTCCCTTTTTTAAATAAGGGGTAATGTTGAATTCGGAAACATTATTTGCTCCCTGACTGTAACCTACTTTCTTCCCATTAATCCAGACGAAGAAACCACTGTAAACTCCGTCAAAATGGATGAATATTTCTTTATTATCCCAGGCTTCAGGTAGATTGAATGATCGTTTATAAGATCCTACCGGGTTGGGTTCACGTTCATTTAAATAACCTTCCTGTGATTTGATGAATGGAGGCTGATTTTTAAAAGGATAGGTGATGTTGGTGTAAATAGGGGTGCCATAGCCGCTCATTTCCCAGCAGGACGGAACAGTAATTTCATCCCAGGCAGATACATCTGTATTCGGTTTTTGAAAATCGAGTGGTCGTTCTGAAGGCTGTTTTACCCATTTAAATTTCCAACTGCCGTTAAGACTTTGGTATAAACTTGATGTTGGTTCTAACCAGGGTTTATTAAAAGCTTTGTCATTTCGGGCACTTAACTCATCGGGATAGGGAGTGTAGGTGGCGTGACCAGGTTCTTTGTTTACAGCAAAAATGGTTTCGTTTTCCCATTCATTTTCTCCTCGTACTGGGGGTAATTTAAGTTTGGTAGGTTCCAATTTCCAGAGCTGTTTGGTATCTGCTAATTGCATAAGTATTGCATCTGAATCTGGTGATTGCGCCAAATACATGCCACTTACAGAATGTTTTATATAAAAGGAGTTTTTGGTGTGTGGGATAATTTGCCACTGCTGGTTGCGGTTATTAGGATCGCCATCCCATTGTATTACTTTGTTACCTGTGCCTTCAGCTTTATTGCCGTTGTCGAGGCCTTTGCCGGTAAACGGGTTGATAAACGTGTAAGTGCCGTTTGCATTTTGGGTAATATGCCAGGCTAAATTTTGATTTTCTTTATTGGAATTTAATAAAAGAAGAGGGGCGTTGTTACGGGTAAACTCGTTACCCATAACACGCCCCTCTTTATTGGAAAGTTGATACAAAACATCTTTACTTATTTTTTGTGAAAAACCAGTTTGAATAAGTGCTGAAGTAAACAGGATCAGCACTGTTTTTCTAAGCAAAGATGTGAGGATCATAAAATTATAATTGATTTAGTTTACAGCTTCTTCTTTAAGCATTTTGATGAAATAACCACCTACTACAGAACGGGCTTTAAAACCAACTTTCTGAGAGTTTGTAGTCTCGTGCCAGTCACTTAGTGGAACACGGTTAGGAGTTGCATTTGCAAAATCCCACATTGGGTTCATAAGCGCATCAAAATCTTCTTTGTTATCTGCTAGCGTAGCTGTCCACAATACCCAGTCAGACTTGGTGTAGGTTTTTCTGCTATCCAATGGAAGACCATAATCTTCTTGCTTGGTCAGGTAATACTTAACTTCAGTTTCCTGAACGTCATCAGGGAAGATGTTAAGATCTAAAATGTCATCCCATACCAGGTTGTATTTCTGACTCCAGGTACCAGCACTTTCAAAAGCAAGAACATAGTGATCACCATCTTTAGCGATATCTTTCCATTTTGTAGCCATATCTTTTGCAGCGGCTGTATACTTTTCTGCAGTTTCAGTTTCGCCAAGCATTTCAGCAAGTTTGCCATAAGAAGCAATAGCCATAATCGCTTTAACCGAAAGGTTTGCGTTACGGGCAAGGTGACCCGCAAAGTCATCTGTAGATAATTGGTTTGCAGGATCAAAACCGCTTTCCATTAAAAAATCTGCCCAAACAGTTAGAGTTTCCCAATGCTCTTTAGCGTATTCCGCATTTCCTTCCTGTTGTGCAATCGCAGCAGTAAGAATAATCATATTACCCGCTTCTTCAACCGGCATATCTTCACCGTATGTCTGACCGGTAGCGATTGGGTAAGTACCTAAATCGTGAGCAGGAAATGGCTTTTTCCATCTTCCACTTTCACTGTATTCAAAGATACCATTCAACATACCTTTTAATAAATCTGGGTTGTAAACCAGGAATAATGGAGCAGAAGGATAGGTAACATCAACCGTGTTGATAGAACCATTACTGTTGTTTTCTTTTGAAAGGAACAGGATTTCTCCTTTTGGAGATTCTACTAAAATGTGAGCAGCGATTGCCTGTCTG
The DNA here is from genome assembly GCA_964219495.1 of Leeuwenhoekiella sp. Classification (GTDB taxonomy): domain Bacteria; phylum Bacteroidota; class Bacteroidia; order Flavobacteriales; family Flavobacteriaceae; genus Leeuwenhoekiella. Next base: position 38,261 of record CAXPQP010000046.1, on the reverse strand, counting down.
TAAGCAAGAACGCAAATGTCTGCATATTTCTCACCACCAGCTTCAACAGCATCGTCGTAAAGTTTTTGGTCAAAAGAATGAACTTCTTCAATAATGCCTTCATACTCACCATATGCATTGGCTAGAGTCTGGTCAAAAGATTCAGTCTCTTTTTTGTACCAAGGCTTCAATGACTCGCCAAAGTAGTTTACAGATTCTTCCTCATCATAACCTAACAAGAATAAATGACTTGCACTTCCAGAAACTGAACCCAGATCAGCAACCGTGTTTAGCATAATTCCTGTAGCTGGTAATTCAGCATCAGCAGCCTCACCAGTAGTTAAAGCAGCAAGTGAAGAAGCATAACCACTTAGGTATTGTTTTGTGTTTTCTGCCGGAGAAGCAACGTAGAAATAACCCCAGTCAACACGAAGATCATCTCCTTTTTTCTCTAGAACAGGTTGTTCCTCTGTACCCACTTTTAAAGTAAGTAAGCCGTTTTTCTCGTACTGCTCAGTAGTTAACTTCTGGCTAGGCGTGTTAGCCGCGATAGTACCTGAAGCTCCAAGATAAACTTTCACATCATGAGCCTCTCCATCTTTTGAAGCAGCAGCAACATTAAGATAGGTAACAGGTCTTGAGTAGACTTTTAAATCTTCAATAAGTAATGGAGAAGTAAAGGTTGCAGTAATTGTAGAACCACCGCAGTCAAAAGTGTAAATAGTCTGGTTTGCAGTTAAAGCAACATTGGTTTGCTCTGCTGTTTTGATTTTATCAAGACCAGGAATTTTAGCTTCGGTTACCACACCAGCATCCAGCCATCTTCCACCAGCAGTATTCTTAACGTGAATTGCTAGAACATTACCACTAGGTTTAAGCGTTTTAAGAGCTTCATCTGTAAGTGGAATGTATTTAAAACTGTGTTGCCATCCTACGAAATCATAGATCTGAACTCCGTTTACGAATACTTTTACGTTATCATCGTGACGTAGTTTTACATAAAGCTGATCAAGATCTGTATTTGCAAGATCAAAAGTTCTACGGTAATACAAATCATCACTTTCCCAAAGGGTTTTAGCCCTTGATTTATCATCGCTAAAAGGAGCTTCACCTGTTTTCCAGGCAGAAGCGTCATAATCTGCATTTAACCAGTTTGCGTCTGGAGTTTCTTCAGTGTATGTTACGGTGTAATTTTCTTCGTCGCTAGCCGGGATGATGGTCTCATATACTTTTGATTCCATACCCAAAAAGCGGTATAATTCTCCATCAACTTCTGCAATACCTACTAAAGCGTGATCCTGCTCAGTCCAGTGTTTTGTAGTTGAAGTGTTTAACTCATTGCCCATAGACCAAATGCTGAAGTTTGGATTATGCGTAACAAGCGGATAAGACGGAGCTCTTAAAGAAGCACTTGCCGGTGTGAAATCGTTTTCGTCTCCAACAGCAACTCCGGTCTCTTTACAGGAGATAATTAATAAGCATAAAAAGCTTAAAATAAATAAATTCTGTTTGTTCATAAATTCAAGTTTAGTTATTTCTGTTTTTAATTATTGATTCGTGATTAATAATTCAGTTCAGTTTAGTCACTCAATCAATAAATAATCCTGAGCCCTAAAAAGAGCTCAGGATATTATAGAAATGAATATAAATTCTTATTCAGCAAATAAGCGCCATTCTGCCAATTGGAACAGTCCGTCACCACCATTAGCAAGAATGTCTAATCGGTAATATTTATAACTGTTTTCATTGGTTACCAAAAATTCTCGGGTTAAGCCTCTTGAATCCCATGATTGCCCTGTTCTGGAATCAATTTCCGTAAAGGTTACACCATCATTTGAACCCGATAAAGTGAACTCAACAGGGTCTCTACCAGGAGCATCATTTGCAGAGGTTAGAGAATATTTAGTAACACGAACGGGGTTTTGAAATTCTTGTTGAATCCACTCTGGATTGGTGAAATTAAATAATAAGAACTTAGTACCGGTGTCACCATCGGTAACGCGGAATGAAGCCTCATTAGAATCTGCACCGTTTCGGTTTTCACGACTTACAGTTGTAATGGCACTTGCAGTTACATCCTGTGGACCAAAAGTTAACAGTTGAAGTCTTTGCAATCTCCACTCAGAAAGTTGAATTAAACTACTACCATTATTTGCAAGTAAAACGATGCGGTAATGATTGTATGCTGTGGTATTGTCAAAACTGTATTCTTTTCTTTGATTTCTCTCTGTAAAGTTTTCATCGGTTACTTTATGAAGTAATGTAAAGTTGGTTCCATCATTAGAACCTTGTAATTCCCAGGATCTGAAATCACGCTCTGGAGCATCATTACCAGAAACCATGATGTATTTATTTGCTACCTGCGCAAACATAAAGTTTTGCTGCATATAGAACTCCTTAGGGAATCCGTCAGTAAGGAATTTTGAAGAGAAGTCGTTGTCTATTAATTTACTAGAACCTTCTCTACCATCTTTACCGCCACTCCATTCACTAGTCACAAAAATTTCAGCGTTACCATCTCCTGTAACATCTATTGTTTCAGAAGCAGGAGGGAAGGAGTAGGGCATATCTGGAAACTGAGCCTGAGCCATCAATAATTCCTGATCATAAGAAGTATCCCAACCAAATGCATCTTCAAACATAGATTTTAGATTTACTCCTGCAGCACCACTGAAGAAGTGTACAAACTCACCCACTGTCATAGTCTTTGCATAGGTCCCTGCATCAGCAGGATAGTAGGTTTTGATTAAGTTGAAAAACGCATTAAAGGTAGCTTCCTGATTGTAGGTCTCATAGATTGGGAATAACCAATCTCTAAACCAATAGCTGTCTGCTGACGGGAAAGTTTCAGACTTCGCTTCAAACTCTGCTTTTACACGTTCTGCTTCTGCGTCAAGACCTTGTGATAAATAGGTATCGTAGATGAAAATTTCGGCGAACTTACTGTTCCATACTCCTGATGCTGGTGCGCCACTATTGTTACCGTAAGCAGATTCTACAACTCCCGCAAGTAAAGCCAATGCCTCATCTGCAGTTTGAGAATCAAATTCTGTTGAAGTTAATGGGAAATCAATGATGTTACGTTTTCCTGAACCAGCTTCCAAATAAGTACCATAATAGGTTGACTTATCTTCCCCATGAGCAACAACGTATAGGCTACTTGGTTCGCCATATCTTCCATAAACAGAAAGTGTTCTTGGCCAGATATTTCCGAAGAAATCAAAAGTCCATTCTGAAGTACGGTCAACTTCAGGGTCAAAGAATACACCTACAAATCCGTTTAAAACCTGACGATTTAAAACTTCATCGTGGTCAGACCAGTCTTCTACAAGAGCTCGTGGAGGAGCCCCGTCTGGATCAGTATTAACAATAGAATCGGGACGACCTTCTACTAACGAAGAGTCATCTGAGTTACACGAATGTAACCCGATCGCTATGCAGATTGCAAACAGCAATTTTTGTGTAATGTTTTTCATCATAATCTTGTTTGTATTAATATGTGACATCAGGAAAAGTCATTTTAGCTTGTTTTAATTGGGATTGCCATTCTTCGTTCCATCCGAAGGCGGTTTGTGCCAAATCTTGAAGATCGTGCTTTGCAGCACCACTCCAGAAATGGATAAACTCTCCCATATTCATTCTTCTTGAAAATCGAGTTTCCTCTTTGTTTTTGGGGAAGTGTGAATCTAATAAATTGTAAAAGTCAGCAAGTACTTGAGATTCCCCGTATTGAGAATAGAGAGGATAGAACCAGTCTCTAAACCAATAGGTGTTTGCTTTTGGAAAATCGTCTTTTTGATGTTGTAACTCCTCAAAAAGGTCCTGTGCAAATTGTGTTTCACCAGTATTCCTATAGACATCATAAATAAATATTTCTGCCCATTTGCTGTCTTTCCAGATTTCCCAGGCCGGATTGTATTTTAAACCATTAGTGATACCTTCTACAATATGTCCTATTTCGTGTACGGCAATTGAAAGACCTTTTTTAGGGTCTTTTTCAGACCAGGAATTTATTCCTGCATCAAGAACATTGCGGTAATTGTGACTCTCGTCACGATAAACCGAAGGATGTCCTCCTCCATATTTACCTTCGTGAAGAATTACATACAGTCTGTTTTCTTCTCCAAAGTCACCATAGACATCTTTAATATAGCTCCACGTTGTGGTGAAAAATTCTAAAGGCCAGGTAATATTTTGATCTACATCTTTATCATAATAAATGGCAACATCATCATTATAGGCTTGAAGTTTTAACTCCTGATTGTGCTCAAACCAATGCTCCTTCCAAAATTGGGGAGGAATTGTTTTTGCATTTTCAGATTGAGCTACATCAAGTTTGATAGTCTCTTGTTTGGCACTATTTTGTGCCAAACAAGAACTAACTCCTAATAAGATGATTAAAATAGATAATCTCATTACCATTCGTGATTTTGTATTTCTAGCTATCTAAAGCCGGGTTTTTTGCATATTCATCCCAAAGCTCATCTAGCTCTTTACCCGTGTATTTCTTCCACAGATCTGCAGAGTACGTTTTAGCTCTAAGATTCTTGTCCATTTTAGGAACAAGTTTCTTGTCGTAATTCTGACTTACCCACTCTAAAAATCTTGCGGTAATACGATAGCTGTTGGTGTAATGGTGTTTAGAATCAAAAGCGGTTAAACTCCATCTTGCACCTTCGTTATCCAAACCGTATTTAAAGCGAACATAGTCTGCAATACCTTCGGTTAACCAGCCTGGACCAGCACCTCCTGGATAAGATTGAATGATGTGCATGATTTCATGCGTCATTAGATCTAGATCTTCAGGATGGCTGTGAAGCCATTTAGAACTTACCACAACTTGACCATTGTGCGCATAAGCTACACCATTGTAAGCAGTATCGATTTTAATTCTTAAATCGGTACGAGCTTTAGGATTGAAGTCTTTCATAAGCTTAGGATAGTTCGTATAAACTATTTTCTTAAAGCCTTTTTCAATATCGCTGCTCAAAGTCTGATCCTGATTTTCATAATCGATCGTGAGTTTGTTCTTTTGGGCGAACCCAAAAGAACTTATCACGATAACCAAACTCAAACAAATAAATTTTCTAGTCATTTTTATATTTTTTACCATCCAGGGCTTTGGGTTAATGAAGGGGTTGCATTGATCTCATCCTGAGGAATTGGCCATAGGTAATCTTGCTGTCTGAAAACTCTGTTTTCAAACTCAACCACGTTGTAGAATTCAGCTTCTGTACGCGCATTGATATCCATACTGTGGAAAGGACCATCAAGTACTTCAGCAGCTTCTTTCCAACGACGTAAGTCAAAGTAGCGCACGCTTTCAGCAAATAATTCAACACGACGCTCTTTGTGAATAGCATCACGCATAGCTTCCTGAGTTGCTGGAGCAGCAAGTTCTAAGCTACCATATTCAGGAATACCTGCACGCTCACGGATTAAGTTTAAATAGGTAAGGATATCAGGATTGCCTGGGTCATACTCATTTAGAGCTTCAACATAATCAAGGTAAAGTTCTGCCAAACGAGCCATTGGGATCGTTCTTGCACCAAAATCACGACAGTTACCAACAGGGAATGATTTTCTAACTACATATCCTGTAGGAGCATAGTCATTGGTACCTACTTGTCTTCCAGAGTTTCCACCATACCAGGTTTTAGTAATGATATCACCAGTACCTCTGTTCATCCATAACGAGCCGTTATAGGTTACACTATTATAAAAACGAGGTTCTCTGTTTGTCCAGGGATTATACGTTGAACGTGCAGTGAAATCATAGGGAGCCTGGAAATCTGAGAATCCATCTGCAGTGTAGTTTGCCTGAGGATCGTCAATCGATCTACCATTAGAAGTGAAGAATGCATCTACAGCTTCTTGCGTTACACCAAGACCACCTGCACCACGGTTACAGTTGTCAGAACCGCTGTGATATGGAGTGATGTCATAGTGGTAATAAATTTGACCACGAGGACGTGCGTAAATGATTTCTGAATTAAAATCTTCAAGCATTACGTCACGTACTGAAGCATAAGGATCTCCACCCGGATCTTTGTATAATTTGAAACGAGTAGGAACATACTTGTCGATGAATTCTTTAGACTTATCTGCAGCAGCTTTCCATTTTTGAACATCGTAGGTCTGTGGGATTAGTTGCTCACCTTCAGCATTAGTAAAATCTGCAAAATCAGTATTTCCGTTAAATAAAGGACTTGCTTTAAAAAGCAATGCTTTTTCCTGAATGAACATAGCAAACGGGGTTTGCATAGCTCCATCCTCACTGCCATCTTCAAACTTAGAAGCTTCTAAATCTGGGATTGCTATGTCTATTTCGGAAACAATATAATCAGCAACTTCTTCTATGGAATTTCTCTTCAATCCTAAGGCCTCTAAATCTGCATCTGCAGGAACTGGAGTGTCAGGTAATATAATTACAGGACCCCAGGAGCGCATTAAGTTGTAATAGTAAAAAGCTCTTAAAACACGAGCTTCGGCTGAGTATCGTATGATTTCCTGATCACTACAGTCCTGGCACTTCTCGATGTTTTGCATAAAAGTAGAAGCAGAACGAATACCTCTATAGAAGTTAGACCAGAGGTTGCTTACTTCCTGAGTGGTTGCTGTCCAGTCACCTACATTCAGCCAGTTACCCATATGGAAACCCCATACGTATTCTGCCTCATCAGAACCGCCCGTCCAGGGACCAGAATTCTGAATGGTGGTATAGCGCTGTGCATACTCATTTGGAATTTGAGAATAAACGTTTGCCAGGTAACGACGCGCATAGAGCTTATTGTCGAAAGTATCTTCAAATGTCAAGCGGTCATCTGGTACCTGATCCAGATAGTCAGAGTTACACGAGAGTAACATCAAACTACCTGTAAGTGCGATTAATAATTTTTTCATAGTATGTATTTTTTTATTCGGCTTAATATTTATTGGTCGCATAGTCAGAAATTAAAAGTTAAAGGTTCCGCCTAGTGCGATTACAGAAATATTTGGATAAACACTACCATTTCTAGTATTCAATTCAGGATCCCAAAGGTCAAAATTGCTAAACGTTAATAGGTTTGTCCCTCGCAGATAGAGTCTGAAAGTATCTATACCGACCTTGTCAGTTAATGATGACGGAAGGGTATAACCAATTTCTGCTGTTTTAAGACGTAAGAAATCTATGTCTTTTAACCACCAGCTGCTATCTACACGGTTGTTACTATTACCCGGAGATGCAGATCCGAATGATAGACGAGGAGAAAATGCATTTGGATTGTTGTTTTCAGGAGTCCATCTGTCTAACACAGCTGTATAAACAGTTCCTTCACCACCGTCACCTCCAAATGGTTGTATACCAGCACCACTAATAAAGCGGCTTGCATAATTTTGTCCCTGGAAGAATAAACTGAGGTCAAAACCTTTATATTGTGCAGTAATACCAAAACCATAAGTTAATGCAGGTACATCACCTTCACCCAATACCTTACGGTCAAAGGCATCGATAACACCATCACCATTTAAGTCGGTGTACTTAATATCACCAGGTTGTACGTTTTGAGTTTGTCCAAACTGTACAGGGAAACCATCTTCCGCGTTGATCCAACCGTCACCGTTTACATCATCTTCTAAAGTAAACAGACGCTCCGCAACATAACCGAAAGAAGCAATTAGGTTTGTACCTCTACGATCTAACCAAGGGAAAGGTTGAAGTGGCACACCATTTTCTATGATTTCGTTTTTGTTATAGGAGAAAGTACCGCGGAAGCCAAGTTTTAATTCGTCAGCTACAGTTGTGTTGTAATTGATGGTACCATCAAAACCTTTGTTTTCAACAATACCCAAGTTCCCTGAAGGATCTGAGTTAAGACCTATATAATTAGGGATATCACTTCTATTAAGGAAAGCACCTTCAGTACGTTCTTTAAATAAATCGAAGATTACACTTAGATCATTATTGAACATATTGAATTCAATACCTAAATCCTGCTTGCGAGCTTCTGCCCAACGAACATCTACACCGGTACGATCTTCAGCGATACCGCCAAATCCATTACCACCATTAGCACCAAAGGTATAACCGCCAGCACCTTCGTTTAAAGTACTTAAATATGTAAAACGTGGTGCACCAGAGTCAGACCCAACCAAACCGTCAGAATATCTGATCTTTAAATAGTCGATTGTGTTTTTAACAGGCTCAAACCATTTTTCGTTTGAAATTACCCAACCTCCCGCAACAGATGGGAAGAAACCATAGCGGTTTACGGGTGCAAAGTTTTCAGAACCATTGTAACCCGCGTTTACTTCGAAGAAATAGCGATCATCATAAGAGTAGGTTGCTCTACCTGCAAAACCTTCACTTCTAAAGGGAATACCACCTACAAGATCTCCTGCAAATGCATTTACAAAGTCATCACGATTAGCTAATAATAGCCCGCTTACCGAATGTTTGCCAAATGTACGGTCGTAGTTTAAAGACACCTGAGAGTAGAATCTGCGGTTACCTCCATTACTGTTTCCATAACCAAGAAATCGTTGGTCTGAAGTAAATGTTTCATTCAATACCGGGTTTCCATCTTCTGTATATGGGAAATTTTGATCTATAAAATAGGTGCTTTCTCTTTTTGTTCTGTTTAAGTTTTGCTCATTATAGGTGTCAAAAGCAAATAAACCATTTACAGCGAGACCTTCAGTTATAAAGTTTAACTGTTGAGTTAGGTTTAAGTTGGTGTTTAGCTTGTTGCGCGTCAAGGTTCTGTATCCACGAAGAGCGACATCTGCATAAGGGTTACGTAAACCACCGTTAGCACTCTTACCAGGAACATAACCACCTGGGTATAATACCGGATACTCTACTGGAGATACTTCAAGTGCAGAACCAAAAATTCCACCTACATCTACACCAGGATAGTTACCTTCAGATAAATAACCCTGAATACCAATATTTACTTTAGTCGTCTTTGTAACATCAATAGTAAGGTTTGAGGTAAAGTTGTAGCGCTTAAATCGAGTGCTGGAATCGTATTGCTCTAAACCGTCTGTAGCAAATAAACCTGTCTCGTCATAGTACCCTAAAGAAGCATAATACTGAGCATCTTGAGATCCTCCATTTACGTTTACTAAAGCCTGTCTGTTTCTACCATGATCATCAAAAACTTCATCAAGCCAGTTTACATCTGGATATAATAAAGGGTCAATACCTGAAGCGGTATTCTCGATATACTCCTGAGAGAAACGCGGTACATCGCCGCGAGTTGTTAAAGCCTCATTCGCAAGAGTCATATACTGAACACCATTTACGATATCAGGAACTTTTGTAAAATAAGTTACACCTTCATAGTAATCTAAAGTCACAGAAGGCTTACCTAACTTACCGCGCTTTGTTTCGATAAGGATTACACCATTTGCACCACGTATACCATAAACCGCAGTCGCAGATGCATCTTTAAGAATAGAGAACGATGCGATGTCACGAGGGTTGATGTTATCCAAAGAACGTTCAACACCGTCTACTAATACTAATGGACTTGCATTACCAAAAGTTGAGATACCACGTATCCACAGGTCAGCACCGTCAAAACCAGGAAGACCGTCACGCTGAACCCCGGTAATACCTGAAATTCTACCTGCAAGCATGGTCCCAAGGTTGGCTACGGGTAATTCAAGTTCTTCAGCCTTGATAGTTGATTGAGCACCTACCACACTGATTTTTTTCTGTTTACCGTAACCTACAAGTACTACTTCGTCAAGTGCCTGAGCGTCGTCAGCCATTTGCACGTCGATACTTGTTTCATTGTTAACCGGTATTTCAGCATTTTTCATACCTATAAAGGTGAAAACTAATACTGCATCGCCACTCTCAACAGTAATAGAGTAATTACCGTCAAAGTCAGTTTGCGTTCCGTTTGTTGTATTAAGCTCCTGAATGTTAACACCAGGGAGTGGAACTCCTTGTGAATCTGTTACGTTACCAGTTACTGTAATAGAACCAGTTTGTTGGGCAAATACACTTTGATTCAGAGTAGTTGTAAGAATAAGAATGAGTAGAAATACCATTTTTTTTATGGCATAGCTACTTTTAGGGGGAGCATCGATTGTATGGTAAATTTTCTCAATGCTGTGGAGTACTTTTTTCTTCATCCAAGTTTTGATTTAAGTTAATTTTTGGTTCGATTAAGTTTGTTTTAATACTAAAACGTTTTGCCAAAATAGATAAAACGTTTTACTTAACAATGAGTTAACTTAAATTTTTCGTAAAATTCAATAATATCTCAATATCATTGAATTATATCTAACAAAAAATGGGAGTGAAAAATAGGCAATTATGAAATATTCAGTAAAAATTGAAAATAGTTGATATATTCTCAGTTACTAGAATATTATAAATCAGCTTGTTGCAAGAGGTGGCTAATTTATTAAAAAGAGTGTTTTTTCTTTTGTGTGGAATCTCGCTCTATGAGGTGAGCATCTAAGGTAATTTTAGTCGTCTCGCTATTTTTACGGTCTTTATCTTTTAATAATTTGAACATAATATTCATACACTCTTCTCCAATAGCTTGAAGTGGCTGTGCAATAGAAGATATAGACGGACTATTAATTTTGAAAAATGGATCGTCGTCAAAAGTGATTATTCCAAGTTCGTGCTTTAGGGACGGACTTATTTCATTTATGAGCTCCAAACAATTTTGTGTAAGGTAATTTGTTGAAAATAGTACCGAATCTATTTTAGAATCTGTCCCGGCAAGAACTTTTCTTAAAATGTTTTTTCCTTTCTCAGAATGGGTTTCACTGAATGGTATGGCTACTATATTTACAGGAAGACCCGCAGCCTCAACGGTATCCTTATAACCTTCAGCTCGTTCGACCATCTGATTTTGTTCCGTCTCAATATTTATAAAAGCAATATTCTGATAGCCGTTGTCGATTAAATGTTGGGTGCCTTCTTTAGCAGCACCATAGTTATCGAGCATTACATAATTAGTGTCCAGATCTTCAAAATAACGGTCGCAAAGAACTACAGGAATATCACTGGCCATTAATTGAGCAATATCTTTCTTAATTCCGGGAGAAGGCACAATAATAAAACCATCTACTTGTCTTTCGTGAAAGACATTTATAAGTTCACGAGATCTAATATCATCATTGTCTGTACTGGCAAATAAAACCTTGTATCCTTTTTTATATGCGATATCTTCAATAATACGCCCTATTTTAGCGAAGAAGATATTACCTATATCTTCAACCATAAAAACCAGGATTTTGCTTTTTCCGGTTCTTAAGCTTTGGGCGACCTGATTGGGACGGTAATTAACCTCTTCTACATAATCCTCAATCTTCTTGATTACTTCTTTTGATATTTTTCGTTCTTCACCTTTACCATTCAATACAAAGGAGATGGTGGTGATTGAGACATCAAGTGCTTTTGCAATATCTTTAATAGAAGTTCTTTTATTCTTCATTCGGGAACATATAGGTTAAGAGCTTTAATCATCTTGAATTCAAAATCGAAAAATTTTAAAACTTAAGTCAATTTTTGATTTTCTATAACTCAATCAGCTACTTCCTGCACAAGTTTCATTTTCGCTTAGCGTATTAAAAGCTTATTGTGTAGAAAGTGTAAAAATATTGATTAGTATTAACATTTAACGTATTTTCTACTTTAAAAACATTTTTTAGACTTAAAAGAGCCATTTTTTGATGTTTTCACTACGATCAATGCATGACATTTTATCAAAATTAAGTTCAGCAAACTAAAATATTCTCTACAATTGATTTGCTTCTAGCTTAAAATCTAAAACCTAAGGTGAAAATTAGACGATCACTTTCATCGCTTAAATAATATCCAATATTAGCCGTTACCGCTTTAAAACCATTTATGAAAATGGAACCTCCATAACTGTGATGCCAGTCATCAGAAGTATCAGAATCTGACCAGACTCTACCATAGTCATATCCTAAACTTGCCCCTAAACGAAGGGGTACATAACTGGTGCGTAAATCTGCAATACCGGTTCTTAAATCTATACTTTGATAAAAACTGCTTTTACCATTAAAACGTTCGTTTCTAAAACCTCTTAAACTGTTATTCCCTCCAAGAGTCGCCCCGTGAAAAAACTCAAAATCACCAAAGTTCATTTGTCCTTCTACTTTTGTAGCTAAAACTGCAAAACCACTTGAATGCAATGGGAAGTCGATAGACAGGGACGGATTAACATAGCTAAACGCATTGTCAAATTCGTCTTTTAAACTGGTTTTGTAACCCCCCGTAATATCAAATTGAAAACCTCTACGAATGAATGCAATTTCTCCACTTTTGTTCTTGTATCTGAAACTTGCTTCAGCACCTCCATATAATTGATTGCGGAACACGTCGTTACCTGAAGCAAATTGCTGTGAGGTAACACTGTTTGCCTGATTTTCTACATCAAAATTTTCTACAAGAGGTCCTATACTAAATAAGACGTTGTCTTTTGCATATTTAAAAGAGGGCTTTACATTCCATAATGCGATACGTACCCGGTTGAAATCTCGGGTAACGGCGTCATCGTCATACACTGTGCCATTACCTGTACCAAAGTAATTAATCGCATAATTCGGACTCGTAATTCGAGCGTCTAATTTGAAATTCCAATTGTAAAATATGTGTGCAAACTCTCCGGAATAATCAAATGACAGCCCTGAAGTGGCAGAATAATAAGCTGCTGTAAATGTTTGCTGTGTTTTAAAGGGGTTGTTTGTTAAACCGTAGGTTGTATAGGTATCGCGTAAACCTATTTTAAAACCTGCATCGGGATCAAAACCTAAGCTCGGGAATATACTGTTTGCTCTCAGCTTACGGTTTGCGTCACTGTAGGTATTGATGTCATAACTATCAACAAGCCATTTTGAGGTAGCGTTATTGGTGAATGTATTTTTCTTATTCTTATAGTCATATACTTTAGTACGACTTGCATTTTTGAAATCATACACATCATTATTTTCACCACCTAATATTTTAAGCGGAATATAGTGATCGCCATCTCCTTCTATTGTGAACGTATCGTCATCGTCAAGTCCGTAAATCCAGATTTCTTTGGTCAGATTTTTAGAGTAAGTGCGTTCAAAATCTCTTCCGTTTTCTGTTTTTAAACTAATTGTGGTTTCTCCATTTGATTTACGGGTAATAAGAAACTCATCTTTATCTTCGGTACCCAATAAAATCTGATGACTCATCAAATACTCATAATAGCGTTTTGCAATAGACTCCAGATTATCGCGACGAAGTTTTAAATTCTTTTTGATTTGATCTATAGTTTCGTCCTGAGTAGCTTCAGGCAGTTGTGCAAATCCGGTTTCGATAGTTTCGTCAGTTAGATTTTCCTGAATAAAGCGCACCTGCTTTTGCCAGTCTTCCCAGGTTAATTCCTTTAAAAATGCCTGATCCAGTGGATACGCATAACGGCTCATCCATTTTACATTATTCACATCCTCATCATATTTTTCCATCGATCTGAAATCGATCATCCCCAATTTAAGGATGCTCAAAATAAGACCGTCGTATTTAGGAAATGCCTGATCGCGGTCACGACGTATGGTTTTATAGGTTTTATTATCATCTTCTCCTTCAAATTCTGCCCAGCGCCATTGATCGTAATGCCTGTCGTAATCGCCAACTAAAAAGTCAACCAATCGTGCTTTTAAGAAATTGGCCTCATCAACCTGATGTTTTTTAGACTTGCGTATGTTTGCCAGTAAATCTTTGGTACTTATGATATCGTCTGCATCTCCGAAACGCTCAAAAGATTTGTTCTCATCCCCGGCATGAGCCTCTAGCATATACAGCTTGTTGCCGTAATCTTCATTATAGATACCAAGTTGCATTTGTTTGGGCAGATAGTAAATTTTTGGCTGGGCATTGTAAATATCCAGACTATCAAAAATTGAATTTAGTGCAAAGGGAGCATACGGATGAGCGGTTGTATAAAAATCCTGAACCACATCTTCTGCAATCGAATTTCGCATAAAATCTTCAACATAATGATCTTTGATTTTTGATTGAATAAAACGTACCGCACTTTTGCGAAGTTCGCGGGCAGTATATTCATGTTCCTCGTCATCGATAAGTCTAATAGAACGGGATTGATTTCCACCACCTTCAGATATTGCATGTACATTACCGGGCATAGCCGAAAGGTCAAGCACAGGGGCTTCTATCTCGCGGCTGTAAACCGGGCGATAGTGTTTGCCCCAGAAGAATGTGTGTATGCCGCTTTTATCTGTTTCTTCAGGTGTATAGATTGAAGATTTATACGTGTCACCAAACGTTGAAATATCAGGGTATGAAACTTCACTAAGTTTTGTTTGCTGTCTGCGTATGTCTTTCTCGAAAAGTTTTTCAGTATTACCAGTACCGGTCGAAAAGAATTCTACTTTAGAACTGCGATCGCTATAAACTGTAAGACGTGCAAATCCGTTTGTTTTTGAAGCAAACTGTCCATCCTTTGCATTCTTGACATTGTCAAGTTTATTTGAAGCAGCTCCACTAATGATTTGTGGGATACCATCATCTTCAACATATTGCAGATTGCGGTCGCTGGCAGATACAAAGACTACATCAGGAAATAATGTAGCTAGTGTTTCAATAGTACCAGCTAATTTTTGACGCTGCTGGCTATAATAATCCTGCTTGCTCAGACCGCCTATATTTTCAAAGAAATCCTGACGTGAGCGCGTTAAAACCGAATGGTAGATTGCCACAATAACCGTTTTATTTTGCTCGTCTTTTAAATCATCTTTGAATTTGGCAAAAAAGTCATCGCGGGTTTTAATATCGCATTTGTTATTCAAATATAAATGGTCGTCCCAATCTTCTAAAAACCATTGTGAATCGATCATCAGTAACTCAACGTTTTCCATATCGAGATCTTCAATCTCGCGGACACAACCATCATTTGGCCAAAATTTTACATCACTGTTATCCTGAATAAAAGATTCCAGATCATCAATATTTTCATGACCATTTTTGTTCCATTCATTTTTACCCGGCATAAAAATGAGATTTCCGTTAAAGTTTTTCAGAGGGTTTAATAGACTTTCCTCCAGTTGCTTTTCAACCTCTTTACGCTCATTATCTTTCGGGGGATAGCCCTTATCTGTAATATTACCTAAGGCTAAAAAAGTTGCTTTACTATCCTTTTGAGACATTGCCGTGATTGCCGATAGAACCTCGGTTGAAGGTGCCTGAGTCTGTAGCGATGTGTTTCCGGTAAAATAGAATACCTGTTCGATCTCACGCTCCTGAGCTTCTATACTCAGAGAGCACATAAAGACTAAAGCAAAACAGGTTAATTGTATAAGATTGGTTAGGGTTGTGGTGATTTTCATAAAATGGTTTTTCTTACAAGGGCTGAAAATATGTTAAAAAGGCTCAGGGTTTATGTACTTTAACCCTCATATAACACAGCTTTAAAGAAGTGTTAAGAAAATTGGAGTTAATTAAGAGTCAAATTATTGCTCCTTATTGATTCTTCAGACAGCTTTATAAGTATAATTTATAATAATGTACTGAAGGTTAGCAGGTTAGATTTGGGTTGTTTATTAGTGCCTCGTAAAGAACGAGCTTATCTCTCATTTTATAGGTCCTAATAATGTATTAAAAAGCACCTAAGAAATTGTGAATTGGCATTTTAAAAGCTTTCAAATTCTATTATTGAAAATAATTTTGACAAAAATTCAATGATTATGAAAGCGGATGCCCACAACCATTTTTCTCGAAGTTTGAATAAATTACTCAAACGATATAAATTAAGTCAAAGCGAGCTGGCTAAGATTGAGCGAATTGAAGCCAGTAAAATTGTTAGTCTTGCCTATACCGATGATGGAGGTTTCGATTTTAACGACGGTTCGTATTATAAAGAAGACCGTAACGTCAACTATAAACTTAAAATCGACTATTTAAGCAATGAGAGTGATCAGGCAAAAACCTTGATTCTACTTCCTGTAATGGCAGAAGAGTAGCTCATTATTCTTCTAAAGTTATTTCTAATAATGTAGCCACGCCGCCAGAGGCTTCGTTGGCAATGAAGAGTTTTCCTTCCGGACTGAATGCTATTCCTTCCGGTTGTTCAAAATGATAGCGATTGAGGTTATGCAAGGCTTTAATTCCACCTTCTGGATTGAGGATAAGTAATTTTAAATTGCGTCCATCAACCATATAATAATCTCCGGTTTTAGGATGTAATGCGAGATCTGAAGGGAAGAAGTTATCTTCAATATGTTTTTTATCTATTGAATCCAGCGTTTTTGTTTTCATATCTATATTGATCAAAGCCTGTTTACTCGTTTCTTTAGTCTCTGGAGAAATAGTATAGATTCCTTTAAAGCGATCTCTCTGAAGCCCCTGATCTTTAGGGACGGTCAGTAACATTTTGGTTTTGGGGTTATAAGCCAGAGATTCCATATTGTTGTCAACATTAAAATCGGTTTGAAAGCTGCTTACACTTACTGTATCTTTCGTATAATCTAACACATCAAAAACAAGACCGTCACTGCGCATAACATAAGCGTGAACGCTATCTAAGGCAATCGCTTCGTAATCATTATCTGGCCCAAAGCGTACATCGCGCACAATCTCACTGGTGTTTAAATTGAAGTCATATATAACACCTTCTTCATCGTGTATACAGGAAATAATAGAATCGTTTATCCAGGCAATTCCGCTTACTTCATTCAAAAGTTGAGGAAATTCCCAGGAATTCTGAATCGTGTAGGTCGCATTCTCCAATACCTCACGCTCATCGTTTATAGATTTTTTATAAAAAAAGTAAGACAGGGCACCGGCAATGACCATTACGCCTGAAATCACATATAATGAAAGATATTTCATAAAACCCGGATCTTTAATAATTACTTCAAAGCTAAAGGCTAGCGTTTGCATGTGCGCGCTTCTTAAATAAGTTTTATGATTTTTAAGCGTCAGATAAAACTCAACAAGAGTCGGTTACTAGTTCCTTAATTAGATATATTAAGCTTTTGCTAATGCGCGATTTGAAGTTGTTGACCATTCAAAATACATGTATCTTGCCTCAAATTTTAAGAAAATATGGCTTCAGGTTTTTTTGCATTATTAGATGATATCGCAGCATTGATGGATGATGTCGCAGTTATGAGTAAAGTGGCAGGTAAAAAAACCGCTGGCATCTTGGGAGATGATCTTGCGGTAAATGCCGAGAAAGCTTCGGGCTTTATGTCTTCAAGAGAACTTCCTGTATTGTGGTCTATTACTAAAGGTTCGCTGCTAAACAAAGTCATCATTTTGCCTATTGCTTTTCTCCTCAGCGCCTTTCTGCCCGTCGCGATTACCGTCATCTTGATTTTGGGCGGACTCTATCTGGCTTATGAGGGAGCCGAAAAAATTTACGAATATCTGGTTCCCCACGAAAAACACAACAGTTCTGAGGATCTTGATAGTATGACTGAAGAGCAATTGATGGCTCGTGAAAAAGAGAAGGTGAAATCTGCTATTCTTACCGATTTTATCCTGTCTGTAGAAATCATCATTATCGCTTTAGGAACGGTTTCTCAAGAACCAATTGCTACCCAAATTGGAGTGGTAACTATTATCGCATTAGTTGCTACTGTGGGGGTTTACGGGATTGTAGCCTTGATTGTACGTATGGATGAGTTCGGAGCTAAACTGATAAATCTTAATGATCGTGACGATAGCTTTTCTGATAAGGTTGGAATATTTCTGGTAAATGCACTTCCTTGGGTAATAAAAAGTCTGGGTGTGATTGGAACCATCGCATTATTATTGGTTTCAGGTGGAATTTTTGTACACAACTTAGAGTTTTTCCATCATCTGGAAGAAAGCTTAGGACTACCAGCAATTGTATTTGAATTCTTAGCAGGACTTGTTATTGGTTTTGTAGTCCTTCCGCTAGTAAATGGGGCAAAAAAACTTTTTAAAGGGAAGGCTGCTCACTAGAGCTCTTTCAAGCGTATATTTTTGAAAACCACTCCCTGGCCTTCTGCCTGGAGGCCGATGTAACCGCTTTTTAGCGCTGTTCCTTCAATTTTTAATTCCGGATCAAATCCGTGAGCAACGTCACCACCTATTTGTGTTTTGGAATAACGAAGTACTTCATTGCCATTTACTTTATGAATAATCAGCGAATCGCTGTAAACAATCAAATCGGCTTCAACCCATGTATCCCATGTATAAGTTTCTGAAGATGAATTGATGCAGTGATCATTAGACTTTTCCCCATTAAAATAGACGTCTGTTCCCGGTGAGCACATATTGCCGGTAGGTCGCGGTTTACCGGGTTCTGCCTCTGCAAGCATCTGGTATTCTACAGATAATGGCCAATCCTGTTCTTTCAAAATCGTTTCTGGAGCCTGACTGTGAAACATAACTCCGCTATTGCGGTAGGTGTAGGAGGGTGCGTCCTGCATCCATTCATCGGTAAAGCGATAGGTGAATTTGAGGTGAAAAGACTCAAAAGCTTTGTTGTAAAACAAATGCCCATAGCGTTCATTGAAAGTATCATAACCGTCATACGCAACCACGATACTACTATCCTGCACTCTAAAGGTATCTGCATAATTTTCGCCGGTCTCGTGATGGTGAAATTTTGGTGTCCATCCTTCGAGGTCTTTACCATTAAAAAGAGTGATCCAGTCGTCTGTTTCAAATTTTTCAGCGTTTTCTGACTGGTCTTTACAGGAAACAATTACGAGAAAAACCGTCAATAAAACTTTCAGAGAAGTAGATTTCATACGTGCAGTTTAAGTCTTAAAAATAAAGCATTGATTAGACAATGGTTAAGACTCCTTCGTTAAAAGCTCTGATCTGATTAATTAAGATTTATCCTAAACGGTTTTTTATGTATTTTAACATTTTATTTTAAACCTGTTTTCAAAATGAATAAAATTATCCTGCTCCTTTTTTTTATAATCGTAATCTCTTCCTGTGGTGTGCATCAGCGTTCAGCTATAAAGGCTGAAGAAGAGTTTGTTGTAGAACTTGCCCGTCCTTCAAGTCGGGGTGGTCTTGTTGAAGTTGCCCTGCAGGGGCTGTTTTTTGGAGCAGATTATCTAGCCGAAAAAACTGCAAAGTCTCTTACCAGCAGCTATTCGCAGTCGCTTTCAGTCAACGACTATTACAAAACAGATTTAGGCGATATTGAAAAGACGTATTCGGAAATCCGTATTAAAAAATATGCTGCTCCACGCGAGTCTCAGGAAGAACAGCGGCTTAAAACAATCATTCAGAACGATTTGGAAGAAATGCCAAAATCACGCGGTACCGCTGCTGCGATGACTATGAATGATGTTATCAGACTCAAAGATGATCACGAAGATTTGCTCAATTTTGAAGCAGTGATTGAGATTCAAAGTGACCCTGAAAATCCAGGGGTTTCCCGACTTAGTTTTAATGAACTACGCATTTTATTCTCGCGCACCAAAGTGTATGAAGATGAGAATCTCAATGCCCGACTTTCGGTTTCTATTGAAGGGCATTGGCGGAGTAAAGACAATACGCCTATGCAGGCAATTCTAATCGAGCAGGAATATGATCTTAAAAACCTGAAATACGGCACCGAAAATCAAATTACAAACCCCATTGTTTCTCCTTGGTATTACGACATTCCCTATCTGGCAGAAAATGCCGAAATGGGGAAATATGGTGTGGTCCAGGTAAATGTACAGTTGCAGGAATATGAAGGCGGTAAGAGCAAATACATCAACCAATTACCCAGCATTTTGTCTGACAATAAGAACGCGATCATCAAAAATGGCTCGAGTACCATACAGAAAATTATAGGTAAGGACTAATGGCATCCCAAAACAGCAGTATTTTATGGTTTACAGATGCTTTATGGTGCACCATTTTTACGTGTGTGATTAGCGTATTATTGGCTTATCTGTTTGTGAATATTTCGATTCTGGATCCCTTTACAAAGGCCTTTCAGGATTTTGAATTTACCGATGTGTATTACGCACATAATTTTTACAACAAGCAGCCAGAGCCTGAAATCGTGGTTGTTAATGTGGAACACGCAGATCGATTTGCAATTGCCCAGGCACTGCAAAAAATAAGCGAATTCAGTCCTAAAGCTGTTGGGGTTGATCTCTTGTTTAAAGAACGCAAAGCCGACTTTCTCGATGAATCACTTAAAACAGCATTATCACAAACTCCCAATCTGGTTAAAGCTGCATATTTTGAAGATGGAAAGCTTCAAAAATCCCATTCCTATTTTCAGGTGCCTGAAGAGGAAACGGGATTTATCAATTTTAATTTAGATGGTGAATCGCGGGTGGTTCGTGACTTTCTTGGATATTATGAGAATGAAGAACAGCAAGAACCATCCTTTGCGGGTCAGCTAGCCGTTGTTGCGGGCTATATTTCTGAAAGCCAATTACAGGAGAATTTCAATACTACAATCCCAGTCAAATATACCGGTGGGGCAGATTCTTTTTTAACCCTTAGTATTGATGAAGTTCTGGATAGAGATGACCTAAACGTCCTGGAAAATAGCGTGGTTTTGCTGGGTTATACCGGCACACCCACAGGCAATCCCTATGACGTGGAAGACAAGCATTTTACGCCTCTTAATTCGCAATTTGCCGGCCGCAGTATTCCTGATACGTACGGAGTTTATATTCACGCCAGTATTTTGCAAAACTTAAAATCGGGTTCCGGTTTTACAAAAACTCCTGTTTGGCTTTCGCGAGCAATTGCATTCCTGTTTTGCTATTTGTCGATACTGCTTGGGATGTATATTTATAAGAAGAACGCAGTTGCTTTTGACCTGAGCTCAAAGCTGTTGCAATTGCTCATTCCCGTGATTATCTTGTATCTGGCATTGATGCTTATGGATGCACAAATCTATCTGAATGTGCTTACAGCAGTTGTTTTGGTAATTCTGGGGCTAGAATGCATTGATTTTTACATCTATTTACAAGAATTTATTCGAAAGCGATACCCATGGAAAAGTTACTTATTGGATTAATTTGCTTGTTTTCGCTTAGTGCTATAGCGCAAGACAGCCTGTATGTTTATAAAACAAAAGGTATTGTGTTACAAGGAAAACTGAACGACAGAACGCGTATTGAAAAAGGAGCGTTAATTCTTCCGGTAACGCGAATAGAACTGCAACCACAGGCATCTTTAGAGGCAATAAATAAAAAGGGAGATCTCTTTTCCACCACAGATCCCGGAGTGTACTCGCAGGCGATGTTGCTCAAACGTAAATCTAAAACCTATCCCCAAAACCTCACGGCAAATTATTTTAAGTATATCTGGAGCGAACTGCTAAACGCTCAGAAAGCACCTACGCAGCTAGGTGGTGTATTCCGAGGAAATAGCCTGATGCAATTTCCTAAAGACAGTACGCAGATCACAAGCAGCCATATAGAATTACGCTGGCAAGAGGAAGCTTTAACAGACAATTACTTCGTGTTTATTAGGGAGACCGGTAGCGAAGATTATTTAAAAATGGAAACTAATGGAGATCGGCTGGTTCTTTATGAAAATCCATTCTTTGAAGCCGGTAAATCCTACCAGTGGGCGGTTACTACCGAAGCTTTCCCCAATTTAAATAACCTGCAGTTTGTTAGTTTCAGTATTATAACTAAAGAGCAGTACTCCAAATTAAAAGAGGAGCTTGTAGCCCAACTTCAAAGCACGGAATTGAACAAATTATCCAAAAACGAATTGCAAATCTTGCTTTGCGAAAATTATAACCTGTGTAATTAAAATGTGAAGTAAAACCGAAGCTATGCGATATATAAACCACCTCATTTTGATATGCATTCTGGTAATGAACATACAAAATTCATATTCCCAGAATCAGGATGTGATTTATACACCTTCGGGAATTGAATATATCTCTGCATTTGACGTCAATAGTACAGCATCGGTGGTTGCGATGGCGGTTTACCCATATGCTGATGTTCTGGTTTATGATTTGTATTCTGCAGATGTGATATTGCGATTAAAAGGGAGTGGAATTACCGCCCACCGACTTGAATTTGACTCTGAAGGCAAACAGTTATTAGTGGAATATGCAGATAAAAGCGAAATCTGGGAACTTGCTACGGGCAATAAATTAGCGCAGTTTGATACGCCATATTATGCCGCTCGTGATTACTCTTTCACAACACAAACTTTTGTAAGTGTCGAGGATTCTAAATTACGTTACAAGAATCTGGAAGGCACTGTTATTCGTGAATTAGAAGCATCGGCTGCAATCAATAAACTCCGTTTTTCTCCCGATGGAAATCGTGTGTTTGCCAGGACAGGCGGGAGGTTACAGACGTTTGATCAAAGTAATAATCCCATTGATTTTGGAGTTGACGAAATCGTAAATTTTGCTGTGGGCGATCAGCAGATCGTGGTGCAGCATAAATCGGTAACCACCAGCGGGCCTGGAGTGCGTCTTCAATTTTTTGACGATCAGGGTAATCAAACCAGCAGCATTATTCAGCCTAAAAACACCTATCAGACGTTTAATGCCGGGATGGAGCTGGTGACCAGTACCGCTGTGTTATATCATTCCTTTGACAAAGTGGTTTTCGTCAATAATCAGGGAGGTGAAGATGTATTTCAATTTGATAAAAACCTAAGTTCATTTAAGTTCATCAAGAGTATTGGTTTTGGTCTTAATTATAAAAGCCGACTCGAACTCACCGATACTGATGGTAATCTCATCAATCGTTTATACGCTAAAGATCACATTGCACGTAGCAGCTTTATAAATCCCGATAGTGGAAGGGTAGCTCTCGTGCTTGACAGTCTCGCATATTTTGGAGATGGTTCTGGTCGCGCACCCAGACAGATGGATCTCGATGCCGCGCTGGTTAATCAACTTTCAGGAGCTGAAGATCTGGTTGCTTTTGCTACCCGTGATAGACAAATACGCATCTGGGATTTAAAGTCTCAAAAGCAGCGAAATGCTTTCGCATACAACCAAACGCACTTTCCCCAGTTTATAAGCTTGAATACAAAATCTCAGGTGGTCGTGGCAGCTTTTCCACGCCAGGATAAAGTTATTGCCTATGATCTGAAATCAGGACAGGAAAAGGCTGTTCTTGAAGTACCTCAGGAGTACCAGGTCACTTCACTGGATTTTGATGGCAACACACTCCTGATTGGTACACTTACCGGAGAGTACGCCCTTTATTCCTATACTGGAGGGCAATTGGCACCCCGCCGGGAGTTTACAAAGGCCTTATCAAATGCCATTACCGGTAGCAGTTTGTCTAAAAATCAGGCAGCGGTTAGTTCGCTGGGGCGCGTTTTAAAGATTGATCTTAATAAAGAAGTGCCTATAGAGAATGAAGATGTGATTGTAGGGCACGCTAGCTTTATCCACGCAATAGATTATGATCAAAGCGGAAATTACCTGGCTACTGCCGATGCCAGTGGTGACATTCAGTTTTGGGATGCTGCAAGAAGGCGTTTATTGCACCGTATTCATCTCGATTCTGCCTGGGTAAAAAAACTGAATCTACACGATAGCCTGTATGTCTCTGCAACAGGACCTGGTTTGATTACAGCCAATTTCTACAATCCGGTGGTGTATCAGAAGATAACAAACCCCAAACCTGAACTTTTGGTACAGAGTTCAAATACCAATGCCATACGCCAGGTGGTTTTTAGCGCAGATGGCAAATTGCTGGCAAGTGATGATGGGTCGGTTATTAAGGTGCGTGAGGTTCAAACCGGTTTCCTTATCAGCGAATTAACCCCCGCAGACAACGCGGTTAACGATTTTAATTTTTTACAGGATAATACCACACTGGTAGTGGCTTCAGGAGATTCAGTAGAGTTTTTTGATGCGTACACCGGCGAGTCTAAAAAGCATCTGGATTTTAAAACCCGTAACCGAAGCATTCATCAGGTGAAGGCCTTCCCCAATTACAATGTGGTTGTGGGACTCAATATTCACGGCTGGCACTATCCGTTACTTATTCACAGTAATTCCGGACTTGTAGTAGGAACTTTAGATGTAAATCCTGGTACCGAGAAAGATCAGCAAATTATCAACCTTATCATATCAGAAGATGGTACCCGATTTGCAACATATGGTACTAATTACATCAAAATTTTTAGCATTGACGCAGATCTTAAACCCCAGCAGCTCATAGCTTATAAAAGGGCAACTCCGGGAACGAGCAATCAATATTGGAATGATCTGATGAGTTTCAATAAAGCAGGTACTAAACTGGCGTTTGTTGAGATGGGAAGTCCCAACAAGCTTAAAATTCTGAATGTAAATTCTGGAAGTATTGACTACGAGACACGGGGCAAGCTTTCGGTTTATGGTGATGAAGACGAACTTGTGGCAATGTCTGGTGATGTGCAATTAGCATTTAAATCGAATGCTTCTTCTACCTGGAATGATATGATAGCTGCCCACGAACATATAAGTCTTATTTCAGCATTAGATTTTGATCCGGTAAACAGTTTGTATGCCAGTGCAGATATCTGGGGCAATCTGATAACCTGGGATGCTAAGACTAAAACGCCGTTGTGGCAGCTCGATCGTTTTGCTAATGATATTTATAATGTAAAACTGAATACTACCGGAGATCTGATGGCTTTCAATTCTAAAAGTGGAATCTTCCTTTTTGACTTGAAACAGTTTACCATCAAAAAACTGGAAGGGAACAATTATCCCTATTTCGGGCAGTTTTCAAAAGGCGGAACCTTATTTTTCTACCGCAATGCTCAGGAATACCGGGTGTACCGACCTGAAAATGATAAAGATGGATTGTTTGTTGATACCGGAGTTGATGCAGACCAGGCCAGTGGAAGTTTGCTATCGACAGAAGGGGATATGCTTCATTTTAAAAATACCAACACCAATTCGTTGGTATCTTATGATCTCAAGACCAAAAAGGCCTACGCGCCGGTCGCTTTAGACAGGATACCCGGCTATACTGCACTTACCGTTACCGAAACAGCAAAGGACGCTGCTGGCAATCTGGTATTAACAGGTACGGGTATCAAGCGCACCCCAGATTCCCTGCTTGTTTTCAATAAAGTAAAATATAATCCAGGCAGCGGAGAGGTTTCCGTATTGTCGGGAGATCATAAAATCGATTTAAAAACTGATAAAGGTTTTCTGGATTACCGAATCAACTACCATACTGCACTCGATGCCTTTTCAGCAGATGGTCGTTTTTATGCCTATCTGGAAGATTTTCACCTGAAAATTGAAGATACACAGACGCATAAGATCATTCACGACAGCTATGTTCAGGATGTAAATATTGTAAAAGGCGTGTTTACAGACAACAGTAAAAATCTTATTCTGGGTTATGAAGATGGGAGTATAAAGATTTTCAGTTTGCCAGCTGCTGAGGTTATTTATCAGTTTGCCGGTAGTGCTACCAAAATCAGTTCGATTGATTTTAAAAATCACTTCTTGGTGGTTTTGGGTGCCGATAATCTGATTAAGGTTTTTGATAGCAATGCTGATTATAAATTATTGTATTCCTGTACGTTTATTAAGGATGGCGAGTTTATACTTTCTGACGAAAACGGCTTTTATTATGCTTCAAAAGATGCGCGCGAGGCTGTAGCTTTTAAGAAAGGAGATGCGGTTTACCCGTTTGAGCAGTTTGACCTGTATTACAACCGTCCCGATAAAGCCATTCACAATCTGGTTGCCTTAGGAATCACCGATTCACTATTGCAACAGGGCTATGAAACAGCATATCAAAAGCGTCTATCAAAAATGGGCTTTGAAGAAGAACGTATTTCAGGTACTTTTGAACTTCCGAATCTACAATTGCTAACGCAGGATATACCGGCAACTACTACTGAAGCTCAATTAGACTTCCGGATAAAAGCAAGCGATAAAACCCAGAATCTTGACCGTATTTTAGTCTGGGTAAATGATGTACCGGTTTATGGGGCGCAGGGGATTTCAGTGCGCAATCAGAAAACAAAAAGCCTGGAGCAGTCAGTTGCCATCAATCTGGCTAAAGGGAGTAATAAAATTCAGTTCGCAGTTGTTAATGCTTCCGGGGTTGAAAGTTTAAAGAAGACTTTTGTGATCACCTCTACAGCACCAGTTCCTCAACCCGAATTGTATGTTGTGAGTATTGGAGTTTCCAAATATGCAAATGAGGCTTATAACCTGCGTTATGCAGCCAAGGATTCTAAAGATATTCTGGAATATACCGGAGAGCAAACTCAAAACTATGCCGCCGTACACCGCTACAATCTTGTTGATGAGCAGGTAACTAAAGCGGAAATTGCAAAGCTGAAAGACAGTCTGGCGCAATCGCGTATCAATGATGTGGTGATCGTGTTTTTTGCAGGGCACGGAGTGCTTGATGAGGATATGAATTACTTCCTGGCTACTTATGATATGAACTTTGATAATCCTTCGCAGAATGGCCTCGCCTATGAGTCTTTAGAGCATTTGCTTGATGGTATTCCCGCACTAAATAAGTTACTCATTATCGATGCCTGCCACAGTGGGGAAGTAGATGAAGAAGATGCGGTACTGGCAGAACAGGAGCTTGGCAATACTAAGGTTTCCGGGAAACGCGGTTCTATTGTCGTGAAATCCAGAAGCAAGCAACTAGGCCTTAAAAACTCGTTTGAATTGATGCAAATGCTCTTCTCAGATTTGAGAAGGGGCACAGGAGCAACGGTTATAAGTTCGGCAAGCGGACTCGAGTATGCCTACGAGGGCGAAACCTGGGAAAACGGGGTTTTTACCTATGCGATGCTCGAAGGATTAAAGAGCGGCGCCTGTGACCTGAATGGCGACGGCAGTGTACAGGTATCCGAATTGAAGAGCTATGTTTTTGATAAAGTATCTGAACTGACTAATGGCAAACAAAACCCAACTTCGCGTAAAGAGAATCTGGAATATGATTTTAGGGTATGGTAATGAATAAAGAGACGATATAATGCAAAAAACCTTCTACCTGCTTATTACTTTAGTAATTTTTGGAAATGCCTTATGCTTTTCACAAGTTCGGGAAGGTTCAAAAGAGGGCTTGCAACAAGCGGTTGATTATGCATATACAGAAAATTACAAGGAAGCACTTGCAGTATTAAAAAACCTTTTAGAATTAAGTACTCCGCAGGAACAGGAAACGGTTTTCTACACTCAGGTCCTTTCTGAATGGATTAAAGTATATTCAGCATTAAACAATTCTCAAGCGGCATTGCCTGCTTTAAAAAAAGCGCAAAATTATGTAAAAGAGCATCTGAGAGATCAGCATCTATTATTGGCCCGCTATAAAAATTTAGAAGGGGAAGTATGGATGGGAAGTAATAGTGCAAGGAGTTTACAACTGGCAGTTGGCTATTTCAAGGATGCTGAAGCTTTAATAGTAAAATCAAACTTCAAAGATCCTGAGCTTAACCAGCACATTATGCTTAATATCGTGAATACCGATACAAGGCTTGGTGATTACGATGATGCCGAAAACTACATTCAAAAAGCATTTGATCAGGTACAGGCACAAAATGGCACTGCTTTAGATATCGTTCCCTTTGCAGTTCCCTATGTTCGAATTTTAGAATTGAAGAACATGTATGCTGAGGCTTTGGAAATATTGACAACTATACGATCTATCTTGGAGTCAAATCGCACACACAGCTATTACAATAGCTATTATTTTACAGTATTAGACCAGTTTACAAATCTTTATACCAGTACCGGTGATTTTCAAAAGGCAATTCAAAATCTTGAGTCTCAAATTGCTCTAATCGAAGAATCAGTTGGGAAGGATACTCAGACATATCTTGTAAAATTACGTGCATTGGGAAAGCTTTACTTAAAAGAGCAGGATTATGAAAATACGGTTGCCATATACCTGGAATCAAATGTGGGTTTATTGAAGCAAATTGAACAAACATTTCAGTTTACTGGCGAAAGTCAAAAGCAAAAGTACCTTCAAAGTTTAACGGAGTATTTCAATGAAATTTTAAGTTTATCTGATGAATTGACCATTGAATACCCGGAGTTAACCATTAGCGCTCTTAATTGCATATTAACGATTAAAGGCCTGGTTTTAAATTCTTCGAAAGCGGTTATACGATCGCTTAAATACTCCAAAGAACCAGAAATTTTAAATCAGCTTGAATTATTTCAAACCTACAATGATTCCATTGCCAGATTACACGAATTACCCTACGGGGCTTACACCTTTCTGATTCAGGATTTAGAAAAAGAACGAGATGCTATTGGGGCAGCTCTTAACCGCCTCTATTATGATGGGAAAGCAAATGAACCAAAATTTTTAAAGGATTGGAAAGTCATTCAGCGCAAATTAAATACATCAGAAATCGCAATCGAGTTTGCCCGATACACCGTGTTAGACGACAAAACAGGTCAAACTATAGATGAGCAATATGTTGCTTTTCTTATTAAAAAGGAATGGACTTATCCCAGAAGGATAAATGTTTTTCGGTTGGAAGATTTTAAAACCTTGTTTAACACATCACCTCAGGAATTATTTGCAAGCCGTGGTTCTAGAGTTGCTATAAATAAAACAAAAGCGCTTAATTATGAGCGGGCCTATGATCTAATTTGGGGTAACATCGCTCCATTTCTTGAGGGTATTAACCACATTTACTATGCACCTGATGGTATTTTACATCAGGTCCCCTTTGCAGCATTAACCACAAGAGTTGATTCTTCTTTATCACATAAGTATGATTTGACTCAACTTGTAAACACCTCAGATATAAAAAGTGCCAAAGGCCTAAACACGATAGAATCTGCCATTTTATATGGGGGAATCAATTATGACTATCCTTTGGAAGCTGATCAGTCAGGTAATTATACCTATATAATGAGACAAACCAATACTGAATTTGACTATACTAAAAACGAAGATCTTGTGGTCTCTAAATGGAACTCATTACCGGGAACCAGAACAGAGCTTGATTCTATAATCAGGATTCTTGAAAATGAAGGTCTTCAATTTAAGAGCCTTACTGATGAGAATGCTACAGAGGCTTCATTTAAGCATTTAAATGGAAATAGCCCTCAATTGATACATCTTGCCACCCATGGATTTTTTTATAACAGAGCACTACCGCGAGTGGTTATTCAGGAACGTCATAACAATCCATATCTCTATTCGGATAATAAATTGATGCATTCTGGTTTGTTGTTCGCCGGTGCAAATTTTTCGTGGGAATATGGTTCGAATCCTTTTAAAGTTGAAAATGGAATACTTTCGGCTTTAGAAATTTCCCATCTTGATTTATCGAATACCAAAATTGCAATCCTGAGCGCCTGTGAAACCGGGCTGGGTTTTATTGAAGGGAGCGAAGGAGTTTATGGCTTAAAAAGGGCTTTTAAAATGGCAGGGGTTGATACCTTAATCTTAAGTCTATGGCAAGTCCCCGATAAAGAAACAGCCGAATTCATGCAGTTGTTTTATAGGTTTTGGATCACTGATAAAACTACAGTTCATAAAGCATTTAGAAAAGCCCAGCAGCAGATGAGGGTCGTTTATGAAAAGGAGCCTTACAACTGGGCCGCTTTTGTTTTACTAGAATAAGGTGCTCTCAAAGTTACCACACGCGGTAATTGAGCGCGATGTTTTGCGATCGGAAAGCCGGGGTTTGCCTGCCGTCTGAAAGTCGTTTTACTTCCTGAGAGACGTATTCCTGCAGTTCGTTTAGCATAATGGTCGTATCTGCATTAAGATCGGCATTACGGGTTTTGATCCCGTTTATAAAACTGTAGGTAAATAAACCATTATTCCACTCGTCTCCCTCGTAGGCAAACTCGGCACCTCCGGCTGAAGAAAGCACAAAAGCTCCCGAGCCGCGTCTGAGATCAGTAAAAATATCCAGATTGAGGCGCTCGTACTCATCAAGTTTAGACGCTTTGGTCTTAACAACAATAGCGCCACGTGATTTAATCATTCCGTCTTTATCTGCGTTATCAGCGGTGCTCAGGCTGGTAAATTCCGGTTCGAGTTCGCCGCTGTGGCAGGCATCTAGAATTAGGATTTTAGAAAGCGCCGGGATTCCGTCAAGACTCGCATCCAGGGCGTCGTATGAAATCCCACCCTGAGCGGGATTGTCAAAGTTAGTCTGATTGCCAGCGAGGAAATATTCAAAATCTGAAGTTAAAAGGCCGTGACTGGCCAGAAAAACCATCACCACATCATCCCGCCCGGCCTTACTTACAAAGTCGCGTAGTTTAGGAAGCACAGCTGGTGTAACCTCTTCATTTAGCAGCTGAAGCACGTGAACCTGATTAAATAGCTCATTGGTTTTTACTAATTGGGTGATATCACGGGCATCTTTAGCCGCGTATTTTAAATCGTATCCTGAATCTTTAAAACTGCTAACTCCTAAACTCACCAGATAGAGATCCCTTTTCTGTTGATCTTTAAAGCAATCTATAATGAGTGTTTCCTTAGTGCTTTCAATACCTTCGGTATTGCGTACACTTACCTGAATGGTGTTTGAACCGTTTGCTAAATCAATACGCAGTTCCTTAGCAAGTTTCTTCTTTTCGGTGTTGGTGATTTTAATGCCTTCAACGCCGTAAATAGGCACATTATTAATCCATATATGCAGGCTCTCGAGCTCGCCTCCATTTGCACCGGCGTTCAGAGTAAGTTGTAGTGTTCCTGTGGTGTTGGTTCCGCTGATGTTGCTCTGGTTTACAATGCGTACCACCGGCAGGGTAGACTTAATCAGGGATTTGGAATTAAAACCCATTTTTTTAAGACGATTCTCGTAGAGTTTTTTATAAGCCGCCAGCGTGGTGCTGTCAGCATAGCCCAGGCGTTCTAAAACAATATCTGGCCGGTTGTAGCGCAGATCAAATTGTTCGGGTTGGTAAATTTTTTCACCCTCGGCATACCAGGTGTATTTAAAGATATTCCGTGTACCCATAAAGTAATTGTCAGGATAGGCAATGATAAAATCGCCCTTGGGAAGCATCAATACAGAAGGCTGTAAACTGTCTTCTTTTGCGGTTTGGACAACTACCAGATTGTCGTTTTCGCTGTAGGTAAATTCCATTTTTTGAGGCGTACCCGGTTTATATTGGAGATAGGTTTCCAACGGGGTAATTCTGGAGGTTATTTTTGCAGGAGTAGCCTCAAAATCCATTCTGTGTAGGTGATTGGTAAGGCTGTCGTTAAAAAATACCTGGTCGCCCAGACGTAAGAAAAGCTTTTGAGGCGCAGTGCCTATCCAGCGGTCATCAAGCACCAGATCGCTTTGTGTTTGAGTTACCACGTCAATAAAGCTAAAGCTTAGATTTTTGGTTAAATCAGCTTCCACATACATATCCTGCATTTCCGGATCCTGGGTGAGAACCTGAGGTAAACCGGTTTCAGAATTTATCGAAAAAATCTGACCCTGTCCTACGCGTCGGGTAGCAATATAGCGGTCAGATAGGTATTCAAAATCATAAAACAGGGAAGCGTTTTTTACTTCCAGAAATTTGTAGTCTTTGGCATCAGGCGATGAGGTGTAGCGTATAGATGGTCCGTAGGTGTATTCTTCCCCCTCAAATCTAAAGGTATTTTCATTTTCCTGAATGTCCTGCAGATAGATACTTCCGGTATCGGTTTGAAGGCGGGGCAGGAGACTGGGATTTTTAGCCTCGAGGAGTTTGCCCTTTCTGAGATCAACCGTAAACAGGATGTTGCCGTTCCGTTTAAAATGAACCTGTTGTTTTTCATGAATCAGGTCGTAGAAAAAGGTGTTTCGAATTTCCAAATCTGCAAGTCGGTCTGCTGAAGGAGTAAGATTAATCGATTTTTTAGCAGCTTGTAAACGCAAACCTGCGGGGCGTATAACCGTAACCGTATCGGTTTTAAAAAACTCCTCACAGTCCCAGCAATCTGTTATACGTTCTTCCTGGATGCTGTCTTTTAGGACTTCCAGAAAATAGACCTTGCTGTCCTCTTTAAAATAGAGTTGATTGGGGTAATTTTTTAGCAGCCTAAAGCTTTCTGCTGCATATACCGAGCTTCCCCTGCCGGTCTTAAAGCCTACAACTTCGGTACCGGAATTGGTATAATACAGCACATCGTAAAGCTGATCTTCAAAGCGGCTAACGGGCAGGACTTTAAAGCTGTTGAGGTCAATTACTATATCTTTGCGACCTTTAGAGCCAAAGGTCCAGCCGCCTGATTCGACATACGAATTGATCTGCAAGACTGCCTTTTGTTCTTCCGGAATAATGGTAAAGGCATCGCAGGCATTGGTTTCGGGCAGGGTGAGTTGTTGGGTAAACTCCAGTTTCTCCAGATCAAAGGCAATGAGTTCTATTTTTTCTGATGATGTGATAAAAACCATCAGCAGTTGATTTTCGAAAAAGTCAATATGTGAGATTCGGGAATAGGCCGGTTTAAGCGAATCGAGCGCATTAAAACGACTTTGTTTACCGGTTTTGGCATTAAAAACAAGGAGGCTTCCATCGTCGTAGACCGTTACCCATTGAGAACCATTTGCGGCAAATACATAATTCTTAGCTTGTAGGCTCAGTGCCCTTTGTTGAAATCGCAATTGCAACTGGCTGCGCTTTAAATTAAAACCTTGTTCTTGCAGTAGGGGGTGGGTCAGCGTATTGTAAACGGTTTGGGAGTTAGCGTCCAGTAATCCCAGAATGCTGCTTTTTTGGTTAGCCAGATTATACAGGTAAAGCGTAAGTATTTTTTCTGCATTTTCGCGCGTATAGAGCATAAAGTCGCCGTCAGGATTGAGCGTGCCGTTGAGGTCAAAATGATCCTGTACCGCAGTTGGAAACGAGTCAAGCAGCAAGGTCCCGGTAGCGGAATCTAACAACGAAACGGCGGAAGTGTGTTTGAAAATCAGGGTGTTGCCAGGGCCAAATAAGACATCGGTTGCATACGTCTCCTGCGGATTGAATGCGGCAGGTTTCTGCAGATCTATGCGTTTTTGGCTTTGATAGTCATACAGAAAAAGATCTTCGCGGTCTAAAAAAACCTCCTTACGTACGCTGCCTGTATCTAGACTTGCCAGACTTTCGGTATAGCTGAGTTCATCACGTGTTTTGAATTCGTGAAAATCGAGTTTTTGTGTTTTAAGGTCGTAACTCTGAATGCGCAGTTGCTCGCAATAGTTTATACAGCTCCTGATAATAATACGGTTTTCTGAATCAAAATACGCAGCTTGCACAGGCTCTTCGAGCGTAAAACGTTGAATCTCATTGCCAGTATCCAAATCAATCAGCAGGTAAAAGGCATCAGGCAGCTTCTCGTCTTCAGTATTTATAATTTGTTGATAGCCCAGAATTTTACCTGACGGACTGATACTAACCCCCTGAATGCGATAGTCCTGAGCATCTGAACCTGTGGCGTTTTTGATTCGGCCCTCAAGACTTATAGTTTTCAACACCACAAAGTGCTCGAGATCCCATACGCTAAGTTCCTTAAAATTGTGTAGAACCAGACGGTTTTGGTTGGCACTTAGCGTACTTGCCGGTCCCATGTGGTAATCCCAGGTATTGAGACCAAAATTGGTGTGCAGGCTTGCCTGTTGTCCCAGAGCTGCTACACTAAAAAAAACTAAAATATAAACAGCTCGAAGAAGCATTTATTTAAACGAATTAAAACATTTACATATTCAAATTAACCCCCGCAGGTTTAACCAGACTAAGCAACTCCTGAAATGCCTGTGTTACTTCAAGCGCCATACTGCTGCCATCATCGCTTTTAACACTCATTATTTCTCCATACTCGTCATAGGTGACATTGATTGATCCCGTAGTATCTTCCGTTTTTAGCAGTATTTTTGAGGGTTTACCCTGGTCGTTGTAGGTAAAATCAAGCGTTCGGTCTTCCTGAGTCATTCGAGTGATTTTAGCCCGTTCGTCATATTCCAGTCGGGTCCAGGTGTCTTCGTTTTTGATAACATAGGTGAGGTTGGCCTTCTCATCATATTCAAATCTGTATTCTCCCGAACTGTTTTTGACATAAGTCATTTTTTCAAAATTGGGGTGATACTGCATGGTAATGCTGTCATACGGAGTGATTTTTTCTAAAAGCAGACAGCGGTTATTGTATTTGAAGGTAGTTTCATTATTACCCCGTTTTATGCTTATGGGTACTCCACACAACTCATCATAAACAGTACTGGTGGTGATGCCATTTATGGTCGTATTAATTTGTTTGGTAAAGGTGTTTCCATCTTCCTTGGTTCCAATAAAATACTCATAATCATTGGTCTGTAAATTACCTACATAATCTTTTTTAGTCACCTGAGTTGAATAATGGTCATCATCTATAGAGCCATCTTCTTTAAAATATTTTTTATAGGTGTATGTCGTAGACTCCCCATTACGGTCGGTAATTTTCGAAAGAAATCCGGTTTTGGGCTCATACTCCATGAGCATAGCATCTTCTGCTTCTCCTTTAAATCGGACAGGGTTGTATAAAATTTTAACCATATTGTGGTTAACATCATAGCTGTGTTTATACTTATTGCCGGCCACATCTTCTGCGAAAACTAAATTCTGACCTTCATATCTAAACTTTGCAGATTTACCATTATGATCAATTTGCGTTATAAAGCCATCCTGATTTAAGGTAAACTCAATAAATGAGTTATCTGCATTGATTATTTTTGCAAGCTTGCCGTCAACATACTCGAGTGTGCTGTATTGCCCATTTTTCTCATCAATTTTTACAAGCTGTCCATCTAAATTGAATTCTTCAATTTTAGAAGATTTTATACGGGTATATCCCGTTTCAGTTTTAAGGATTCGCTCCCTGCCACGTTCAAAAGATTCCCACTCAGCGCCAGCAGGTATGGTTGAGGTGTATTCCAAGAGGCCTTTATTAACGTACTTGTTCCAAAGTGCAATGCGTTGTTCCTGATCGCTTAATACTTCTCTTTTTTTAAGAATTGCATTAGGACTATTATCTAAATCCCCCTGATCAACGGCGGTTTGTATAAGCTGATCAATCATGAGATCGAGCATATCCTGGGTTGAAAAAGGAGTCGTAAACGGCGTCTTTCCTCCTGCACCGTATTCTGCAATGACAATGCTTCCGTCTGGATAGGTATATAAATGAGATTCAAATACGGTTCCCCAGCCGTAACCAAATAAGCCTACTTGTGTGGATTTTGAATTATAGGTTCGTGATATTTCATCAATGGCACCATAGGATTTAGCTACCATTACATCGGTATAGGAGATGTAAAAGTTGCCGTTTTTTAAATTCACGCCACTGTAAAGTAGTTGTCCTATCAGAAGTAAGAGTACAACAAGTTTTATCTTTTTAAGGGAACTCATGGCTTAAGGGTTTTAATAAGGTTTAGGGTATTTTGACTGTATAACGATTTTAGAAGCTGTTCGTTAAAATAAATGGGCTTTACCTGATCTAACGCCTCTATTGTTTGTTGAGAATCGCCATTCACATGATGTACTAAAGCTTCCAGCAGATAATCGGAGCGCGGATTTATCTTTTTCAGTGCTGCTAACGACTCGGTAGCTTGTTGAGACAGTTTAAGATCAATAGCCACTTTGCACAGTAACTCCAGCATTTTGGTTTCCCGTGTTTTGGAAAGTGCATCAGCATTCAAGAGTCGTAGAACATCCTGTGCCTTTTGTGGCTTATTATCGAAATAATACAATTCAGCCAGCGCGGTTACAGTATTGTAATTTACTTCCAGTTTTAAGGCCTCCTGAAACAGGGTCCCAGCCATGTCATGATTATTTTCACGCTTGTAACGTCTTCCTTCAGATAACATCAAAAGGCTGAAATTTTCAGCTTTGTTTTGATACGGGTTATAGGTAATCGCTTTTTTGTAAGCGCCTACGGCTTCTTCAATTTTTCCGGTTTGCAGCAGACTGTAAGCCAGATTGCTCAGACCTTTAGAATAGGTAGAATCTACATCCAGACTGTTTTGATATTCTACAACAGCACGTTCATTATCGCCCATGCTGAAATAGGTATTGCCCAAAAGGTTATAGGTGTCAGGTGCTTCGTCATCGAGATTGATGAGTGTTTGCAATAATACCCGTGATTCTTCCTGGCGTTTGTGATCGTTATACAAATCTACCAGGCCCTTGTAGGCGGGTAGGTAAAAAGAATCTTTCTGGATTGCCTGAAGGTAGAATTGTTCTGCTTTTGCTACATCTTTTAAGCCAGACTTGTAATAGTCTGCCAGGTAATAATAGGATTTGGGTTTATTGGGATTTTTTGTAATTCCCAATTCAAAAGATTTTAAAGCTTCATCTTTTTGATCCTGCTTGTGCAGCAACCAGCCTTTACCAGCATAAGCCCATTCGTAAAAGGGATCGTAGTCAATGGCATCTTTATAATGCCTATGTGCAATTGCTGTAGATGCCTCGTCGCTACTGTATCGTCTCAACAAGTCGCCATACTGGGCATGACCTCTTGCAAAAAAAGGCTCCAGATTTATTGCGTCGGTCAACAACTTAGAGGCTTTTTGGATATCGATCCCTTCCTCGATAAGCAAATCACTGTAGTTGTAATACGTATAAACGTCTTTAGGATCTTTAGCCAAAGCTTGCTCATAATAATCTATGGCCTTGCGGATGTTTCCTTTCTTTTCATAAAGCGAACCCAGATTGCGCAATGTAATGGCTAGGAGTTCGCCTTTTGCATTTACCGATTTGAGATACAAAGCTTCGGCTTCTGCATATTTACCCTGAGATACACTTATGGCACCTAAATTTTGATAGGCTGTAAGAGAATCGGAGTAGCGGTAGAGCGCCTCTTCGTAGTAGCGTTTTGCATTTTTATACTGATACTGATCGTAATAATTACTGCCCAGGTTTCCTACCGGATATGACCAACTCGGGATAAGGTCGTGAGCCTCCTGATAATGATATTGCGCTTCTTTGTATTGGTTTTCCTGATTGTATAACACACCCAAAGCATTGTGAATGTAAGCCGCACGGGGTTCTAATTTAACGGCTTCCAGAAGCAATTCTTTAGCCTTTGGATAATTGGAGTAGTTCTTGGCTCTTATGTACGCATAGGCATCCAGAAAAAGCTTCCCGGTGTAAGTACGCTCCCGTAGCGGAGCTTCGGGTTGCATAAGGCTTAAACAGACTTCCAGATTTTGTGCTTCCTTTTTAAATCTGGCTGCAGGTGGCAATTGCTCATGACCTTCAATATAATAGTTGATGAGCATCTGGGCAGAAGCTGAAAGGGCTTTTAAAAGCGCAAACTGCATCTTATTGAGCGTTTGCCTGGGGAGTTCGTTTGTTTTTAACGCGTTTTGATAGATGGAAAGCGCGCTCTGTTCCGTATCGTAATATTCTTCCCGATCCATAGCCGCATTAAATTGTTTCACAACCGGATGTGGTTCTGCAGCATTTGAGGTTGAAGAACTTTGCTGAATGCTTCTGGAAGCCAGCAAGTCTTTGATAGAACTCGATTTTTTGACGATCTCCATCGATTCTTTTTTGAATTGAGGATCTACAGCCTTTACTACTTCCCGCGGATTTTGAGTTACTACCAGAGGCGTTTGCTTTTCTTCAGACTCGTTATAGACATTGGTGTATAAAAATTCACCCAGTTCTTTGTATTGCAGGTTGGTATCGTCAACATCTGCAGCACCCATAAGGCCTAACACGAGGTAGTAGGTAAAATAGCCGTGACCCAGATCGCCACTTTCATAGGAGAACTCATCGGGTTTACAACTGAAGTATTTAGTTGAATTGAGGAAACTCTCGTTTAAGGTTTCCATATTTTTTTGAGAACCTTCTTTAAATGCAAAACCAGAGTGGCAGGCATCGAGTATCAAAACTACTTTAGCGCCTGTACCTGTAATGGCAGCAACGTACTCGTTGAGATCTTCCAGAGCTACCACACCGCCCGTGCCTTTGTAATTCTGACTTGCATTAGCATCGGTGGCCAGGAGATAGCCTTCATAGCGTGCAATTTTTTTAACCACATCACCGTGACCGGCAAAATAGATGTAGATCAAGTCATTGGGCGCAGCCTGTTCTAAAAGATTATCTAAAGCATTGTAAATCCCCAAAGCACCTGCATAGCTTTCGCTGGAAGGGTCGTTGCTGTTGAGATAGGTAATCTGGTCTTCAGATAACTTTTCGATCTTTAGCAAATAATCTCGAAACAACGCTGCATCAGACGCTGCGTAATTGAGTTTTAAGCTCTCTTCCTGATAGTCTGATATCCCAACAATCAGGGCTTTGCGTGCTCCAAGCGGAGCTTCCTGGCTAACGCTTTGTAGTGAAAGACAGACCAGACCAAGAATCCATATGTTTCCCTTTAAAATTCTCATAAGTCTTTTAGAAATTTAAGGAGGAATGCTTCCGGTTTGTTGC
>CAXPQP010000045.1:0-32292 GCA_964219495.1 Leeuwenhoekiella sp. | reverse complement strand
AGATATTACAAACATTCCCCGTGCAGTATTCCAGGGAGGATATAACTGGCTGGGATCTGACCGTTATGTAGAAGATGCTTCATTCTTAAGATTGAGATCTGCAACCTTCAGCTATAGTTTTAATAAGAGCTTCCTGAAGAAAATGAAAATGGATGATTTACGTATTTTCATAACAGGAGATAACCTGTTTACATTAACCAACTATCGCGGGCAGGATCCTGAGGTAAGTATGCGAGGTGGTGATCCATTTGGTATCGCGATCGATTATTCGCGTACCCCTCCTACCAGACGTTTTACTTTAGGAATTCAAACCCGATTTTAATTAGAAGAGTTATGTATAAAAGAATTATATATCCCATAGTATTGATCCTTGCACTGGTAGCTCAGTCTTGCGACAATTACCTAGATCTTAGACCCGAAAATGGTACCGTTAGGGAAGAATTTTGGAAAACAAAAGAAGATGTGCAGGCAGCGGTGATAGGAGTTTATTCCTCGATGCTTAACAATCCACCATCTGAAGGTGGTCTTACGCTAGCCGAACATATCTTTATGTATGGCGAACTGCGTGGCGGTATGGTAAGTTCGGGTCCGTTTGCATCAGACGATCAACGCGATGTACTTACGACTAACATTTTGCCATCAAATAGCATTGCAGACTGGTCTGTGTTTTACCGAATTATCAACTATTGCAATACGGTAATTGATTTGGCTCCAGACGTATTAGATCTTGATCCTACATTTACTGAAACGCAGCTGAATAACTATTTATCAGAAGTTCTTGCCATACGTGCTTACCTGTATTTTACATTGGCACGTACGTTTAAAGATGCTCCATTAAAATTGAATGCAACCCTTTCAGACAAAGAGAGTTTTCAAATAGCCGCTTCTACACAGGATGAGATTTTTGCACAGGTTATCTTAGATCTTCAGCAAGCAGAACGTTTTGCAGTAGAAGAATATTCAACGGTACCCGAAAATAAAGGTCGTATTACCAAAGCTGCAATTAATGCAATGCAGGCCGATGTGTTTTTATGGACCGGAAACTACGATGAGGCATTGACTGCTGCTAATAAAGTGATCAATACCGGAGACTTTGGCCTGGTAAATAGCAATGCCAATTGGTTGAATACCGTATATGCTGAAGGGAATTCATCAGAAAGTATATTTGAATTTCAGTACACTACCCAAAACCTCAACCCATTTTACAGTATCTTCTTACAACGTCCTCAATACCTGGCATCTGCCACGGTGCTAGAGCAGGTATTTGGTGTTGATTTTGATGATCCGGAGAATAAAGACATTCGCGGTGAGCGCGCATCACTAGTTCCTGGAACTAATGAAATCTACAAATTTACAGCTCTAAATACTGATGTTCGTAAGAGTCTTCAGGAATCAGACACGCATTGGTTTGTATATCGCTATGCAGATGTGTTATTGATGAAAGCTGAAGCCTTGAATGAATTGAATCGTGGCGGTGAAGCCTTAGAAATCGTAAGTGAAATACGCGAGGCTCGCGAGGCGATTCAACAAACTGAGCAACAACTACAGGAAGACAACACCAGCGGTATACGCCTGTACATTCTTGCAG
The DNA here is from genome assembly GCA_964219495.1 of Leeuwenhoekiella sp. Taxonomy (GTDB): domain Bacteria; phylum Bacteroidota; class Bacteroidia; order Flavobacteriales; family Flavobacteriaceae; genus Leeuwenhoekiella. The sequence goes on along the minus strand of CAXPQP010000045.1, from coordinate 30,704 downwards.
AACGTGCCCGCGAACTTGCCTTTGAAGGAAAGCGCTGGTTTGATGTATTGCGCAATGCCCGAAAGAACAACTATGCCAATATTGATATTTTGATTGGGATTGCACTACGCAGCGCGCCTGCAAACCAACAACAAATTATTACGGCTAAATTACAGGATCCTAACAGTCACTACTTACCCATAAGTGAGAATGAATTGATTACCAATAAAGCTTTAGTACAAAACCCATTTTATAAATAGACATTAGCTATGAACAACACACACACATGGTACTCTTATTTAAAGCTAATCCTGGTGATTGCGATTGCCGGCCTGGTTTATAATTGTACTGAAGAAAAATATAAGGAATCTACAGATGAAACCTTAAATATCACCGAATATCTGGTTGCAAATGAAGAGTATTCCAAGTTTCTTGAGATCTTAAGAATCACTGGGTACGATTCTTTTATGAATACGTATGGCACCTATACTCTCTTCCTTCCTACCAATGATGCAGTAGATGCATTTATGGCTGAGCTGGGAGTAAGTAGTCTTTCAGATATTCCGATAGAAGATTTACAGCAACTGGCTAAACTTCATATTTTGGAGCAAGTGGTAAATACAACCACATTTACCGATGGTAAAATTGCTACTCCAAGTATGCAGGGGCAATTTTTGATTACAGGTGCAAGTAATTCTGGCGGAAGCTCAAGCATTACCGTAAACAAGGAAGCGCGTATCATTGCCTCAAACCTCGAAGTAGGTAATGGATTGATACACGTTCTTGATAAGGTTTTACGCGTTGCAGATAAGACTTTAGCCGAAACGCTTGAAGCAGATCCTTCTCTATCTCTTTTTACTGAAGCTGCAAAAGCTACCGGATGGTTTGAAAAATTAAATTTACCTGTAACCTATGATCAGGACAGTATTGCCAGCTACCTTACCGTTTTGGCTCAAAAGAATGAAGTATTTGCTGATGCAGGATTTGACAATCTTGATGATTTAAAAGCCAGATACAGTCATTTGAATGACCCAACAAACCCACAGGATAGTCTTAACCTGTTCGTTGCTTATCGTATTCTCCCTGGACTTAATTATATGGCCGACCTGGCTGTAACACCGGCTGCTGTAACAAAAGCTCCATTAGAGGTTATAACTATTAAGCTTGCGGTTGACACTTTACTACTTAATGAAGAAGTCTTTAATGACGTGCTTGAAAAGGGCGTTGTGGTTAACAGATCTCAAAGTGATATTACCGCTTCAAACGGTGTTTTACATTATGTGGATGAAAACTTTTTCATCAAGAAAAGGTTACCCGCTCCGGTTTATTTTGATGTTGCAGATCAACCGGAATTCAGACAATTAAGTTCTGTATTTAGAGTACCGGGTAATAGCGTGAGTCTTAAAAAAGAAGAGTTAAGCCTTGTAGACTGGCCAGATAGTCAATCTTTAACATACAACTGTCCTCCTATCGGTGATGGTGCCTTTATAAGTCAGGCCTGGCACGGCGATGTAATAGATATGTTACGTTTTAGAAACGGCTTCCTTGATCCTATTACTTTTGACACTCCTGTAATCATCAAAGGTCAATACAAAGTTTGGGTTTCTTATCGTTCAAACGGTAGATCATCTGCTGCTACAGAGGTACGATTTGACGGTGTGGCTTTACCTCGTCTAATCAACTTTAGAGAAGGTGGAAATACTACTTTACCAGAACGTGTACTGGAATCACAAGGTTATAAACGTCATATAGAGCCTTACACCAACCGTTTCAATTGCCGTTTGGTAGGTATTATCAATGTCGAAACAACCGGAAGACATAAGATCACGCTTGAAGCAATTCAGGATAGTTCAAATGGTAATACGTGGATCGATGTAATCGAATTCAGGCCAATAGATATGGATCAATTGTATCCAAAATTTGAAGCTGGAGGTGACGGTCTTATCTACGAATAAAAACAAACTGTAAAACAATTAATCCCATAAGGATGACATCAATAAAATTCTTTAAAAACTACCTCGGTCTGGGCTTAATGCTACTGGCGATAAGTTCGTGCTCAGAACCCTGGGAAGATCACGCAGGTGGAGGTGACGCTAATCTGGAGCTTAATCTGAATGAGGCCATTTCTCAAAATTCACAAACTTCAGAATTTGGTAAACTTCTGGCTGAAACGGGTTATGACAAAATATTAGCCTCTTCAAAAACCTTTACCGTATTCACGCCAAACAATACGGCAATGGCTGCAGTTGATGCTTCAGCTCTCAGTACGCCACAAGCTAAAAAAGATTTTGTGGCAAACCACGTAGCTCTCACAGCCTTTTCGTCGGTTTCTCAACAGGACACGGTAGATATTCAGATGTATTCTAATAAATACCTTCAGTTTATAAATGGAAATCGCGTTGCAGATGCACAGGTAGTCGATGCAGACAATTATGCAAATAATGGTTTATATCACATTATCGATTCTGATTTAGCTCCGCGTCAAAATATCTGGGAATTTATTAAAGATCAGGCTGGCACAAATGATATGAGTGCGTATTTGGTAGCGTTAAATGATTTCAATCTTTATCGTAGAGATTCTGTTGCAAAGGCTCAGGCTGTACAGGGAATGATGGCTGACTCTTTAACTAACTCGTTTTTCACCAATGTTTACAATTTAAATAACGAGCGAAACAAGTACACCTTTTTCCTTTTAGATAATACAAGTTTTGCTGACGAAACAGACAAGCTAAGACCGTATATGAACAGAGCTACTGAAGATTCAACTTCTACATACACTAATTATTTCACAACAAGAGATCTGGCATATCATAAAGCAATCGCACGCGAGAATTTACCAGACACACTTGTTTCTAAGTTTGGTGTAAAAGTGCCTCTTACAGATGCTGTTATTTCTGAAGAAATTCAGTTAAGCAATGGTGTTGTTTATGTGATGAGTACACTTGATGTACCTCTCGAAACCAGATTATTAACAACTGTGATTGAAGGTGAGAATCCTTCGGGCTTTAGTCAATCAGACAAGCGTGCCAATACGTTTTATCGTGAAAAAGCAGATCCTACAGGCGAGGTATTTTTTGATATTATGGTTCAAAATCACAGAGTACCACGATTTACAATTTATTATAACGCGAGTAACCTTTACACTACGACTTATAAAGTGTATTGGAGAGCGGTTAATGACATTCAAAGTAACACGTTTCAACAACGCGTAGCCTTTGGTGGTTCAATTTCTTCAGTAGATGGCAGCTTACAATCTCCATTTGCAGAATTGCCGTATACTAATGTTGAGCCCAATGTTTACGAAGAGATTTATATAGGTGAATTTACCTTAGATCAAAAAGGGAGAGATGCGTTATTAGTATCGCTTCAGGCAGCAAACTCTTCAACCGATGGGGTAAACACGCTCACACTCGATTATTTAAAACTAGTTCCAGAAATTAAATAAAGTCTTCAAAACCAATAATTATGCTCAAAAAATTACAACTAACCTGTTTTCTTAGCATGCTTGTTTGTGTGGCTTTGCAAGAGGGACTCTATGCTCAGGAGGATGTAGATTCTACCGCCGTTCAAGTAAAAGAAGGTATTGAGGTTAAAGGCTTCGTTAAAGACGCTACTACCGGTAAAGGTATTAGCGGGATCAATATTGCAGTTACCAATTTTTCTGCAGCTATTACCAATGAGGATGGTAGCTTCAGTATTAATGTACCGCATTTGAATGCATTAATTACAGTGAGCGGTCTTGATTATCAAACCAAAACCGTACCTGTAAACTCTGATAGCTCTTCATTAGAAATTGTACTGTTTGAAGCTCATTATTCGCAATTCTACGAACTGGCTAACTTACCAGCTGGTGAAAAATTACAGTATGAAAATACGCAGGCAGCAACTGTCGTAGATTTTGAAGAAACGCAATGGGGTAACCCCACAAATGAATCTGTTGCCGATTTATTACAGGGGCGTGTTGCTGGCTTAAACAGCGTTAGAAATTCTGGTGTTCCCGGTAGTGGTGCCTATTTAAACCTTAGAGGATTTAATTCACTTTACGCTTCAAATAAACCACTCCTTGTTGTTGACGGGATGATTTATGATGACGAGGATTATGGTTCTGGTATATTACAGTACAATTCCTCTTCTCCTCTGGCAATGCTAGAAGTAAAGGATATTGAAGATGTAACGGTTCTTAAAGATGGTTCTTCGCTTTACGGTACCAAAGGTGCAAATGGTGTGATCATTATCACCACCACAAGACCAAACGAGTTGACTACTAAAATTGACTTTACTATGTACGGGGGAATGAATCAACAACCTGATCAACTTCCTGTTTTACGTGCGGGTCAATACCGTACTTACTTATCGCAGTTAGTTGCAACTCGTGGTGACAGTCAATCTCAAATTGCCAATCAACCGTGGATAAGTAATGACCGTTCTAGTGGTGAATACTATAAATACAATAATAGAACTGACTGGCAGGATCAGGTTTTTAGAACCACTGCAAACCAAAACTATTTCCTAAAAATTAGAGGGGGTGATGATATTGCAAAATATGGTTTATCTGTTGGTTACTTAAATAATCAAGGAGTAACATCCTATTCAAACCTGGAGCGTTATAGCACGCGTCTTAATGCTTCTCTACGTCTTACCGAAAAGCTATCTGTAGATGCAAACCTATCCTTTATTCACAATACCGAAAACCAAAGAGATCAGGGATTGGCATATAAAACGAGTCCGTTTTATCTGGCACTTACAAAAGCTCCTTTTATGGCTGTAAATGCAATCGATGCTAACGGAGAATTTTCACCAAACCTAGCTGATGTAGATCTTTTTGATGTGAGTAACCCGGTTGCATTAATGGAGAATGGATTAGGCGTAAACAAAAATTATCGCTTCTTTGGTGATTTACATTTTAAATATGTTTTCAATCCCAACTTTAGTTTAAATACCATTATTGGACTTACTTTAAACAAGGAACGTGAAACCTTCTTTATACCCGATTTTGGTGTTGCAGACATCAACTTGCCTACTGCTATTGCAAACAACCGAAGTGGTAGTGAGGTACAACGTCTATATTCCATTTACACCGACACTTATTTCAATTACAATAAGCAGTTTGGTTTAAAGAATAATTTAGACTTAACACTTGGTTTCCGCACACAAAGCAACGATTCTGAAAGTGATCTGGGTCTTGGCTATAATTCTGCCACAGATGATTTTACAAGCGTAGGCTCTGGTAGTAACCTACTTCGTTTTGTAGGTGGTTCTTTAGGAGAATGGACCTGGGTTAACGCTTACTTAAATGCAGATTATAATTATCTGAACAAGTATTATCTAACATTAAGCGGTGCAATTGATGGATCAAGCCGTTTTGGAAACTCAATCCAAAATGGAGGGTTTTCTTTAGGTGACACCTATTATGCCGCTCTTGGATCTGTTTCTGGAGCATGGTTACTTTCATCTGAAGATTTTCTAAAAAACAGTCAGACCATTAACCTTATGAAGTTACGTGCAAGTTATTGCGCAAGTGGGAATAATGACATTGGCAACTACACAGCTCAGCAACTTTATGTTTCACAAAACTTACTCGGGGTACAAGGGTTAGTGCGTGATAATATTGGTAATGAAGAGCTTAAATGGGAAACAGTCACAAAACTGAATCTGGGCTTAGACCTTTCCTTATTTAAAGATCGATTCAATGCTTCGTTTGATGTATATCAAAATAAAACATCAGATATGATTACCTATCAATCTACAACTACGACAACCGGTTTTGATTATATCGTGACTAATAGTGGAGCGATGAAAACGCAGGGCTATGATCTTAGTCTTAACAGTAGACTTGTAAAAACTTCAAACTTTGGTTTTGACCTTGGAGTTAATCTATCCCGATATGTAAATGAGGTAACTCAATTACCCGGAGACCCAATTATCACCCAGTTTGGTGGAGCTACTTATATCACTCACGAAGGTCAGGATGCCAATTTATATTATGGTTATAAAACCAATGGTGTTTATGCTACAACTGCAGAGGCTAATGCCGAAGGTTTAAGCAGACCTCTTGGTAACGGGAATCTTCTACCCTTTCAGGGAGGAGACATTCGATTTGAAGACCTTAACGGAGATAATATAATCGATGAGCAGGATCGTACGGTTATTGGTAATCCAAATCCAGATTTAACCGGAAGCGTAAATGCCCGTCTCAATTACAAACGCCTTAGTCTTTCGGCACTATTCTATTTCTCTGTAGGTAATGATCTGTATAATGGAATGCGTTACAATATGGAGAAGATGAGCGGTTATGAAAACCAAAGCATTGCGGTACTTAACCGTTGGGTGGCAGAAGGACAACAAACTGATATTCCACGTGCAGCATGGGGAGATCCTCTTAGTAATGCTTCCTTTTCAGATCGTTGGATTGAGGACGGAGCTTATTTAAGACTAAAAACCCTGATGCTATCCTATGACGTTCCTACACGTTTAGAATACATCAATGCTATACAAGTGTACCTAACAGCAAACAACCTGTTGACCTTTACCAATTATCTTGGTTACGATCCTGAGTTTAGTGCTACCTCATCAATCTTTGGACAGGGAGCTGACCTCGGCTTAATGCCTCAGTTTACCACAATGCAGATAGGACTACGTCTGGGTCTTTAATATTTTAAAAACATCTAGTGCTCTAATTATGAAAACCATCATACTTAATACTAAAAATAAAATTCTACTTACAGGATTGGCTATTACCTTAAGTTTCTCTTCCTGTCAGGAATATCTTGAGGTAGAACCACAGGATAAATTGAACTCAGACCAGGTTTACCGGGATGTTTTTGATGCAGATGCAGCCATTATAGGTACTTACGGGAAGTTTATGCAATTGGCTGAAAAATATGTTTTGCTCAACGAACTACGGGCAGATTTGATGGCTACCACGCGTAACTCAGATCCCGAGATGGTAGCTCTATCTGAACATAACGTTACTGCTGATAACCGCTTTGCTAATCCTAAAGATTTTTATGAGGTCATTCAAAACTGTAATGACAACCTGAAGAATTTTGACATTATGCTGGCTGATAAAAAATTCAGTCAGGTAGAATACAACCAGCGCTATTCAGATATAGGTGCATTAAGAACCTGGGTATATCTTCAACTTGGTATTCATTACGGTTCTGTACCTTATATCACAGAACCTATTGAAAATCTTGATGATGTAAAAGACATTACAAAATATCCACGAATTTCTTTCGAAGAATTGATTGATCAATTGGTCGCTTTCGCCGAGAACTTCAGCTACACAAGTCCGTACTCATCAGACAGCTCCCTGGTTATTAATGTTGACGGGTATAACACCGCAAAATTTTTCATTAATAAAGAATGTCTTCTAGGCGATTTGCATCTTTGGGACAATAACTATACTCAGGCTGCTATTCATTATAAAAACGTAATGGAAACAGGTACAATGAGTGGTAATGATTCAGAACGTTTTGACACGTATAGAGTAAAGTATGCAGATGTCGCCAACAATAATGATCTTGCGGTAGGTTATCTGAGATTTAGAGAACAGGATCGCCTGGCACTTGTAAACAATAATGTGCAAGGCTGGAGATCCATATTTGCAAGAGATCGCGATGTTTTATGGAATACTGAGTGGATTTGGTCCTTACCTTTTGATAGTAATTTTGCACCTCAAAATCCGTTTATCGATTTATTTTCAAATCGAGGAGGTGATTATCTAGTAAAACCTTCTCAACGATCAATCGACCTTTGGGAATCACAAAACCAACGCAATGGTTTTCCATACGATGCCAGAGGAAAACGTTTCAGCTACAACATTATCGATGGTGATGAGGTAATTATGAAGTATATCTACAAATTTCTGGATCCAGCAACTCAAATGCCTATTGATTTATTTCAAACTGATGGGGAGTGGTTTTTATACAGAGCTGCAAAACTACACTTACGTTATGCAGAGGCCGCAAACCGAGACAATCAAAGTCGTATAGCTGATGCTCTACTCAATTTTGGAATCCAAAATGCATATACTGTTGCCGGAGTTACCGACAAAACAGATATAGAACAAACCTTTGAACCTTTCCCTTATAATTTTGATGCTCGCAACGGAGATTTCCCTCGTTTTAGAGCTGATTGGCATAGAAACGGTGGTATTCGCGGTCGTGCTTATGTTGAGCGTGCAACAGTTGAAGGAGATAGCGTTATATCAATTGAAAATAATCTAATTGAAGAGGCTGCATTAGAACTTGCCTATGAAGGTAACCGCTGGGGAGATCTAGTGCGTATCGCTTTAAGACGAAATGACCCTTCTTTTCTTGCAGATCGTATATATGAAAAATTAAATGCTGAAGGTAACTCGCAGGCAGGTAGTGTGCGCACCAAACTTATGGTACGTGAAAACTGGTATTTACCTTTTATATGGAATGAGGAAGAATAAATAGATTATGTTTATATCTAGAAAAATTCAAATAATGCTAAGGTTAACCACCTTAGCATTATTTTTTAACCTCTTTTCCTCCTGTTTGGAGAAAAAGACAGCGATAGTTAATCATTCTGAAGAACGACCTAATTTTTTGGTAATAATTGCAGATGACGCTGGTTGGAATGATTTCAGTTTTCACGATTCAGAAATACAAACACCCACTTTAGACAGTCTTGCCGCCAACGGCCTTATTTTAAATCGCTTTTATACGTATCCTACCTGCTCCCCTGCCCGTGCCAGTTTTCTTACCGGCAGACCTGCAAGCAGAATGGGCATCGTAGCTCCCATAAGTGATAAGAGCGAACTGAAACTTCCTGATAGTATAACCACTCTTCCACAGGCTTTAAAAAACTTAAATTATAATACTGCACTTTTGGGGAAATGGCATTTAGGTTTAAATCCTGAAAATGGACCAAAAGCTTATGGTTTTGATTACTCCTATGGTTTTTTGCATGGTCAGCTAGACCAGTACGAGCACCGCTATAAAAATGGGGACAGCACCTGGCATAGAAATGGAAAATTTATCAGTGAAAAAGGCCACGTAACCGATTTACTGACTCAAGAAGCTGTAGCATTTATCTCTCAACAAAAACCGGAAGCTTCTTTTTATATGCAGGTAGCTTACAGCGCTCCTCATATCCCCCTGCAAGAGCCACAATCGTGGTTAGCACAGTATGAAAGCATTGAAGATCCTACCAGACGCGCATATGCGGCTGCAATGTCACATATGGACGCTGCAATTGGGAGAATATTGAAAACTTTAGAAAATAAAGGATTAATAGAAAACACGGCGATTCTATTTTTTAGCGATAACGGGGCGCAGAAAAATTGGATACCCAACACCCAATATGATGGTAAATTTGAAGCCAATTATACTCTGGGAAGTAATAAACCACTACGAGATTTTAAAACTAAGAACTATGAAGGTGCAGTTAGGGTACCGGCTATCATTTCCTGGCCAGAAAAATTACAGGCAGGCACTGTTGATAATTATTTAAGTGTGATCGATTGGATGCCTACGTTCCTAAACTGGGCTCAATCTTCCTCACTTCCTAACACTATCGAAGGCGAGCAGGTGAGCAATTTATTAAAAGTAGAAAGCATCTCGCGGGAAAAACCTATTTATATTAGAGGTCATTTGCAGGAATCTATAATTCTCCCCCCTTTCAAACTTGTTCGAAGCAGGTATCTGAATGCAGAGCCTGAATTTGAGTTATTCAATATTGAAGCAGATCCCGAAGAAAAAATAAATTTAGTATCGGTAGAAACAACAAAATTTACAGAACTTCAAAATCTAATCGAAATGGAATTTAATAAGGATTCAAAAGAAATTAATAAAGAATTACCCAACTAAGGTCTTATGCAAACACACTGCTTTACGATGAAGCTCAAACCCGGTTTTGAGAAAGAATATAAAAAACGCCATGACGCCATCTGGCCAGAACTTCAGGAGCTTCTCAACGAATCTGGTATAGAAGAATACTACATCTACCTCGATGAAAAAACCAAAACACTTTTTGCCTTTCAGAAATTGAAAGCAGGGCATACAACTTCCAGCCTACCCCAAAATCCTATTGTAAAAAAATGGTGGGCGTATATGGCAGATATTATGGAAACACACCCAGACAATTCACCTGTTGAGGCAGAATTAAAAGAAGTATTTCGCTTAACAAAAGACTAATCGAATTATTTTGATTTTCCTTCTCCCTTGAAGTTTTGTGAGCTGTTTTTAAACAGGACATTAAAGGTTGTAAGACTCCCGTAAATACGGGTGACGTATTGCTGTAAATCTATCTTCTCCTGGTCATCAAGATTAGAACTAGAATTAATTTTTTGCTCCATTACACGTATACGATCACGAACCATAACAATTTTATGGAAGAATGTATCGATTGGGATTTCTTTTTGAGCAAGATTAGAATCTGCCGGACTCAATATTAGTGTTCCTCCTTTGTATTTATCGGCGATGGGTACAATTTCAGAGATGTCTGAGTACTGCTTCAGCAAATCGCGTAGTGTGCGTTCAACTTCGTAAAAACTTACCGTATCAACCTCATCCTCTACCGCTTCAATCACTTCAAGGTCTTCATCAAGATCAAGCGTTTCCAGTCCGTTTTCAATAAAAGTAATCCAATAATGTTTAGAAGTTACATTCGTTACTACTCCGCTCCCATAAGTAGCGTGTTTAACACGCGAACCAATACCCAATAGGTTATTCATAGAATTAAAAATTACGATTTTGCTTAGCCGATAAAGTTAAAGTTTCTTATCTATCATTTCATACTGATAGTACTCCTCTTTTACACTTTCGTAATTAAGGCCATACTTTACAAGTAATGCGGTTGCAGAGATAAAGAAAAATCGGTCAAAGAAGTAGAACATATCAAACTCAAAATAGTACGCAAAAAGCGCAGCTATATCAGAGAATATAAAACCAAAAGCAAAGAACACGTACAATAAGGAGCGGTTGCTGTTGTACTTATTATTATAAAGAATTGATTGTACACCTAAAATCATCATCGCTGCACCATAGATGTAGAACAAAATAGGTTCAATAGCATCGTGAAAGGTATAGGTGATCATTTGCATATTCATAATGATATACAACGTATAGGTATTCAAAGCAACCAAAAGACTGGTTACGAGAATAATATTCAGCTTAAATTTTAACTCTGAAAACTTAGGAAGTCGCTCCAAAACAATTGTCAAATAACAAAGCGTTCCAATAATCAAATAGAGTTTATAACCCCAACCCTGCTCATAAAACTGAAAGAATAAATCTCTGGTAAATAAAAGCGTGATTGCAGAAACCGTCCAGACATTAGTAATTTTTTTAGTTGCGGCATAATAAATACCGAAGGCAAAGATGGTTATAAGCCGTGCAAACCTGCTTACTTCAAGATTGTAAAAATAGATAACCCCTAAATTTAGGGTTAGCAGGATAATTAAGATTGTAATAAAAACAGCTTGTGACTTAGGGGTATTTTTTAAAAACATTACAAATTATGCGTATTAGGGGTTGGTTTAAGGTAAATATATACGTAAAACGTTTTGCGTTGGTTTTCAACAAGTAAAAAATAATTAAAAATCTACAATTACCCCAATACCTAATTGCTGTTTCCACTGTACACGGGCTCCCATAACTTCTTTTTCACCGTCTACATTAGTCTCTGTAATCTTAATATCATTATCATAGCGTAAATGAGAACCGAGTTTGGCAAGAACAAAGCTGTTCACCTTAAAATTAAAGTTGAGTTCCCAGTCTATATCTATATTTCCAAAGCTGTTCAGGTAGTCTGTGTATAAATTCACCGTATTGGTAAAATTGATATTTTCCATCACACGAGCTTTCCAGAGACTTTGAAGTAAAATACCTAATTCGCTGTTGAAATTTTCTCCTTCTTTGATGATGTTACCATCTGCATCGCGCACCGCCGGCTCAACACCAAAAGCACCATTATTTGCCAGTTGCTGGTCTAATACAAAGGTTGACTTATAAGTTAGTGGAGAAGCATAGATCGAAAGATTATCCATACGCTTACCATACTCGCTACCTACCCCTAGAAACACATAACCTGGTGCTAGAAATTGAGAAATCGGAGTTTTGGTATCTGGATATTTATACCCGTTTGTAAACTGAGAAGCAAATCGGAATTTAGCTGAGTAATACCAATTTGAGATTGTATCTCTTCGATAACCAAAATCTGAATTAATCTCTAATTGATCATCGGTCTTTCTGATTTCACGACCTTCCTGGCTATTTATACCAAAACGTCCTACAAACCGGTTACGCCATTTGGTAAGCTTGTCACTATAATTACGTTCAAATTTAACCTCAGCTAGCCCTGAAAACGAATTGGTACCCCCGGAGTTCCAGTTTACAAAAGCAACTTCGCTTAAGTCAACCCCAGCCTGATTCTTCTTAACCCACTTTGACTCTTCCTTTTTATTGAAACGTTCATCAAGCTTTTTGATAGTGCTCCTCTTAATAGGAAGCGGAAAAACCACGTGTTGTGCATAACCCGTGATCGAAAATAAAAATAAGCCCAGAACGAAATAAAAAGATAACTGTTTCAAAATAGGTGTGTTATAGAATTCTAATAGGTAAACGTTCCAAAAGTACTTTTAATTGTTAAACGCTTTTCATCAGACGCTTCAACACGCCCTACAATCTGCGCCGGAATATTAAAAGACTCCGAAATTTTTATGATTTGATTTGCAAGCTTAGGGTCAACATACAATTCCATACGGTGCCCCATATTAAATACCTGATACATCTCTCTCCAATCTGTCTTACTTTCCTCCTGAATAAGTTTAAAAAGAGGAGGCAAATCAAATAGATTATCTTTTAAAATGTGCAGGTTTTCTACAAAGTGTAAAATTTTAGTTTGCGCACCACCGCTGCAATGAACCATTCCGTGTAACAAATCGCGATCAACATCCTGCAGAATTTTTTTGATTACCGGAGCGTAAGTACGTGTAGGTGATAAAACCAATTTCCCAGCATCGATTGGACTATCGGCTACAGAATCAGTGAGCTTTTTAGAACCGCTATAAACCAAATCTTCAGGTACCGAAGCATCAAAACTTTCAGGATATTTTGCCGACAGGTATTTATTAAAAACATCATGACGTGCAGAAGTAAGACCATTACTTCCCATACCTCCATTATACTCACTCTCATAGGTTGCCTGCCCAAAGCTGGCGAGTCCCACAATTACATCACCTGGTTTAATGTTTGCATTGTCAATAACGTCCTCCTTTTTCATTCTGGCGGTAACAGTTGAATCTACAATGATCGTGCGTACCAGATCACCAACATCTGCGGTCTCGCCTCCGGTACTTTTAATGGTTACACCATGGTTTGCCAAATCGGCAATAAGCTCTTCAGTTCCATTTATAATTGCAGAGATAACTTCTCCGGTGATCAGGTTTTTATTGCGACCTATAGTGGAAGAAAGTAGAATATTATCTGTCGCACCCACACACAGCAGGTCATCAACATTCATAATCAAAGCATCCTGAGCAATTCCTTTCCAGACGGAGAGATCACCGGTTTCTTTCCAGTACATATATGCCAATGATGACTTGGTACCCGCACCATCTGCGTGCATTACGAGACAATGCTCATCGCTACCAGTAAGATAATCGGGGACAATTTTACAAAAGGCTTTAGGAAATAAGCCTTTATCTACATTTTTTATGGCTTTATGAACTTCTTCTTTACCAGCAGATACGCCGCGTTGTGCGTAACGTTTTGAAATCTCTTCACTCATTATTTGATACTATTTCGCAAAAATAAGAAATAAAAACGTCCTGAAAATTTCAGGACGTTTTTAATATCTCATTCAAAGAGTTATTACTCCCAATCGGGCATATATGCGTTGGTGAAAAGTAAACTCACCGCATTGGTCCCGGTCGTTACAAACTCAACCTGGTAAACTTCTGGAATTGCTGTGGCATTATTTGAAACTCGTGTAAATACGACAGCTCCTTCATTTGGCGAAAAACTGGGGTCTAAATCATTCTTACCGGAAGGTACACTCTCAATAATCTGCGAACTTACCTGCGTATTGAGATTGTAGGTGAAAATTCTACTTCTAAAAATCCGATAACTATCATTTTGTGACCCAGAAATATCTCGAGTATAAAGGACTTTAGTCCCATTAGCATCAATATCCAGACCACCTGCCGCTCCAGGTTCATTTTCAAGAATTACCGTTCCTACACTTTGTGAGCTAAGACTTACAGTATAAATACTGGCATCATAGCCCTGATTATTATTGGTTTTAATCACAATCAAATTATCATCAAAATCGGTAGCCGCCACTTCACTTATAAAAGAACCATCAGCTGTTTTATAAAGCTGTGTTCTTCCTGAACCATCCAAGTTTATACTGTACAACTTATCAAAATGTGGGTAATAGAGTTTACTACCATTTTGAGCCCAGGTAAAATCTAATTCTGAAATTCTAAAACCTGCAACAGGTACTTCTTGTGTAATTTGCTTCTGTTCTGTACCGTCAAGATTCATAGTAAAAAGCTGAGAATTACCACCCACAGTCCGTAAAAATGCAATTTTACCTATTTCGGTATTTTTTCGAGGTCTAAAATTATTTTGATCTGATGCGGTTAATGGAATTTGTTCTGAACCATCTGCATTTGATGAAAAGATAACAGCATTTCCATTTATGATTCTGGTAAAATGATACTCTTTTGAACTGTAACCAGCAGTTGAAAATTGGGAAGTTGCACTGCGCACAGGTTCATTAATATCATCAGAAACCAGTATCTGCCAAACAAATGAGGTACCTCTATCCAGGTTAGATACAGCAAAAGTAGTATCGGTAATATTCTCAAAACGTTCAATTGTATTGTCATCGACATTACGCAACTCTAGTGTGTAGACCAGATCATCATCATCATTAGAACCTGAAGTCCATAAAAAGCTAACATCTGTTGGTAACTCTTTGCTGTTATCTGCTGGGCTTACAAGTGCAGGAGATAACGGAGGTTGATTATTCAAAGTACTTACTTCAAGTTCAAAAACTATATTATTAACCTTACCTTCTTCCACTCTTGAAGCTTCAAAAGCGGTTACATAACCGTCTAATTCAGCCTGAACCGAGTATTGCCCTGCCTCTACGTCATTTATTGTAAAATTACCATCACTATCAGTGAAAACGGTATTAGAAACCGGATTGGAGCTGATTTTGACATTTTCAAGTGGTAGATTTTCTCCATCTGTAACAACTTTTCCAGTAATCGTACCAGTACCAAATTCACTTATAGGATCTTCATTGCACGAGATTGCAATGAGCATTACCAAGCAAGAAATTATATATTTAATTTTCATTCCCATTATTTTCTAAAGTTTTATCTGTACCTCTGATTTAAAAATTGAAATGATATTGCAATCCCAAACCAAGATTGTAATAAAAGTCTGTATACTTCCCACTATCAACACCATCTAGATTATCTGAAAATGGAATGTTGTGTTCAGCCCATAATCGCAAACTAAGTCGCTTATTCAAATAGTAATTCAACCCTAAACCATATTGAAACTTGCCAGCTGCATTTACAGAATCTGAATCTTGAGAATCTTCTTCACTTAGTTTAGTTAAAAGTCCACCGCCTAAATATATAAATGGTGCGAACCGATCGTTTTTAAGCAGGTTGAATTCCAGATTCAAATCAATATTTGCAAAACTTTGATCGTAATTGGAGCCGCCCTTTTGTTGAAAAAATCCTCCCTTAACTCCTATTGACATATAATCTGAAAGTGATCTGTCATATCCCAATCGAACCAATGGTGTCCAGGCTCCATTTCCATAATCGCCTTTGTAAAAAGAACCCCCCAAGTCTAAACTAAGTGCATTTTTATAAGATTGTTCAAAAAACTCCCGCTCATAAAGACCGGTTGATTCTTCTAATTTTTTCTCTTGCTGATAGTCCTCAACCAATTGTTGATTGAGTTCGTCTCCAGATTTGGTAGACCATAATCTATCTTGAATTCCCTCTACAATTAGAGATTGAACCGCTTTCTCAATAGCTTCTTTCATCGCAAGCTGTACAGGTTCATTTTTTGTATAACCTGTCTCAACTTCTAATAAGCGCTGAAAATTCACGTACCTGAAAAGACTTGCATCTATAGCTTGTGAGAGAATGGTTTTTGAAACGTAAACTGTTTTAAGAATTTTTCCACTTGAAGTAGAAACAGCACGTAAGTAAACCGTAATTCGATCCTGGCGGTATTGTGTAGAACCTCCTACACCAAAGTAACGCGCACCTAAACCGCCTGTAATTATATTTGAATCATAACTAATGATTCCACCTTCTAGAAGCACTCCCGCATAAAGAAGAGGTGGTAGATTTGGTTCGTTAGGATTACTGTTCTTACGATATTCGTCTCGGGTAGATCGTATTATATTACGCTCATTTAATAAATTACCCAGGTTCTCACGTTCAATAGGTGTAAACCATTTAGAATCTTCAAGTGCTTTAATAAGCATCGTGGTAGCACCTTGAGAAACAGCTGTACTAAATGTACTCCCATTCTCAACGTTCTTGTATTGCCCCGTTTGATCTTTAAAATTATAAACACCGGCAACGATAGGCTCCGCCGGTTCAGGGAATTCTACCAGTTTTTGGGTAAAACCAGAGGTTTCACCAGTACGTGCTTCTTGCTTTTGAACAGGTTGATTTAAATAGGTCCCGCAAGAAACCAACAATAGTCCACAAGAAATCTGTGCAACGACTTGTTTAAAATTCATCACATTATTGATTAGGTACAATGATTTGGGTTTGCTCTCCTGTATTGGTATCTAAAATATTGATCACCAATCCTTCAGTAGAGTCATATATTTCTAAAGCCAGTGATCCAAAGTTGTATGTCCCAGCTTCAAGACCATTACCAAGTTGAGCGCTAAAAAGTCCTCTAGAAATCTGACTTAATAATTGTCTATTAAGATTGCTGGCAAATTGCTCAAGTTCTGAGCCTGACCCATAAAGACTTTCCCGTTCATTTGGATCTTTAAAAGAATTTTGAGCGTTGGCAGAACTTAACAACCATTGGTAGTTAAAAGTCTCTCCTCCAAAATTTGGATTTTTGGGCTCATAGGTTAACTGTTGACTATAACTTACTGTGCCAGCAAAAGCTATAATTAAGAAAAGTAATAACTGCTTCATAGGATTAATAATGTTGTACGGTATTCTGATTTTTAAAATTGAGATCAAGTTGGCGAACGGTTTGATTTAAACTTATTGCTGCCATTTGATTTAAATATTCTGATGAGGGTCTTACAAAAAATTCAAATACCTTGGTGTCTGCAACCAAAACTTCAATTTTTGTATTTCTACCTAATGCAAGAACTTCTTTGATGGTTACAATTGAAGAACCATTAATATTTTTTGATAAATAATTAGAATAATAGGCTTTATAGAAATCACTTCCAGGTTTGGTCTTGGTGTCTTCGATCACAATACCTTTAAGAACAATACCATCACCTTTTGAAGTTGAAACATCAGTATTATTTGGAGCACGCACAACACGTACATTTAAATCTTCTTCAATAATTTCTCCTCCTAGCATCACCTTTCGATCCTTGCCTATTAGTTTATCGTCTAAATCGTAAACTAAAAACAGGATAATAATTTTTTGATCCTCAATTGCTGGAATTGATTTCGAAAGAACTTCAAGCTTTTCACCAGGAGCAATCACGAGTCTACCCTCTGTTTCCTCTTTATCAACTGAACTTGCATCATGATCTGAAGGAAATATCACTGAAAACTTATAGCGAATACTGGTATTTATCTGAGTTTTATTGGATATCAAACCTTTTAAGACTATCAATTCACCTTTAGACTCAACACCTATTTCGCTCGCAACTTCTTTATTATAAAATTGAGCCTGACACCATTGTGTGGTAATCAAAAAGAATATGCAAATCTTCCAAATTTTCATCTGGTATTAATAAAAATTGCGAATAGTTAAACTTTGATTCTCTCCGGTCATTCTAATTTTCATTGCTTGAGAAATACTATTTTCTCCAAATATGGTTAGGTCTTGGTTTTCTCCTTGTTGAATTACAGAAGTGTTAATAATGGCGAAAGTGTTCAAATTAAATTTGGATACCGTATTTCTAAGACCATATTGATTGATCTTCAAACTGTTCCCAAAAGCTCCATCTACTATTAAAATTTCATTTTCATATCCACTCTGCGTGTAGTTTATTCGGTAATCCGGACTAGATACTGAAGTCTGATTTGTATTATATGCTCCTACCTGTGAAATATAAATTTGAGAATTGACTTCACTCAATGCGGAAGGGTTATTTTGATTTGAAGTAATTTGATTGATCTGAAAATCATTTAAAGAATTAACTCCCTGACAATAAGCAGACAACTTCGAGAACAAAGTAAAGAAGACTATTGAAAATAAAATTCTCAGATTCATAATTTTAAAAGTTTAAAAAATTAAAAGAAGACCGTCTTTTAAAAGACGGTCTTCTCAAGGTTTTATTCCTTTAACTAGTTTGATTGATAAACAGTAGATGTATTTGAATTCCCAATTTGAGTTACTGTGCTCATATGGGTTGCTCCTAATTGACTAACTGTACTTGAGTTCAAATCCCCTTGCTGATCAACGAGGCTTACATTATTAATACCTCTTTGGTTTACCCAGCTGTAATTACCATTACCTGTTTGATAGACATCTGAATCATTACCCTCTACATATTGAGCAACTCTTGAGAAGTTACGGTCTCCTACCTGCACTGTTTCGGCATTATTAGCATTACCGTACTGATAATCATAAGATCTGTTATAATCTCCTGTTTGAAGAACTATTGCGTAATTATTAGTTGCTGCTCCCAGACCTTGTCGAATATAAGAAAGGTTACGATCTCCATATTGCCCGTTACCTGCCCAGTTATTATCCCCGGCCTGATCAATCCTTGATCTGTTATAATCTGAACCATCGACATCTGCAAGCTGCCCAATAACGGCCTCGTTTTCATCACCCACTTGTTCAATAGTGGCGTGATTAAAATCATTTCCTGGATTGTCTCCCATATACCCTTGTCCTATAATCGCATCGTTTAAATTTCCGGTTTGTGAAACCATATTGTCATTTGAATTACCCAAAGACTCAACATAGGAGACATTTGAATTTCCGTTTTGCATCACATCTGAAAGGTTTTCATCCCCATCTTGAATAACATCAGAATCATTACTCATTCCGGTCTGTGAAACTGTAGAGCCATTTCCAACACCTGTTTGAGTAACATCACTAACGTTAGATTGTGAAAACGCCATAGCTCCTACTAATAAAGCACTAGCGCTAAGAATTAATTTTTTCATTGAAATAGTTTTAGATTAATATAATAGAATGGTTAATTTTTAAAATATATATAATACAAAAGGCCTGATTACTCAGGCCTTAAAGACTTAAACACTAGTTAGATTGAAAAACATTGGAGTTATTTAAACTACCTAATTGTGCAACTGTACTAACGTGGGTTGTCCCTAACTGGTTTACTACACTTTGATTAGAAGTACCATCCTGTGTAACAGTACTCATATGTCCCAGGCCGTATTGATAGGTATAACTATAATTATTATCACCTGTTTGGGTTACATCAGAGGTATGAAAATCACCATCTTGTTGAAGATAGTTGTAGTTTCCATTTCCTGTTTGTGATACCATGGAAGTGCTTTCATCGGTACCTAATCCACCATATTGGTCTACGTGGCTATAATTACCATCGCCTACTTGAGTAACCTGACTTTCATTATCATTACTCACATAACCAAATCCTCCTTGATGAGCATATGATTGGTTGCGATCTCCATCTTGAAATACAGTTCCAGTATTTCCATTACCGTGCTGCTTAACATCTGAAAAATTTTCATCTCCTAATTGAGAAACTCGACTTGAGTTTAAATCCCCTATTTGCTCTACAAGAGACCCATTCAATGTACTAGGGTCTGCTGCAACATCCTGCTGTTGAACTAATGAAGAATTACGGAAACCTTCCTGATAAACTTCACTATAGTTTTCATTACCAACTCTAGAGATTCCTCCTCCACTATTCACAAAACCTTGAAGAACTCGAGATCCGTTTTGTGAACCTATTTGAGTAACATAACTTTCATTGTCGTTATGAACTTGTTGAACTTGAGATGAGTTTAATCGTCCAGTTGAACTTACCTCACTTAAGTTGTCTGCACCTAATTGATTTACAGTTGAACTATTGAGAGTTCCATCTTGCATTACATCAGAATCGTTCATACTACCAACCTGATCAACATCAGAGGAATTGCCTGAACCCATTTGATTTACTGTACTTACGTTTGACTGTGCAAACGACATTGCACCGAACATAAGAGCACCAGCGCATAAAATAACTTTCTTCATACTTGAAAAGTTTTAATTAATAATATTTAGAATGGTTAATAAATACAATTCAAAAATCAACAGATTCTCATCTGATAACTTAATGCTCTTAAAGGGGAAAGAGTTTACATACAAAAGCTAGTAAGGGGAAGTCAGGTGCTTTTGCATAGCTAATGTAAGAAAAACTATCAGGCTCAAACTGAGACATTTTGATGTTTTCGATGAACTCCCTTAAAAGCGAAAACGTTATAACTCAGAAAACCCCATTGTCACTAGGGTGAACAGGTAAAAGGGAAAAACACCCTTTTTAAATTTAAAATTCTAAGTGTAAGAATAAGATTACCAGCTCTGTAAGCGTTAATTAATATTCTTAACTTAAAAATGATACTGTAATAAACCTACTCAAGATTAATTCAGATTGAGTAACTCTCTATTCTTGGTGAGAGGCCACAGTTTATCTTCTACCAACAACTCTAGCTTATCTGATGCGTATCGAATCTTATCAAAAAATGGTAATACCTCATCTGTATAGCGCCTGGCCCGTTTAGCCATTTCTTCCTGATTGGCGACTTTTCGGGATTCAATCATTTCAAAAGTAAGCTGGTTGATGCTTTTTATGTATTCTGAAATTTTCTCAATAAGAATGAGTTGTTCACTAGCAAGCTTTTTATAATCAGAACCAAAGATTTCCTTAAGTCCCTTGACATTTTTTATAAGTAGATTTTGATAGCGAATGGCTGTTGGTATGATGTGATTTTGAGCAATATTTCCCAATACTCTACTTTCTATCTGAATACGCTTTACATACTCTTCCAGTTCAATATCGTACCGCGCTTTCAATTCGGTTTCATTCATCACTCCGGTTTCTTCAAAAAGCTGAATCACCGGCTTTGTAATCTGTACCTGTAATGCTTCAGGAGTTGTTTTATTATTGCTCAGCTTTCGCTTTTTAGCTTCCGCCTGCCAGCTTTCACTGTACCCATCTCCCTCAAACCGAATCTTTTTAGAAGCCTTTATATATTCCCTTAAAACATTGAAGATTGCATCATCTTTCTTCATGTTTTTATCATCTATAAGGGCATCTACCTCTTTTTTGAATGCTGAAAGCTGCCGAGCAACAATCGTATTTAAAACCACCATCGGGCGTGAACAATTGGTAGTAGAACCCACCGCTCTAAATTCAAATTTATTACCCGTAAAAGCAAAAGGTGAAGTACGGTTGCGATCGGTATTATCAAGTAGAATTTCAGGAATTTTACCCACCACATTGAGCTTCAAATCAGTCTTTTCCTGTGGCGAAAGTTTCCCGTCTGTAACTTTCTCAAGTTCGTCAAGAACTTTAGTTAATTGTTTACCTATAAAGACAGACATGATTGCCGGTGGAGCTTCGCTCGAACCTAGGCGGTGGTCATTGGATGCTGAAGCAACTGATGCTCTCAACAATTCTTCATTATCCTGAACCGCTTTGATAGTATTAATAAAAAAGGTTAGGAATTGAAGATTTTTAGTCGGTGTCGTTCCCGGACTTAATAAATTAACTCCGGTATCGGTCATCAAAGACCAGTTGTTGTGCTTTCCGCTACCGTTGACGCCGGCAAATGGCTTTTCATGAAACAGGACTTTGAGATGGTGACGTTCAGCAATACGATCCATCAAATCCATAATCAAAGAATTGTGATCTACTGCAAGGTTTGCTTCCTCAAAAACGGGTGCTAGTTCAAATTGATTTGGTGCAACTTCATTGTGTCGTGTTTTCACCGGAATACCCAGAAGCATACACTGCTGCTCCAGATCTTTCATAAAATTAAGCGCTCGTGCAGGTATAGAACCAAAATAATGATCATCTAATTGTTGCCCTTTTGCAGGAGCATGTCCCAGCATAGCGCGACCGGTTTGCATAATATCGGGTCTCGAGGCAGCAAGCGCAGCATCTATCAAAAAATATTCCTGCTCCCAGCCCAATGTTGCAGTAACCTTACTTGCACTTTTATTGAAATATTGGGCAACTGCTGTAGCTGAGCTATCAATTGCTCCAAGAGCTCTCAATAAAGGTGTTTTGTTATCTAAAGCTTCACCGGTATACGACACAAAAACTGTGGGAATACACAAAGTTGTATCTAGTATAAAAGCTGGGGACGAAGGATCCCAGGCCGTATAGCCACGGGCTTCAAAAGTATTTCGTATTCCACCGTGAGGAAACGATGATGCATCGGGTTCCTGCTGAACCAGCTGAGCGCCGTCAAATTTTTCCATCGCATTGCCTTCCCAATCCGTTTCAAAAAAAGCATCGTGCTTTTCAGCTGTTGCTCCTGTTAAAGGTTGAAACCAATGCGTGTAATGTGTCGCTCCAAGCTCGAGAGCCCAGAGTTTCATGCCTGCAGCGATACTGTTAGACATAGCCCGCTCAATTTTTGAGCCTGTGTTAATTGCGTCTTCTACAGCTTTATAGGCTTCCGCGGAAAGTACCTGGCGCATCGCTTTTTTACCAAAAACATGATTTCCAAAAAAAGCAGATCTCCTCTGATTTTCAGATACTTGAACAAATTTTCTACTGTAATTTTCCTTAAGTGCAAAAAATCGTAATGTGTTCATGACGGGCTTATTTTTATGAAATACTAAATTGAACCCGACAAAAATATATGATTTCGCAATATACTCCCAAATTTTAAGGGGGTTATTAAATTTTTTCCGTTAATAAGACCGCCTCACCCCCCGAATAAAAAATACCAAGTATTAAAGAAATGTTATATTTGTCTTCGTTTAATTCAAAAAATTTAAAAACCAATTTATTATGGGCAAATCAAAATTAGAGTATATCTGGCTTGACGGCTATACGCCAACTGCCAACTTAAGAAGTAAAACCAAGATCGAGGAAGACTTCAGCGGTAAGCTGGAAGACTGCCCAACCTGGTCATTTGATGGTTCTTCTACCCAACAAGCTGAAGGTGGTTCTTCAGATTGCTTATTAAAGCCTGTTGCTATATATCCAGATCCAGCTCGTAGAGATGGCTATTTGGTAATGACGGAAGTTCTTAACCCTGATGGAACTCCTCACCCATCAAATGCACGCGCACAAATTGATGATGAAGATGATGATTTCTGGTTCGGTTTTGAGCAGGAATATTTCATTATGGATAAAGCCACTCAATTACCTCTAGGTTTCCCAGTAGGTGGATACCCAGGTCCTCAAGGTATGTACTACTGTTCTGTAGGTGGTAAAAACACCCACGGAAGACAATTTGTAGAAGAGCATGCTGATCTTTGTATCGATGCTGGTCTTAACTTTGAAGGTATCAACCAGGAAGTTGCTAGTGGACAGTGGGAATTCCAACTTTTTGCTAAAGGAGCTAAGAAAGCAGGTGATGAAATCTGGATAGCTCGTTATTTATTACAAAGACTTACTGAAGATTACGGTTGGTATATCGAGTACCACCCTAAACCAATTAAAGGTGACTGGAATGGTAGTGGAATGCACGCTAACTTCTCTAACACTACTTTGAGAACTGCTGGTTCTAAAGATGTATATGAGACTATTTGTGAGGCTTTCCGTCCTGTTACTGCTGAGCATATTGCTGTATATGGTGAATTTAACGATCAGCGTTTAACTGGTAAGCACGAGACTGCGTCTATTCACGATTTCTCTTACGGAATCTCTGACCGTGGTGCTTCTATCCGTATTCCAATTATCACAGTTGAGAAAGGTTGGAAAGGATGGTTAGAAGATCGTCGTCCAGCTTCTAACGCAGACCCATACAAAGTTGCAGGTCGTATCGTTAAGACTGTAAAAACTGCAGAAAAGAAAATCTAAGGATTTTTTAGACTGATAAAATTAAAGCCCGCTATTTGCGGGCTTTTTTAATGAAAATATTTTCTCTTTTAGAAATTCAGTCTTGGCCAAAAAAACTTTTATTTTAATAATTACTATCTATATTCTAGCTAAACGCCAAACCTATGAAAACACAATAGGCTGCAAATAGAATAAGACCTTTCCAGCGATTAAGCTCCATTTTTAAAGGAAGAAGCCCAAGCGGAAGCAACACTATAGCAAAGCCTAAAAGCCAAAACATATTGGTGTCCAGGATGCGATCATCTACCACCGGAATTGGCGTAATAAGCGCAGTTAGCCCTAAAACGGAAGCAATATTAAATATATTTGACCCAATTAGATTCCCAAGAGAAATGGCCTTCTCCTTTTTAAGAGCTGCAATTAGTGAGGCTGCAAGCTCGGGAACACTAGTCCCGATCGCAATAACGGTTACCGAAATAGCATAATCACTCACTCCCAGCGATTGAGCGAGTTGTGTGGCTCCTTTCACCAGCCATTCGGAGCCAAAATAAAGTGATACAGCACCTATAAGTAACCATACCGTTATTTTAAAATAGGAGGTTTTCGACAATCCGGCATCAACCTCATCATTCTGTCCTTCTTCAGTTGGGCGTGCATGTTTAGCCCTGCGAATAAGAAGAATTAAATAAATAACTAAAGAAGTTAGAAGTATAAACCCTTCAAGCTTAGAAAGCATGCCGTCATTTATCAATGCTAGATAGAGACCTAATGAAAACAAAACCATCACCGGCCAGTTAAATCTAAAAAAGTCTGAATCGATACCCAGGGTTGATATGATAGCAGTTAATCCTAATACCAATGCAATGTTGGCAATATTGCTACCTATAACATTTCCTAAAGCGATATCTGAAAAACCGTCAAGAGCGGCTTGCAGGCTTACCAGCAACTCTGGTGCTGAAGTTGCAAATGACACAACAGTAAGACCAATTACCATTTTAGAAAGATTCAGCTTAAAAGATAAACCTACAGAAGATCGTACTAAAAACTCACCACCAACAACCAGAAGCGTCAATCCAATAAGGATATAAAAAATGCTCATAAACATTTGATTCAATTTAGGGAATAGTTCTGTTTTGAACTACCGGAGTGCGAAGATAGCAACTGTCTTTAACTTGCAGCGGTATCTCTTTAGCTTTGCGAAAGCATGCTCAGTAATTTTACAGCTTCAACTGCTTCTTTCACATCATGTACTCTTAATATAGATGCACCTTTTTGCAAAGCTATAGTATTTAAAATCGAAGTGCCATTCAAAGCTTCTTGAGGAGAAACTTCAAGCGTTTTATAAATCATTGATTTTCGCGATATCCCAATTAAAACAGGAACATCCACCATTTGAAGTTGTTCTGACTTATTGAGCAGTTCAAAATTTTGGGCAATATTTTTTGCAAAGCCAAATCCGGGATCGATAATAACATCATTAATTCCTGAAATCCGGGCAGCAGATAGACGCTCGCTCAGATGATAAATCACTTCTCTCATTAGATCCTCATACTGGGCTAGATTTTTCATGGTTTGCGGAGTTCCTTTCATGTGCATCATAATATAAGGAACCTGGAGCTCAGCCACTGTCAGCAACATTTCGGCATCTAACAATCCGCTAGAAATATCATTTATTAAAGCCGCACCTGCTTCTATAGCTGCTTTTGCCACTTTAGCTCTAAATGTATCTACAGAAATAAGAACTTCAGGATAATTTTTCAGAATGAGTTCAACTGCATTAATCAGGCGGGACATTTCTTCTTGTACCGAAATATCAATAGCGTCAGGCCTCGAACTACAGGCACCTACATCAATAAAATCGGCTCCCTCATTTAGCATCTTTTCAACTTGAGACAGAATTGCAGATTCATTCGCAAACTTGCCACCATCGTAAAACGAATCGGGTGTAACATTAAGAATTCCCATTACCCGAGGTTTAGCCAGGTCAATTAGTTTACCCTTACAGTTAATGCTTGCCATATTATTGCCTTTCGGTTTTTAGAGATTGCGTATTTTAGGCGAAATTTACAGAAAATCGCCGACCTTAACCGGAAACCGGGATTATAAGTCTCTAATTCAGGAGGCAAAGGTTTGGCATTTAAGCAGCAACAAATAATTCATGAAGCAAACTTCAGCACAATACGACGCGGTAATCAACATATGCCGGGATTTATTTTCCAAAAAAATGAGCGATTATGGCAGTGCATGGCGTATTTTAAGACTTCCATCGCTTACCGATCAGATTTTTATTAAGGCACAACGCATACGTGGACTTCAGGAAAATGCAGTTCATAAAATTGATGAAGATGAAAGTTCTGAATTCATAGGCATCATCAATTACTCAGTTATGGCCTTGATTCAACTTGAAAAAGGTGTAGTAGAACAACCCGATCTTAAGCTGGTAGAGGCGCTTGAAGCTTACGATAAACACGTGAAAATCACCAAAGAATTGATGCTAAATAAGAATCACGACTATGGAGAGGCATGGCGCGATATGCGTATCAGCTCACTAACCGATCTGATTTTACAGAAATTGTTGCGCGTAAAACAAATTGAAAATAACCGTGGAAAAACCCTGGTCTCTGAAGGTATAGATGCTAATTATCAGGATATGATTAATTACGCGGTCTTTGCTTTAATTCATATTGAAGAATCTAAAACCAAATAAATTTGAAAGCACTTGTAGGTTTCACACGTATTTTTGTTGGTATCCTGTTTATCATTTCAGGTTTTGTAAAACTCAATGATCCCGTAGGATTTTCATTCAAACTTCAGGAATACTTTGCTCCAGACGTTCTCAATCTCGAATTTTTAAGTCCGTTTGCACTGGGTATGGCAATTATTCTGGTAATTCTCGAGCTGGTTTTGGGAGTTGCACTTATTATAGGTTACTACAAACGCCCTACCCTTTGGCTTTTGTTATTGATGATTATCTTTTTCACCTTTCTCACGTTTTACTCGGCTTACTTTAACAAAGTAACCGATTGTGGATGTTTTGGTGATGCCTTACCACTTACGCCCTGGCAATCTTTTACAAAAGATGTCATCCTACTCATTCTAATTGTTTTTCTGTTTATCAATATTAAACACATTCAGCCGTTTTTCAGCAATTTTGGCCGTTCCATTATCATATTCGCAACGTTTATCGCCTGTCTTAGCTTTGGCTACTATGTATTGATGCACCTTCCGGTAATAGATTTTAGAGCCTATAAAGTTGGTACTAACATCGCTAAAGGAATGGAAATTCCTGAAGGGGCTCCCGTTGACATATTTAACTACAATTGGAAATTCAACATAAATGGAGAGGAAAAAGTGTTCACTACCCAAGGCGAATATCCCAATGTAGAAGGAGAATTTATCGAAGTTGATACCGAACTGGTCACTAAAGGTTATGTGCCTCCCGTTCACGATTTCACAATTGAAAAGGATGGAGAAGATTATGCTGAAGAGTTTCTAAACACCCCTAATCTCATTGTAATTATAGCCTATGATTTAAGTAAAACAGAATGGAATGGCTGGCCGGCTATTAAAAATCTTACGAATGATGCTATCAGAAGGGGTTATCAGGTAATTGGCCTTACGGCTTCGGGAGAAGATGAAGTAAATTCTTTAAAACTGAAGCAGGACATCAACTTTGATTTTTATTTTACCGATGCGACAACTTTAAAGACGATTGTACGTAGCAATCCCGGAATATTGAAATTAAACAACGGTACCATTATTCAGAAAAAACATTGGAATGACGCTGAGGAGATTGAACTTGAAAAATTGCCAACAGCAAAACTTGATCTTGATTTCAATCTAAAATTTCAACTGGATAGTATTACCCGCTTAGACAATTTATACCGTCCGCTAATTCAGGAGACAGATCCGGACAAACGAAAAGCACTTGCTGAAGAATTAGGTGTTCCTGAGGAGGATTACACAGGTGATCTTTGGAAAAAACAACGGATGCTAGACACTACAAATTTTAAACGTATTCAGAGAATTATCGAGCGTTATGGTTATCCCGGCAAAACTTTGGTAGGAGAACCAACTAATCTCGTTGCGTTGGAAGTTATTGCTCACAATCCAGGCGAAATAGAAAAGTATCTGGAGATTTTAAAAAAAGCCGCAGCCAATGGCGAAATCCCAATGACGCAGGTAGCTATTCTCGAAGACAAGCATTTAATGATGCAGGACAAAGAGCAGATTTACGGTACACAAGCCCAAATAACTGCTGAAAACGGCTTTTTTATCTGGCCTGTTTCTGATCCTGAAACCTTGAACAAACGTCGTAAAGCAGCTGGTTTTAAACGCACTATTGAAGAATACGTAGCAGATCTTATGGGCAAAGACGCTCAATTTAAACCCTTGAAACTTTCTGAAATTAAAAGACTCTGAGTTCGTATATCTTAAATAAACTCTTTTACGCATTGCTCACGTTATTTGGTGTGGTGACCGTGGTATTTTTACTTTTTACAGTACTACCAGGAGACCCGGCACGTATGATGCTCGATCAAAACGAAGATCCTGAGCAACTTGCTATCATCAAACATAAGTATGGCTTTGATCAGCCAGTGAGCACTCAATACGCATATCATCTAAACGACCTGTCTCCTATCTCCATACATTCAACCAACGGAGACAATTATACCAGCTTAACGAGTGGCAAATATGATTTCTTGAAAATCTTGGCCATTGGCGACAGAAGTCTAGTTTTGAAGAAACCCTATCTGCGAGAATCTTTCCAAAAAACAGGTAAGACTGTAACCGAAGTAATTGGTGAGACCTTACCCAATACTATAGTTCTGGCCGTTAGCGCTATTAGTCTGGCAATGCTATTGGGTATTTTCCTGGGTGTAGTTTCGGCAAATGCCAGAGACACCTGGCTCGACAAATTGATACAGGTTGTAAGTACACTGGGAATGAGTGTTCCCAGTTTTTTCAGCGCTATTCTTTTTGCGTGGTTGTTTGGTTATGTATTACACCAGTACACCAACCTGAATATGACCGGAAGTTTATATGCCATGGACGATTTTGGAGAAGGTATCAACATCCAATGGAAAAACATTCTGTTACCAGCTATTGTATTAGGAATTCGCCCGCTGGCAGTGGTCATTCAATTGATGCGCAACTCAATTCTCGAAGTTTACAATCAGGAATACATACGTACCGCACAGGCTAAGGGTCTAAACAAAACCCAAATCGTCTGGAGGCATGCTTTAAAAAATGCACTTAATCCGGTAATTACTGCGGTATCAGGCTGGTTTGCATCTATGCTGGCGGGAGCAGTTTTTGTGGAATATATTTTCGGGTGGAATGGCCTTGGAAAAGAAATCGTAGTTGCTTTAAACACCCTTGATCTGCCTATCATTATGGGTTCGGTTTTAATCATTGCCACAATGTTTATCCTAATTAATATTTTAGTCGATATTATTTATGGCCTTCTTGACCCAAAAGTACGCATTAGGTAAGTAGATAGTTGTATAATCAATTTGATGTAGCTATTTTTAGCGATTATCTTGTTTATGAAGAAAATAACCCTATTATTTTGCCTTATTGGTACTTCTGTAATCTTTTCGCAGCAGACTCATTTTAACAAGGAAGCGCTTCAGGATAAGCTTGTTAACAGAGATGGAACTCAGGTAACATTTGCTCAGGTATTAAAAGATCACGCAAATAAACCTGTGTTATTAGACATTTGGGCTTCCTGGTGTAAAGATTGCATAGCAGGATTTCCAGCCCTTAAAGAATTACAAAAGGAACATCAGGACCTCGATTACGTCTTTTTATCTCTCGATAAAGATCTGGACCGATGGAAAGGGGGCATTGAGAAATACGAATTAAAAGGAGATCATTACTATATTTCCTCTGGCTGGAAAGGGCCACTTTGCAAATCAATAGACCTTGACTGGATCCCACGCTATATTTTAATAAATCCCGATGGAAGCATACAGGTTTACAAAGCTATAACCACATCAGATAATCAACTAAAAAACAACTTATAATGAGAAAACATATCGTTGCCGGTAACTGGAAAATGAACACCGACCTTGCAGAAACGCAAGAATTGATTGCCGGCCTTAAGAAAATTGAAAAAACTTCAGATGCAGAGGTAATTATTGCACCTCCATTTACCAATTTATATACTGCTTTCGAAAGTCTAAAAGGCACCGATATTGAAGTGGCAGCCCAAAATATGCACCAATCAACCTCTGGAGCATTTACTGGAGAGATCAGCGCAACTATGCTTAAAGGTGTGGGTATAAAAACCGTTATTTTAGGTCACAGCGAGCGTCGTGCATATTTTGGCGAAAAAGAAGATTTATTAGCTGAAAAAGTAAATGCAGCTCTTGAAAATTCAATGAAAGTAATTTACTGTTTTGGTGAAGAATTGAAAGACCGAAACTTCGGAGAGCATTTTGAAGTTGTAAATAAGCAAATCAGTCAGGCGCTTTTTCACCTAGATGCAGACGCTTGGACACATATTGTATTGGCGTATGAGCCAGTTTGGGCAATTGGTACAGGTGATACTG
>CAXPQP010000044.1:0-13046 GCA_964219495.1 Leeuwenhoekiella sp. | reverse complement strand
CCCTGAACGGCTCCTTCCAGATTGGCTTCCTGCTCACCAGGAAATCGTACATTATTAACTACAACATAAAATTGGTCGATAATGCTTCCGTAAGCAAATGAGTTCATATTTACCTGCATCGCCAACGAGTCTGGCAACGGAACTACCGTACGCTCGAGAACTTTTGGTGTACTTACAATTACAGGAGGGTAACCATATTCACTACGCACCCACTCGCCTTCCAATAAATCTTTTGAAGGATGACCGATAAAATTGTCTTTTACAAAATCGAAACCTTTAGTAGCAATTAAAATTCCCGTGGCGATTATTAAAATACCCAATACACCAAGAACACCAGTAAAAATAAGTTTACGTTTACGTCGCTGCGCCAAAGCTTCCCTGTAAGCAGCATCACGCATCAACTCTTCTTCAGTAGGTTCTGGGATTGACTCTTTGGTTTCCTTTACAATTTCTTCTGCAACAAAACGGTCTGCCTGAGCCTGACCTTCACCTGGCGCAATACGAGCAAATTTGGTAAGATCGGCACGCTTTAAAATCTGATCGAGTTTAAGAATTGTCTCTTTACTCAGGTCAATACGACCTTTCTGCTTTTCTTCAATCAGGCGCTCAATAAGTTCGCCAGAAGTACTTTCCATCGAGCGATCATAGACTTCCTCGTCTAGATAATGCCTTACAATATCTGTAAGTTTTGAATAGTAAGCCTTAGAAACTTCCTGATCACTCAAGCCCCGGGTTGGAGTTTTATACTCTTCGTCAAGTGCTTTTAAAGAAACCATCGCTTGCTCAAACGGAGGTAATTTTCGCTCAGCTTCAGCTTTTTTACGACTGCGTCTGATGATGAAATACAGGAACAACCCAATAACAACCGCCAGAATTAAAAAGTAAAACAGGAATTCCCAGATTCTACTTCCAGAACGTTCTGCACCTACAATATCCTTAATATCGTATAGACC
The DNA here is from genome assembly GCA_964219495.1 of Leeuwenhoekiella sp. Taxonomy (GTDB): domain Bacteria; phylum Bacteroidota; class Bacteroidia; order Flavobacteriales; family Flavobacteriaceae; genus Leeuwenhoekiella. The sequence goes on along the minus strand of CAXPQP010000044.1, from coordinate 12,093 downwards.
CTGCTTAGTGGTATCTACCTGCACATTATTTACCTCAACTCTTAAAGAATCGGTATAAAAAGGTTGCTGATTGATACTAATAATCTGCGGGGGTATGGTATAACTCCCGCTATCAAACTGCGTCAACGCATAGCGTTTGATTAAGTTCATCTTAGCACCGGCAAAGGAGGTGTCAGTTTTATAGGTTTCGATCAACTCTAAAGGAGTGAAACTTTGCCCTTCAGGAAACATAACCAAATCTGTAGAATCTGCCTCTACATTAACGGTGTAGGTAATTTGCTCACCTATCAGAATATTGGTACTGTCTATTGCGGCTTTTACCTGCTGCGCATGCAGTCCTTTTATACCTAAAACCAGCAGGGCAGCTAGAACCCAAATTCTGAATTGTGGTTTAGAAACCCCGGATGTTTGTACTGTTTTCGGGTTGCTATTCATAGTTTTCTTATCCTCTTCGTTTAAAATAACCGAGTAGTTTTTTTACATAACTTTCATCGGTACGTACATCAATAACTCCGGCTCCACTACGTGTAAAACTATCTCTAAAATAAGCTACACGCTCGCTGTAATACTTACTGTAGTTGGTGCGTACCTTTCGCGAAGCGGTATTGACCAAAAGCAACTCTCCGGTTTCTTCATCTTCCATCTGCACGACGCCCAAACTAGGGATTTCTTCTTCTCTACGATCATATACCCGAATACCTGTAATATCGTGACGCTTGGCAGCTATTTTCATCGTATCACTATACCCATCTGCGATAAAGTCTGAAAGCACAAATACAATCGCCTTCTTCTTCATTACGCCCGAAAGGAATTTTAAAGCCTGTGCGATATCCGTTCTTTTACTTTTTGGCTTGAATTCAAGCAATTCTCGTATGATACGTAATACGTGTGATTTTCCTTTTTTAGGCGGAATGTAAAGCTCGATGCCATCTGAAAAGAGAATCAATCCAATTTTATCGTTGTTCTGAAGTGCTGAAAATGCTAGAGTAGCTGCAATTTCAGTGATAATCTCCGACTTAAATTGTTGATCGGTACCAAAGAATTCTGATCCACTCACGTCTGCAATGAGCATCATTGTGAGTTCACGCTCTTATTCAAAAACCTTAACAAATGGTTCGTTGTAACGCGCCGTAACATTCCAATCTATATTACGCACATCATCACCAAACTGATACTGGCGCACTTCGCTAAAAGTCATACCACGTCCCTTAAAGGTAGAATGGTATTCTCCTCCAAAAATGTGATCAGACAGTCTCCTGGTCTTGATCTCTATTTTGCGCACTTTTTTTAAAAGCTCTTTAGTATCCATAGGCTCGCTCTCTTAATGGGAGAGGAAATAATTTAGTTCTGATTAAACGTTCTTTTTATCAAATCTTGCCCTTGCTATGGTACTTCAATCTCGTTGATGATTTTGTTTATGATTTCTTCAGTTGTTACATTTTCGGCCTCTGCCTCATAAGTAATACCGATACGGTGACGCAATACATCGTGAACTACAGCACGCACATCTTCAGGAATTACATAACCACGACCTTTTATAAATGCAAAACACTTTGAAGCAGTTGCAAGGTTAATACTACCACGAGGAGAAGAACCAAAACTGATAAGTGGTTTTAAATCGGCAAGCTTGTAATTTTCAGGGTAACGCGTAGCAAAGATGATATCGAGAATATACTTTTCAATTTTCTCATCCATATATACTTCACGCACGGCTTCTTGAGCTCTTAAGATTTGCTCGATAGTTACCACAGCATTTACTTTCTCGTAAGCTCCCTTTAAATTTTGACGTATGATGAGTTGCTCCTCGGCATGTTTTGGATAGTCGATTACCGTTTTTAACATAAAACGGTCAACCTGAGCTTCTGGCAGCGGATAGGTACCTTCCTGCTCAACCGGGTTTTGAGTTGCCATTACCAGGAATGGAGCATCAAGTTTAAAGGTCTCATCACCAATGGTCACCTGCTTTTCCTGCATCGCTTCAAGCAAGGCACTCTGTACTTTTGCAGGAGCACGGTTTATCTCATCTGCCAAAACGAAGTTGGCAAAGATTGGCCCTTTTTTAATACTGAAATCATTCAGCTTCATGTTGTAGATAAGTGTACCTACAACGTCTGCCGGTAACAAATCTGGCGTAAACTGAATACGGCTAAAACTACCATGTACGGCTTGAGAAAGTGTGTTAATCGCAAGGGTTTTTGCCAATCCAGGCACTCCTTCTAACAAAATGTGACCCCGTCCTAGCAAGCCAATCAAAAGTCTTTCAACCATATGCTTTTGACCAACGATGACTTTATTCATCTCCATCGTTAGGATTTTTACAAATGCACTCTCGCGTTCAATTTTTTCGTTAATCGCTCCTATATCAACAGATGCGCCGGTATTTTCCATAATCACTTTACTATTTAAATAAATGTCCCAAGTTTTAAAGGTTAATTATTCTTAGAGACACGTGCGTTAAGCTATCGTTAAAACCCTACTAATTTGAACATTAGAATCCACCTTAGCACGGTGTCTCTAATGACTGATTTTTGTAGAGGTTGTTGCAAAAAAAAAGCAATCTTTTCAGATTGCTTTTCAAATATACAGTATTTACTGCTTATTACTCGACAACAGTGATAATGCCTACGCTTGTCATTTCATTGTTTTCTACAACTACGTCTTCAAAAATTAAGGTAGTAACAACACCAGCAGTAATTTCAGCTTCAACAGTTAAATCATAAGTTCCTTCTGGAATACCGTTTAATACAAAGTCACCATCAGCATTAGTAGCAGTTGTAACTTCGGTACCACCTACCATAGTACTTACGGTTGCAGGAATCACAAGATCTCCAGTCGTGAAAACACTACCAGAAATAGCACCAGTTGCCTCAATAGCAGTAGCGCGAATTACAGGTTTTAAGCTATAACCACCATTTCCTTGAGTTACGATAGATTTTTCAACATCAAAGTCAAGAACTACCGTGTAAAACACACCAGCTTCAAGAGTTTGGTTAAACTGAACTTTTAAACCAGATTGTTGCGCACTTGGAGTTGCAAGTGGATATTCTTGTCCGTCAACAACTACATAGTTTCCTTCACCTAAAATAAGTCTGATTTGGCTAATTGCACCTGCAGGAATATCTTCATCTGCAAGTAAAGCATAAGTACCACCGGTTAGCTCTAAAAGGTCATACATTTCAGGCTCTACAGCTAGTGGCCATTCATCATTTTCAAAATCATCATCGTCACTGGCGTCTTCAACATCATCAAGATCATCATTGTATTTTACAACTACGGCTTCCACGTTAATAAAAACGTTATCATAATCCCCAGGACCATCAACTAGACGTACCGCCATACCCGAGGTACCACGTTCTGAAGAAGAATTTGTATCATCGCTACACGAAATAAAAGTTATTATGGCAGCGAAAAGCATGCTAAGTTTAAATATTGTTTTCATTGTTTGATTATATTAAGATTATATTATTCAAAGATGATGCTCATTAACCTCATTATCAAATCCTTTAACGGCAATTAACGAAGTTTAGTATTGCTTTAAGGAATGCAGCGTAAGTAAAATCTTAATTTCAAACCAATCTAAAAATCACCCTCATGTCTGTAAAAACAGCACTTATTACCGGTTCTACAAGTGGAATTGGAGCGGCAACTGCCCGTCACTTTGCTCAAAATGGAATTAACCTCATTCTTTGCGGAAGAAGACAGGATCGTCTTGAAAATTTAAAAGAAGAGTTAGGTAATCTTGTCGAAATTCATACCCTCAATTTTGATGTAAGAGATAAAAAAGCAGTTCAAAATGCGATTAACGACCTGCCTGAAAATTTTCAGCAGATTGATATTCTGATTAATAATGCAGGTAATGCACATGGCCTAGACACCATTCAGGATGGAAGCACAGATGACTGGGACGCCATGCTTGACATTAACGTAAAAGGTTTGCTTTACGTTAGTGATGTAATAATCCCAAAAATGATCAAGGCAAATAGCGGACACATTATCAATATAGGTTCAACCGCCGGTAAGGAAGTTTATCCTAAAGGCAATGTGTATTGCGCAAGCAAACATGCTGTAGATGCCATAAATCAAGGGATGCGACTTGATCTAAATGGCTATAACATTCGTGTAGGAGCCGTAAACCCGGGAATGGTCGAAACCGAGTTTAGTGAAGTGCGCTTTAAAGGCGACAAAGACCGGGCAGATAATGTTTATAAAGGATTTAAACCATTGCAAGCTCAGGATATTGCAGACATAATCTATTTTGTCGTAACCCGCCCGTATCACGTGAATATTGCTGATCTGGTTGTGATGAGTGTAGATCAGGCTTCAAGTACGGTAGTTAGCAGGAAGTAAAAAGGTATAGGTTAGACGTTATTTGGTTTAATTTGCTCCTAATTCAACTTAGTAATTTGAATTCTTCATAGTTAACTTATCACCTCTTACTTTTTACCTGTAACTTTAAAAAATGATCAACAAGCGTCTTCTTATTAAAAACCTACTCGCGCATAATGACGAGAACAGTTTTTATGACAAGAAACGTAAAGTTGATATTGGCAACAAAGAAGGCAAAGCCAAGTTTTTAAAACACATCTGCGCACTCTCCAATTCTAACCCAAAAAACAATAGTTATATAGTTATAGGTGTTGAAGACACTTCAAATGAGATTGTAGGCGTTCCATTTTTTGATGACAGCAAGATTCAGAATTTGATCAATGCGTATCTCGATAATCCACCGCTGGTTTCTTACGAAAACATTCCATTTCCACATTTACCAGCAGATCTTGTGGTGGGATTGGTAACCATTCGACCACTCAATAAGCTTACATCGCTTAAAAAGAATATCTGGAAGTATTGGGGAGGAACGGTCTTTTACAGAGACGGAAGCATTTCTATGCCTAAATCTTTCAAAAGTGAAATTGAAGACATTAACAGCAGTCTTGTTGCATCTATTGAAAATCATTCGCGCAACAGCATCGAACACACTTTAGACGGGGTTATTGACTTTATTAATGTACGTCACGCCGATCTGCACACCCAGTACAAGGTTTTTAAAGATCAGTTTGTGGTTTGCTGGGCTGGTAACCGAAAAGATGTTAAAGGCGTGTCTTATTTCAGTCGGGTAGATATCGAACTCATCAATGAGCAGGTGCGTATATTCTACTCGGCACTTGATGAAGTTTCCATCGCGATGACTGAGGATTCCTTTACCATTCTGGAATATGTATTATTGGGACTACAGGGCAATTATAAATATTATCCTTTGGAACAACTCACGCTTCATTTTAATGAGAATGGCTCGTATCATATAGATAGTGACTTGGTTTTTGAACCACCACAGTATGACAAAAAATTGCTTCATCACGTTTACAATAACAACAACGCAATTCTCAATAAAATTTTAAATGATATTCCACTGAACAAAGGCGAGACTGAAGATTTATTCAATTTGCCGGCGACTTATCTTATTTGCTACCTCAACGGTTTTGAAACAGCATTGGAAAAGCTTGAAAGTTTGCGACCTTTTCTGCGTAAGTTTGACAGTAAATTATATCATTCGTACAAAGAAAACATACGCATTGTGCGTAAAGTAAAATACAATTAATGGCACGTACCCTGGCTATTGGCGACATTCACGGCGGTTTAAAAGGTCTAAAACAGGTGCTCGAGCGCGCAGCAGTTAAGCCAGAAGATCTACTCGTATTTCTAGGAGATTATGTTGACGGGTGGAGCGAGAGCGCGCAAACTGTAGATTTTCTAATCGAACTCAATACCACGCACAACTGTATTTTTATTAGGGGAAATCATGACGAACTCGTCTCTGACTGGCTAAAGACCAATAAAACCAATGAAACCTGGTTGAATCATGGGGGTGTAAGCAGCATTCAATCCTACAAATCCTATTCTGAAGATGAGCGAAAAATACATATCCAATTCTTCGATTCGCTAAAAGATTATTATATAGACAACGCAAATCGAATGTTTGTTCACGCAGGGTTTCAGAATCACAATGGACCTGAATACGAGCATTACAGCACAGCATTTTATTGGGATCGTACTTTCTGGGAAATGGCTGTAAGTCTTGACAAACGATTAAAACCCGGTGATATTGAATTCCCAAAAAGACTTACCCATCACAAAGAGGTTTTTATTGGCCATACGCCTGTAACGCGTATCAATCGCAATGAACCAACTCAAATGGCGAATGTATGGAATGTTGACACTGGAGCTGCTTTTTACGGGAAGCTTTCAATTCTGGATGTAGATACCAAAGAATTCTGGCAAAGCGACCCAATACATAAATTATATCCCGGTGAAAATGGGAGAAATGCATGAACGATCTAAAGGATACACATAAAAAAACCGAAGCAAAATGCTTCGGTTTTTTAGTTTTAGGCTACTACGGGATGTTCACTTTGCCATCTGCGCAGTTCTTCCCATTTTCCTTCATAAGCTAGACGCGCCTGCTCTGGCCAGGTGGTTGGTTGATGAACTTCTGTACTACGACCACTATTGTCTAGAATTACTCTACAACGCTCTGTCGAAGTATTGGCTAATTCCTTCCAGGTGTTAATGCCGTTCTGTTTTAATAAAGAGGCTACTTCGATAGTAATTCCTTCAATAACGGTTAAATCATCTTGCACAACTTCTTTGCCGTAAGCTGTACGGGCTTCTTCAGATCTAAAAGTAGTGTTGTTTTGTGTAGCACCACTTGCAATATTTTGTACCGCGTTAAGTTTCGATTTTGAGCTGGCAAGTTCAGACTCGGTATTACTCAATCTGGTTTGCAGGTCAGAAATGTTACTTTCTAATGCATTGCGCTTTTCTATAGAGTTATTGAGTTCACGATTCTTCGCTTCATATTTCTGTTCCCAGGCTTCTAATTCTCTTTTAGAGTCAGGTGATTTCTTTGTTGCATACCCTAAAAGATACCCAATTACAATACCTAAAATACCTGCCAGTACGGGACCGACAATCATCCAATCTATTTCCATAATTTCTGTTTTTTTGGTTAATACATTCAAAGCTAGCAGGTACAACTCTTAATTATTCAGTACATCGGGTTAAACAAAACACAAATCAACTCACTGATAGTCAGTTAATTTTAAGATAAAATAATTCTTATTCTCAAGCATAGAAAGCTTCTTATGTCTAGCATTTTAAAGGATTCCCATACTTTTTTAGAAAAATATATAGGCTATTACTTAATCTTAAAAACTGCATTCCTATCTTTAAAAAATAGCCGAAGCCTGAAACAAATTCTAAGTTTTTACAACTAATAAGTAAATTCATCAACCGCTAAAACAATTAATTATGGGACTATTTGATAAAATCAAAGAAAAACTCAGCCACGAGTTTATAGACATTATAGAATGGCTTGACTACACTGAAGACACAATTGCCCATAGGTTTGAACGCTATCAAAATGAGATTAAAAACAATGCAAAACTCATCGTACGTGAAGGCCAAACTGCGGTTTTTATTAATGAAGGTCAGCTTGCAGATGTTTTTGGTCCCGGAACCTATACTTTAAATACACAAAACCTACCTATTCTTTCTACGCTTAAAGGTTGGAAATACGGTTTTGACAGTCCGTTTAAGGCTGAAGTCTATTTTGTAAACACTCACCTATTTACAGACGAAAAATGGGGAACAAAAAATCCTATTACGCTTAGTGATGACCGCTTCGGTCTGGTAGAGATTAGAGCTTTTGGTACGTATGCTTTCCGTATTAGCGATGCCGGAAAATTCATCAAAGATATTGTAGGTACAGATGCCAATTTTACCAATTTTGAAATTAATGAGCATCTTAAAAGCCTTATCGCCACTCGTTTTACAGATACTGTAGGGGAGGCCAAATTACCCATTGAACTTTACGCAGCAAATACTACTGAACTATCAGAAACCTGCAAAGAAGTGATGCAGCCTGAGTTTAGTTCTGTTGGTATTTCGTTAGAAAAATTCTATATCGAGAATGTTTCTATGCCGGAAGAACTCAAGAAAGAGATTTTTGAGTATAGCCGTATTGATAAACTTGACCTTGATAAGCTTACCAAATTTAAAACTGCCAAGGCTATTGAAGCTGCAGCAAACAATGATGGTGGTACTGCTGGCGCCGGTATGGGAATGGGAATGGGCTTTGCACTTGCCCAACAAATGGGAGCAGCGATGTCAACTCCTCAGCCTCAGCAAGTGGCACCACAAGCAGCAACACCGCCACCAATGCCAACGGCGACTCAATATTTTTATGCGCATAATTCTCAGCAACAAGGCCCTGTAAGTTTTGACCAGCTCAAAGCGCTTTTCGCCTCACGCACTATAAATAGAGATTCACTGGTGTGGAAACAAGGTATGAGCGAGTGGAAAGCCCTTCAGGAAGTAGAAGAACTGAAAGCCTTTTTAGGTGGCAACACTCCTCCTCCCTTACCAGCACAGTAATTAGAGAAAGAACAACTGGTGAACGATTCGGTCATTCAACAATCAGAATTAAAAAAAGCCTGTAAAAACTGTGGTGCCGAGCTTACCTATAAGCCCGGCACCACACAGGTTATCTGTGCATATTGCGGGCATAAAGAAGAATTAAATCTCAATCTTGACCCCATCAGAGAACTGCCATTACGCAGTTATTTGAAAGAAATGGGTAGCCAGGCAAATTCTGTAGAAATAAGTCTGCTTCATTGCAAAACCTGTGGAGCAAACCAGCACGTAGAGGAGAATTACAAATCCCTGCACTGTGTGTATTGTGGCACTCCGCTTATACGTGAGGATGCCTATACTGAGCAATGGATTCTTCCGGGAGCGGTGTTACCTTTTCAATTAACTCAAAAAGAAGCATTACTTCGGTTTAAAAAATGGGTAAAAGGCCTGTGGTGGGCGCCCAACGATTTACAAAAAGCAAGTCTTGATCCTCAATTTACCAAAGGACTTTATCTTCCTTACTGGACTTTTGATGCGCAGCTATATGGTCAGTACAGCGGATCTCGTGGGGATTACTATTATGTAAATGAAAGCTATCGCGATGCTAATGGCAATACCCGCACCAAACGCGTGCGCAAAACCAGATGGACACCGGTTGCCGGGAACATTTCAGGATTTGTAGATGATACGTTAATCAACGCTTCTAAGCAACATACCGGTAGAATTCCGCGTGGAATCTCGCAATGGAATCTGGAAAAACTTCAACCTTTTGAAAGTGGTTTTCTTGCCGGCTTTGTTACCGAAAAATATACGATTCCCTTAAATCAGGGACATTTGGAAGCTCAGGACGAAATGCGGAATATCGCTACCGTTTGGGCAAGACGTGATATTGGCGGCGACGAACAACGCGTAAACCAACTCAACATCAATCTGGAAGATGAAACTTTTAAACACATTCTGCTTCCGGTTTATATAAGTGCATACCGGTATAAAAACAAAGACTACAGCTTCTTTGTAAATGGAGAAAACGGAAGCATTTCAGGCAAGCGCCCGTATTCTTTTTGGAAAATCTTTTTTGCAGTATTAGCAGGTATTCTCCTTTTTGGATTGGTGTATTTGTTTTTCGGAAAGTAAGCCACATTTGGGTTTGTAATCCATATAGATCTGTAAATAAAGAAAGCCGCAAAATTTGCGGCTTTCTTACTCTTTATATTCATTTACAAATCGAACTTAATCCCCTGCGCAAGAGGAAGCTCTGTTGTATAATTAATCGTATTGGTCTGGCGGCGCATATACACCTTCCACGCATCAGATCCGCTCTCGCGACCACCACCGGTTTCTTTTTCACCACCAAATGCACCTCCAATTTCTGCACCACTGGTACCAATATTTACATTGGCGATCCCGCAGTCACTACCGGCAACACTTAAGAAGCGTTCTGCTTCACGCAAGTTATTGGTCATAATCGCTGAAGATAAACCTTGGCGTACGCCGTTTTGCAGTTCGATCGCATTCTCCACTTCTCCGCTATATTTCATTAAGTAAAGGACTGGGGCAAAAGTCTCGTGCTGTACGATCTCAAAATGATTTTCTGCTTCTGCAATGGCTGGTTTTACATAGCAACCGCTTTCATAACCTTCACCTTCTAGCACTCCGCCTTCAACTAAAATCTTTCCACCTTCTTCAACCACTTTTTCTAAAGCATTCTGATAATTCTTAACCGCATGGGTATCGATTAGAGGACCTACGTGATTATTTTCATCTAATGGATTTCCAATTCGCAACTGACCATAAGCATCGACTATTGCATTTTTTACTTTATCATAAATGCTTTCGTGAATGATTAATCTTCGAGTTGAAGTACAGCGCTGACCTGCAGTTCCTACCGCACCAAAAACAGCTCCTATTACGGTCATTTTTAAATCAGAGTCCGGAGTAACGATAATTGCATTGTTTCCGCCCAACTCGAGAAGGGATTTTCCAAGACGACCACCCACCGTTTGCGCTACTTGCTTTCCCATTCGGGTAGAACCGGTCGCCGAAACCAACGGTACACGCTCATCTTTTGTCATCAATTCGCCTACGGTATAATCGCCATTGATCAGGCACGAAATCCCTTCAGGTAAATTATTCTTAGCGAAAACACGTGCTGCGATTTTTTGACAAGCAATACCCGTAAGTGGTGTTTTTTCTGAAGGTTTCCAGATACACACATCTCCACAAACCCAGGCCAGAGCCGTATTCCAGCTCCATACCGCTACCGGAAAATTAAACGCTGAAATAATTCCCACAATGCCTAGCGGGTGATACTGCTCATACATACGATGCCCGGGACGCTCAGAATGCATCGTCAAACCATGCAACTGGCGCGAAAGCCCTACTGCAAAGTCGCAGATGTCTATCATCTCCTGCACTTCGCCCAAACCTTCCTGATAGCTTTTACCCATTTCATAAGAAACCAATTTTCCTAATGGTTCTTTCAGGCGACGTAACTCTTCATTAAACTGGCGTACAATCTCACCGCGTTGTGGTGCCGGCATTTGTCGCCACACTTTAAAAGCTTCCTGGGCTGCTTCAACAACCTGCTCGTATTCTTCTTTTGTCGTTTGCGTAACACTGGCAATATGCGCTCCATCTACCGGTGAAACCGAATCTAAAGCCGGTCCCGAATTCATAGATTTTGATCCGGTGGAAGTACCCGGATTTTGAGCTTCTATTTCTAAGGCCTTTAAGGCTTCAGCAATTGCTGAATTTGCTATAGTTTCGGTCATTATTTTGTGCTTTTCGTATTAATTAAGTTTCAATTCTACGAAGTTAGTAAATCAAAAAAGCTAATTAAAGCATTTATTGACAGATTCGTAAATTAAAAATGCACCTGATTGAGGTGCATTTTATAAAAGTCGTTTAGCCTTTATTCCTGTACAAAGCGGGGATCGGCTTCCATCACCGTACCACACTGGTCACAGGTGCGGAGCTCCTCACTTCCATAAAATTCTTTGAAATGTTTTAAAAAGTCCTTTTCAATATCATTTAATGGAAAATATACTTCGTACAATTTATTGTTGCAGTTATCACAAAACCAAAGCAAACCATCTTTGCCATCGAGGTCTGCACGCTTGCGCTCAACCACCAGACCAATCGAACCTTCCTTTCGCACCGGAGAATGCGGCACTTTTGCCGGATGCAAATACATATCGCCAGGACCCAGCTTCATCGTACGCTTCTCGCCATCTTCCTGTATATGAACTTCAATCTCACCTTCGAGCTGGTAAAACAATTCTTCGGTCTCATTATAGTGGTAGTCTTTACGGGCATTGGGACCGGCAACTGCCATTACGATATAGTCATCAGCATCTTTATATAAATTTTTATTACCAACGGGAGGTTTTAATAAATCACGGTTTTCTTCAACCCACTTGGTGAGGTTAAATGGTTTAGCAATTGCCATAATAGAATCTTTTGATTAAAAGTACGATTTTATGATTGATAGGTCTCAACTACAAAATCTATTTAAAAAGAAAATCCCCTTGCAATTTGCATTGCAAAGGGATTTCTTTTGGTTAAATCTGTTTCCAGATTTAAAGCGATACAGCAGGTCCCCACCCGCTGCATCTAACATAACAAAACCAACTTAAAGCTTTGAATTTTGTAAATGTTGTGAATGTTGTTATTGATTTATAATCA
>CAXPQP010000043.1:0-22859 GCA_964219495.1 Leeuwenhoekiella sp. | reverse complement strand
ATTGATTAAGAAATAAACCTGACCCACTTTCTATAACAAAAGAAAAATAACTTGATTTATATTCATTTATTAAATCATACCAATTAGGAAAATTATTTAAATTGACCTTTTCTAACCACTTTTCTTTTTCTTCTTCTTTTGCATTTGGTGGCCAGTTGGAATATCTAAAAATACCATCAAAGTCATTTATATTTGAAAATAAATAATTTCTTTTAGAAGTTCTTTTTCTAACTGATATTATTCCTTTATTTGTTTTTGGTATTTCATTATATCTATTTTCATCAAACAAATAATCATTATCCCAATCACAACTAATTGTTTGCCTTGATTTAAATCCTTTCCAATATATTAAGTTAATTAGGGGGTCTAATCCGTATTTTAGTTTACTTGTTGTTGCTTGTGCTTTTGAAATTAAGCTTTATAATCAGGAAAAAAATACCAAAGCCGAGCTTACCGAAGAAAAGGAATTGGTACTTAACGATCTTAAACAAATGGTAAGCAAGTATGATGCAGTAATTGAAGAAAACAATCTTAAGGATACTGAGCTAAATCAGGCCCGTGATCGTATTCAGGTTTTGATTGATTCTGTTCAACAAATGGAAGCTTCCATTTCTGTGTTACGTCGTTACCGTGATGAGGTTTACAAACTTAAGAAAGAGCGTGAATATTTATTTGCTCAGAACGACAGCCTTAAAGGCATGAACAAAATGCTGGCTATGCGCGTAGACAGTACTACCTATGAGCTTGAAGTAAGCCGTATGAAACGCGATAGTCTTGCTACCATTAAAGACGAACTTGCTGAGAAAGTTGCTCTTGGTTCGAGCCTAGCAGCAAATAAACTGGTTGGTACCGGTGTAATTGTACGTAATAGCGGGAAACTTGTTGAGAATGATAATGCACGTCGTGTAGATCGAATCAGAGCTTGTTATACAGTTCCTCAAAACCGAATTGCTGAAGCTGGTGATAAAGAGCTTTATGTTCAGGTTTTAGACCCACAAAACAATATTATGGGAGCTAACAAGAGCGTGAAAATTGACAGTATTACCACAATTACATATAGTGCAATTTCTAAGTTTTATTACGAAAACACTGCACTTGACATTTGTGAGAACATTAGTCCGAAAGGAGAAGACTTTTCTAAAGGTCTTTACAAAATCAATATATTCGACGGAGGTCGAATGATTGCTACTACAAATCTTGTTTTAGACTAAGCAATTTAGAATTCAGAGAATAAAAAAAGCTTCCGGTATCTCCGGAAGCTTTTTGCTTTTATAAATATCGCAGAAAGTATTAAACTGCGAGGCTTAGCTCAGAATATTTTATGCTGTGGAGAAGCTATCTATTTCCCTCCGTTAGCTCTTAAATCTTCAAGACAAAATTCTCCAAATGTTGGTAGGCCAGTCATTGCAGAACTTGTTGCATCTGCTACGGTTTGAAAATACATCAGGCAGTTTTCCTGATCACAATGTTTGTTTAGCGTATCAACACCTTCATCATTAGGTTGCTCATCTTCGTGGTCACGTACCATAGGAGAACCTAAATTTACGAGACCAAATAGATGTCCAAATTCGTGCTCGGTGGTCACAGTTTCCAACTGCGTTAAGCTTGCTCCGCCGATTCTGCCACTAAACTCTTTTAATGTTTTTTCATAAATGATACACGAAGTATTGCGATAGGCTGTTCCTAAAATGCGGCTGTTACCATTATCTTTATCAGAGCTTTGGTCTGCAAAGAAAATCCATACAGCAAGTTCATCTCCTGTATTAAAGGCGGTACGGTTGTCGGCTTCAATTTTTACATATTCATCACGTTCCAGTGAACCCACATTTGTTGCAGGAACGACGGTTTCAATAAATGTAATACCATCAGGCTTATTAAGACGTTGTTGAAAAAAGTTACGAAGGTTATTTAAGGTAGTTGTTGAGGGTTTGAAGCCTTGAACATATCCAATCTCCACACGAAGACTGGTAATCTCATCTGCACTTAAAAAATCGCGGGCAGAAGTTCCTAAAGATTGTTTGTTGGCAACGGTGGGATCTACAGTTGTGGTCTCATCTTTAGAACAGGATAGAATAAAAAGAGAAAAAAATAGAATGTAATAGGGGGTAATTCTTGTGATATTCATCAGTTTGTTTTTTGCAAGTGGTAAAAATACTTAAACGCTTTACCTCCTACAGTTGTTGTTATTATAAATTGTTTTTAAAATTTACGAGATAAGGCTTCAGGCAGATTCTAATTATTTCTTAATTAATCGGGCGAGAAAATCGTGGTGTGGTCCTTCGGCAACCAGTTTGCAAGAAAATCCTGCCTTATCAGCTTCTGATTTTAATGTCTCATAGTCTAGGTATAGCCAGTCAAATGGTTTTGAGGTTTTTCCTTTATATTTTATTTCAAAGCGAACCTCACCATAATAATCTTTAGTCGTGTCTCTCCAGTAACTACCATCTTCTTCCTCATACATAAACGCGATGTCTGAAGAATCAACCAGTATTTGCCCTTTATTATTCAACAAACCGGCTAAATGTTTCAGGGATGTTTGAGTGTTTTTGAGTGTTTTGAAAATCCCAGTGCCGTTCATTAAAAGGAGCAAGGTGTCGTATGATGCTGTTTCTAAATTAAATACATCATTTTCCAATGTTTTTTCAATTCCGCGTAAGCGACATACTTCTAATGCACCTGGAGAAATATCCAATGCTGTAACGTCAAGGCCTTGTTGTTGCAAATAGAGACTATGACTACCAGCGCAGGCGCCAACATCCAGTATTTTACCTTTAGCTTGTTTTAAAGCTTCCTGCTCAACCAGCGGCATTTCATCAAAAGTTCTAAAAAGATAGGGTACCGGGATTTCATCATCTTCGGTAAGGGATGATATTACCGTGATGTCTTCAGTATAGTTCTCTTTGTAAAAATCGAGCAAGGCAGCACCAAAAATATCTGGATTTTCAGAATTGGTTTTAGTCATAAAAACGAAGGAATATTAATATGTATTTTTGTGCTATGGATGAATTTATTGAGCAGCTGCCCAATCTTGCCAAAGATAAGCATAAAGAGACTGCTGCCTATTTTAAAAAGCTTAAGCGCAAACCACCCAAAGATCTGGATTATCAGATGCAGGAATTGCACGACGAGGAGTTTGCTCAAACCGATTGTTTGCAATGTGCCAATTGCTGTAAAACTACCGGTCCGCTTTTTACAGATCGTGACATTAGCCGTATAGCAAAGCATTTTAGGATGAAAGATGCACAGTTTATTGAAACTTACCTGCGTATTGATGAAGACAATGATTATGTCTTGCAAGAAGTGCCCTGTACTTTTCTGGGAGCAGATAATTACTGTATGATCTATGATGTGCGGCCCAAAGCCTGTGCCGAGTTTCCCCATACAGACCGGAAGAAATTTCAGCAAATCACTTCCATAACTTTAAAAAATACGGCAATTTGCCCTGCAGCATATAATATTGTCGAAAAGATGAAAGAACGAATTAAACTTAAATAAACCTATGAAAAATATAGTCACACTTATTTGCCTGATTGCAAGCAGTGGGTTTTTTGCCCAAAATATTGATGCCGATAAAAGTGCGTTTGCTCATACATTTTCAATAGTTGCCCGGGACGTAAACACCGGAGAAATGGCGGTGGCTGTTCAAAGTCATTGGTTTAGTGTAGGTTCTTTGGTTTCCTGGGGAAAAAGTGGAGTAGGGGTTGTAGCGACGCAATCTTTCGTAAATCCTGCGTATGGTCCCAAAGGTTTGGCACTGATGGAAGAAGGCCTATCTGCGGAAGCTGCTTTAAAGCAACTCATAGCTGAAGATGAAGGAAAGGCATATCGCCAGGTAGCATTTTTAGATGTAACCGGAAGCGCTTCTGCCTATACCGGAGCAAACTGTGTTACGTATGCAAGCCAGATCACCGGAGATAATTTTTCAGTTCAGGCAAATATGATGCTTACCGATAAAACGGTGCCTTTAATGGCTGAAGCTTTTGAGGCTCATAGTGACTTGCCCCTGGCAGAACGTATGGTTGCAGTTCTTAAAGCTGCGCAGGATGCTGGTGGAGATATTCGCGGAAAGCAAAGTACTGCATTGATAGTTGTAGGACCTAATTTGGTTGAAAATCCCTGGGAGGAATACAAAATCAATTTAAGAGTTGATGATCACGAGAATCCAATTGAAGAACTCGATCGTTTGCTAAAAGTAGCTCGTGCCTATGAGTTTATGAATAAAGGAGATCTTGCTGTAGAAGCAGGCGATATGCCTGAAGCTCTGCAATTGTATGGTACAGCAGAAACTATGTTTCCAGATAATCTGGAAATGAAATTTTGGAAAGCTGTAGCAATGGCAAACGATGGTCAATTGGAGGAAGCTATACCTATATTCAAAACAATATTTGAGCAGGACGAGAATTGGAGAGAAATGATAGGTCGTCTTGTAAAACCGGGATTACTTACCGTAAGTGATGCTGAGGTAAAGCAGATTCAAAAATTGTAAATAGACAGTCTTTATAAAAACAAAAAACCTGAGCATTTGCTCAGGTTTTTTTAGGTGTTTTCTTGAACTAGTCATCAAGACCGCCGCGACGGGTACCATCACGTGGCTCTGGCCAGGTCATTTGCTCACCTGTTCTGTTATTCACAGGCAACACAATCTGCTCGCGAGAAGTCTTATCGGCATCTTCACTAGCCATATAAGCCAATACAGCTGTAAGGATTACATTGTTTTGAAGGTCATCCCAAACGATTTTGTCATAAGTATCTCTGTTGGTGTGCCAGGTGTAGTTCCAGTAGTTCCAGCTTAATGAACTTAAGTTGAAAGCAGGAGCGCCTGCAGCAACGAAGGAAGCATAGTCAGAACCACCTCTGCCAGGAGTGCCTGGGAAGTTAGTTTCAATACTAGCTACTTCGTCAGGAACAGCACTTAACCAGCTTCCTACATAATCATAAGCGTGTAAAAATCCGTTACCAGAAATGTTTGCTACACGACCAGTACCGTTATCCTGATTGAAAACAGCCTGAACACCTGCAACAATTTCCGGATGATCTTTTACAAAGGAGCGTGAACCATTAAGTCCCTGCTCCTCGCTACCCCAATGTCCAACCAAAATGGTGCGTTTTGGGTTAGGGTAGATCTTTTTCAGAATACGCATAGCTTCCATCATAACAAGAGTTCCGGTACCGTTATCTGTTGCTCCCTGAGCACCATCCCAAGAATCAAAATGAGCAGAAAGAATTACATATTCCTCTGGTTTTTCAGATCCTTTAATTTGAGCAATGGTGTTGAAAGTTGGAGTTTCGCCTAAATCTTTAGACTGAGCAACAACATGAATACGTGGTTGATCACCGTACTCAGCAAGACGGTATAAAAGTCCGTAATCTTCTAAAGCGATATCTACCATTGGGATTTTATCGGTGTAAGCGGAGAACACTTTGTTTACTCCAAATCCTCTTGACCAGTTACTGGTGATAACACCGGCAGCTCCGGCCTCTTCTAAAGCTTTTGGCAAGCTGCGTGAAGAATATCCGGTCGCTTTGATACGCGCATTCCAGGCATCGTTTTGAGCATCACGATCTTTTTTCATCTTCTCAAAAGATTCTGGCGTTGCCCATTCTTCCCAGTTGTCATCTGGTCGTCCGGTAGGTTGAGGCATAGAAATCAAGACGAATTTCCCCTTAACCGATTTCAACATACCTTGAAAAGCTAATGAGTCTTTAGCTTCGGGTAGAATAATCACTTCAGCTTCTACACCTTTAGCAGATGTTGACGGACTCCAGGCGAGTTGCATTCCTTCAAGGCTTACCTGACGTGGACTTACCAAATCTATATGCGTTATGCCACGGTCCCAGGCCTTCCAAACACCGTATTGTTGATTTTCAGCAGGAATATCCCAACCGGCATAGGTTTTAACAGCCCAATCGTGAGCTTCCTTCATTTCAGGACTACCTACTAAGCGTGGTCCTACCACATCAAGTAGCTCGTGTGCTAATACTTTTAATTGTGAATTTTCAGTAGCTTCTTTTACTAAAGCAGATACCGTTTCTTGTTGACTTTGTGCGAAAAGTCCAACGCTCAGGAAAGAGCTGCATGCGAATGCAAAAAGCGTTTTTTTCATGAATATGTATTTAATTTTCACGCTAAAGTTAACTTACAGATAGCATAAAAATGAAAGGAATCAAACAAAACTGCCTGATTTGATACACTATTCTCAAGACTCTAATTTTTAAGACTAAAAATTCGCTATTTCGTAATTGAAGACAACCTGAGCATTTTCAATTTAAGTTCAAATTGATTTGGTGAAAAGTTCAAAGTTTGAGAATTAGATAATGTAGTAATACTCTTAATGGAGTTATTTATAGGGAAATTTAAACGGTAAATACAAAGGCTATTTACTATTACCATCATCCAGGATAATCACCCGAACAGCTTTGCTGGAACGCAGAATTGAATAATCTTCTTCGTAAAGAGCAACCTTCTTTTCCAGTTTCTGAAATTGTTCAACAGTAACCTTTAAGGTGCGATAGCCAATCATATTAAAAAGTAACGTGTCTTGAGCCTGTAGGCCATTTGCCTGTTCAAAATAAAATACACCATCCTTTTTTGTGGTAACCCCTTTCTTTAAAGATTTAATGAAAACATTTACCCCAGTAATAGGTTCCTGAGTTTTTGCATCGGTCACCGTGCCCAGCAAACGCTGAGCCTGCAAGCCTAAACCACAGAAAAGCAAGAGTGTTGTAGTGATAATGGATTTCATAAAACGCTAAATAAGCTACATGTTACGTAATCGTTTGCGAGCTTTAAAGATAGCAAATGTAATGCTATATCTGGTTAATTTTCAACAATTTTGGGTTAATCCTATCTTGTTTGTTATGGATAGAGAAGATATTTTGCTCTCATAGATTTAAACCGATCTATTCCTGGTTTCCAGGAAGCGTAGATGGTCTCTAAATCAACACCTTGCTCTATTTGTTTTTGTAATGAAGCAGTCCCGGCGTGAGCAGTAAAGTTTGAAGTATTAAAAAACGATTTTTGGTCTGTATAATCCTGATACGCATTATAGATGAAGCTTAGGTCGACTTTCTTGAGTTGTGAAAGATTTCGAAGATCCAAACCGTTACAAGTTTTTCCATTAAACTTGGGGCTTTTGGATCCAAAATTGGGTTGAGGTGTATAGCTTAAATCGTATTTAGATTCAGGTAAATGAGGACTTCCGATGATTTGAAATTGCATTACAGTACCTCTTCCAGCATTTAATGAAGTTCCTTCACAAAGGCCTAAACTTGGGTATAGCATAATCGACTGATCATTTGGGAGATTGGGTGAAGGTCTAACGGGTAGTGAATAGCTGAGGTTATGATCGTAACCTATCATTGGTATGACAGTTAAATCGACAGGTTGAGAAGTCTTCAACCATTTTTCACCTGCCATCATTTTAGCATATTCACCTATAGTCATTCCGTGAACAAGAGGCACTCCGGCATGCATTCCTAAAAAGCTGGTATGTTCCGCTTCCATTACAGGCCCGTCAATGTAACTGCCATTAGGATTGGGTCTGTCGAGAACCAAAACCGGAATGTCTGCATCTGCAGCAGCTTCCATCACATAATGCAAAGTGGCGATATACGTATAAAACCGAACCCCTACATCCTGAATATCAAAAACCAGAATATCAATACCCTCAAGCTGTTCGGGTTTTGGTTTTTTATTGTTGCCGTAAAGTGAAATCACCGGCAAACCGGTTTTAGGGTCTTTTCCGTTTTTTACAGCCTCACCGGCGTCTGCAGTTCCTCTAAAACCATGTTCTGGAGAAAAAACCTTAACAAGATTGATATTCAGACTTTGTAAAGAGTCCACCAGATGTGTGTATGTTTTTTCGTTTTCTGCTTGTTTGGATTTTAAGATAAGCGAACTTGGATTCCCAACGATTGCAACACGCTTGCTTTTCAGTAAAGGGAGATAAGCTTCTGTACGGTTAGCTCCCAGGATTAATTCGGTTTCGGCAGTTTGGCTTTCAGGCTTATTTGATGCCTGAGAATCTTTCGGTTTTTGATTTCCGGTATGGTTTCCGCAGGAAATGGCGATTACAACAATTAAAAAAAAGGTACTTTTGAGCAAACGAAATGCCATAGGAGGTTTGAATTTTGAATATTTTACAGCTAAACGCATAATTGGTGCCAAACAGTATAAAAGTACTGCTTCAACTCCTATTATTAAAATTGCGATCATTGCGATTATTCTGGGAATGGTGATGATGATGATCACGATTGCCACGGGTATAGGTCTTCAGCAAAAAATAAAGGAAAAGGTTTCTGCTTTTAATGGTGATGTGATCGTTTCCCAATTTGATGGTAATAATAGTGATATCACGCTTAATCCCATACCCAAAAATCAAAATTTCTATCCTGATTTTGATAGTGTTCCCGAAGTAAATCACGTGCAGGTAACAGCTACCAAGGCGGGTGTTATTCGTACGCCTACAGATTTTGAAGGGATTATAATTAAAGGCGTAGGCGATGATTACCGCTGGGATTATATGAAAGAATTCCTGGTAGAAGGTCGAATACCTGATTATACCGATAAGTTAAATACCGAAATATTAATAAGCACCTACCTCGCAAACCGTCTTGGTTTTAAAAACGGAGATAAAGTCATCGTGTTTTTTCTAAAGGAAGATGGCGGATTTTTAAACAGGCGCTTTGATATTGTAGGTATTTATGATAGCGGATTTAAAGAGTTTGATGAGACTTATTTGTTTGCAGATATAAGGCATATTCAAAAACTGAATAAATGGGAAAATGATGAGGTAGGCGCTTTTGAGATTTTTGTAAATGATTTTGACAAGCTCGAGGAGACTGGGGTTGCCGTTTATCAAAACACCGATTCGTTTCTGAATACCACAACCATTACAAAGAAATATTACTCCATTTTTGAGTGGCTGTCGTTGTTTGATTTCAATATTGCACTCATTATTGCAGTAATGATTATCGTAGCCGGGATCAATATGATTGTGGCTTTGCTTGTGTTGATTCTCGAACGCACCCCAATGGTTGGTGTTTTGAAAGCCTTAGGGGCAAGTGATTGGAGCATCAGGAAAATATTTATGTATAATGCACTTTACCTGGTAGGAGTCGGTTTGTTTTGGGGTAATATCATTGGCATAGGATTATTATTAATTCAAAAGAATTTTGGAGTAATTACCCTGAATCCTGAGACCTATTATGTGAGTGAAGCTCCTGTTTATATAGACTGGTATTATATTGTTTTACTCAATTTAGGAACATTCATGCTGTGTGCTTTGATGTTGCTCATCCCTTCGTATATCATTACCCGAATATCTCCTGCCAAAACTATCAAGTTTGATTAAGCCTATAGATTGTAAAGTCTCAATTACAATTGAGTGCTTTGATTCTACAGTTGAGTAAGTTGTATTTTAATTGGCGCGTGTCAAATTCCATTTTTGAAGTGTATTTAAAACATATACTATGGAACTTGCAATCAAAATCGCTATTTACATTCACGCATTCTTTGGAGCTATCGGCCTGCTTGCTGGTAGTCTAAGTTTTATTGTGAAAAAGGGAAGTAAGCTACATAAAAAAGCTGGGAAGTGGTTTACTATAGGAATGCTTGTAAGTGCCGGACTGTCTGTGCCCATTGCTAGTATGCCTGGTCACGAAAATCCGTTTTTGGTAATGATTGGATTGTTTACGATTTATATGGTGATTGTAGGTAATCGCGCGTTGCGCTATAAAAATCGAAAAGTGTTAACCGCCAAGTTAGATTGGATGATTTCCGCAACGATGTTGATAATTTCCATTATAATGCTCAGCGTAGGCTTATTTCTCTACGAGCAGGTTGCTGTTTTATATGTGTTTTTTGGTATCACAGGTTTTGTACTCTGCATTATGGATTTCAGATTTTTGAAAAATCCACAAAAAAAGAAAAGCGGTTGGCTCATACAACATATTGGTAAAATAGTAGGTGCTTATATCGCTTCGGTAACAGCATTCCTTGTTGCAGGAACACATCTTTCTGGACTTGCAGTTTGGATACTTCCTTCCGTTGTTGGTAATACTGCTATTGTATATTGGATACTTAAAGTAAGAGGTGTTAAGCTTACATCACGCCTGCAAAAAGCTTCGTGATTGTTGATTTATTCAATCTGATCAGGAATTTTATTCTTGTTAATTCGGCATTAAAGTTTGAAGTTTCACTGTGATTTCTCAAAAGTTGAGAGTATATTCCTTGAAACATTAAAAAAGCTTAAAATTCTATTTTATGCAATATGCTGAAAACATTCTTGGAACTATAGGTAATACGCCTATGGTCAAAATGAATAAACTTACTGCTCACTTACCCTGTCTGGTTTTGGCTAAATACGAAACTTTCAATCCTGGGAATTCTGTGAAAGACCGAATGGCAGTAAAAATGGTTGAGGATGCTGAAGCAGCTGGCATTTTGAAACCGGGAGGGACAATAATTGAAGGAACGTCTGGTAATACGGGAATGGGATTAGCACTTGCTGCAATTGTGAAAGGCTACAAAATGGTCTGTGTGATTTCAGACAAGCAAAGCAAAGAGAAAATAGATATTCTTAAAGCTGTAGGTTGTGAGGTGGTGGTTTGCCCGACTGATGTTGCACCCGGTGATCCGCAGTCTTATTACAGTACCTCACGCCGCCTGGCTGAAGAAACGCCCAATTCGTGGTACGTGAATCAATACGATAACCCGAGTAACTGCAAGGCACATTTTGAGTCAACCGGTCCCGAGATTTGGGATCAAACGGAAGGTAAAGTAACCCATTTCGTGGTTGGAGTTGGGACCGGTGGGACGATTTCAGGAGTTGGTGCCTATCTTAAAATGAAAAACCCAAACGTAAAAGTTTGGGGTGTTGATACGTACGGTTCGGTTTTTAAAAAATACCATGAGACCGGTATTTTTGATGAAAATGAAATATATCCCTACATCACCGAAGGTATAGGAGAAGATATTTTACCTGCCAATGTGAATTTTGATATAATCGACGGATTTACCAAGGTAACCGATAAAGATGCCGCGATCTATACACGTAAACTTGCAAGGGAGGAAGGTTTTTTTCTGGGTAATTCGGCAGGTGCGGCTATAAAAGGATTACTTCAGCTTAAAGAACATTTTACTGAAGAGGATGTTGTAGTAATCCTTTTTCACGATCATGGCAGCCGCTATGTTGGTAAAATGTTCAACGACGACTGGATGCGTGAAAAAGGATTTATAGATTAAAAAGATCTAACTATCTTCACGGGTCATATTCATCCCCTGAATTTTGTAATCTGAATCTTCGGTATTTGCTTTTACTACTAAAATAGAACCGCTATAGGTTTCCTCGTTTCCATTTTTAGTTTTTATAGTATAACGCAAAGGCATTTTTATATCTATTCCTTCAGAACCAGTTATAATTTCAGGATCCTGAGCAAATGATAAAGATGCTGTTTCAATATTAGCATGTTTCTCTGCAAATTCTGAAGAAGTGCCCCGGTCACTGGTTTGGGACATAGTCTCATAAGCTGCGTTGTAATTGCCACGTTCAAGGGATGTAAAATATTCATTGATTACTTTTTTAGCTCCTGCAATTGCTACCTGATTTTCTGCAGATTCATTTCCGTCAGTAGATGATTGCAAAGCGTTATCTTCTAAAGATGCTGTTTGTTCTTTTAGATGAATTTCTCCATCACTATTTGTTTTACGGTCCACACAAGCAGTTGTTAGCATACTTAAAGTAATACCAACTATTAAAATTGATTTATTCATGATTTTTAGTTTTTAGCTAAATTATTAGTAATGAGATTTGGAGGCTATTAATACTGTGCTAAAATTGCTTTAACTTTATCCTAATGACTGAGGCATTTCTACACCATGTATGGAAGTTTTTAAAATTTGAAGACGCCACTTCAGAGTCGGGATTATTGACTACAACTGGACAAAATGTTCAAATCCTAAAACCGGGAATCCACAACCAACTATCTGGTCCTGATTTTTTCAATGCTCAGCTCAGGATAGATGATCAACTCTGGGCAGGAAACGTTGAAATTCATTTGAAAAGTTCAGATTGGTATGTGCATAATCACGAGAAGGATGAGGCTTATGCAAATGTCATCTTGCATGTGGTTTGGGAAGAGGATTGCGAAGTTTTTGATAAAGCCAATCAGTCCATTCCAACTATAGAATTAAAGGATCGGGTTACTGCATCGATGCTAGCAGCATACGAGAAGCTGCTTGAACGGAAGCAAGCTAATTTTATTAATTGCGAAACTGATTTCGGACGGATACCAGAAGCGGTTCTCGAACCCTGGCTTGAGCGTATTTATATTGAGCGTTTGGAACGAAAAGTTCTTGAAGTCGAAAATCAACTGGCTGACTTGAATGGAGATTGGGAGTCAGTTTTATTTACGCGTTTAGCACGCAGTTTCGGGACTCAAATAAACGCTGAAGCATTTGAAGAATTGGCTAACCGTATTCCGTTCTCTGTAATTCGAAAATTATCTGGAATTCCCGGTAGGTTAGAATCTACTTTATTGGGTCTTTCTGGTTTACTGCCAGATGAACCAATCGAGTCTCAGCCGATGGTGTGGAAACAGGATTTTTCATTTGTAAAAGCCAAATTTGAAATTCCTCAAAATCTCAATCATCGAATGCAATTTTATAAGTTGCGACCGCCAAATTTCCCAACGATTCGCATTTCGCAATTAGCCAATTTATACGAGCAGCTAACTGCTTTATTTGAGAAGTGTATGCAATTTAATAATCGGCAGGAATTTCAAAAGCTATTTGACGTAAAGGCTTCTGAATATTGGGATTCTCATTTTACCTTTGGGAAAACTCACACAGCAAAATCAAAAAGGCTATCTTCCGGTTTTATTGATATACTCCTAATTAATGCAATAATACCAGTAAAATTTGCATATGCCCGGCATCGCGGAATAGATGTGGAAGAAGCTGTTTTAAATCTTTTGACGCAAATACCTGCAGAGAAGAATAGTTTGGTTGCCGGTTTTGTGAAACTTCGAAGTTTTAATCAGGATGCATTGCATTCGCAATCATTAATTCAGCTCAAAAAGAATTATTGTGATCGCAATAAATGTCTGAGTTGCCAGGTGGGTAATTTCTTACTAAGACCTTTACAAGCGAATGCCACCCAATAAAATTTAGTAATTTGCATGCAAACCAGTACGGATACTTATGATTTCCAGAATACGTAATTTCTTTGAACGCAACGGCTTTTATGTGTCTTCACGATTGGCAGACCGTTTAGGTATACGAGCAAAAAATGTGCGTTTGTTTTTTATATATCTTTCGTTTGCTACAGCCGGACTGGGATTTGCGGTGTATCTGGTCTTGGCTTTTTGGCTAAAGCTGAAGGATTTGGTTTATACTAAAAGAAGTTCGGTTTTTGATTTATAACTATGCTTAAACTGTTTAGAAACCGCTTTTATGTTGCGCTAAGTCTTGTAGTGGCTATGCTCATTTTTGGTGTGCTGGGTTTTCGGTTTTTTGCGCAGTATTCCTGGACAGATGCCGTTTATATGACGGTTATAACGATTAGTACAGTTGGTTTTGGAGAAGTGCAGCCTCTTGATGATGTAGCTAAGATTTTTACCGTTATATTGATTTTGGTTAGTGTAACCGTGGTTGGTTATGCAATCTCAGTTATTACTGAATTTATTTTGAGTCGAAGTAATTTTGAACTTTTAAAAGAAAAACGTGTGTTGAAAAAAATTGAAGATCTCCACAATCACGTGATTGTCGTTGGTTATGGTCGAAATGGCAAACAAGCTGCTCAAAAATTAACCACCTACGGAAAGCCTTTTGTTATTATTGAACGTGACGAAGAAATTGTAAATAAATTTCAGTCTGACGATATGCTTTTTATTACCGGAAATGCAAACGAAGATGAAGTTTTAGTAAAGGCAGGAGTTGATCGGGCATCTACACTTATTTCGGCTTTGCCTAATGATTCTGATAATCTATTTGTGGTGCTTTCTGCACGCCAAATGAACCAGGGATTACAAATAATAAGCCGTGCATCAGAAGAAACAACCTATCAAAAACTAAAATTTGCCGGAGCAGACAATGTAATAATGCCCGATAAAATAGGTGGTGATCATATGGCATCTTTGGTTGTTGTTCCTGATTTGGTTGAGTTTTTAGACAACTTACAGGTGACTACAGGAGGTCGGGTAAATGTACAGGAAATCACTTTTGAGGCGGTTTGTCCCGATCATAAAACACGCACAATTAGGGATATAGATCTACGGGCGAAGACGGGATGCTCTATCATAGGTTACAAATCTCCATCTGGGGATTACGTCATAAATCCAGAAGCTTCTTTGCTCCTGGAAAGAGATTCAAAATTAATTGTTATTGGCAGGCCAGAGCAGATTGAAAATTTACACAAAGAATTTGCGATTTAGTAGTATGTTTACGGTGTTAAGGGAGTAATCGTTGAAAGATTCTCAGATCTTTACGGAAACACTCCTATTTTTTTAACCTAATCATACTTTTTTCATGAAGCACACGTTAACCTTAGCCCTGTTGCTCGCTGCTGCATTTTCAGCAAAAGCACAGGAAGCTGAAGTTGGGATTGACCAGCAAATCGACCAGGCATTTGCTCCCATTTCAGATTTCTTTTTCAACCTCATTTTCTTTAATGTTTTTGGAATTCCATTTGTACTAATCCTATTAGTATTTAGTGCATTCTTTTTTACAGTGTATTTTGGTTTTCCCAATTTCCGCTACTTCGGAAGAGCGATTCAAACTGTTCGTGGAAAATATGAGGATATTGAAAACCACGGAGCAAAGGTTCTTTACGGTGAAGATGGAATAGCAAATGGAGTTGACCTTAACAAGGTTGATATTGAAGAGCACATTGAAAAGCTAGATGATAATCTATCTGTAAATGGAGATATTGTTGATACGATTAGAGATGAATCTTCTGCCGGTGAAGTAAGTCATTTCCAGGCTTTGGCTACAGCTGTATCAGGAACCGTTGGTAATGGAAACATAGCCGGTGTGGCATTAGCTATAGCTTTGGGAGGACCTGGAGCTACATTCTGGATGATCATTTGTGGTTTGCTTGGTATGTCTACCAAATTTGTTGAATGTACTTTGGGTGTTCAATATAGAGATGTAGGTGAAGACGGTACCGTTTACGGTGGGCCGATGTATTACCTAACCAAAGGTCTTAAAGAAAAGGGCTTTGCTACCTTAGGTAAAATAGCAGCAGTCATTTTTGCAATTTTCTGTATTGGAGGTTCTTTTGGAGGTGGTAACGCAGCACAAAGTAATCAGGCTACAATTGTAATTAAAGAATTATTCAGTTTAGAGAGTACCGGCGCGGGATTTTCAATTGGGATTGTTATTGCAATTTTAGTAGGTATTATCATTATTGGTGGTATAAAGCGTATTGCTCAGGTTACTGAAAAAGTAGTTCCGTTTATGGCAGTAATGTATTTGGTGGCTTGTATTTATATAATAGGAATCAATTTTAGCTTAATCGATGATGCGTTTGGTTTAATAATGGAAGAAGCCTTCAAACCGACAGCTATTGGTGTAGGTGGTTTAATAGGCGTTCTATTAGTCGGTTTTAAAAGAGCTGCATTTTCTAATGAGGCGGGTGCAGGTTCTGCTTCTATTGCTCACTCCGCGGTGCGCACTAAATATTCGGCTAGTGAAGGTCTGGTAGCTTTATTAGAGCCGTTTATTGATACAGTTGTGATTTGTACGATGACAGCACTTGTAATCATCATTTTCAACTTTGGTGGATTTTTTGATTATGGTGGGGATGGTTCAGGAGCAGTTATTATAGATGGCTTGTCTTATGAAGGAGCCGGCATTACTTCAAAAGCCTTTGCCGAGTATATTCCGTTCTCAAATATATTTTTAACTGTGGCAGTGGTGTTATTTGCAGTATCTACGATGATCTCCTGGTCTTATTATGGTTTACAATCTTGGAAGTTCTTATTTGGTAGAGGTAAAGTTGCAGATCTTGTGTACAAACTTCTATTCTTAAGTTTTATCGTGATTGGCGCAGCTGCAAATATGGGGTCGATTTGGCAATTTTCAGATGCAATGATTTTTGCGATGATATTCCCGAATATGGTAGGATTGTTCTTTTTATTCCCCGTTGTGAAAAAACAATTGAACAGGTATCTCGACGCAATCAAGCTGAAAAAAGATGCTTTAAGCTAGAACTCTAAAAGTGTCAAATTATAAAAATCCCGATATTTAAATGTCGGGATTTTTTGTTTTAGGCATTATAAATTAGTTAGTAGGTAAAACGTGCTTTTTTGCGGATAATGGAAATTTTAACCGTTAAACACGTGTGTTGCTTGATTTTTAGAAGCATTTGCCTTTGAAAAAGCTTAATTTTTTAGCATATTGCGTCTTTCCAAGAAAAAAAGAGTTTAACCAAAAAAATCTTATGAAGAAAATTATTTTTCTTGTATCTGTTCTATTGCCTTTATCGCTATTAGCACAGGACTTAAAAGTAACTGCAGACGTTTCAAACCCTACAACACAAATTAACGACGGTATTGCAGAGTTACAGGTTACCGGGGGTACTCCACCCTATACCTACAAATGGAGTAATCAAGGCACACCACTTTCTTCTAATTCTTCAACTGGTCTTACTGAGGGTATTTCTCATTCCGTAGTCGTTTCTGACGCTGCCGGAAATCAGGTTACAGAAGAATTTAAAATAGAAACCGAATCAATCGTTGAGGTTTTTAACGGGACTATGACGCCAGCAGTGTCAGGTCTTGGCTCAGTTTTATTCTGGGACCCTTTTGCAGCTGTTGGTTTATACGATCCTGTGATCTATGCAGATTTAAAAATGATTTCAGTACCGGGCTGGGAAGCTGGTACACCTTATAAATATACACTTCAGGAATGGTTAGTCCCTGATGGGGGCAAAGTTAAAAAAGGAGATCCTATAGCAATTGTAGCGTTAAGTAATGATACTTCTATTACTGTTGAAGCTGAAGCAAATGGAACTCTTGAGCACATTAATGAAGAGGGTAGCGTTATCTACAATCCAGATAATACACAGCACGTGATCGAGACCAATGCTGATGTATTTGCAGAAATTGTTTATGACGATCCGGTTCCATTATTACATCCTAATGGAGATAAGCAAACTACACAGATTCCTTTTATTGTAGTATGGCTTATTCTGGGAGCGGCATTTTTTACCGTTCGAATGGGCTTTATTAACCTGCGTGGTTTTAAACACAGTCTTGAACTGGCAAAAGGCAAGTATGATGATCCTGATGCGCCTGGAAGTATCACACATTTCCAGGCATTAGCAACTGCTGTTTCAGCAACCGTAGGTTTAGGAAATATTGCGGGTGTGGCTGTAGCGGTTTCATTGGGTGGTGCTGGCGCAACTTTCTGGATGATTGTTGCAGGTCTTTTAGGTATGTCATCAAAGTTTGTTGAATGTACACTAGGTGTAAAGTATCGTGATATATTACCTGATGGACGTGTATTTGGTGGTCCTATGAATTACCTGAGATACGGTCTGGAAAAGAGAAATATGGGAGGATTCGGTAAAGTGCTTGCTGCATTTTTCGCAATTCTTGCTATAGGTGCTTCTTTTGGAGGTGGGAATATGTTTCAGGCAAACCAGTCTTTTGAAATCCTAAGTGGGCAGTTTGCCTGGCTAGAAGGAAATGGTTTCTGGTTTGGATTGACCGTTGCTGTTTTAGTAGGTGTAGTGATTATTGGCGGTATTAACAGTATTGCTAAAGTGACTGGTAAAATCGTACCTATTATGGCAGGGGTTTATGTACTTGGAGCCTTAACGGTGATTTTTATCAATATTGAAAATATAGGTCCTGCTTTTAATGCTATTATAGACGGAGCATTTAGCCCTAGCGCTCTTAAAGGTGGTATTCTTGGTGTATTGATAGTAGGTTTCCAGCGTGCAGCATTCTCTAACGAAGCTGGTGTTGGTTCGGCTGCGATTGCACACAGCGTGGCAAAAACTAATCATCCACCATCTGAAGGGTTTGTAGCACTTCTTGAGCCTTTCATTGATACAGTGGTGGTTTGTACACTTACTGCATTAGTTTTAATATTTACAGGGATGCACGAAGTGACGGGTGTTGCTGGTGCAGATCTTACATCAGATGCTTTTGGTAGCGTTATAAGTTGGTTCCCATACGTATTGGCTGCGGCGGTATTCTTATTCGCATTTTCAACAATGATTTCGTGGTCTTATTACGGTATGCGAGCTTGGACTTATTTATTTGGAAAAAGCAAAAAATCGGAGTTACTTTATAAATTATTATTCTTGTTCTTTGTTGTAGTAGGAGCATCAGTAAGTTTGGGAGCAGTATTAGATTTCTCAGATATGATGATTCTAGCCATGTCATTCCCTAATATTATAGGACTCTATATTATGAGTGGAGAAGTACGAGCCGATTTACGAGAATACTTCAGGAAATTAAAAGCTGGTGAATTGTTCAAAAAACAAGAAGTAGCCAAAAATGCTTAACAAGTTTTAATATATGAGCGAATTAAAATCCCATTTCAAACTGGATCACCGGCAGCGAAATGGGATTTTGCTTTTGGTGCTACTCGTAATAGTAGGTTGGGCTGTCTATTTTTTAGTGAACCCTATGAAAGGGAATTACTCAAATGCCCTGACCGATGAGCAACTTGAAAAATTTGAAGCACAATTCGATTCCATTCAAAGAGAGCGAGACAGTCTTAATCAACCTAAAATCTATTCTTTCAACCCAAATTATATAAACGATTATAAAGGATATACTTTGGGAATGAAGGTTGAAGAAATAGATAAGCTATTACGCTTTCGCGAAAGCGGGAAATGGATTAATTCGGCTGAGGATTTTCAGGAAGTTACCGGGGTTTCAGATTCACTTCTGAACCAGATTTCACCCTATTTTAAATTCCCAGATTGGATTACCAATCCTAAACCGAAAGCTACTTTTTTTAATAAAAGAAATGAAATTGACAATAAAACAAAAACAGATTTAAACACGGCAAGTTTTGAAGACTTGGTTGAAGTAGAGTCTCTAGATCCTGCCATCGCTAAACGAATTATTGAGTACAGAAAAAAGCTGGGCGGGTTTTTGGATGAAAGGCAGCTTTATGATGTTTATGGAATTTCAAAAGTACAGGTTAGGCAATTACAGGGCGTGTTTACAATTCTTACTAAACCTGATATTAAACCTGTCAATGTAAATTCTGCCAGTGCTTCAGATCTTTCCACGGTTCCTTTTATCACTTTTCAAATAGCTCGTGAAATTTTGAATTACCGATTACTCCATACTGAGATAAATGATCTCGACGAGTTGCTGAAAATTGAAGGAATTACTCCTTATAAATTAGATCGAATTAAATTATATTTGTCGACCAACCAAAATTAAGTAGGTGTATTAACGAATATAGAAGTTTATACTTACAGACTTCCTTTCCAATTACCTAATTAATAACTTTCCCAATTTGGGAGCGATTATTTTAATTCTAATATTCGGCAAGTCTTGTAAGCTCAGGGCTCAATTCCGATAAGGTAAAAAAAGTATTACATGAACAATGCATTTTTTTCAGAAGAGCATCAGCTTTTCAGAGAAAGTTTGAGAGATTTTTTGCAAAAAGAGGTTGTGCCTCATCTTGATAAATGGGAAGAAACCGGAACGATTGAACGGTTTATCTGGTCTAAGATGGGAGAGATGGGCTATTTTGGCCTTACTTATCCTGAGAAATATGGCGGTCTGGCATTAGACACATTCTACACCGTAATTTTTCTTGAAGAATTACAACGCATCAATAGCGGTGGTTTTGCAGCTGCAATGTGGGCGCACGCCTATTTGGCGATGACTCACCTTAATGCAGAAGGTTCTGAAGAAATTAAAGAGAACTATCTCGCTCCAAGTATTACTGGAGAAAAAATAGGTTGTCTTTGCATAACAGAGCCATTTGGAGGTTCTGACGTTGCGGGTATGCGAAGTACAGCGGTTTTAGAAGGCGATCATTACATTCTTAATGGTTCTAAAACCTTTATTACAAATGGTGTCTATTCAGACTATTTGATTGTAGCAGCCAAGACCGATCCTGAAAAGGGAAATAAGGGAATGAGCATATTTGTTGTGGATCGCAATACGGAAGGGATTTCTTCAACCAAACTGGATAAGTTAGGTTGGCGAGCTTCAGACACGGGGGAAATTGCATTTAGTGATGTGAAAATCCCGGTTTCTCAATTAATGGGTGAAGAAAATAAAGGCTTTCAATACATTATGCAGCATTTTGCATTGGAGCGTCTCATTATGGGTGTAAATGCTCATGCCAGAGCAGAATATGCTTTGGAATATGCACTCAATTATATGTCAGAGCGAAAGGCTTTTGGTAAAACTTTAGATCGCTTTCAAGCTTTACGTCACGAAGTAGCTGAGATGTCAGCAGAAATCGAGGTGATGAAGACCTTCAACTATAATGTAGCAAAAAGTCTTGATCGAGGTGATTATGTAGTTAAAGAAGCAAGTATGTCTAAGCTGTTGGCTACCAAAATAGCAGACGAAGTTATTTATAAGTGCTTACAAATGTTGGGTGGCTATGGTTATATGGAAGATTATCCCCTCGCTCGTATGTTTAGAGATAGCAGATTAGGGCCTATTGGTGGCGGAACTTCTGAGATTCTAAAAGAGATTATTGCCAAGATGGTAATCGATAAAAAGGAATATAAACCGGCTGCTAAATAAAACTGGAAAAGATATTGTCAGTTTTAAAGATTGAATTATCTTTGCGGCCTGTAAACAGATAAGAATTATAAAGAAAGGAGGTAACACTATGTTAATTATACCAGTAAAAGACGGAGAAAATATCGATAGAGCGCTGAAGCGTTTCAAGAGAAAATTTGATAGAACGGGAACAATGCGTAAGCTACGTGATCGTCAGGCATTCACAAAACCTTCTGTAGAACGTAGAAGAGAAATTCAGAAAGCCTCTTATATTCAAGGTCTTCGCGATCAGGAGAATATTTAATATTCCGTCAGTAAAGTTTACACTTTATTTGGCATTATTAACAGAAAGACTTATCCTCTTTCCATTAATATAAAATTAAACCGTCAGTTTTCTGGCGGTTTTTTTGTTTTTAGCCTATTCAAATTTTTGCCAGATCTTCATTTATGGACTATCTTTTAACTGCTACAAAAATTTAAAATTTGGACATTTCATCATTTCTGGATTATCTGGCTCTTGAGCGAAAGTACAGCGTTCATACTGTGAAAGCCTATGCAAGGGATTTAGAATCCTTCTTCGAATTCATAAATGCAGAATATGGTGCTCTGCAAGTTTCTGATATATCTTATAATTTGATTCGTTCCTGGATTGTTAGACTTACAGATGAAGAAGTCGGGAATAGATCTATAAATCGAAAAATAGCTTCTTTAAAAGCTTATTTTAAATTTCTTCAGAAAATAGGAGAGGTGTCTCAATCGCCTTTGGCAAAACACAAATCATTAAAGGTTAAAAAGGAATTGCAAATACCTTTTTCCGGCGATGAAATAGATGCTGTGCTTTCCCAGTTGGGTAAAACAGATGATTATGCTTCATTAAGAGACCTGGCAATGGTTTCTTTATTTTACGCTACGGGAATGAGGCGGAGTGAGCTTATTAATTTAAAGCTGCGAGATGTTGATTTTGAGCGACGAAGTATAAAGGTGCTTGGTAAGCGCAACAAAGAACGTATTATCCCGTTAATAAATTGGGTAATCGATATTCTGAAAAGTTATGTTGTTTCCCGTAATGAGAATTTTGGGTCTGATATAGATGGCAATCTTTTGCTTACAAATAAAGGTGAAAATCTATATGATACGTTTGTTTACCGAACAATAAATCGCTATTTTAGTGAGGTGTCTCAAAAGGCAAAGACCAGTCCACATATGCTGCGACATACCTTTGCCACGCATTTGCTCAATAATGGGGCAGATTTAAATGCGGTAAAAGAATTGTTGGGACACGCTAGTTTAGCCTCTACTCAGGTTTATACCCATACGAGTATGGCTGAATTAAGTAAGGTATATCAAAATGCACACCCACGGAATCGTGACTAAAACGAAAACGTTTGCCTAATTAAACAGGGTGTTGTGAAAATAATGATCAGACCTAAACCTGATAATTTAAACTTCTTAAAAAGGGAGTTTATTCTAACCAAAATAGTAACCTTAAAATGTGAACTTATGAAAGTAAGCGTGCAAACCCCTCACTTTGTAGCAGATCAAAAGCTTATTAATTTTATTCAAAAGAAGATGGATAAGCTCGAACAATTTTACGATCACATTATTTATGCTGATGTTTTTTTGAGATTGGAGAATACAAGTGATCGACAGAACAAAATTGTTGAAATTTTACTGAGTGTTCCAGGTAACGAATTGATAGTCAAAAAACAAGCAAAATCTTTTGAGGAAGGAGCAGATAGTTGTGCTCAATCTTTAGAGCGACTTTTGGTAAAGCGAAAGCAAAAAATTAGGGCTAGTGCCTAAAAAAAGTTGAAAATATTTTTGTCAATTGTAAATTTATTCTACATTTGCAGTCCGTTAGAAATAGCGGACTTTTTTATGCCTCTCGGGGCAGCTAAAAAGCCGATGTAGCTCAGCTGGCTAGAGCAGCTGATTTGTAATCAGCAGGTCGTGGGTTCGAGTCCCTCCACCTGCTCCAATAACAAAAAGGGGGAGTGATCCCAAAAGTGCCGGGGAGATACTCAAGCGGCCAACGAGGACAGACTGTAAATCTGTTGGTTTTTACCTTCGCAGGTTCGAATCCTGCTCTCCCCACAAATTGAAATAATGAAATATACGTCTAATGTAGACGAAATGCG
>CAXPQP010000042.1:0-10774 GCA_964219495.1 Leeuwenhoekiella sp. | reverse complement strand
CGATGCCAGTAAAGCATAAAAAACCCGGACTTAATTAGTCCGGGTTTTTTAATTAAAGGCTTCTATTTTACGGTAGCGCACTTCTACAAATACATAGAGTGCGTAGATTATAAAACCTATTGCAATTACACCCAGAGTTTTATTACCAAAGAGATATTCCATAACAGAAAAAGCTGCTTCTTTACTGGTATCACCCACAGATCGGGTTGTAAAAGCAGAGTCCCAGAGTAAAAAAGAAGCTATTCCAAGGGTAATTCCGCGGGAAGCATAACCCAATACTCCAAAAAGTGTAAAAACACTTTGATTTACGCTATTCAGCCTTTCTATAGCAATGGTTTTTCTGAATTTAAGCGTAAGTGCAATATAAAATTCATTAAGCGTAGCTCCGAGCATTCCCAGGGCTATACCACAAATTATAATTTTACCAAGATTGGTTTGCATAAAGCCTTTAACATCGGTATCACTAAACCAGGAAGATGAATTGGGATTACAGGCAATGATAAGCGCACTCACCAGCAAAAAACCGTAAACAAGTCCGCCAAATCCAAAGCCTATACGTTCTGCAATTCCGCCAACACTTTTACCAAATCCCCGGTTATCTTCAATGCTTTCATAAACACGCCAAAAGACATAGCCAGACAAAGCAAGTGCCCAAAGAATCAATAGTATTCTACCGTGCAGCGTTTCTGCCAGGAAATTCATCAAGGTGAAACTTCCTGCCTTAAAACCACCAATGTTGTAAGCTGCCAACGCCGTGATCACTCCAATAGCCAAATATAAAACAGCTTTAGCTAAAAGGCCGGTTCGGGCATAAAAAAGCAGAATGGTTTTCAAGTAGTAGTTGGTTTAGTAATTAAGACCGAAACTACTCAACAACCCGCAATAAGCCTGATAAAGAAGTGTTATAACTGCACGGGCTATAGAGAAAAATGAGATATTCTAATAGAAACTAGTAGTTAAAACCAAAACTACCCTGAGTAATTTTGACCGTTGAAGCTCCCTGAGCTGTGAATTCAAAAGCACCGCCAACAGAACCTTCTCTGATATTATTTGAAAATATGGTAAGTGTTCCCGTCTGTACAACTAGCGTAAAAACACCAGACATATAACTGGCCTGATACGAGCTCGGGACTGTAAAATCGGTTAAATCATATACCCCGGGTTCAATATCTCTTGGAAATTTTAAACGAATTACTACAGAATTGGTACTTCCCGTTCCGGTAACAAATCCATTGCTTTGTGAAGCATAACTTACTTCAGGATAAAAGGGTCTGTCTTGAATTCTACAAGCAAACGAACTCTCAACCACCGGGATAATTACCGGTGGAGGCGGATCTTTAAAAACAGGCACCTCATAAAAATAACCTCTGGTAAAATAAACCTCTGTAGTATCTGCCGGGGCTAAAGCTCTAAATCTGAAGGAACCGGTATACAAACTGTCATCGGTGCGTTCTACAACTACTTCACCTTCCCCATCAAAACGGGTACTGTAATGTTTGCCATCTTCCTGATAATAATCTGCAACAGATGCAGAACCCGAAGTCAAATCAAAAACACCGGTGCCATAGGCAGGCAATTTAAGATCTACTCGCTCTCCGTTAAGACTACCCGAAATTACCACTTCATTTGCATCGGTAAGTTGGACACTTGTACCCTGCGCTTTAAAGAAAATAGTGTCTTTAATCCCTTGAAATGCAGGTGTATTGAAGGTTACATCATCAGCACAAGACACTAACAATAAAGTCAAAACACAAATAAAAAAGGGCCTGCTCATCTATGATTTTATTAAGGGGTAGCAAATTACTAATTTTACAAGCTTTAAACGCATTGATAAACAGAAAATTGTAGTATATTTGCGCCCTCAATAAAGACAGCAGTCTTCTTACCGTTAAGTAGATTGTCTATTTTTTAAATTATAACCGGGGTCGGGTACCCCAAAAATTAATTTTTATGCCAGTAAAAATCAGATTACAAAGACACGGTAAAAAAGGAAAACCTTTTTACTGGGTAGTAGCCGCAGATACGCGTGCTAAACGTGATGGTAAATTCTTAGAAAAACTAGGAACTTACAATCCAAACACAAATCCTGCGACTATTGACCTGGACGTAGATTCATCTGTAAAATGGTTGCAAAACGGGGCTCAGCCTACCGAAACTGCAAAACGTTTACTTTCTTACACTGGAGTATTGCTTAAGAATCACCTTGCTGGTGGTGTACGTAAAGGTGCATTAACTGAGGAGCAGGCTGAAGAAAAATTCAATGCTTGGGTTGAAGAAAAAGCATCTAAAATTGATGCTAAAAAAGACAACCTTTCTAAAGAACAGGAAAAAGCACGTAAAGAAGCTTTAGCTGCAGAAAAAGCTGCTAACGAAGCTCGTATCGCTGCTGCTCAACCTCAAGAGGAAGAAGTAGAAGCTCCTGAAGCTGCTGCTGAAGAAGCTCCTGCTACTGAAGAGAACAACGAAGAAGAAGCTCAGTAATAATCGTTCACGATGCGCAAAGAAGAATGTTTCTATCTGGGCAAAATCGTGCGAAAATTCAGCTTCAAGGGTGAGTTACTGGCTAAGCTAGATACAGACGAACCCGAGGTTTACGAAGAATTGGAATCAGTTTTTGTCGAATTTAACGGCAATCTGGTTCCTTTTTTTATTCGTAGTGCACAACTGCACAAATCTACCTTGCTCCGCATCGATTTTGAAGATGTTAATACCGAAGAAGATGCAGACGACCTTGTCAATGCAGAACTCTTCCTACCACTTTCTATGCTACCTAAACTGGAAGGCAATAAGTTTTACTATCACGAGATCATCGGGTTTACAGTAAAAGATATTTATTTTGGAGAAGTAGGCACTATAACCGGCATTAACGACAATACAGCACAGGCTTTATTTGAAATTGATCACAAGGGTAAAGAAGTGCTTATTCCTATAAATGATGATTTTATCAAGAAGGTAGATCGCTCCACAAAGACCATTACCTTAGACACTCCAGAAGGTCTTATTGCAATTTATCTGTAACGTTTCCTTTAGTTCTGTACTTATAATTAAAGTACTTCAAGATGAATGGAAGTTTAGATCAATTTAAGGCAACCCTGCAAAGACGACGCGAACGCACCGAAAAACATAGTGGACATCGTAAAGACCTTTCGGAATATGGAAGCAGTGGTTCTGGTTTTAAATTTGACTCTAAAAAATTAAAGCCCGCCGAACTGAAAAAATTTCGGGAGACTTTAAAAATTCAAAAGCAAAACCGCATTTTAAAGCAATGGGCAATTTTTATAGCTTGCTGCATTATTATTACACTTATCGTTTTCATTTATAATCTCTAAATTCGTTTCACCAAAATTGCGTGAGGGATAGCAGCGAAAAGCCCACAGCCCCATTAGGGCGAGGACTTACAGCGTATAGCCCGACCCCCAGGGACACGCCCACATTAGAAATCTAAGCTTTAAAAACCGTATTGTGTCAAAGCCTTTTAAATTCAAACAATTTAATGTTAATCAAGATCGCTGTGCGATGAAAATTGGCACAGATGGGGTTTTGCTGGGCGCCTGGACGCCTGTTTCTCAAAATCCGTTTTCGATACTCGATATTGGCACCGGCACAGGAGTCATTGCTTTAATGCTGACTCAACGATCTCAAGCCGAGGTGGTAGATGCACTCGAACTTGACGAGGATGCTTATGAGCAGGCGGTTGAAAATTTTGAAGCCTCACCCTGGGGCGATCGCTTGTTTTGCTATCACGCTCACTTATATGAGTTTGCTACTGAAATTGAGGATACTTACGATTTAATTGTTTGCAATCCTCCCTATTTTGAAGGAAGTACACAACTTGAAGAACAGCAAGGTTCTGCCCGGGAGCAGGCCCGTTTTGAAGATGCCATGCCATTTGAACTTTTAGTCGCTTCAGTAAACCAACTTTTAGAGGAAGAAGGGATATTTTGTGTTGTTATTCCGCAAATGCGTGAAGAAGAATTTATACGCCTGGCGGCGAAAGCTAATTTATATCCGCAGAAAATTACACGCGTTCACGGCAATTCTGATGTGCCAGCTAAACGTTCATTAATTTGCTTTTCCAGAAACAACGAAAGTACTGCTCAGGTGGATAGTCTTATTATTGAAACCGAAAGACATCAATACACCGACGCTTATCAAAATCTGGTTAAGGATTTTTATCTGAAAATGTAACCAAATTGATTTTCTAAAATTAAATTTTGAGTAGCACAGGTTTTAGCATTTTTCTAAATTTAGCAGAATTATTAACGCCTTCATTACATCATGTGTAGTGAAAGACTGTAAATTGTTATAGATTAATAACTGCGCTTATGAAACCCGATCTTTTTGAATCTCCCGATTATTATAATATTGACGACCTGCTAAGTGATGAACACAAGCTGGTACGCAGTGCAGCTCGTGAGTGGGTTAAACGTGAGGTTTCGCCCATTATCGAAGAAGCGGCTCAAAAAGCGGAATTTCCCAAACAGATTATTAACGGCCTGGCAGAGATAGGTGCATTTGGCCCCTACATTCCAGAAGAATACGGTGGCGCCGGTCTGGACCAGATCGCTTATGGTCTTATTATGCAGGAAATAGAACGCGGAGATAGCGGAGTACGCTCTACAGCTTCGGTTCAATCTTCACTGGTGATGTATCCGATTTATAAATTTGGTTCTGAAGAGCAGCGTAAAAAATACTTACCCAAACTCGCCAGCGGTGAGTTTATGGGATGTTTTGGTCTGACAGAACCCGATCACGGATCGAATCCTGCAGGAATGGTTACCAATTTTAAAGATGCAGGAGATCATTACCTATTGAATGGTGCCAAAATGTGGATTTCCAATGCTCCCTTTGCAGATGTTGCGGTTGTCTGGGCAAAAAATGAAGAAGGCCGCATTCACGGACTAATCGTAGAGCGTGGGATGGAAGGCTTTTCTACTCCTGAAACGCATAACAAATGGTCGTTACGTGCAAGCGCAACTGGCGAACTTATTTTTGATAATGTCAAAGTACCTAAAGAAAATCTCTTACCTAACAAGTCTGGACTTGGTGCTCCATTGATGTGTTTAGATTCTGCGCGATTTGGTATCGCCTGGGGAGCAATAGGCGCTGCGATGGACTGTTATGATACCGCTTTACGCTATTCTAAAGAGCGTCAGCAATTTGGTAAGCCCATTGGTGCTTTCCAGCTTCAGCAAAAAAAGCTGGCAGAAATGATAACCGAAATTACCAAAGCACAACTTCTTGCCTGGCGTCTGGGAACTTTACGCAATGAGGGCAAAGCTACCTCAGCACAGATCTCTATGGCCAAACGCAATAATGTAGATATGGCTCTAAAAATAGCGCGCGATGCCCGTCAAATGCTTGGCGGAATGGGTATAACCGGAGAGTATAGCATTATGAGACATATGATGAATCTGGAAAGCGTAGTCACCTACGAAGGCACTCATGACATACATCTACTCATTACCGGTCTCGATGTTACCGGATTGAATGCCTTTAAATAATTCTGCCATAGATATTATCTAATCGAAATAGTCAATTGTATTGCACGCGTTTATTAATTTTGCAAAAAATTAATTGCGATGTTACAGGATATAGAACAGGCTATTGCTCCTTTTCAGGAGGAGCTTCTTAATCATAGCCTTTATAAAAAGCTGAAAACTCCTGACGATTTAAAAACCTTTATGCAGCATCACGTGTTTGCAGTTTGGGATTTTATGTCACTTCTAAAGTCTTTACAATACGATCTTACTAAAGTTTCTACTCCCTGGTTTCCGTTAGGTAATCCTGAGGTGCGCTATCTTATAAACGAAATTGTACTGGCGGAAGAAACAGACATCAATATGGACGGTAAGCGCCAGAGCCATTTTGAAATGTATCTGGATGCTATGAAAACTTCTGAAGCGTCTTTGAGTCAAATCAATGAGTTTTTAGATCACATCATTCACGGTACCGATATCTTTTTGGTTATTGCAGTTAGTGAAATTCCAGAAAGTGTAAAAGATTTTCTACGTTTTACATTTGAAACTATTTCTGAAGGTAAACCTCATAAAATTGCAGCGGCTTTCACCTTTGGTCGTGAGGATCTAATCCCAAATATGTTCACCAAAATCATTGAAAACATTATGAAGAACTTCCCTCAGGAAGATCTGCGACTTTTCAAATATTATTTTGATCGTCATATTGAACTAGATGGTGATGAGCACGGCCCAATGGCTCTCAAAATGATTGAAGAGCTTTGTGGCTCTGATATGATGAAATGGGAAGAAGCACGCCACACTGCAGTAACTGCTCTTAAAAAGCGTATCGTATTATGGAATGGTATTGAGCACGAAATTAAATCTAGAGTAACCGCATAAGCACACAAGTTGTATCTTTAGTAGTATCGTACATACTACCAGATGTCTTCAAAAACTCGTTTTGACCGTGCATTCAGGAATGCCAGGGTAATCCCGTTTTCAGATACGGATAAATTTATTCTCTTTAGCGACTGCCACCGCGGGGATAACAGTGGCGCCGATGATTTTGCCAATAATCGCAATATCTATTATCACGCGCTAAAGCATTATTTCAATAATGATTTTACGTATTGCGAGCTCGGCGATGGCGATGAACTCTGGGAAAACCTAAGCTTCTCTACCATTTTCGAGACACATCAGGACGTTTACGAATTGATGCGTTGCTTTTACTTAAAAGACAGGTTGCATTTGGTTTGGGGAAATCATGATATGATTTACCGAAACAAAAATCAGGTTAAGAAAAATCTACATTACCATTTTGATAGGCGTACCGGCGAAGAAAAACCACTATTCCCCGGCATAGAAGTTCACGAAGCCCTTATTCTAAAACACGAACAAAGCGGGCAGGAACTTTTTCTATGTCATGGTCATCAAGCAGATTGGATGAATTATATAGGCTGGAGATTTAACAGATTTATGGTTCGAGTATTGTGGAGACCACTTCAGGGGGCAGGTATTTCAGACCCTACAAGTCCGGCAAAAAACTACTTCGAACTAAAAAAGATTGAAAGACTTACGAAGAAGTGGATCATCAATAGCAAAAACCAATTTACCATCACTGGTCATACACATCGGCCTCGTTTTCCTGAACCTGGCGATATTGCCTATTTCAATGATGGTAGCTGCGTACACCCGCGATGTATTACCGGTCTGGAAATTGAAAATGGATTTATTTCTCTTATAAAATGGCAAATTGCCACTACCGATGATGGCGTCCTCAAAATTGTACGTGTTTTGCTTGAAGGGCCACAAAAACTAATCGATTATAAAACCGAATCTGCCTCTATCCCGTAAATATTGGCATGAAAACCTTTATACAAGTTTGCAGCGTTATTTTGTTATACATAGGTTGTGGTGCTGGCGATGACATAATTGAATATCAACCCAAGAAGAATGAAGTGTCTGACACTACAGGCAATCCTACTTCTCCAACGGGCAACAATTCTAATAAGGATAACACCTACACCTATCTGGCTTTAGGAGATAGTTACACCATTGGGCAAAGTGTATGTGATACCTGCAATTTTCCCATTCAATTGAAGCAGGTTTTTCAAGCGAAAACTGAAGCTCAACTTCAAACCCGTATTATCGCGAGAACAGGTTGGCGTACAGACAATCTTATGGAAGCTATCAATCAGGAAAAACCCGATGCTAATAATGATCTGGTCACCTTATTGATAGGTGTAAATAATCAATTTCAAGGCAAAGAACTGAATGATTATAAGATAGGTTTTCAGCAATTGCTTAACAAAGCGATTCAGCTTGCAAAAGGCGATGCAAATCGGGTAATCGTACTTTCAATTCCTGATTATGCTTATACGCCATTTGGTCAAAGCACAGCAAACCCACACTTAATTTCAGAAGAGATAGATCTTTACAACGAAGTAGCTAAAACAATAACTGAAGATGCTGGGATTGAATTTTTGAATATCACAGACATTACCAGGCGAGGCCTTCAGGATCCTGAACTGGTAGCCCAAGACGGATTACATCCTTCAACAAAAGCCTATGCTTTATTTGTAGAACGAATGCTTCCTTTTGTTTATGAAATTCTCAAGTAAGGTATTTAGCTTTCCGGAGCGAGCTTTACTTCGAGACCGTGAAGATCTGGAGTAATAGGAATTTGACACCCAAGACGGCTGTTGTCTTCCACGTGAAAAGCCTCAGATAGCATAGCCTCCTCATCATAACCCATTTCGTTTAGTTTATGATCAGAGAGCACATAACACTGGCAAGATGCGCACATCGCCATACCTCCACAGGTCCCTTCTACAGGAAGTTCATACATTTTACAAACTTCCATCAGGTTTAAATTCATATCTGTGGGAGCCTCAAGCGCGTGAGCAACTCCTTCCCGGTCAATTACGGTTATGGTAACGTCTTGCATGTGAAATACAATTAGGCCTTTATGGCGGTTAATATTAGCTTATCCCAATTGATACGCTAATTAGAGCGCAAAATTAATAAATTCTCCCGAGTACTATCTTTAAAACCTAGTGATTTAATAGGATTAACTGCTAAACATCGCAGATGCGCACTCCTTCCTGAAGTGCTGCAAGTTTATCGTCATAGGTAGGTATAAATTCCTGGGCTACAAAACCCGTATAACCAGTTTCTACGATAGCTTTCATAATTGCAGGATAATTGAGCTCCTGACCATCATTAATTTCATTACGACCGGGAACACCACCCGTATGATAATGCGCGATGTATTGATTGTAATCACGGATGGTACGTATTACATCTCCTTCCATAATCTGCATATGGTAAATGTCGTAAAGCAGTTTAAAATTATCAGAACCCAGGCGCTCACATAACTCAGCTCCCCAGGCGGTATGATCGCATTGATAATCTTTGTGATCAATTTTGCTGTTTAGTAATTCCATTATTAGAGTGACACCTTTTTCTTCAGCTTGTTTTACCAATGGTTGGAGGCCTATTGCACAATTCGCGATTCCTTCTTCATCAGACAATTCTCTTCTGTTTCCCGAAAAAACAATAACATTCTTGATGCCCTTACCAGCAGCCTTATCAATTAGACCAGTGTATTTCTCTTGCAGATCTGCGTGATTGGCTGGGTCATTAAAACCGTTTTCTATATTGGCAAAGGTTTCTGTCGCTACGGAGCATACAATACCGTATTGTTCTACAACCTCCCATTCTTCAGGTTTGAGTAAGTCAATTCCCTTCAGACCAATTTCTGATGCGCCTTTTGCAAATTCATCTAAAGGCAGACTCCCGTAGCACCAATAGCAGGCGGCGTGGTTTATATTTCCTTTTAAAGCTTGTTCTTCTTCAACAACTTGCTTTTCCTCCTCCTTGGTTTCGATTTTACAGCTTAGTGCAGTAATTCCTAAACTGGCTCCAGAGGTTGCTAATGCTATATTTTTTAACGCGGTACGTCTTCCGTTAGAATGACTCATAATTTAGAATTTAAACATTTAAATATATATTAAATGTTATAATTACGCTTAAAACAGGGCACAAAAAAACTGCCTGAGTTAATCTCAGACAGTTTAGAGTATTGTTTCAATTTAGTCTTAAGCAGTGATATTAATCACCTCTTCAATTTGGGGAGCGTGCTTTTTAATAGTCATCTCCACACCGCTTTTAAGAGTCATTTGATTTACGCTACATCCTACACAGGCGCCTTCTAGCTGAACCTTAACGGTGCGACCATCTTCTATTGCCAGTAGAGCAATATCACCACCGTCACTTTGTAAAAAAGGACGTATTTCCT
The DNA here is from genome assembly GCA_964219495.1 of Leeuwenhoekiella sp. Classification (GTDB taxonomy): domain Bacteria; phylum Bacteroidota; class Bacteroidia; order Flavobacteriales; family Flavobacteriaceae; genus Leeuwenhoekiella. The sequence goes on along the minus strand of CAXPQP010000042.1, from coordinate 1,015 downwards.
GAAGTGCTTCTTCTACTTTACCTCTTAATTCTAAATCTGTCATATTCCTATTTTTTTACTGCCGCACAGCCGGCCATTGTCGTGATCTTTACCGCTTCAGTAGGAGGCAGATCGGTATTGCGCTTTACAAGCTGCTCAACTGTGTTACGAGTCATTTCTTCAAAAGCTTCGGCTAATATAGTATTTTCCTGCATAGCTGCGGGTCTTCCCACATCTCCGGCTTCCCGAATACTTTGTACCAAAGGAATTTGTGCCAAAAGTGGAACATCCAAATCCTCAGCCAGGTTGCGAGCACCGTCTTTTCCGAAGATAAAATATTTATTATCTGGTAATTCTTCAGGTGTAAACCAGGCCATATTTTCGACAATTCCCAAAACCGGAACATTGATACTATCCTGCTGAAACATTGCAACTCCTTTTTTAGCATCTGCCAGAGCTACATTTTGCGGTGTGCTTACCACAACAGCTCCGGTTATAGGCATTGCCTGTACAATACTTAGGTGAATATCACCTGTGCCTGGAGGTAAATCAACAAGAAGAAAATCAAGTTCTCCCCAAGCAGCATCAAAAATCATCTGGTTAAGAGCTTTCGAAGCCATAGGTCCTCTCCACACCACCGCCTGATCTGGTCTTGTAAAAAAGCCAATAGAAAGCACTTTTACCCCATAATTCTCAACCGGTTTCATCTTTTGCTTCCCATCTACTTTAACAGACATCGGACGCTCATCCTGCACATCAAACATCATTGGCACTGAAGGGCCGTAAATATCCGCATCAAGAACTCCCACTTTAAAGCCCATCTTCTGTAAACTCACAGCCAGATTTGCAGTAATGGTAGATTTACCTACCCCTCCTTTACCAGAGGCTACAGCTATAATATTTTGAATACCGGGAATTGGTTTTCCTTTAATTTCATTTTTAGGTTGCTTTTCTGGAGCGTCAACTTTTACGTTTACTTTCACTTTAGCCTTTTGATGCACTTCTGCATGAATGGCTTTCATAATTTCAACTTCGG
>CAXPQP010000041.1:0-137204 GCA_964219495.1 Leeuwenhoekiella sp. | reverse complement strand
CACCGTCTCAACACCGTCTCAACACCGTCTCAACACCGTCTCAACACCGTCTCAACACCTCAGGTGAAGAATTTAACACCGTCTCAAACGTGGCACGTCGATCTGACTACTTCCAGCAGTGCGGGCGGTGGTGGTGGCGGTGGTGGTGGCGGTGGTGGTGGTGGAGTATTCAACTCCGTAATAGGCACATCTTCTTCCAATACATCGTCCATTTCTAATTGTCCGATATCGATGGCCTCTTTCTCATAAGTTTTCCACTCGATTGCCGCATAGGCAAGCCCGAGTATCAAAATTAGACCCAACTGAAAGAAGAGTACACTTCTTTTAGACAGATCTGCTTTAGGATTTTTCTTGGGTTCCATGAATCTTGTTGTTAAGGATTGCTAATTTAAATAAAAAAGACTTCAACTCGAAATTAAAATTTTGATTTCAACTTTGAAATTTGATTTCTAAGAGCCAAAATAACCAGTAAACTGACGGAAATTCCGACGAGATTGGCTAAGAAATCATTAAAATCTGCTGATCTCGAATTGGTTAGCGTCGCTTGTAAAATCTCAATAATTATACCATAAATTATCGCGAAGCTGCAAGATTTTATTATAGACACCTTCAAATTGGAAGGTTTTAGTCTCAAAATGTAAAAAAATGCAAACCAAAAGATGGTAAAGATGGTATAAGCCACAACGTGAACCAGCTTATCTCCATTTTTTGGCGCTTCTTCAATATGGGGCATAGGCATCAGGCATATTACTGCTATGAACAGTGTATACCCGTAAACCCCATATCTAAGTAATCTAGCCACCTATTAGTTCCTGATAAGCCTCAGCACTTAAAAGACCATCAAGCTCACTCTCATCTGTAAATTTGATTTTAATCATCCAGCCTTTACCATAAGGATCTTCATTTACCATCTCTGGCTCAGATTCTAAAGCGGTATTAAACTCAGTGATTTTTCCTGTAAGTGGTAAAAACAGATCTGAAACTGTTTTAACAGCTTCAACAGTACCAAAAACCTCTTCGCGATCTAAGGTCTCGCCTTCTGTCTCTACTTCAACATAAACGATATCACCCAATTCGCCCTGAGCAAAATCGGTAATTCCTACAGTTGCTGTATCGCCTTCGATACGCACCCACTCGTGATCTTTAGTGTATTTTAAATCTGCTGGTAAACTCATAGTTGTATTAAATTAATTTCCAAAATTATATCTCAAAGTCAATCCCGATCTTATCGTTGTTTGCGGGTAAGCTGTTGATATAGCATATGTCGCAAATGCGTGATCGTAATAGAATATAGCCGTCAGGTTTTTGCTTAACGCGTAATCTGCGGTAAATGTGAGCCCATAAATATCCTGACCAGCAGTAATCTGGCTGTTTTCAACATCCAGGTATCTCACAATTGTTTCATTCTGTCTAAGTGATAAGTCGGCCTTAAAGTTCAAATCGCTCTTTAAGATCGTGCGCTTACCTCCTATATTGGTCGCAAATCTAATATCTTTTAAGCGATATCCTAGTCCGATTATATATTCATTTCCGTGAATTTCGGTAAGGAGATTATTATCGAAACTCAACGACAGGGTACGGTCTTTACGCAATTCTGCAAGAATTTTTACGGAATTATTCATCTCAAAATCCAAACGTATCAAGGGCGAAAACATTTCGGTAAGATTGATGTTTGAATATAAATTCTGGCTTATAAAATCACCTGCCTGATTTATCTGAGCATCTGCAGGACCATTATTCAATCTTCGATCGTAATTGAGGTTAGTTCTAAATTGATTTATAGTATACCCTGCCTGATACCCGTGATTGACTGAAAAACGCTTGAAGCGCTTCTTAAACCAGTCAAACTTCATAAAGCCGGTGTATTTCAAATTCCAGTTAGGTAAGGGGAAACTTCTAAATGCACCAAGAGAAACAGTCTCAGCATCACCCGGAGTATATGCCGATAAAAATGCAGGCAGCAACACCTGTTGACTCGATCTGCTAAAACCTACCGGATATCCGTTTTCATCACGAGGATATTGATCATTACCATAAAAATCCTCTGCCAAACGTTCTGCAACAATCAACCGATTCTCCCGGAAACGATTAAAATTTAAGGAAGATTCTAGCGAGCTTGAATTAAATGCAGTACCTATCATTAAAGTAGAAATACTAAAATTACCCAGCGTATTTCCTGTAAGACTAGCATATTCAAGCGTAGTTGGATTTACCCGATAATTCTCCGTATAAGTCTCCTGATAGATACGATTCATATTAATATCGATAGTCAAATCTTCAAGGAAACCTGTTTGCGCCTGTACATCAAACTTACGCACCTCATTCTCCCCATACTGCTCATTGTATTCCTGATATAAAGTTAACCAGCCTTGTCGAGCAGCATAATCTCGAATCTCTCCCTGACTACCAAAAACAAATCCGGTGGTGGGTCTTGTAGTACCTAAAAAGCCAACTCCCGGCAAATATCCCGGCAAATAAATACCGTTTGTCTGCTCATAATTTACCTGAATTTGCTTGATGCCTGTAGCGAGATCAATTAGCAAATTGGTTCCTTTATTTGAATTACCAGCAGGAGCGTTGTTTGCTTGAGCACCTTGCGGATTACCCAAAGTAGGAACTGCCCGACTGCGTGCTTCTCTTGAAGTTGGACCATTACTTTTCTTGGCGATACCCAAGGTATTATACAGACTCTTCATATCAAGAGTTGTCTGAAGGGTATGCGTATTGGCATTTTGTACCGAATTACCCAAATCTGGGATTCCTTCTAAAGACTGTAATTGATAACTACCCCGCGTCCATTGAAAGTCTGCATTATACGAATAGGTAGATTTTACAAAATCTAAGAACGGAAGCTTACCTATGGGCAAATCATAGTTAACCTGCATATTTTGATTGTGCCGCTCAGGTGTACCTACGTCAAAAAATTCGGTATAAACACCTCCAGCTTCAGGATCAATGCTGTTATCTGGATTTAAATAATTGCGCACCACCCGATTCTGATACTGATTGAGATTAACCCGAAGCGATTGAGAAATAGGGAAGTTGATTGTAAAGTTTCGGTCAAACTGGTAGTTGCGCTGTACATAAACCGGGGTTGTATTTATAAAATTCTCGTTAGCCAAAAGATCTCTAAATTGTTGACGGTTGAACTGTCGGGTAATATTTGAAGTCAGGTTTACACTCGCCGGCAAATAATTAAAATTGAAATCTTTTAGCAACTTCCAATACTTACTAGCAAAAAGCGAATCATTTTTCTTGAACGGCTCTATTGGTTTTTGCTTGAAGGCAAAGCCATAAGTTGCTCCAACCCTTACATTTTTAGTTACAGCCTGCTCGATTTCAAAGTCTTTATGATCTTCCTGATTGTGGCTGTAGGCAAAAGTAAGGTTCTCAACATCCCAAGGCATTGGCTTCTTATCACCCGTACGCTCTTTACGAACACCAATAAAATTGATACTTTCTCGAACAGTTCGCTCAATCGCCACATTTTCAATACTGTCTCGGGCAGCAGCATTTGCAGCATTAGCAAGACTTTGCTCGAGTTTAATATCCGTATAAAGAGGGTCGTATTGTGGTGTTATGGTCTGATTTCCTTTCGCATAATTAAATGGAACTTTCACACCCCATTTTTTAGGAAGTAGCTGCCCTAATTCTACATTACTCACCACATCGTAAGACTTTACATCTTCACGAGCACGCTGGTTAGGTCCGGCGTCAATATTTCCAAAACCAATGGTCGATTGTCTCGCAGTTCCCGATACCGTTGCAAAATCGGCAAGGTTTGCATCAAGGTTTAAGATACCTGCCCAACCTCCCTGATTTTGAAGACCAGAAAGTCGCAACTCGTTAAACCAGGTTTCTGCGCAGATGGTTCGACCACCTTCATCATTTCCGTTTTTGACTCCCAGCATTAACAAACGTACATCGCCAAAACTCGGATTACCCTTAATACCTACTCTCACCCTTCCGGTTTCATATGGTGTTCCGGCGGGGTCTGCGATAGGGTTTCCATCCTGATCAAAATAGGTAATTTGCTCATTTAGGGTATTGAAATTACCATTGAAGAACGTAGCCTTAACAGTCTCCAGAACTTCCAATGGAACTTTAAGACGGTTTGCTTCCGGCCAAATTAAATCTGGACTACTGGTATTAAAAGCAGTTGGTGTAAGAGGCAATTCTATCTGATAGAAGTTCTGGGTTAAATCTGTCCCCATTCGTATAAAGGCAACAACTTCATTATCCTGAACCGGATTTTCATTCAGCAAAGACTCCAAATGCACAAACATCTCGATATTTTCATATTGGCGCATATCAAGTCTAAAATTCTTGTAAACGGCACGGCTATCCTGGGTTTCCAAATCACAAACTTCGATAGAAAGTGATTGTTCATTCTGCCTGATGTTGTTATTGTTGTTTATCAGTTCTTCTCGGTAAACTCCTGGTGGAAGTACATAAGGTATAGGATTACGAGCGTTGTTCTCCTCAACATTTACTGAAGTTACTTCAAAACGTGTGTTTTCGGTATCAGGATCAGACTCATCAGGATCTAAAGTATAGAGATAGCGACGGTAATCCCCACGTACCAAATCCATAGATCCCATACGCAGCACAATCGGAGCATTCCAATCACTCATAAACATCCGCATAAAGCGAATGGAGCGAAAATCATTAATGCCGCCCTGTCTTCCGGTAGGCTGACTAATCGGGATTTTAAATTGATACCAGGTTACAGGCATCACATTACCATTCTGAAGCGTTACTTCTATATCACGTTGATCAACGATAAATTCGTTTTGAACATTAAGACTTTGACGGTTTATATCGAGCTCATACTCATAATAACTATCAACCGTATTCATCGTAAAATCACGGTTAAAGTCTTCTACATCGGGAACCGTAGTAGAACCACGATCCTGCTGACTAACATTAACCGGAGAGTTACCCTCTAACCCATTGTATCTCTTATAACGATCCAGAATAGTTCCCGTTGACGATACAAAATACTGGTAATTATCACCAGATGGATCTTCTAGCCCCGCAAAATCAGGATAATTGAGAGCTTCCTGATCATCACTTAAACCATCATAACCCACATCCTGATTAAGACGCTGTTGTCCTTCAGTATCAAAAGCGTAAATCAAAGCCTGGTTAGTAGGCACTTTACCCCAAACTGTTGGAATCGTATTGCTATTAGAACCGTCCTGAGGCAACCCGTTTTCATATTGTTTACGACCATCCTTCAATACATCTTCAGAAATATTACCCAGGTTTAGCGTTAATTTCCCTCCTGCATTCCCAGCATTTTCAGCATAAATAAAGGGATCCATCAACCAAAATTCTATAAACTCTACATTTGACTGTTCAAAATCGGTCGAAGCAAATTGACGCATAATACCTCCGAAGTTTTCAGAAGGATTATCTAAAACACCATCTATAGCATCCTGACTAAAGTTATACGCGCCACGCTCATCAGGATAATAAGCCAAGTCTAGTGTAAAGAGTGCCTGTGTTGTCCCGGCAACAATATCCTGTTGCGGGAAAATTTCATCTCTAAAAACTCTACGAGTTGCATAAGTTGAAACGTCAGCATCTGTTATTCCATCAGGACGTTGATTAGTATAAAAAATAGGATCTATCGAATACCAGGCTAACTTTGCTCTGCGGTATCCGGAACGTAAATCTCCATTGTCAAACTCGCCTCCAAAACCAATAGGAGCAGATGACATAAACCATTGTAAAGGCGAACTGATATCAAGTGAAGTCTGTGTTCCCTCAAAGTCATCAATGTATGATGCAGCTTCTCCACCAAAATCAGTTACTTTAGGTTGACCCGGTATAAGGTAAGCCACTTCACCACGCAGTGAGATGTTTGAGGGCACATCGGTATCAATATTCGGAAGTTTATTCACCAATCGTGTTAGGAAAGGTACCTCTGCTGAAAAGTTGGCATTAAGACCAAAAATCGTATTGTTTATAGGCTCAAAGCTATAGGTTGCCTTTTGTGTGAGTGGGCGCTCATTAAGGTTAATGAGTGTACCTCCAACCATAAATTTTTCGCTAAACTGATGCTCCACATTAAGTCCCGTGAAACGTTTAGTCTGTTGTCCAAAAAGCGTATTGTTTTCTGTTGAAACCTGAATAGGAACCCCAGAAGCTTTAAGCGCCTGATCTAAAATAATCACCCTCCCGCGCTGATAATCTACCGAATAATCAAGCCCCTCCTGAAGTACACGACCACCAGCAGTAACCGTCACAGATCCCTGAGGAATATTAAATCCGCCTATAGGAATACCTTCCTCCTGTTTAGATTTAAAGGTACCCTGCATTTGAAACAGGTTTTTATCTGCGTTGTCCTGAGCTATAGTTTTGGTTGAATTGTACAGCGCTCCGTAAACATACTTGCGCTGGTTGGCGTTATAAGAGTCGGTATTACCATAGGTTTCTGAAGGCTCCGTACGCAATTTATTAAAGAGATATTCTCCAAAAGGCTCTACCGAAGTAAAAATAATACTACCGTTACGAGCGTTTACAGTTGTTCCTTCCACAAAATCAAAGAAACCGTCTCCACCTTCCTGCGGATCACCAAACTGAGTAAGATTATCCAGGTTAAATACATTTAGCAAAGGTGTGTTTGCAACATCCTCAGGTAGTGCAGGACCACCTTCAGCCGGAGTAATATAATTTATAGGCGCAGGTGAATTGTAAACAATATTCATCCTGAAACCATCTTTTTCTAACTGCCCAACACCAAGGCCGTAGATGTTTTTCATCATCAGATCCCAAATTGGTTCATTGACATCTGTGATGTTACTTTTAAGCAATTTTACCACCAAAGCTTGCGAACTTCCGCCCTGCCCGGGTGTGATAAAACTATCGAGTATCCCGTCATTATTGATATCCTGACCACTTGTCTGATCGGCATCAGCAGCATCTGCAACCTGATCACCATCGGTATCCTGACCGTTATTGTTTACACCATCACCATCAGGATCCACATCAACAAGATCGGGCACACCATCGCCATCTGTATCCGGATAAGCTCCACTGGTTGCATCTACCCCGTCGTTTGCAAATTCACCCACCTGATATACTTCCCCGTTTACGGTATATTGAAAAGCCACTGCCAAAACCTCATCATTATTGAGACGCTGGTTCAGCGAAATATATCCTAACTGGGTATCTAATGTAAATTCTGAAGGAGTAAGTTGGCGAGCATTTTCTAAGGAAACATAATCAGATCCATCGGCAACCTGAACATTCCCAAAACCCTGATCTACTGTTGCCGAACTGCGTATAGCCGAGGTCAAAACCGTCTGACCGTTACCAGTAAGTCCGAAAGGATTAAAATCGTTACTTGAGTTTCTCGGGTAAGCACCTGCCGGAAGATTGATGAATCCCGCAGGAATATTAGGCAAGCCTATTTGATTGGGGTTTGATTCTCCAATATCCTGAATCGCTACAATATTTCTTGTATTTTCAAAACGCTGGGTTCGGTTGGTTACCCAAACTTCGATACGGGTAATTTGAACATTGGAGTTTACAAAAGGATAATTTGCTAAAGCCTTGTCGTAGTTATCTCTAAAATATTGTGCCAAGAAGTAGTGGCGGTTTTCATCATATTCTAAAGCAAATATTTGAAAATCCTGAATCGTCCCATCACCTTGAGCTAACACCTGATTAGTTTGTGACTGCTGCTCAGAAAAAACTCCGGTAATCGTGGTTTTCCCAAATTGCAATTGTGTTTTTACTCCAAAGAGACTTTGCGAACCTTGAATAAGTGCTGAATTGAGTGGCATATTCACATTACCCACTTCAATCTTTTGAATAATATCGTCTTCGTTTGGCGTGTACTCCAGTTTGATTTGATTTTGAAAACTGAACGTAGACTCGGTATCATAAACCGCATTTACCTGAAGGCGCGTCCCAACTTTACCCAGCAAGCTCAAGCCTATTCGCTGGTCAAAATCAAAACTGAAATTGGTACGGTTACGTGGTGAAAAGCTGGGATTGTCTTGTTTAGTGAACAAACCCCCAATGTCCATCTCCACATAACCCGTCGGTATAAATTCGATAGAATTGCCGCCGAAAATACTTTCAAACAAGCCTGAATTCACATAGAAATTAGGCAACAGGCTTTTCTGATCTTCCTTACCCTCTTCGGTACGGCCATCGACAGCAGCAATTTTCTGTTGAAAATAAGCCTGCATGCGTTCTTTTTGAACCAAAGACCTAAACTCTTCGGGAGTGAGAATGCGTGGATAGTTGATGTTATAATCACCCAGACTTTCGGTATAAATATAACGATCGGTAAGTGGGTCGTAGGTATATTTAGAAACTATTGAATTAGGATTTTTCAACGCAAGTCTTCCGTAGGAAAAACCGGTTTTAACCGTATCCTGCTCCTCTTCCTCCTGGGCAAAAAGACTCAGGGGGCAACATAAAACCCCTAGTACAACCAGAATTTGAAAAGAATACCCGCGTAGTTTTGTACCCAAAGTCTCTTACAGTTTTTTAAGTGCCAGTTTTATGATTTGCTCAACGCTAGCCTGCGGTTCATCACGCACAATCCCATCGCAAACGCGCTCGGCTTGTTTACGGGCAAAGCCCAGTGTCTCTAAGGCAGATAACGCTTCTTCTTTATTGGTATTGCTTGACACAGCCGAAACTTCATCAATATCGTACACTTTAAGAACTTTATCCTTAAGATCAAGAATTACACGTTGTGCTGTTTTAGCTCCAATCCCTTTCACTCCCTGTATAGTTTTCACATCTCCGGTCGCAATGGCTTGCTTTACCTGAGACGGTTCAAGCGAAGACAGCATCGTACGAGCAATACTGGTACCCACACCACTTACTGAAATGAGCAATTTAAAAATCTCACGTTCTGACTTTTGAGCAAAACCATAAAGCGTATGGGCGTCTTCCTTAACGTGAAGATAGGTATACAGCATTATGTTTTCTTCGGTAGGTAAAAGTGAAAAGGTATGCAGCGAAATATTGACAAAATAGCCTATACCGCTACATTCTATTACGACATCAGTATGATTCTTTTCAATCAACCTGCCCTTTAAAAATGTTATCATAAATGCTAAAGGTTTGGGGTTTAAATGTACTAAAATAATTCAGCACAGGCAGTCCACTTAAAATCTACCCTGATTATTCGTTTAGTCCACCCTTCAATTCTTCCTGCAGCTTCTTACCTTTTTGTTGTGCATCGATTACCGCGACAGCAGACATATTTACGATTTCATCAACCGAAGCTCCTAATTGCAAGACGTGAACAGGCTTATTCATCCCCATCATTATTGGGCCAATATTATCAGCTTTATTCAACTCTTTAATCATCTTGTAGGTAATGTTTGCAGAGTCTATGTTTGAAAATACAAAAGTATTTACCTTCTTACCAGCCAGTTTTGAGAATGGAAATTTGCTTTTCAGCATTTCAGCATTTAAAGCGAAATCAGCCTGCACTTCCCCATCTACGACAAGATCTGGGTAGTATTTATGAAGGTAAGCCACTGCTTCACTCACTTTATCTGCGTGCGGATTTTTTGAAGAACCAAAGTTGGAATACGAAATCATCGCAATCACAGGTTCCATACCAAACAGACGCACTGTACGAGCCGTCATTAGCGCAATCTTGGCCAATTCTTTGGCTGTAGGTTCAATATTTATTGAAGTGTCTGCAAGAAACAACGGCCCGCGACTAGTATTCATCAAGTTTGCAGCTGCTACCTTTTGAACATTAGGCGCAGCTCCAATAACCTCAAGAACAGGCTTTACAGCAGATGGGTAACTACTGCTGTAACCGGTAATCATCGCATCGGCATCACCGTGTTTCACCATCATTGCAGCATAATAATTGCGCTGTCTCAATAATTTCTGAGCATCAAACAGGGTAATACCCTTACGTTTACGCTCTTTCCAAAACATATGAGCGTATTGGTCTAACTTGGCTTTTTCCTCTTTTGTTTTAGGATCTATAATCTCTACGTCAGCTTCAAAATCAAGCTCTTCCATCAACTCGATAATGGTCTCGCGGTTACCTAAAAGCACCGGAGTTCCTATCCCCTCATCATGTATAATTTGTGCAGCTTTTAGCACATCAAGCTGATCTGCTTCCGCATATACTACGCGTTTAGGCTCGAGCTTAGCTCGGTTCAAAATGAGACGCACAATTTTGTTATCTGATCCCATTCGGTCCAGAAGTTCGTCTTCATATTTTACCCAGTCTGTAATAGGCTGTCTTGCAACTCCACTATCCATCGCTGCTTTGGCAACGGCAGGTGGAACTTTTGTTATTAAACGCGGGTCAAATGGCTTAGGAATAATGTATTCACGGCTGAAATTAAGACGGGTTTCACCATAAGCGATATTCACCTGCTCTGGTACCGATTCTTTCGCAAGTTCGGCAAGAGCCTGCACCGCCGCCATTTTCATATCTTCATTAATCTTGGTCGCGCGCACATCAAGAGCTCCTCGGAAAATGAATGGAAAACCAAGCACATTATTAACCTGGTTAGGATGGTCTGATCGACCTGTTGCCATGATTATATCTTCACGCGTATCCATCGCCAGATTGTAGTCGATTTCCGGATTTGGGTTAGCCATCGCAAAAACGATAGGATTTGGCGCCATCGACTTTAGCATTTCTGGAGAAACAATATCTGCTATGGATAAACCTATAAACACATCTGCATCTACCATCGCCTCTTCAAGCGTATCGATTTTACGGTCTGATGCAAATTCAGCCTTTTCTTCACTAAGGTTATCGCGATCACTTCGAATAACCCCTTTACTGTCGAGCATTACAATATTTTCAGAACGCGCACCAAAAGCCTTATACAAACGCGTACAGGAAACGGCAGCTGCTCCTGCCCCACTCACCACGATGCGAATGTCTTCCATCTTTTTGTCAGCCAATTCAGTTGCATTTAATAAAGCAGCAGCAGAGATAATCGCAGTACCGTGCTGATCGTCGTGCATAACCGGGATGTCAAGCTCTTCTTTAAGGCGACGTTCGATTTCAAAAGCTTCAGGAGCTTTGATATCTTCCAGGTTTATCCCGCCAAAAGTGGGCGCAATATTTTTAACAGTAGCAATAAACTCATCAACATTCTTTGTATCAACCTCAATGTCGAATACATCTATACCGGCAAAAATCTTAAAAAGTAACCCCTTACCTTCCATTACCGGCTTGGAAGCTTCAGGACCTATATCGCCAAGGCCAAGCACCGCAGTTCCGTTTGAAATTACAGCAACCAGGTTTCCTTTAGCCGTATACTTATATACGTTTTCTGTGTCCTTTTCGATTTCCAGACAAGGTTCTGCTACACCTGGAGAATATGCGAGGGAGAGATCTCGTTGGGATGAATATTTTTTAGTAGGCACCACGGCAATTTTACCGGGTGTAGGTTTTGCGTGATAGACTAGTGCCTCTCGGCGTCTGCTTTCTTTACTCATAATATTCGCGTTAGCTCGTGTACAAAAATAGGGCTATTATTAAATCAGGCTAGTAAATTCTTAGCTTAATACTGGCAAATTTTAGCCGAAATCCGGTTTATTTCAATAGCAAAAGCTAAATCAACTTAAGTTAAGTAGATTTAGCTTTTGATAAATTTAAAAGGGTCAAACGTCCCTTTTTTTATTCTGGTATATATATTTTATCTGAAGAATAACTTTTCTTTAAGCGTAATGCGAGTAACCCTGCAATGATGAAGAATACACCGCCAAAGAGGATTGCATTCACTGCATTATCGTTCAATAAATTTTTAATTATTGGACCAAAGGTTACGGTTTGAATCAACATCGGGATTACAATCATCATATTTACAATTCCCATATAAACCCCGCGTTTTTCTTCAGGGATTACTTTTGACACCATCGCGTACGGAATACCCATCATCGCAGCCCAACCGATACCAAAGAGTATCATTGGAGCCAGCAAAGCATATTCATTTTGAATATAAGGCATACTCAACATGGCCACACCTGTAAGTAGCAAACTAATAACATAGACATTGCGCGACCCATATTTTTTAGCAAAAGGCACGAGTGCTAATGCCACGATCATAGTCACAAAGTTATAGGTCCCATTCATCAAACCTGTTTGAGCCAACGCCTGCTCTGATATTTGCTGAAAATTTTGCGCAAATGCAGTATCTCCGGTTGTAACCACACCACCACTTTTGCAAGCCTCCATAATACCTTCAAAACGGGTATTATCACTTTGGCTTAAACCATACATCGAACTTCGTAGCATTGGTGTAATAAATTGCCAATAAACAAACAATGCATACCATTGAAAAAAGTAAATCGCAGCAAGCTTTTTAAGCATTGTGGGCATCCTACCTATCGCTCCGGCTATTTCTACAATAGGCTCAAAAAGTCTTGAAGTAAAGGTCGATTCGTCTTTCTCTCGCTTAAGTGCTGCAAGCTCATCATCTGTTGGTGGAATTTCTGGTGTTTTCCAGACTGACCATAATACGGTAGCAATTGAAGCAAAGGCTCCTAAAAAGAACGAATAATAAACCCAGGTAGGAATGGAAGAGATTGTCTCTGCACCAGTTGAGCATAATGCCGCTCCTTCTTCAGCAGGAACTCCAAACCAATCCTGAAATAAGAATAAAGAGAAATTGGCAATTGTAATACCCGCACCTACAAATAAACTTTGCATTTGATACCCAAACGTGATCTGGTCATCATTAAGCTTATCACCCACAAAAGCGCGATAAGGCTCCATTGCAGTGTTGTTCCCAACATCAAGAATCCAAAGCAAACCTACAGCAAACCAAAGCTCTGAACTATATGGAAAGGCTAGCAAACACAAACTTCCTAAAATCGCACCGATTAAAAAGAACGGCTTTCTTCGGCCACCCCATTTTGGCAACCAGGTTTTATCTGATATCGCTCCGATTATGGGCTGAATTAAAAGTCCGGTTACCGGACCTGCCAGATTGAGTAAAGGTAATTCTGCGTGATCTGCACCCAGAAAAGAAAAAATAGGATTGATAGCTGTTTGCTGCAGCCCAAAGCTGAATTGAATTCCAAAGAATCCTACATTCATATTCCAAATTTGCCAAAAGGAAAGGTTGGGTTTGCGAATGGCACTAATAATTTTATTCATAGTGTGTGATGACGTGAAGTTTCAGGTTATCTAAATCTTGTAAATCAAAAATTTAAAACGTTTGAGAACATTGAATTTTGAAAAACGCATTACAATATACACGAATAGCTTAAAATATTAACAGCTTATTTAGAAATTAACGATACTCAAAAGCATCATCTAATTTTCCTCCAGGAAAGAGATGTTTCGCATTAACCCCTCGTACTTGGTGCGTTTAACAGGTGATTTTCTAAATATCTCCGAAAACACCTCCTGTGTAAGTTCGCTCCATTCCTTTTTAGAATACTCCAAAATTTTAGTTCGTGGATTGAATAGCGGCTCGTTATGAGGTTTGGAAAACCGATTCCACGGGCATACATCCTGACAGACGTCACATCCAAACATCCAGTCCTCCATTTTATCCTGAGCATAAGCCGGAATTTCATTTTTAAGCTCAATGGTAAAATAGCTTATACATTTACTGCCATCTACCACATAAGGATCTACAATTGCCTGTGTGGGACAGGCGTCTATACAGGCGGTACAGGAACCGCAATGATCAGTAACAGGATGATCGTAATCCAGATCAAGATCGATGATAAGTTCAGCGATGAAGTAGAAAGAACCAACTTGTTTAGTGAGCAGATTACTGTTTTTCCCTATCCATCCTAAACCGCTACGTGCTGCCCAGGCTTTATCTAAAACCGGAGCCGAGTCAACAAAAGCCCTTCCTTCAACTTTACCTACACGCTCCTGTAGATTATGAAGTAATTCTTTGAGTCGATCTTTGATAACAAGATGGTAATCGGTGCCGTAGGCGTATTTCGAAATTTTATAGGAATCTTCCCGTTGTTTAGTTTCAGGATAATAATTAAAAAGCAATGAGATTACACTTTTTGAACCGGGCACAAGCAAAGTAGGGTCAAGACGCTTGTCAAAATGATTTTCCATGTACCCCATTTCACCATTCCTATTCTTGTTGAGCCAATCTTCAAGTCTTGGAGCTTCAGCTTCTAAGAATTCAGCCTTCGAAATTCCGCAGGAAAAAAACCCAAGCCGTTTAGATTCGGCTTTAATATATGCAGTATTTGAAGCTTTAGTATGAATCAAGACTCTCGTAAACTAAATTGAAGTATTGCGTTTTTAGGCTTTAAGGTAATAAGCGGTAAAATTTCAATATCTGGTTTTGTTGGAGTTATTCTATATTTTGAAACCATTTGAATTATTGCCAGGATCATCTCATACATTGCAAAGTTATTGCCAATACACATACGAGGCCCAGCACCAAATGGCAGAAAATAAGGCGAATATTTTAGCAATCGCTCATCTTCAAATCTTGCCGGATTAAAATCATCTGGATTTTCCCAAAAATCTGGATGCCTGTGTATTTCATATATTGAAAACAACAGACTTGTTTTTGGGTCGATTTGATAATCATTAAAAGTATCTTCCTCGAGTGCAAGACGATCTATAAAATAAGCTGGCGGATATAAACGCATTGACTCATTAATGACTCTATTGGTCAATGCAAGAGATCTAAGCTGAGTCATCAAATCTTCATTTGCTAGTGACTTGGCTTCATCAAAAACCTCTTCCTGAATTTTTGGATGGTGCGCAAGAAGCTGAGCTGTAAAGGTAAGCGCGTTTGAAGTTGTCTCATGACCGGCTACGAAAAGAATAAAGATCTCATCAATAAGCTGTTCCTGATCCATCGCAGTATCATCATCATACCGGGCGTCGAGCAGCATATCGAGCAAATCATCTTGCCTTTTACCGGAAGCTTTGCGCTCCTCCACGAGGTCATGCATTAATTGACGCGCTTCAAGTGTTTTATTTTTATTTCTCTTTAATTTGCCGGAAAGATTGAACCACCAATGTAGGTATGGTTGACGTAACTCTTTAACAAGCATAGTCTGAACCTCTTCGGTAATCTGCTGAAGTCTGTTGATAGTTTCCTGACTTGCCGCTCCACTAAATAATGCCTGAACAACCGTCTGAAATGCCAGATCATTAAACACCGGGAATATATCGAATGGCTCCTCTACTTTGATTTTAGTAATTTCAACTTCGATCACCTCGTTCATCTTGGATAGCAGATTCTCTAAATGCTTCTTATGAAAAGCCGGCTGAATCAGTTTGCGTTGTTTGGCCCAGTGCTTACCTTCCGCAGTTAATAAGCCTTTGCCTACGTATTTCGAAAGGTCCTGTGTTTGTATTGGAGACTTGGTGTAATTCTTTTGATTTTTCTGAAGAACATATTGCGCCATCAACGCATCACGAGAAAAAATGACGCTTTTACCAAACCCTAACTTCAACCAGAAGGTATCACCCTTATCCTCAAAATTCTTCTTGTGAAAAGGCAGCGGATTTTTCAGAATCTGAAATGCCGATCCTAAGAATTTATAAAAAGGAACTTCGGGTATAGATTTCATTATACGGGATTTAGTTTAAAACAATCCTCCTTGAACAGGACCTTTAATTCGATTGAGGTGTTTGTACGCAGCTTCGGTTACTTCCCGACCACGAGGTGTACGTATGATAAAACCCTGTTGTATCAGGAAAGGTTCGTAAACCTCTTCAATAGTTTCTGCACTTTCAGAAACTGCGGTTGCCAAAGTGGTAATCCCAACGGGTCCACCTTTAAACTTATCGATTATGGTTGCAAGAATTTTATTATCCATCTCATCAAGACCGTGAGCATCTACATTAAGCGCTTTAAGACCGAAACGAGCGATTGCAATATCAATACTTCCATTACCTTTTATCTGGGCAAAATCACGCACCCTACGTAACAATGCATTGGCAATACGAGGCGTACCACGGCTACGTCCTGCAATTTCGATGGCGGCTTCCATACTGATGGGAACCCGAAGAATCTCAGCACTACGCTGAACTATAGTTGTGAGTAACTCGGTATTATAATATTCCAATCTGGAAGAAATCCCGAAACGAGCCCGCATAGGAGCCGTAAGTAAACCAGAGCGGGTTGTAGCACCAATTAGCGTAAACGGGTTGAGATTGATTTGAACCGTACGTGCATTTGGACCACTTTCGATCATAATATCAATCTTGTAATCTTCCATTGCTGAGTACAGATACTCTTCAACAACCGGACTTAATCTGTGGATCTCATCTATAAACAGAACATCCCTTTCTTCCAAATTGGTAAGCAATCCTGCAAGATCCCCAGGCTTATCCAGAACCGGACCACTGGTCACTTTAATATTTACCTGAAGTTCGTTAGCAAGAATATTAGCAAGAGTTGTTTTACCCAATCCCGGGGGACCGTGAAATAAGGTGTGATCTAAAGCTTCTCCCCTTCTATTTGCAGCCTGAACAAAAATTTCAAGATTCTCCAGCACCTGCTCCTGACCCGTAAAGTCACTAAAACTAAGTGGCCTCAGGGCACGTTCAATATCAAATTCTTCGGGAGTATATCCTTCTCCGCTTGCATCTAAATTTTCGTTCATAGGGTAAATATAAGAAATAGCCTGACCTAAATTATTAGGTAAATAATATGCCAATCAAAATTTAGTAAACACAAAATCCATTAAAAAACAAAATCCCGCTAAAAGCAGGATTTTGTTTTTTATAAATAAGTCGATTTTAATGATTCATCTCCTCCTCACCCGGTTGTAGGGGCACATTCTGAGGAATGAAATCCTGACCTGGAATTACATAATCCGTTTCGTCTTCGTTCAATTTACTGTAATCGTAAGACCAACGGTAAACGTGAGGAATCTCACCTTCCCAGTTACCGTGAATATGTTCGTGCTCTGTTGTCCACTCCAAGGTGTTGGATTTCCAAGGGTTTTTAGGTCCTCTCTTTCCGTAGAAAATAGAGGAGATAAAGTTATAAAGGAAAACTAGCTGAACACTCGCAGTAATAATTGCAGCAACAGTAATCATGGTATTTACATCTGCAAGATCGTCAAAATATGGGAAAGCCGTATTTGAATAATATCTACGTGGTAAACCTGCCATACCTATAAAGTGCATTGGGAAGAATACAGCATAAGAACCTATTGCTGTTACCCAGAAGTGAACGTATCCTAAATTCTTATTTAGCATACGACCCTGGAACATTTTAGGGAACCAGTGATACACACCTGCAAAAAGACCATAAAGTGCAGAGATACCCATTACAAGGTGAAAGTGAGCCACAACGAAATACGTATCGTGAACGTTAATATCTAGCGTGCTATCTCCAAGTATGATACCTGTAAGACCACCAGTAATGAAGGTAGATACCAATCCTATTGAGAATAACATAGCAGGGTTAAACTGCAAGTTACCTTTCCACAGTGTGGTTATATAGTTAAACGCTTTTACTGCAGATGGAATAGCAATCAATAATGTAGTAAAGGTAAATACCGAACCAAGGAATGGGTTCATACCAGATACAAACATGTGGTGGCCCCATACGATAGTTGATAAAAACGCAATCGCAAGAATGGAAGCAATCATCGCACGGTAACCGAAAATTGGCTTTCTGGCGTTTGTTGCTATAACCTCAGATGAAATACCTAATGCAGGTAGCAGTACGATGTATACCTCAGGGTGACCTAAGAACCAGAATAAGTGCTCAAACAGAACTGGGGAACCTCCCTGATTATGCAATACTTCTCCTCCAATATAAATATCAGATAAAAAGAACGATGTGCCGAAGCTACGGTCCATAATCAAAAGTAAAGCAGCTGATAAAAGAACTGGGAATGATACCACACCAATAATTGCAGTAACAAAGAACGCCCAAATTGTAAGTGGAAGTCTGGTCATAGACATTCCTTTAGTTCTCATGTTGATTACGGTAACAATATAGTTAAGTGAACCTAACAAGGAAGAAGCGATAAAGATTGCCATAGATACCAACCAAAGTGTCATACCTGCACCAGAAGCAGAAATCGAATTTGGAAGCGCACTAAGTGGTGGATAAATCGTCCAACCTGCTGCTGCTGGTCCAGCTTCCACAAATAGAGAGCAAACCATAATTACAGAAGAAAGGAAGAATAACCAATAAGATACCATGTTCAGGAATCCGGAGGCCATATCGCGCGCACCAATCTGAAGTGGAATCAACAGGTTACTAAAAGTACCACTCAAACCAGCGGTTAATACGAAGAATACCATTAAGGTACCGTGAATGGTAACCAAAGACAGGTAGATACTAGGATCCATCACTCCTTCTGGAGCCCATTTACCTAAGAATATTTCAAATATGGTAAAGCTTTGTTCTGGCCAGGCAAGCTGAATACGGAACAAAATAGACATGGCTATACCAATAACACCCATAAACAAACCAGTAATTAAATACTGCTTTGAGATCATCTTGTGATCTGTACTAAATATATATTTGCTTATAAACGTCTGGTGATGATCATGATGCCCGTGATCGTCGTGGGCATGATGGTCTAAAGCTGTTGCATCTACTGACATATCTTAATCTCTTTTAAATCTCAATTTTATTATTGGGCCATACTTTCTGCAAAAGTCTTCTGCTCTTTCATCCAAGCATCGTACTCTTCCTGTGTTTCTACGATAATCTTCATTTGCATGTTGTAGTGACTAGAACCGCAAATCTTATTACATAGCAAATAGTAATCAAATTCATCGTAAGCATCAAGAGCAGGCTCACCTTTTGCTACTAACTCTTTACTCTTTTCAGTACGAATTTCTTGGATAGTACGCATTTTCTCCTGCATATAATCCGTTTGTCTGATTTCTTCAGTAGTAACTGTTGGAGTAAAAGAAAACTGTGTAATCATACCAGGAACTACGTTCATTTGCGCTCTAAAGTGAGGCATATAAGCCGAGTGTAGAACATCCTGAGAACGCAATTTGAAAATCACCTGTTTACCAACTGGCAAATGCAATTCCTGAGTAACAACATCATCGTTTCCATCAGTATCGCTCGGATCAACTCCTAATTGGTTAATACCTTCAATAAAACGTACGTTAGCATCTCCAAGAATATTATCCTGACCAGCATAACGTGCTTTCCAGTTAAAACGTTGTGCATAAAGCTCAACTACGATTGCATCCTCATCCTCATCAAAGTTCATGATATCAGACCAGGTAAATAATCCGTAGATAATAAGTCCAGCCAAAACAATTACTGGAATGATCGTCCAGATAAATTCAAGCTTATCATTATCTGCGTAAAATAATGCACGTTTACCCTTTTCACCTTTATACTTATAAGAGAAGAAGTGTAAAAGGAATTGCGTGATAACCTGCACAAACATAATTACCGCAATTGAGATAAACATCAAAGTATCATATTTACCTCCGTGAGCAGAAGATGCTTCAGGTAAATAGAACTTAGAATAATGCCAGAAGCAATAGAACATTAAGAAGTATAGGAATACCATAAACATTACCATCAGTTTGGCATTGATACGGTTGTCCTTTCCGTTTGCTACTTCTCCTTCGTCTCCTTGCGAGTTTCCTTTAGAGAGTGCATATATTTTACTCATTTGCCAGATTGCTACGGCAAAGAGTGCGATTACAATAAGTACTAAAAAAACGGTCATTGGTGTGTTTTTTCTGTTGCGTTGCTATTAATAGTGAAAATGTTCGCTTTCTACCAGGAACGGATTATTCTTAGGTCGTAAAGACACTTTTGAAAGCCCCATACCAACTGTGAATATAAATAGACCCAGGAAGAATAAGAGAGCGGCAAACTCAGTGACACCAAACGAACCGTAAGGCCCAACAGCAGATGGCATTACTAAGAAGAAAATATCTATATAGTGTCCCACAAGGATAATGATACCTGCGATTACTACAAACCAAGAAACGCGTTTGAAGTCACTATTCATTAAAATTACAATAGGTAATACGAAGTTAAGGATCAACATACCAAAGAACATAGAATTGTATTCCTGTATTCTTAACACGAAATAGGTAACCTCTTCTGGAATGTTAGCATACCAAATCAACATAAACTGACCAAACCATAGGTAGGTCCAGAATACACTAAAACCAAACATAAATTTAGCCAAGTCATGTAAATGACTGTCATTAACAAATTCTAATTGACCAGCAGCTTTAAGAGATACAGTTACAATTGCAATTACAGTTACCGCAGATACGATCATGCTAGCAAATAAGTACCAAGCAAATAGGGTACTATACCAGTGAGGAGTCATAGACATAAACCAGTCCCAAGCCATTGTTGACTCAGTAACGATGAAGAATGCCAGAAAGTAAACCGAATACTTAAATATGTTCTTATATGGCTGAAGAGTTTCAGCAGAATCAAGATCTCTAGAATTTTTAACTGCGAAATAGCGATATAGGTTCCAACCAGCCACGTAGATAATACCACGAATCAACCAGAATGGAAAGTTTAAGTAACCTGATTTACCTTGAAGGATAGTATCTTCAGCTACTAACTCATGATTCATCCAGGGATAAAAATGCTCACCAGCGATAACAACGATAAGTAAAACGATAATTGAACCTGGTAAAAGATAAGCAGTGATACCTTCCATCACTCTAAAAAGTAATGGTGACCAACCTGCCTGAGCTGCATTTTGAATTGCATAGAAAACCAGAGTTCCCAATGCGATCATCATAAAGAAGAAAGCTGCGATAAAAGTTGCAGACCAGGGTTTGGTTTGCAATTGGTGCAATACATGCTCCATATGCTCTCCATCATCGTGAGCAGAATGACCTAAATCTTTATCGGCCTCCATTGCTTTTTCAGCAAAGCCATGTTCTCCTTTAGCCTCATCAATAAAATTGGTTTCTTCGTGATGAGCTGCACCCTCTTCGTGATGCGCCTCACCTCCACCGTGATGAGCTTCCTGCGCTGCAAGAATTTCGTTAGCTTCTTCAACTGTTCCAGGAACAGATAAGAAGCCAAATACTAATCCTATTAAACCAGCTGCCATACAAACAATGGCGAAAAGTCTTAATTTACTAGATAACTTGTACATAATTGAAATATCCTGCCTTTATTATTCTTCAGTTTGTGCTTCTTCAGTAACAACCTCGCCTTCTGCTGCCATTCCTTCCTCAGTCATTGCAACTTCTTCTTCAGCAACTGCCTCACCTTCAAAAGCACGTTTAGGTTTTCCGTCTAATTGATCTTTAAGATCCATTACATAATGGTTGATTAACCACAACTCGCGCTCTGTAGTTTGAGATGCGTAAGAACCCATAGTGTTCAAACCATAATAGGTTACGTGATACACACTACCTTCAGTAATAGCTCTACCCTGATCATTATAAGCCGGTATACCTAAAATCTTCTCGCGCTCTGCAAGTTTTCCTTTACCGTCACCTTTATCACCGTGGCAAATTGCACAGTAAATGGTATATAATCCCTTTCCTTCATTCAGATTATCTTCAGTGTAAGGAACCGGGTTTTGAAGACCAACTTTAGCTGCTTCGTAACCTTCTGTACTGTTTTCATATTCGTACGGCATCCAACCTCTGGAAACAGTTCCATCCACAGGTTCCATTGCTTCCATTTGATTAGGGAATACATCATACTTACCATAAGTCTCATAACTTACTCCCTCATACATGTTGGGCATATATTCATAGTTTCTATAGTCTTTGTCCTGACAAGAAACTATCAAAACCAGCATTACTAATGAAGATACTATTTTGATACTATTTTTCATTTGTTAAGCGTGTTCTTCGTTATGAATTAAACTTATCTCTGAAGCGCCTGTTTCATATAGAAACTTTGAAAGCGAATCAATATCGTGGCCAGCAGCGTCTACTTCAAGTAAAAAGTGATCATCTGTAGTACGTGGATCTGGGTTTTCAGCTTTTTTGAATGGCCAGATTTTACTTCTTAAGTAAAACGTGATAACCATAAGGTGAGCTGCAAAAAATACAGTCAACTCAAACATAATTGGCACAAAAGCCGGCATGTTTTGCAAGTATGAAAAACTTGGTTTACCACCAATGTTTCTCGGCCAGTCTTCGATCATAATAAAATTCATCATCAAAGTAGCCACACTTAGACCTATAAGGCCATAGATAAAAGCACAAATTGCAAGGCGCGTATGAGGCAATCCCATAGCTTTATCGAGACCGTGTACAGGAAATGGTGTGTAAGCTTCATTAATATGATACTTCTTTGCACGTATTTCCTTTACTGCTTTCATAAGGACGTCGTCGTCATTGTAAAGCACATGTAAAACGTTTCCTGATGCCATAATTAGTTTTTAAGATTTTCTGCCTGTCCTGCCCAATCATCACGCTCTGCTCTTCCAGGGAAGGCATCGATGATTTCATCTAGCAAGTCGTATTCTGATTTTGTCATTTTACTTACCTGATCATAGGTGTAGATACCTAACTGATGTAGTTTTTGTTCCAAAACTGGCCCTACACCACTTATCTTCTTAAGATCATCTGCCTTTTGTGTAGCCGGATCGTAAGTACCTATTTTAGCAAGCATCATATCGATCTCTGCTTTTTTAGCTTCAGTGTCAACTAATGCGTCTGCATTTACCGTTGATTGGTGATGCGTAGCGCCAGAGTTAGAAGCAACACTTAAGTTATCTGGTCTAGATGAATATTTTGAAGTACGCTCATCTGTAGCCGTACCAGCAAGATCTTTACCTGACTCACGAATACGCTTGTAACGCTCTCCAGAAGATTTAAGAATACTCTTAACCTCTGCCTGTGCAATAACTGGGAAAGTACGTGCATACAATAAGAATAATACAAAGAAGAATCCTATTGTTCCAACAAACACACCAATATCTACAAATGTTGGTGAGAACATAGACCAGCTAGAAGCTAAACGGTCTTTACTCAAACAGATAACGATAATATCGAAACGCTCAAACCACATACCTATGTTGATAATAAGGGCTACGATAAACGTCCAAAGGATATTACGTCTCCATTTCTTTACCCAAAGAGTAAGTGGCACAATAAGGTTACAAATGATAAGTGCCCAGAACGCCCACCAGTATGGTCCGGTTGCAGCACCAAACGATAAGTATGTATAATTCTCGTAAGGTACACCAGAATACCATCCAATGAAATATTCTGTAAGATATGCTACGGTTACAATACCACCTGTTAACAAGATTACCTTGTTCATAAACTCAATGTGAACAATAGTAATGTAGTTCTCAAGATTCACCACCTTACGCATTACTAAAAGAAGCGTTTGTACCATCGCAAAACCTGAGAAGATCGCACCCGCCACAAAGTAGGGAGGGAAAATAGTACTATGCCATCCAGGAACTACCGAGGTAGCAAAGTCAAAAGATACGATAGTGTGTACTGAAAGTACCAGTGGAGTTGCAAGACCTGCAAGTACCAAAGACACTTCTTCAAAACGTTGCCAATCTTTTGCACGACCACTCCATCCAAAACTAAGGATGCTGTAGATTTTTTGTTGAAAAGGACTCTTAGTACGGTCTCTAATCATAGCAAAGTCTGGAAGAAGACCCGTCCACCAGAATACCAAAGAAACTGATAGATATGTTGAAATCGCAAATACGTCCCAAAGAAGCGGTGAGTTAAAGTTTACCCAAAGTGATCCAAACTGGTTTGGAATTGGCAATACCCAATATGCCAACCATGGACGACCCATGTGAATAATTGGGAACAAACCTGCCTGAACAACCGCAAAAATAGTCATTGCTTCTGCAGAACGGTTGATTGCCATACGCCACTTTTGGCGGAATAAAAGCAATACCGCAGAAATAAGGGTACCTGCGTGACCAATACCTACCCACCAAACGAAGTTGGTAATATCCCAGGCCCAGCCAATGGTTTTATTTAGACCCCAAACTCCAATACCGGTAGACACGGTATATACAATACAGCCCAAGCCCCAAAGGAAAGCTACAAGCGCTATAGAAAATACAATCCACCAAGATTTATTGGCCTTCCCTAAGATAGGAGCACCTACATCCACGCTGATGTCGTGGTAAGATTTCTCTCCAAGAATCAAAGGCTCTCTTATGGGTGCTTCGTAGTGTGACGACATATTAATATATTGATATTTATATTTTAAACTAGATTAAGCTTCAGCAGTATTCTTAACTTTTACGTGATAGAATACATTAGGTTTAACACCTATATCTTCAAGCAAATAGTATTTACGTTTATCATTTTTAAGTGCAAGGATTTCAGAATCTGGATTGTTTACATCTCCAAATTTAATCGCACCATTATCACAAGCATTGCTACAAGCCGTTGCAAACTCACCATCTTCAACAGGGCGACCTTCACGCTTAGCATCAAGAATTGTTTTCTGAGTCATTTGCATACACATAGAACATTTCTCCATAACCCCACGAGAACGAACAGTTACATCTGGGTTAAGAACCATACGACCAAGGTCATTGTTCATGTTGTAATCAAACTCATCGTTCTCGCTGTAAAGGAACCAGTTGAAACGACGTACTTTGTAAGGACAGTTGTTAGCACAGTACCGCGTACCTACACAACGGTTATAGGTCATTTGGTTTTGACCTTGTCTACCGTGACCAATAGCCGCTACAGGACATACAGTCTCACAAGGAGCGTGATTACAGTGCTGACACATTACAGGCTGGAATGCAACCTCTGGATTGTCATATGACTGCTTCTCAACGATTGAATAACTATCCATTGCCGGAAGCTCTTCAAGAGTTTTGGTTTCTTCTGCAAATGTATCTTCAGAAGAATAGTAACGGTCAATACGCAACCAGTGCATATCTCTAAAGTTTCTAACTTCCTGCTTACCTACAACAGGAACATTGTTCTCCGCGTGACAAGCAATCACACAAGCACCACAACCTGTACAAGCATTAAGATCAATCGAAAGGTTAAAGTGAGGACCGAAAGTATCATCAAAAGATTCCCAGATATCTGCATTCTTATCACGAACAGAAATCTCTGAGTGATTATAATCAACGTGACCTACGTGATTCCACTCGCTTGCATCTTTAGTATTGAAGATCTCAAGAGTAGTCTCTTTAATAATATCATCTGCACGACCAGCCATAGTGTTCTGCATTTGAACACATGCAAACTCATGCCAACCGCCAGTCTTTTTAATCTCTACTGTTTGAGTAGATTTGAAATCTTTATAAAGTGGATAAGCATTTACACCCACCTGCATTTCTTCCTGAACTGCAGCTTTCTTACCATAACCTAAAGCAAGACCTACAGAACCAGGAGCCTGACCAGGTTGTATAAACACCGGTACATTTTCAATAGTAGCATCACCTAAAGTGATTGTTACATAGCTACCATTAAGCGCACCTTTAGACGTAATTTCATTTTCAATACCTAAACGATCTGCATCCTTTTTAGACATTGTAAGGTAGTTATCCCAAGATGTTCTGGTGATCGGATCAGGGAATTCTTGCAACCAAGGGTTGTTTGCCTGTTCTCCGTTACCTAAACCAGTGCTTGAATAAAGCGTAAGCTCAAAACCATTACCAGAAGCAGCTTCTTCCTGAGATAAAGCAGTAAGTGCACTTGATAGTGTGATCGCTCCATTAGCAGTGATACTTTCTTCGGTAACTTCAGCTGTTTCAACAGCAGGAGTCATAACTCCTGTAGCGATACCATCTTGTAAAGCTTGATTGAAGCTCTTTTCAGAATTCGACCAGTTTGACTTCAGATAGTCATAATAAGACATGTCATTATTAGTCCACTTTAAAAGTGATTCCTGAAACTGTCTTGTGTCAAATAAAGGCTTGATCGTAGGCTGCATTAAGCACACATAGCCTTTCTTCATTTCAACGTCACCCCAAGATTCTAAATAGTGAGGAGTCGGAGCCAGATAATTGCAAAGTAGTCCGGTTTCATCTTCTTTCATGTTGAAAGAAACACGAACGTCTACTTTCTCAAGACCTGAAGCAAATTCTTCAGCATTCGGAAGACTGTATGCAGGGTTAACACCCACTACAAATAAAGCACCTACCAAACCAGCATTCATATCTTTTACCAATTGACTAACCGCCTGAGCATTACCCTGACGTGTCATTTTTGGAGCAGCAGTATCAATGATTGTACTACCTAAAGTTTCATTTACAGAAAGTGCAACCATTTGAGCGTTTGCATCATCAACACCGGTGATAAACACACCCTTGCTTCCTGCAGCACGCAATTGCTTGGCAGCACTCTTAACAGCAGCATCCAATTCTTCAGAAAGACCTTTGCTGGCACTTCCACCAGAAACAAGACTTTGAATCGCAGCTACGATTTTCTTTTGCTCAGCCGGAGTTGCCACTACACGCTTATCTGCATTACCTCCAGATAAAGTCATATTTGCCTCAAACTGCACATGACGAGACATTTTTCCGTTCTTAGGAACACGGCTTTTAGCATATGTTGGTCCGAAACCACCACCTTGCCAGTCTCCTAACAAATCTGCACCTACAGAAATGATAACTTCAGCTTCTGAAAAATCATAATCTGGCAGAGCGCGAGTTCCAAACTTGCTTTCAAACGCATCTAAAGCTGCATTCTCACCAAGCGCATCATAAGTCACATGCTTCACATTAGGATAAGCAGCAGCAAAATCAGCAATAAGTTTTGAAGTTGATGGACTAGCAAAAGTCTGCGTAAGCAGCACAATACTTTTACCTCCTAATCCATTAAGCTTTTGACCCAATTTCTCATCAAGTTCAGACCAGCTTACTGAATTACCATCAATCTTAGGCCCTTGCAAACGCTTTGTATCATACATAGATAATACAGAAGCCTGAACACGAGCATTATTACCTCCTAATACAGAGGCCATTTTATTATTTTCAATTTTGATAGGTCTTCCCTCTCTGGTTTTAACCAGTACGCTCGCAAAATCAAAACCATCAGCCATAACTGTGGCATAATAATCTGCTTTACCTACAGTAATGCGCTCTGGAGCAACCACATAAGGAATGGACTTCACCACAGGCCCCTCACAAGCAGCAAGCGATGCTGCCGCAGTA
Source organism: Leeuwenhoekiella sp. (assembly GCA_964219495.1). Classification (GTDB taxonomy): domain Bacteria; phylum Bacteroidota; class Bacteroidia; order Flavobacteriales; family Flavobacteriaceae; genus Leeuwenhoekiella. The sequence continues at coordinate 110,186 of CAXPQP010000041.1, read as the reverse complement.
GAGAAACCAACGTATTTTAAGAAATCACGACGCGTAGTTGAGGAAGCATCCAGAGTATCTTTATCCCCAAGAAATTCATCAGTAGGAATCTCATGTGGAAACTCATTATGCTTAAGCGCCTCAACAATAGAGCTGTTTTCATTTAGCTCCTCAACACTTTTCCAGTATTTCTTGTTTGATGACATAAAATCTATTGTTATTTATTTTGGAACGCGAGTTAGACTACACGTATACTTTATCAATTAATAGTGGCACTTACCACACTCCAGACCACCCATCTGAGCAGCAGTCAACTCTTCTACACCATATTTCTTAGAAAGTTCCTCGTGGATTTTCTCATAATACGGGTTACCATCCATCTTAACATTGGTCTCACGGTGGCAATTGATACACCATCCCATTGTAAGCGGAGCATATTGATACATAACCTCCATTTCTTCAACCGGACCGTGACAGGTTTGACACTGAACCCCAGCAACACTTACGTGCTGCGAGTGGTTGAAGTAAGCAAAATCTGGAAGATTATGAATACGCACCCATTCTACAGCCTGAGTTTCTCCAGTATAAGACTGCGTAGCAGGATCCCAACCGGTAGCTTTATAAAGCTTCTGAATTTCTTTGTCGTAAAATTCTTTCGTGTAATCTTCAGTAACCGAAGAGAATTTACTTGTTGCATCTGCAACCTCAGAAATACTCTTATGACAGTTCATACATACGTTAAGAGAAGGAATTCCCGACATCTTACTTGTACGTGCAGAAGAGTGACAATATTTACATTCAATCTGGTTGTCACCTGCGTGAATACGGTGCGAGTAGTGTATAGGCTGAATTGGCTCATAACCCTGATCAACGCCCACTTGCATCATCCAACCGTAAGCGAAATAAGCACCTCCAAGCAACAGCACAATAACAGAAACCAAAACAAGGAATTGATTTTCAACAAAAGCTTTCCAGATTAGCTTACGATCTTCTTTCACAGGAAGATCAACACCCTGAGCAACCGCAAACTTGCGAAGTGTATTATTAACTAAAAACAATACAGCAACCAACATCACCAACACAACTGCAAGAATCGCAAGTACGATCGTAGTAGAAACACCACCACCAGAACCACCGTCAGTACCAGCAACATTTACAGGAGCTACAGGCTCAGGTTTAGGAGTATTGGTATAAGCCAAGATATCATCGATATCCGCATTGGTTAATTGCGGAAACAAGTTCATAGCTTTTTGATCATACTCATTATAAATTGCTAATGCATCAGGATCACCTGAATCACGCAATTCTTTATTATTCTTGATCCAACGATACAACCACTCTTTATCACGACGCTCAGTCACATTGTAAAGAGCAGGACCCGTAGCCCTGTCGTACAACTTGTGACAAGCCGCACAGTTTGCATTAAACAACGCCTTACCGGCCGCAGCATCACCCCCCTGAGCTGCAGGAGAAGTTTCAGACTCTGCCGCTCCGGCTGCATCTGCAGTTGTAGCCGCATCCTCCTGAGCAAAAACAAACGAAGAGAAGGAAAGCAATAAAGCCAGAGTGATTAGAGAAAATCGAGAAGCTGAATTAAGGTTTTTAACCTGTTTCATAGTATGATAGAATTGTCATCTTAGCGCGACACCTGTTTGAGTGCTAAATTACCCGTTAGGAACTCAAATCCATGCCGACAAATTTGATCGCAAAAGTAAGACTTAGAAGTGGAATTTTGAAGTGTTAGCAAAGCGTTAAAGACTAATTTATATCTGTTCTAAATAATAAATCGCTGGGGTTTTGAGTTATTACTTTTACTTTTACAAAAACAATTTTGATAATGAAAAATACTCTGTTGAAGCTCACATTTTTAACCGCATTTGGAATCTTATTTCATAGCAATGCCTTAGCGCAAAGCGGAAGAGTTTCTATTTCTCAGGATAGTAGAATTACCGAGCTTCTAAACTTAAAATCTAAATTAGCAGCGAACAACGAACTGAATGATCGCTATAAAATCCAACTTTTTTATGGCTCAATAACCGAAGCAAACACCGTTCAGGCCCGTTATAAAAATAAATATGCCAGATGGGAACCTAGCATTGTTTACGAAAGCCCCAATTACAAAGTTTGGGTAGGTAATTTCAGAAACAGACTTGAAGCAGACCAGGCATTACTTCAAATTCAAAAAACATTTCCCAATGCTTTTGTAATGAAACCAGACAGATAATATAAATTATATCAAAATGAAAAGCCCGGTTATTCAACTTGAACAACCGGGCTTTTTTATGAATTGAGCTTTTACTATTTAAGCTTCTTCTTAACCGCTACTTCCTGGTAAGCTTCAATAATGTCCCCTTCACGGATATCATTATAGTTTTTCACCTGCATACCACAGTCATAACCTTTACTTACTTCCTTAACATCATCTTTGAAACGTTTCAAGGATGCCAATTCACCAGTATAGATAACAACGCCGTCACGTATTAAACGCACACCAGAATTACGGAAGATTTTACCAGATGTAACCATACAACCTGCAATGGTACCAATCTTAGAAATCTTAAAGGTCTCGCGTATTTCAGCTGTACCTGTAATCTCCTCTTTCATAACCGGAGATAACATACCTTCCATCGCATCTTTAAGATCATTGATCGCATCGTAAATAATGGAATACATACGGATATCGATCTCTTCCTTATCAGCTACCTGTCTTGCGTTACCTGCAGGTCTTACGTTAAATCCAATAATAATCGCATCTGATGCTGATGCAAGCAATACATCACTTTCAGTAATTGCACCAACGCCTTTATGAATAATATTTACTACGATTTCTTCCGTAGAAAGTTTGCCGAAACTGTCTGTCAACGCTTCAACCGAACCATCCACATCACCTTTAAGAATGATGTTAAGCTCTTTAAAGTCTCCAAGAGCAATACGTCTTCCGATCTCATCAAGCGTGATGTGTTTCTGAGTACGTACAGATTGCTCACGTTGCAATTGAGTTCGTTTGTTTGCGATGTCTTTAGCTTCACGCTCATCTTCCATCACATTAAACTTATCACCTGCTTGCGGAGCACCATCAAGACCTAGAATAGAAACCGGAGTAGCAGGTCCTGCTTCTTTAATCTCTTTACCGCGCTCATCATGCATCGCCTTAATCTTACCACTGTTGGTACCAGCTAATACATAGTCACCAATCTTAAGCGTACCTGCCTGAACAAGTACAGTTGATACATAACCCCTACCTCTATCAAGGAAGGCCTCTACAACAGTACCATTCGCACGCTTATCTGGGTTAGCTTTAAGCTCAAGAATTTCAGCTTCTAGCAATACTTTTTCCAAAAGCTCTTCTACACCCTGACCAGTTTTCGCAGAGATATCGTGGGATTGAATTTTACCACCCCAATCTTCAACAAGCAAGTTCATATTTGCAAGTTGCTCTTTAATCTTATCTGGATTAGCCGTTGGCTTATCAATCTTATTAATCGCAAATACTATAGGAACACCCGCTGCCTGAGCGTGGGAAATCGCTTCTTTGGTTTGTGGCATCACATCATCATCAGCAGCCACTACAATAATAGCTATATCCGTTACCTGAGCACCACGCGCACGCATCGCTGTAAACGCCTCGTGACCCGGAGTATCTAAGAATGCTATTTTCTGACCACCTTTAAGTGTAACACCATATGCACCGATGTGCTGCGTAATACCACCACTTTCACCTGCAATTACATTCTCTTCACGAATATAATCGAGCAATGATGTTTTACCGTGGTCAACGTGACCCATTACTGTTACTATAGGAGCACGTGATTTTAAATCTTCAGGAGCATCTTCTTCAACAGCGATTGATTCTTCAATATCTGCATTTACAAATTCTACTTCAAAACCAAACTCTTCAGCTACAATAGAAAGCGTTTCTGCATCCAGACGCTGGTTCATTGTCACCATCATACCCAGAGACATACAAGCAGATATAATCTGAGTAACCGAAACATCCATCATAGTCGCAACCTCACTCACAGTAACAAACTCGGTAACTTTCAATACCTTGTTTTCTGCTTCCTGCTGCGCCATCTCGTCTTCAGACTTCTGACGGTGTTGATCACGCTTATCTCTACGATATTTAGCTCCTTTACCTTTATTTGATTTACCCTGAAGTTTTTCAAGGGTTTCACGTACCTGCTTTTGTACTTCTTCTTCTGTAGGCTCTTCTTTTACAACCGGAGCACCTCTACGGCTGCCTCCACGTTGATTATTACGGCCACGGTTATTACCACCTCCTGCATTAGGATTTGCACCTCCGGTAGTTTTGTTGATACGCTTACGCTTACGCTTGCGATCATCATTGTTGTTAGAAGTAGCTGGTTTCTTTTTCTTTTCAGGTTTTTTAAACTGAGAAAGATCAATTTTCTCTCCAGTGAAGTTCGGACCTTCTAACTTTTTATAGTCGGTCTTCACAACATCATCACCCAGCTTAGGCGCTTCTTTTTTAGTTTTTTCTTCCTGTTTTGGAGCTTCTTCTTTCTTCTCAACCTTAACAGACTCTTTCTTCTCTTCTACAGGTTTAGCCGGCTCTTCTTTCTTAGCCACTGGCTCTTCAGCTTTTGGCTTTTCAACAGGCTTAGCCTCTTCTACTGGCTTCTCTTCTACTTTTTCTACTTTCTCAGGTTTTGGAGCCTCAGCAGGTTTGCCGGCACGATCAAGATCGATCTTACCTACCTGTTTTGGTCCCTGAAGGTTTGTTTTAGCGCGAATTACTTCTTTTTCAGGCGCACGATCCTGGCGCTTTTCTTCGATTTCTTCTTCGCGAGCTTGTCTTATAGCTTCCTTCTCTTTTTGTTTCTCCTGAGCAGCTTCTTTAGACGCTACTTTTTTATTTGCGTCTGTCTGAAACTGATCTGATAATACCTCGTATACTTCGGCAGAGATTTTAGCGGTAGGGCGCGCTTCCACATCGTAACCTTTTTCCTTCAGGAAATCAACGGCACGATCGAGTGAAATATTAAGTTCACGCAATACCTTATTTAATCTCATGTTCTTTACTTCTGCCATAAATTGCTTTAATTCGCTATAAAATTAACCTAAAAAACCTGTACTCTCCTATTATTATTCAAACTCTTCTCGAAGAATACGCATTACATCAAGAATGGTTTCTTCTTCAAGGTCTGTTCTTCTAACCAGGTCTTCTACGTCTTGTTCTAAAATACTTTTTGCGGTATCTAAACCGATTTTTGAAAATTCGGCAATCACCCAATCTTCGATTTCATCTGAAAACTCGGCAAGTTCAACATCTTCTTCAACACCCTCTCTAAATACATCGATCTCATAACCCGTTAACTGGCCTGCCAGTCTAATATTGTGACCTCCACGACCAATTGCTTTCGAAACCTCTTCTGGCTTCAACATTACTTCTGCAGACTTATTCTCTTCATCAATTTTGATCGAAGTGATTTTAGCCGGACTTAACGCCCGTGTGATGTACAACTGCAAGTTGGTTGTAAAATTGATTACATCAATGTTCTCATTACCTAATTCACGCACGATACCGTGAATACGTGAACCTTTCATCCCCACACAAGCCCCTACAGGATCAATACGATCATCGTAAGAATCTACGGCCACTTTTGCTTTCTCACCAGGAATTCTCACCACTTTCTTAACGGTAATCAAACCATCAAAAACTTCAGGAATTTCTGACTCAAACAATTTCTCAAGAAAAAGCGGAGATGTACGTGACATTATAATAGCAGGCTTATTCCCCTTCAGCTCAACGCTCTCAATAATACCTCTTACATTTTCTCCTTTGCGGAAGAAATCTGAAGGAATTTGCTTGTCTTTAGGCATTATTATCTCATTACCTTCATCATCAAGCAAGATAATAGCACGATGTCTGATGTGGTGTACTTCTGCATTATAAAGCTCTCCTTCAAGATCTTTAAACTGCTTGTAGATATTCGTATTGTCGTGCTCGTGTATTTTACTGATCAAATTTTGACGTAATGCCAGAATAGAACGACGACCAAGATCAATAAGCTTCACTTCTTCAGATACATCTTCTCCAACCTCAAAATCAGGTTCAATTCTGCGCGCTTCAGTCAAACTAATTTCAGAATTCTCATCTTCTACCTCACCATCTGCAACAACCACGCGATTGCGCCAAATTTCTAAATCACCTTTATCTGGGTTAATGATAATATCAAAGTTGTCATCACTACCAAAACGTTTCTTTAAGGTACTTCTAAAAACTTCCTCGAGTATTGCCATAAGCATTACTCTATCTATGAGTTTATCATCTTTAAACTCTGAAAATGATTCGATTAACGCAATATTTTCCATTCTATATTCTTAAAATTTAATCTTAACTTTTGCCTGACTAATCGTGTCATAGGCTATTTCCTCCTTTTTCTCAACTGTGGTTTTACCTTTACCCAACTCTTTAGGCACACGCTCACTCCAGCTAAGTATGATACCAGAATCTGAAGCAGATTCAAGTGTTCCGGTCATTTTTGATCCATCACTCAATTTCACTTCTAGATCACGCCCAACATTCTTCTTATACTGGCGATTATTTACCAAAGGCTCTGTTGCACCTGCAGAAGCAACTTCGAGAGCGAAATCTTCACTTTCTCTGTCAAGATTATGTTCAACCTTGCGGCTAACATTAATACAATCCTGCACCGTTACTCCTTCATCCCCATCGATTATGACGCGAATTTCATTAGCACCAGTTATGGTAAAATCTATTAAAAATAGTGAGTTGTATTCTTCAAATGCTTCGTCGAGAAGCTCTTTTACACGTTCCTTCAACATTGGCCCTATAAAAAGAGGGGACTTTTCAGTGTCCCCTCAGATTAGTTTCTTAATTCAACAGTGCAAATATAATAATATTTATCAACATATAAAATAGAAGCTCCTCACTATTAAATGTTTAACTTTATTAGGGTCGGCCAGTGCCACTATATCTTTTTAAACCAGTATGTTATGATAACAAAACTACTTGCTCCAATCGATTTCTCAGATCAGGCAAAATATGCTTTTGAAGTTGCCTGTCAAATTGCAAAACAGCATAATGCCGAACTTCATCTGATTCATTTGGTTGAATTACCTTACTCTATTTTTGATAGTCGCAAAAACCCCAATTTACCTGAAGCCCTCTATTTTTTGAAGTTGGCACAACAAAATTTTAAAGACTTTAAGGAAGAATTTCAATCCAGCATTAAGGATATTAAACTTGTCGAAAGTGTAAAATTTGACAGTGTTCACGAGGGCGTTCACAACTACATTGAAGAACATGCTATTGATGCTGTCGTAATGGGCTCACACGGGTCTAACGGACTTGAAGAATTATTTATTGGATCTAACACAGAGAAGGTTGTGCGGAATGTTGACGTCCCTGTCTTTGTAATCAAAAAACAGCACCATAATTTCAACGTCAATCGATTTGTTTTTGCTACAGACCTTGAAAACGACAATAAAAATGCTGTTTTACAGGCTATAGATTATGCAAATTTTTTCAAAGCCCAATTGAATTTTGTCTACATCAACACTCCAGAAAATTTCCGAACTACTATTGAGATTCAAGAGTTACTAGAAAAATTCAACGTTTATTTAGGACATTCTTTAGAAAACCTCGTCACTTACAATGATGTGAATGTAGAGCGCGGAATTTTAAATTTTGCCAAGCAAGAATGTGCGGACCTTATAGGAATAGGGACCCACGGCAGAAAAGGACTAGCTCATTTCTTAAACGGAAGTTTGAGTGAGGATCTCGTAAACCACGCAAAAAGACCCGTGCTGACATTCAGAATCTAGATCATTCAAATAGTTAAGAATAAGCTAAATAACAATTCATTACCATTTTTGGTTTGAAATAATAAATAGCTTCCGCATCAATTTTTTAAAGTTATTGAAAATGGAAGAAACAATTACTCTAGACCCTCTTTACGAAATTCTAAAAAAAGATTCTGCAGCTCCAGCCACTGAAGCCAAAAGCTCTATATACCGAGCAATCCTGAAGAAATTTTTCAAAGCTTCTCAAGTGTCAATTAATAAAGTTGATGCCGAGTATAAGATTAAAATCTGGCCTATGCTTTCAACAAAGAAGGCTGCTTCTTTTATTTTCAATATCCCCCAAGCACAAATGCATACGTTTATTGAAACCTGTATAAAGAATGACACTAAAGGAAGAGGCTTTTATACAGGGATGATGCAATACCTTATTTTAAACAGACCCTAAACTAATTTTCAATTCAGAATACCCTTTACCCAAACCCTTGCTCTATGCCAGGGTTTTTTATTTGAAACAGGAATAAAAAAAATCCGAGCTAAAAAACTCGGATTTTACTTGTTGGCCTACTAGGGCTCGAACCTAGACTCTTCTGAACCAAAATCAGACGTGTTGCCAGTTACACCATAGGCCATTGACCTTCTATAAAGAAACACTCACTATCTGCGAATGCGGCTGCAAATTTAAAACAAACTTTGAGTTCACCAAATAAATTTTTCAGAAAAATTATTTCAGTTGAAATTTTTATCAGCTTACCACGTTAGGTCATTAAGCCTTATACACTTATAAAGTTGCATTTCGCAAACATATAATATAGCTACCCAAAGCTTTGATTAAATAAAACAAATAGCATTAGCGTATTAATGCTTAAATTCGCTGCTCGTTAAATTTGCCTTATGACAAACTTCAATTTCCCGAAGTACAATAAAATTTTTGGCTGGATTGCCTTTGCAATTGCGCTTACCTCTTACGCACTTACTGTTGAACCTACTGCAAGTTTCTGGGATGCCGGCGAGTACATTTCCACCTCTTCAAAACTTGAAATAGGTCACCCACCAGGAGCACCACTTTACCAAATGCTTGGAGCATTTTTCTCCACATTTGCTCCAGATAGCACATACATAGCTTTATGTGTCAATTTTATGTCTTGTTTGGCGTCAGCATTTACAATCTTGTTTATGTTCTGGTCGATCTCTTTATTACTACGCAAACTTCTAAAGCGTAATAAAGAGACTTTAACCTCTACTGATGGTATGGCTATAATTGCAGCTTCATTTATAGGTTCGGTAGCATTTGCTTTTACAGACAGCTTTTGGTTTAATGCTGTAGAGGCCGAAGTATATGCGATGGCCATGTTTATGCTGTCTTCACTCTTCTACGTAGCCTTGCTTTGGGAACGAGATATGTTTAAACCACGTGGCAATCGCTGGTTAATGCTTATTTGCTTCATCATAGGTCTTTCTTTTGGGGTACACTTTATGGCGTTACTAACCATACCTGCAATTGGGTTTTTATACTTCTTTAAAAACTATAAGGAAATTACGATCAAGAATTTCATTCTTGCCAATGTGATTGTGGTAGCGGTTTTGATGTTTATTTTCAAATTCCTATTGCCTTACACCCTAAGTTTCTTCGGTTATGCTGAAGTGTTCTTTGTAAATACCTTTGGCTTGCCTTTCAATAGCGGTACTATAATCGCTGGCCTGGCATTTATCGCCATTTTCTATTTCCTACTGAAATACACCCGTAAGAACCAATATTATCAGCTTAATACATTAATCCTATCCATCCTGTTTATATTTATAGGATTCTCAAGTTGGTTGATGTTACCCATTCGGGCAAATGCAGGAACTACAATAAACGAAAATAACCCTAACAATGCCCGGGAACTACTGGCATATTACAATCGTGAACAATATCCCGAAACTCACTTGTTTTACGGACCACAGTTTACAGAAATTTATGGAGGACTTGATGCTCAGAATCCTTATGTAGATGGAAAGCCCAATTATGAGAAGGACGAAAAAAGCGGTAAATACATTATCGTAAACGAATGGAAGAATGCCGTTCAAAACTCTGAAGATCGTCACAAGGTATTTTTACCGCGTATGTGGAGTACAGATCATATTGCAAACTATATGCAATTTACCGGCCCGCTTGATTTTCAGGTAAAACCAGAATATGCAGACAATCAGGAGTTACTCCAGGCTGTCTCTCAGTTCAAATCAGATTACGCACAGGGTCGTATAGACAATGATGGATTTCAGGCTTTTCTGATGCGCATACGCAACTATGTAGATGTAGATCCACCTTCATTTAGCGATAACCTGGCTTATATGTTTGACTTTCAGTTTGGGTATATGTACTGGCGTTATTTCATGTGGAACTTTACCGGTCGCCAGGATGATATCCAGGGGAAATATGACGACATACACGGTAACTGGCTCAGCGGAATTCCATTTGTTGATGAAGCTCGTCTGGGACCTCAAGATAATTTACCATCAGATGCTTTAGATAATAAAGCCCGAAATACCTATTTCTTCCTACCTCTGATTTTGGGCCTACTTGGCTTAGTATTTCAGGCCAGCAAAGACAAGAAAAGTTTTTGGGTGCTTCTGGTGCTTTTCCTTTTTACAGGTATCGCGCTGAAGATTTATTTAAATGAACGCGCATTTGAACCACGTGAACGTGACTATGCGCTGGTAGGCTCATTCTATGTATTTGCAATGTGGATTGGTTTTGGAGTCTATGCACTATATGACTTACTGAAAGAGAAATTAAGCTCCAAAGTTGTTTTGCCGATTGTTACTTTAGTTTGCCTGTTAGCAGCTCCCGTAATTCTTGGTGCTCAAAACTGGGATGACCACGATCGTTCAGGTCGCAAAACCGCTCTTGCAATGGCCCGAATGTATCTGGATAGTTGCGATGAGAATGCCATCCTATTTACTATTGGTGACAACGATACGTTCGCGCTATGGTATGTTCAGGAAATTGAAGGATACCGTCGTGATGTGCGTATTGTAAACACCAGCCTTTTCCAGACTGCGTGGTATATTGATGACATGAAGCGAAAGGCTTATGACAGTGACCCTATACCTTCTCAACTTACCCACGATAAATATGTAGCTGGAAATAGAGATGCGGTTTGGTATAACGAATTACGACCGAATGACACGCTCGATATTAAAACCTGGATGAACTGGATTGCCAGCGATGACACCAGAACAATGGAAGAGCTACAGAGTGGAACTTTGGTACACACCTTCCCTACTAAGCTTGTACGTATCCCTGTCGATAAGAATTCTGTTATTGCAAACGGAATAGTACCACAGAAAGACTCTGATCTTATAGTTGATGATATTGTGATTGATATACAAGAAAACATCCTTTATAAAAATCGCTTGTTAATGCTTGATGTTATCGCAAACAATAATTGGGAACGTCCTATCTATTTCACCGGAGGAAGCTTTGGTGATGATGATTACCTATGGATGAAAGATTACCTGCAACTAGACGGTGTTTGTTACAAACTGGTGCCTATTCAAACTCCAATAGATCCTCAAGCTCCTTATGATATGGGACGTATAGATACCGAAAAGTTCTATGACATTGCCATGAACTGGTATTGGGGTAACAGTGGTGATCCAGATATTTATCACGACACAGAAACACGCAGAAACGGAATCACGTATCGTGGAAATCTAGCCCGACTCATCGAACAACTCATCGCTGAAAATCAGCTTGATAAAGCTAAAGATGTATTAGATCTCGCAATGGAAAAAATGCCGGTAGATATATTTGAATATTACACCTTGCTTGAACCATATGTAAACGGCTATTATGAAGTAGGTGAGCAAGAACGCGCTCGCGAACTTTGGAATCAGGTCGCTAAAAAATATCAGGAAAAACTCGATTATTGGAGCACCCTTGATCTTCAAAGACAATATCAATACGCACAGGATATCATTACCGATATTGAGCGTTACCGAAGTCTGGTTGATCTGTTAATCATAAATCAGGATCAGGATATTTTACCGGAGAAAGCCAGAGAATTCAATACCTATCTGCGGAAGTTTAGTCAGTTTTACGGTGAGGATGAGACCGAACCAGAAACTGTACCTTCTGTTGAGCAATCACGGGATACTTCGATAGCGATTCCGGCAGAAACTGATACGCTTGAGTAAATTTTTCAATATTGACCTACCCGTAAAGACGCCTAAGTTTCTTAAGCGTCTTTACTCAGGTTATATTTGGGATCAATACGATAATTCAGATTCCAAAAAAATCTATCTCACTTTTGATGATGGTCCTATTCCTGAAGTCACGCCCTGGGTACTGGAAATTTTAGAAATGCATAATGCTAAGGCTACCTTCTTCTGTATAGGTGAAAATATAGAAAGGCATCCTGATGTTTTTGACCAACTTCGAAACAGCGGTCATAGCATAGGAAATCATACCTACAATCATCTGAAAGGATGGAGTACCCCAACTGATATGTATCTGGATAATTTGCAGAAAACAGAAGTACTATTGCAAGAGGCCGGTATTTACACTAAACTTTTCAGACCTCCTTACGGAAAAATAAAGCGCAAACAGGCCAGACCTTTATTAAAAAAGGGATATAAGATAGTAATGTATGATGTAATTGCTTATGATTGGGATGCGGATACAAGTCCCCAGGAATCAGCATCAAACATAATCAACCATGCTCAATCGGGAAGTATTATAGTTTTTCACGATAGTTTAAAAGCTGAAAAGAATTTGAGATTTGCGCTGCCAGAAGTTTTGGCTCATTTCACCAGGCTGGGATATGAGTTTGATGCGCTTAAATAAATTTGTGCACGATAGCGATAAGAGAATTAGCATCCTGCTCACCACTTTGACGCCACTTCATTTCCCCTTTCTTATATATGACAAGTGTTGGCAATCCCTTAATACGTAAAGCTTCAGCTAACTCCGGATTTTTATCAATATCAATCTTGATAACTTTAGCCTTATCTCCCAATGCAGCCGCAACATCACGCATAACCGCGTGCATAGTGGTTGATTCCTCATTCCACTCGGTATAAAAATCAAGCAGTACCGGAATATCAAGGTCAATGAGTGCTCCAAATTTTGACATAGTCACGCTCTTTAGTACCCTAAATATAAGGTTAAATGGCAAATCGCCATTATTTTAAGAAAATATTATACAAAGCATATTACTTGATATTCACGTTAAGTGAAAACACAACAATATTAGTTGTCGAATTTTGACCCCCAGTATTCGTCACCAATCTTTGACCCCAAATCTCAATATAGTCATTAGGTGCCAACTCGACCGTTCCCGATATGGAATTGCTCACCACATCTGAAGTGTTATTCACTCTCATGATAGTATTAGTCTCAGTCAGCATTGTAGTACCATTTTTCTGAATAAAAAAGGCATAGAAACTACCCACGTTATCACTTCCACGTACAGATAAAGCCGCATTAACCTGAAAGGTTCTTGTTTTTTTACCCAAATAAGTAAGTCGATTATTTTGCGGAGAAGACATTCTGAAAAGATTAACCGCAGTATTTGTATTTGAGCTTGAGTTTCCCTGAAGATTAAATGGGTTTTGATTATTTACCGTTTGTATGAATCCGGTTGTAATTGTCCCATTATAATAAATGTTTCCCGTAGCCACATTATCTGACTCTACAGGAATACCCGGGCAGTTCACCGTCCAGGCGTTTGTAAAATTGTAACCGGTGTACGATCCAGTCGTATATCTGCTGATATAAGGATTGGAAGAAGTACCCGAAAAAACAGTACTTAACAACACACCACTAGACACTGTTGGGTTAGCACTAACATCCAGGGCAATTGCAGATCCACTTACAGTACTAAAGCCGCTTATTTTTTCAACAAGACTAAAAGTACCTGAAAGCTTTTCATAAGTACCGCTATTAGAACTAAACCACGCCTGATTACTCAGTAACAGATTACCAATATTGGAATAAGTAATACCATTTGCGTTTGACACAAACTGTACAATATTACCGAAGTATAATCCAATATTAGAAATAGATCCTACACTAGTCGTCATACCCGCTATAACTGTGTTTTGCACCAAAAGCGATTCTGCCCCAGAGCCTGAAATATTAAAAGCCTTTGCTCCCGAGAGTGTCACGTTACGCACACTACCACCAGTGCTTCCAGAAAAAATTGTACCCCCAGGATAACTAAGAATATCTTCGGTGGCATCAAGACCAGAAATATAGGCCCCATTGAGGTTTATAGATGCAGACAGACTAATTGCACCATTAATCTCGTAATAGGTATTCTCATCTAAAGTGATTACACCTCCGGATACGGCAGGCAAATCTGCCTGACTTTTTACCAGAACAAAATTATCCCGCGACTGTGCTCCTTCTAATTTAGACCAGATAGTACCTGTATAGTAGTAAAATGCTGATTGGTCTGTGTCGAAAACAAATAAACCAGTCGCAGGAGATACGATTGCTTGTCGCTGTGCGGTAGTTAATCGCGGAGTTAATAATCCTTGTGAAGCAGAATTCATATCAAGAATCGCCGAAGGGTCTGGATTAGTAGTACCAATACCTATTTGAGCCATTCCATGAAAGCTGCAAATGGCCATAATTAAGCCAAACATGACTTTTAAAATCTTCATAGGGATTCGATTTTAATTCATGCAAAATTACGCATTTAAAACGCTGATAACTAAATAATAAGAACTTTAACAGGATTATTAAAAAATACAAGTAAGAATAAAACTACTTTCTTGTCTTTTTTAATGTTATTACAGTCACTTCTGGCCAAATACCCACACGACCAGGATAACCCAGATATCCAAATCCCCGGTTGACGTTTAATACCCTTGAGTCCTCTTTGTAAATACCCGCCCAGTTTTCATAACGGTATTGCACCGGACTCCAGCGTATAAACCCCGGGATTTCAATACCAAACTGCATCCCGTGTGTGTGACCGCTTAAGGTAAGTTGATAATTTTTAGAATCATTTTTTAATCGTTCTGACCAATAGGTTGGGTCGTGACTTATCACTACTTTAAAATCTGCAGCTGTTAAACCAGAAGTCGCCTTGTCGATATCACCAGCTTGTTTAAAACCAGCTCCCCAGTTTTCAACGCCTACAAGTGCGATACGCGAGTTACCGCGTTCTAAGAAAACGTGTTCATTCAGCAATAATTTCCAACCCATATTGCCTTGGAGATTTTTCAGGTCTTCAAGATTTTGAGACTTCTCCTCCTGTGAACTCCATTCAGCATAATCCCCATAATCGTGATTTCCTAAAACAGAAAACACACCATCTTTAGCCTTTAACTTTGAAAACAATCCTGTCCAATCTTTCATCTCAAAGGCAAAATTGTTCACTAAATCGCCTGTAAACAGAATCACATCACTTTCCTGTTCATTTATAAGATCGATGCCGTAAGCTATCTTTTCAGCGTCATCAAAACTCCCACTATGTATATCACTTATTTGTGTGATGCGATAGCCATCAAATTCTTCGGGCAAATCATCAAACTCTAAAGTATAGTCAAGAACCCTATATCGGTACTTACCTCTATACATTCCATAAATCAACGAGGCAAAAGGAATTGCCGCAACACCTAATGCTATGGCACTTAAAAACTTTCTTCTGGTGGGTAAGGAAAAAGACTCCTGACTGGTAAAAAGTTTTCTGAAGATTGCAACTACAACCCTTAGTATATCTTCACCAAACATAAAGGCAATAAGAATTAGCTTCGGAACAAAAAGAACAAGAAACCAGCCCATAAGGTACATCGCATTTAGTCCGATTCCGCGAGAGCGATCAAATGTGGATAAGGTATATATGAAGGTCGCAAGAAAAATTAGGGAGACCAGAATATATATTATAGATAAAATGCTATTTCGTGAAAAAGTTCTAAATGCCTGAAAAGCATAGATATCTACTAGAATATAGAATCCAATAAAAATAAGCCAACGCATAGGAAGAAATTAAGATTTTAATATTAGAGAAGCCTTGTAAATAACAAGCCTAAAGAAAGTCTATTTTTACTGGAATAAGAACAATATTTATAGGTAAGCTTTAGTAACTTTCCGTTTTTTACAGCAAACTTATGAAAAGACGTAACTTTTTAACCTCGGGAGCTCTCAATACTTTAGCTCTTGGATTTGGACTTAGTGGTCTGGCAAAATCACCCCTTAATCTTTCTTCAAAATCAAAATCGAAAGAAATGTCAACAACATCTTCTGGCCCGGTAGCTATCTGCACCTGGGAATTCACTCAGGCAAATGCAACTGCCGGAAAATTATTAGACAAAGGCTATAGTGCGCTAGATGCCGTGATACAAGGAGTTGCTGTTGAAGAAGAAAATCTTAAAAACACCACTGTCGGAAAAGGCGGATCACCGGACCGGGAAGGTAACGTAACGCTCGACGCATGTGTTATGGATCATACGGGCAATTGTGGCGCAGTGATGTGTGTGGAAGATATTACCAATGTTGCAGCTCTTGCCCGCAAGGTGATGGAAGATACCCCACACGTAATTTTAGCTGGTGAAGGCGCTAAAGAATTTGCACTTAGCAGTGGTTTTGAAGCTGAAAATTTACTTACCGAAGAATCTGAAAAAGCCTGGAAAGAATGGCTGAAAGAATCAAAATACCAACCCATCATCAATATTGAAAATCACGACACTATTGGAATGTTGGGCCTTGATAAAGACGGAAATATTTCTGGAGCCTGTACTACATCTGGCTTAGCATATAAAATGAAAGGACGCGTGGGAGACAGTCCGATTATAGGAAGTGGTCTTTTTGTAGATAATACCGTTGGTGGAGCTGTTGCTACAGGTATGGGTGAAGAAGTGATTAAAACTGTGGGTAGCTTTTTAATTGTTGAATTGATGCGGAATGGGATGACCCCACAAGAAGCCTGTGAGGAAGCTGTGCGCAGAATTGTGACTTCAAATCCAAATCATGTTAATTTTCAGGTGGCTTATATCGCCTTAAACAAGAAAGGAGAGACCGGTTGTTACTGTATTCACCCCGGTTTTAAAATGATGAAGTATTCAGAAAGTGCTAATAATCCGATAGTTGCAAAAAGTTATTTGTAAAAAAATTAATTTCCTCGAATTTAACGGTATTTGAACTAAAGCTTTTTTCAGTACTGTATAAATATGCTATGTTTGCCCCGTGCTGAAAAGCAGAAAATATTTAAGATTGTTGTAATTGACTTGTAATAATCAATTATGATTTGGGGTGAAAGCCAGCTCTCGCAGCTGGCTTTCTTTGTTTTAATCTTTTCCTATCAAAAACCGGGGTGCTAAGCAAGGGAAAATGAATTTACAAGCTTACTTCACCTTTTCCTACCCGAAGCAAAGCATTACATTATTACAAATTTCACGCTAATTAAAATAGCTTTGTCGTGAAGGTGTCGTTAGATTACCTGGATTTCTTTTTCAGGTACATGCACTCATATTGATAGTCAATTACCGCTTTTCCCTGTTTCAAAATATCAGCCCCAATAATGCCGCTTACAGGTTGTGCATTGTGATTGGTAAGCGCTGTATTCACATGAGATAAGTCAAACAAAACGATGGATGCTTTTTCGGTAAACCAGTCACCAATATCGATACGGTTATTTTGTGCAACCTGAGTAAGCATATCAATTGCACCGGCACCTGCGGCTTTAATATCACTATCTTCAGCAAAAAGTTTAAAGCGTTCTAGATCTTCAAAACCAATACAGGTATTTGACGCTCCGGTATCAAGAATAAATTCACCTTCTACCCCATTGATCTTTGCATCAAACTTTAAATGCCCGGTTCCTACCGAATTAAGCGGAATACGTATATAATCTTTTTTGAGAAGGTGTCGGCGTAGTGAACCCATAGCTTATTTTAAGTTCTTCAAACTTAGCCCAAATTATAACGGAAGATTTTAAATATTCACTAAAGTTTTTCGCTTAGGCTTAGCGAAATTTTAAATTTGCGGCTTATGTATATAGACACACACACACATTTATATAGCGATTCATTTAAAGATGACCGCGACGAGATGATCGAACGGGCATTTCAGGCTTCGGTAAATACCTTTGTTTTACCGGCCATAGATTCTACCTACACACAATCTATGTGGGATCTTAAAGAAAAATATCCAGAATCTATGCATCTTATGACCGGACTACACCCAACTCACGTTGACCTAGAAACTATAGGTGCAGAAATGAAGCATGTAATGGAAGAGCTTGCCACTAAAAATTATTGTGCCGTTGGTGAAATAGGTATTGACTTATATTGGGACAGCTCAACAAAAGAGCTTCAGAAAACTATTTTTGCTGAACAAATACAGCTTGCAAAACAATACGATCTACCTATTGTCATTCATTGTAGAGATGCATTTGATGAAGTATTTGAGGTTTTAGAATCCGAAAAAAGCGAAGCTTTAAGAGGAATTTTTCACTGCTTTACAGGAACGATTGAGCATGCAAAAAATGCCATTGAACTTAATTTGCTTTTAGGTATAGGCGGTGTTGTCACTTTTAAAAATGGAAAAATCGATCAGTTTTTAAATGAGATTGATCTAGAGCATATCGTTTTGGAAACTGACGCTCCTTACCTGGCTCCTACTCCATATAGAGGTAAACGTAATGAAAGTAGTTACCTCATTCAGGTTGCTGAAAAGCTAGCTGATGTCTATAATTTGCCCATTGAGCAGATTGCCGAACAGACGACAAAAAATGCCAAAAAACTGTTTAAACTTGACTAATCGCTAAAATAATTCGTTATTTACCCCTCAATTATAAAAAGAGCACGTGTCACAATTTGACTCCATAAGGCCATACTACGATTCTGAAGTTCACGAGATTTTAAAGGATTTCTACAAGCATCCAATGTTTCAGGCATTACTTCAGTTTACATTTCCCGATAAAGAAGATCACGAAATTAAAGCAATTGTTGAAAGTTGTCATTCGATTTTTGATTTTCAAACCCGTATCATTTACCAATCCATACAACGCGTGATGGAAAAAAGTACGGATGGTTTTTCAACTTCAGGTTTTGGTGATCTTGAACGTGATAAAGCCTACTTCTTTCTTTCTAATCACAGAGATATCATTCTTGACACGTCATTTATCAATGTTGCACTATTTGATCATGATTTGATTATGACCGCTTCCGCGATAGGTGATAACCTGGTAAAAAAGTCATTTTTACTTGCTCTTGCCCGACTTAACCGTAGTTTTTTGGTCCAAAGAAGCCTTAGTCCGCGTGAGATGTTGGTAAGCTCAAAGAAACTTTCAGAATATCTGGCCCATTTACTTAAGGAGAATCAATCTATTTGGATGGCTCAGCGTGAAGGTCGCACAAAAGATGGCAGTGACAAAACCCAACAAGGCGTTCTCAAAATGGCTGCAATGGCACGTGGAGATATGCCAGTAATGACCTATTTAAAGAGCCTGAATATACGCCCGGTGGCAATTTCTTATGAATTTGACCCAACAGACATTCTCAAAGTACCTGAACTTATTGCCAAAAGCGAGGATCTTACCTATGTGAAAAGCAATAATGAAGACTTTAATAGTATTATGCGTGGAGCTTTGGGCAACAAAAAGCGCATTCATATCGCTGCCGGAAAATTAGACCCTGCATTATTTGACAAATTGGAAGCAAGTGATTTGTCTGACAATGACAAATTACAGGAGCTAGCTAAACAAATAGACAAGGAAATTTATCGTATCTATAAGTTATGGCCTTCTAATTATGTTGCATACGATTTGTACCACAAAACCAACGATTTTGCACACGCATATACCGATCGGGATAAACGGAATTTTGAACGCCGTATAGAACGCAGGGTGAATCCTGATAGCGCCATCGCATTGGAGAGTTTTCTGCTCATGTATGCAAATCCTGTAATCAATAAGCATAAACATTTTGAGCCAACAATCTAAAATTCTTCTAATCTATACCGGTGGAACCATCGGTATGATCAAAGATTTTGAAACTGGGGCATTAAAAGCCTTTGACTTCAAAGACCTTCTTCAGAAAATACCTGAATTACGCCTGCTTGATTGCGAAATAAGCACCACGGGTTTTGAAAAGCCTATTGATAGCTCCAATATGAATCCTGATTTATGGGTGGAGTTGTGCAAAATTATAGAGGCACATTACGACTCTCATGATGGTTTTGTCATATTACATGGTAGCGACACCATGAGTTATACAGCTTCAGCATTAAGCTTTATGCTTGAAAACCTGAGTAAGCCCGTAATATTTACGGGTTCACAATTACCAATTGGTGATTTGCGAACAGATGCCAAGGAGAATTTAATTACTGCAATACAAATTGCCGGCTTAAGAAAGCGCAATCGCCCATATATAACAGAAGTATGCTTGTATTTCGAATACAAACTTTACCGGGGTAATCGGAGTTCCAAAATTAGCGCAGAGCATTTTGAAGCTTTTAAGTCGCCAAACTATCCTCCCCTTGCTACTTCTGGTGTACACCTAAATATAGAAGACAGTAAGCTTTTGCCCTATAAAAGAAAGAAACTTGTAGTGCATGAGAATCTAAAAACAGACATTCTGGTGCTTCATTTATACCCGGGAATGCAGAAGGAATTACTTACCGACACTTTTGAAAAGTTAAATTTTAGCGGAGTCATTCTATTAACATTTGGCTCTGGCAACTGCTCTACTGAAGAATGGTTCCTTAAATTAGTTCAAAAAAATATAAACAAAGGCATCCCTGTTATCAACATTACTCAATGCACTTGGGGAAGCGTTCAAATGGGTAATTATGAGACGAGTACAACCCTGAAAAAAATAGGAGTTATCTCTGGAAAAGACCTAACAATTGAAGCTGCAGTAACCAAAATGATGTATCTAAATAGCCAAAACTTGTCTCTAAAGGTCTTTAAGACTATATTTGAAACATCGCTAAGAGGAGAAATGTCCTGACCCAATCAACGTGTCGATAGTATAAAACCTTTTGGAAATCGATATTTTTTTTGTTAATTGGCACCCTTTTGAAGAGAAGGGCTTCGGCTTAATTTTAGAGAGGTGGCCGAGTGGTCGAAGGCGCACGCCTGGAAAGTGTGTATACGCCAAAAGCGTATCGAGGGTTCGAATCCCTTCCTCTCTGCTAATTTTTAATAATTGAATAATTAATTTTATATCTTTATCACTTTACTAACTAAATTTTTAAGATCAAAGCAATGAAAAGAGTATTTTCTATTCTAGTAATTACAGCTGTAATGGCGTTATCCAACCTAACGGCTCAAGCAAATACTGCAAATTTTATGACCGTTAATGCGGCCGTTATTACTGCAGTTCAAGAAGACGAAGCGGAAGCAGCACCAGTTGAAGACGAAGCAGAATCAGTTTCTTTTACTCAAGAATTAAAGAAACGTTTTATCGAAGGTGGACCTGGATTTATGGGTATCGTTTTACTTTGTTTGATTTTAGGTCTTGCTATTGCAATTGAGCGTATTATTTACTTAAATCTTGCAACTACAAATACTACTAAACTTGCACAAGACGTAGAAGATGCACTTAATAGCGGCGGTATAGAAGCTGCTAAAGAAGTATGTCGTAACACCCGTGGTCCTGTAGCATCTATCTACTACCAAGGTCTTGACCGTGTAGATGAAGGTGTTGAAGCTGCTGAAAAAGCTGTTGTAGCTTACGGTGGTGTTCAAATGGGACTTTTAGAGAAAAACGTTTCTTGGGTATCTTTATTTATTGCACTAGCACCGATGCTTGGTTTCATGGGTACTGTAATTGGTATGATCCAGGCATTTGATAAAATTGAAGCTGCTGGTGATATGCAACCATCTCTTGTTGCGGGAGGTATTAAAGTTGCACTTTTGACTACTGTATTTGGTCTTATCGTGGCTATTATTCTTCAGATTTTCTACAACTATATCATCGCTAAAATTGATAGCATCGTTAATGATATGGAAGATGCTTCTATCACTTTGATAGACATGCTTGTACGTTACAAGAAGTAATAATTTCCACTTTAAATATACAGACTCATTATGTTACATAAAATATTAAAAATTGTCGCGTTAATCCTGTCGGTTCTAGGAGCCATCTGGCTTGTAAGAATCTTGATGGCGGGTGATACAGCGATCACAGATTCAGCAGATTTACAGAGCAGTCTGGTAACTCCATTTATCTATATTGCTTATGCAACCATTGCAATTGCGATAGTGTTTGTTCTCGTATTTATACTTAAAAACCTATTTAGCAGCGGCTCTTCACTTAAAAGCACCTTAATTGGTCTTGGAGCGTTTCTTGCAGTCGTTGTTATCTCTTACGTTCTTGCTTCTGGCGAAGAAGTTACTTTAAGAGATGGAGAAGTTGTATCTGCTAGTGCATCAAGATGGATCGAAGCAGGTATCTATATGTTCTATATTCTAGCTATAGTTGCAATTGGATCAATGGTATTTTCAGGAGTTAAGAAATTAGCTAAATAAGAAAAAATTATGGCAAAAAGAGCAGCACCAGAAGTTAATGCAGGATCGATGGCAGACATTGCGTTCTTACTGCTTATTTTCTTCCTGGTAACAACAACAATTGAAACAGACAGCGGTATTAGCCGTAAATTACCACCGGAGCAAGATGAAAATCAACCGCCTCCACCTGTAATTAAAGAACGTAACTTATTTACGGTAATCGTAAACAGTAATAATGAATTACTTGTTGAAGATGAAATAATGAAGTTAGAGAATCTTAGAGAAGCAGCTGTTGCATTTCTTGATAACGGAGCAGAAGATTGCTCATACTGTCAAGGTGCTAAATCTGAATCTTCATCTACAAATCCTACGAAGGCAGTTATCTCGCTAGTAAACAACAGAGGAACTTCGTACAAGCGCTATATCGCTGTACAAAATGAACTTGTTGCAGCGTATAACCAACTTAGAGACCGTGAAGCTCAAAGCAGATATGGCGAGTCGTTTATTGAACTAGAAAAAAGATATAATGACCCACGTACTTCAGATAATGACAAGGAGCGTTTAAAACCACGTCTAGAAGAAATACGAGAACTGTATCCAGAAAAACTTTCGGAAGCTGAGCCTAAGAAAAACTAAAACTTTTAAACCTATTATTTATGTCTAAATTTAATAAGAAAAAAAGTGGTGATCTACCGGCTATCTCAACAGCTTCGCTGCCAGATATCGTATTTATGTTACTTTTCTTTTTCATGGTTGCAACCGTAATGCGTCAAAACACCTTAATGGTTAAGAACAATTTACCTACTGCAGACCAGGTTGAGAAACTCGACAAAAAAGATCTAGTGATGTATATCTACGCAGGAGAGCCTACTGAAAGATACCAGGGCACTTATGGTACTTCAGCAAAAATTCAGTTAAATGATAAATTTGCAGATGTATCGGAGATTCAGGATTTCATTTATCAGGAGCGTGCAAGTAAGCGTGAAGAAGTTGTACCATTTTTAACAACTGCTTTAAAAGTAGATGGCGACAGTAAAATGGGACTAATTTCTGACATCAAACAAGAATTGCGTACTGCAAATGCACTTAAAATCAACTATGTTACCAAGAAAGGTGATGCAGTTGAAGGAAATGAGTAATACTCGAATAGATTTATTGCATATCTCTTAAAATTAATTTGAAAAACGCTCTGAATTATTCAGAGCGTTTTTTGTTATTTTATACATTATAACCACGGCGCTATACTATGTCTAAAGAATTCATATTTCTACTACTAAATCTATTTATATGCATAAGTATATATGGACAGCAAACTGTAGAAACAGATAGCATAGTTATAGACAACAAATACCGAGAAGACCAATTTTATCTGGGAATTACCTTCAATTTATTAACTAATAAACCATCTACTTTAGAGCAAAATGGTTTCAGCGGTGGACTCCATTTGGGATTCATTAGAGATATGCCTATTAATGAAAGAAGAAATTGGGCAATAGGAGTTGGCGCAGGTTTGTCTATGAATACCTACAATCAAAATTTATTTGTAGGAGAAGCCGAAAATGAAGAATCTATTTTCAGTATCATAGACAGTCAAGTCGACTATGATAAAAACTGGTTCAGTACATATCTGGTTGAAATGCCTCTACAACTTCGCTGGAGGACTTCTACAGCATCCAATTATAAGTTTTGGAGAATCTATACAGGATTGCAGCTAGGCTATGTATATGCCTATAAATTTAATTTTGAGCAGCAAAATAATCACGTGATCCAAACTGATGTTCCAGAATTTGACAGATATCGATTAGGTCTTACCTTTTCTTTCGGGTATGATACTTTTAACTTCTATTTCTATTACAACCTGAATCCATTCTTTAAAGATACGGTTAGTACTGAAGGATTACCTATTGAATTAAACAGCCTGAAACTTGGTCTTATGTTCTATATTTTATAGAAAAGAAACATAAGAATCTGGGGGAGTCCCCCAATCAAAATACCCACAACCAATTCAACCATAGTATGTGCTTTTACCTGTAAACGTGACGCAGCGGTAAAACCTATTGCTAATACTAGAGCCCCTATTACATTTAAGAAATTGGATTGGTAAACCATACTTAAACCCATTACAAATAGTAACACCCCACTCAGCCCAATCATATGTAAACTCACCTTAAATCGGAAAAGCGTACATATAAATGCCAATCCGGCAGCGACAAGAATCCCAAAGAAAAATATATAAAGCTCTGGAAATTCGTATCCATTTATAATAAGCTTCAAAATAAGCAGGGTAATAGCCAACTGAATCATTAATGGGATTCTGCGTTCACGAACCTGTGTCAATTCAACACTAGAAACTAAATTGATACTTTCCAAAAGAAAATAAAAGAGAACAGGCACTACAATTGTAAGAATACTTAGCGCAAAGAGTTTGGCATACATAAATGATTCCGGGACAAACTTCGGAGTCACGCAAAAGTAGATTACCACGCCTAGTACAGGCATTAGTAATGGATGCATTAAGTATGAAAAGAAACGGATTATGGCTTTCATTAAATCTCTTTACGAAGTCGCGCTACAGGCAAATCTAATTGTTCCCGATATTTTGCAACAGTTCTACGAGCAATAGGATAGCCTTTATCTTTTAAAATCTTGGCAAGTTTATCGTCGGTTAATGGTTTACGTTTATCTTCTTCCTGAATAGTAATTTCAAGTATCTTCTTAATCTCTCGAGTAGAAACTTCCTCACCCTGATCATTGGTCATACTTTCACTAAAGAATTCTTTGATAAGCTTTGTCCCGTAAGGCGTGTCAACATATTTACTATTTGCCACCCTTGACACGGTCGAGACGTCCATCTCAATCTCATCTGCTATATCCTTCAAGATCATTGGTCGCAGATTGCGTTCATCACCAGTCAAGAAATACTCCTGCTGATAATTCATAATCGAACTCATTGTGACATACAAAGTCTGCTGACGTTGCTTTATGGCCTCAATAAACCATTTTGCAGCATCGAGCTTTTGCTTAATAAACATAACCGCATCTTTTTGAGATTTACTTTTCTCCTTAGAAGCTTTATATCCCTTAAGCATATTGGTATACTCTCTTGAAATATGCATTTCGGGGGCGTTACGACCATTCAAAGTAAGCTCGAGTTCCCCATCATTAATCTTGATCGTAAAATCAGGAATAACGTGTTCTACGATTTTAGTATTACCAGCATATGACCCTCCTGGTTTCGGATTTAAGTGTTCTATCTCATCAATAGCATCACGCAGTTGATCTTCAGAAATATCAAACTTAGTAAGTAGTTTTTTGTAATGTTTTTTACTGAATTGATCAAAAGCATCTTCAAGAATATCAATGGCTAGAGAAACAGCTGCAGTTTCTTCTTTACGTCTTAATTGAATGAGTAGACATTCTTCAAGACTTCTGGCTCCTACCCCCGCAGGATCCAAATTATGAACTACTTTCAGGATTTTAGTCACCTCTTCTTCAGAAGTGTAAATATTCTGGGTAAATGCCAAATCATCAACAAGATCAACCAAATCCCTGCGTATATAACCACTTTCATCAATACTTCCAATAAGAAATTCAGCAATTTCCATTTGCTCGTCATTAAGACGATACGTATGCAATTGACTCATTAAATGCTGAGTGAAAGAAGTCCCACCAGCATATGGAATTTGGCGCTCCTCATCATCGGCACTGTAGTTATTGGCGTTTAGACGATAACTTGGGATCTCATCATCAGACAGGTAGTCGTCAACATCGATTTCAGTCTCGATTTTCTCAGAATCATAGTCTTCATCGCCGCTATTATCAAACTCCTCATAATCATCGCGCACTTCATCCTTACCGCTATCTAGAGCAGGGTTTTCTTCAAGCTCCTGTTTAACGCGTTGCTCAAAAGCCTGAGTAGGCAATTGTATAAGCTTCATCAACTGTATTTGTTGAGGAGAAAGCTTTTGTGATAATTTAAAATTGAGTTGTTGTTTAAGCATAATAAATACCCGTCTATCCTTACAAAAGTAAAGAAAATGCCCTTAGGTAAGCCTAACAAACTTTTGTTAAAGCCCGGAATATGAAGACGGCAAAATTAATTTAGGGAATAAATATTTTATTCTTAATGGCATAAATCACCAGGCCGGTACGGTTTTTAAGACCTAATTTTTGAAAAACTGTTTCGCGATAGCCTTCCACTGTTTTAGGACTTAAAAACATCACTTCTGCAATCTCCTTGTAAGTCATCTCTGTACAGGCCAATTTAATGAATTCAAGTTCGCGTTCTTTTAATGCGACATCCTCCTCAGCAGAAAACTCACTACGATTTACTAATTTTTCAACGGTATTGGTATAGTAAAAACCCTGAGACAACACTTCATTCAAGGCCTCTTCCAGAATAGATTTACGGGTATCTTTTAATAAATAACCCTTAGCTCCGGCACGAATCATTTGCAAAACTACATGCTCTTCCTCTTCAACAGACAATGCCAACACCTTAATATCCGGATGATGTTTAGTAAGATATGTAGTAGTTTCAACCCCACCCATCACAGGCATCTTCACATCCATCAAAACAATATCTGGATAATTTGCATCTGGGCTTGCCAGATAATCTATAAACTCCTTACCATTAAGACCAATGTAGATGACTTCAAAATTGTGGAATTGGCGTACCAAACCAGCAATAGCTTCAGATAGAAGCGTATGATCATCTATGAGTGCAACTTTATACATAGCTTTTTAAAATGGATAATTTAAAACCAGGCGTGTCCCCGCCCCGGGTATAGAATTAATTTTTGCAGATGCGTTAATTAGGGAAGCACGCTTTTCAATATTACTTAAACCAATGCCTTTATCACGTAATTTTTCAGAATCGAAACCAACCCCGTTATCTAATGCAGAAATTTCAAGTTCGTGAGCTTTAAACTGCACACTCAATTTGAGACTCGACGCCTTAGAATGCTTCATAGTATTGCTCATAAATTCCTGTAAAATACGGAAAAGTACCACTTCAACCTTAGGATCGATAGAAACAGGATCACCAAGTAATTCATAATCTGCAGTCAGATATTTTAAACGATTGAAGCGCGCAACTTCAATTTCTAAAGAGCGAATAAGCGACTGCCCGTTTAAAGCTTCCGGATTGATAGCACGGGAAAGGGCACGAAGTTCCTGCAAACCAGTACCAATTGTATCTGCTACTTCAAGCATTTCGTCAGCACCTTCGCTATTTTGAGCTTTGATTTTTGCCAATGTGAGCAACTGCCCAATATTGTCATGCAATTCCCAACTGATATTACGTAAAGTCTCCTCTCTAATTTCAATCTGGGTTTCAGCAATGGCACGCTCGTATCGTTTTTCAGCTTCTATTTGTTCACGCACCAGGCTATTCTTACGCTTCATAAATACCGAAAAAAGTACAAATATGATAACCGCAAGCAGGAATAAAACCAGCAAAACAACTAATATGACCAATAATTGCGTATCCTGATCCATTTATTCGCGCATTAGTAGTTTAGGGCATTTTGATCTATAAAAACCATAGATAAAAATAAGATACATCACACACGAAACCCAAAAGCTCGCATTACGAATAATGTTAAAAAATTCGCGACGCGTATCATCAAGTTCCATGGCTTTTGGCCAACCTACATAAGTCATAGTAAGAACCGGTAATTGTACTACAAGGTTTAATACTAAAGCTAAACTTACAAATACCAAGAAGTCATCTCTAAAATTACCCGTGATATTATGATTTATAGTCTCAATCAGGTAAAATAGTATAACCAAAAACAGAAAAAAGCCTCCTAGCACTCTTGAAAATAAAGCAACACGCTCAATAACGCCATTCGTCAAAACAAAATACAGATAACTAAGCAACCAAACACCAAAGAGAATGGCAATCGCACTTTTAAAACGCTTACTTCTGGAGTATTTATAATACATATAGAAATACACCCCAAAATAAAATGGGTATCTAATATTGTAAAAAATACTGGTATGCTCAGCTAACCCAAAAATATAAATGGTTGAAGCAGTGATCTCATTTAAAAAATTATAACCTAAAAAAAGTATGAACCAGATCACGGGAGTACCTGAAAATTTTCTCCAATATATCAATCCGCTTATAAACGCTGCTAGCTCCAGAGCATACATCACAAGTAGTGATGGATTTCCTGTTAAATATCCAAGACGTTCCTGTGAAAATTCTAAAGCAGAAAATAGCGTTTGCAACATATTAATTCGGGACTTTTATTTCAGGTTCTTTTGCCTTATAGAACCCATAAGCAAAAATGCAATACATCAAAGCTCCGGTGACGGTTCCTACATTTCTTAATATCCTATAAAATTCCATTTGGGCTCCTGTATCCTTTCCAAGTCTTATCCAGCCAAAAAAGGTGGTAACAGAAGTAGGTATACTTATTACCAAATAGAGAAGAAGACCTAATCCGATATACACTAAAATGTTACTACCTATTTCTGACTGATGTACCGAGTTAATAATTTGAACAAAAACAAATAAAACAACTATTATTAATAAGAAGTCTCCTACGATTGACGAAAGCAAAGCATACTTCTCCAAAAAGTTTGTAGTAATCAAAAGATACACGTAAGCTAATAGCCATATGCAATAAAACACTATAATAGGACCTCTAAAACGTGTTTTATGCAAAAAATTATAAAACACCAGAAAGTGAACACTAAAATAGATGAACTGACGAATGTTATAAAAAATGGAATTATTATCTCCAAGACCACTTAAGTAATACAGCACAGCAGCCATCTCATTAAAAAAATTATAGCCTAAAAAAATAATAAACCAGCGTATTGAGGTCCCGCTAAATTTTTTCCAGTAAATCAATCCCAATATAAAACTCAGCAGCTCAGCAAAATCTGCAATCATCAGCCACGGATTCGTCACAAAAAATTCAAGACGCTCAATCCAATTTAATGTTGAGTAGGTATTATCCAACAATTTTCACAGTTTAAACCTTAAAATATGACCATTCAAAACCTGCGCACTTTAACTCTAGACCTCTTGGGATCTAGCTCTATAAAAACCATAAATAAAAAGTATATACATCACACTAGAAGCGGCATAACTGACCTGACGAAGTGAATTAAAAAATACATTACGTGAATCACTAATCTCTGTAACTTGTGTCCATCCTAAAAACCAAGTAATAAAAACAGGCAACTGCACTACCGCTTCTAATAAAAGGCCTAAGCTTATATACAAATAAAGGTTACTTTTAATATCTATTAATGAACTCTTGTTAATTACCTCAACTAAATAAAACAGTATGACTATCATAAGGAAAAAACCCCCTGTCATAGCAGGTAGTAACGCAAACTGATATCTTAAATCTGAGGCTATTATAAAATAAGTATAACCAAAAAGCCACAGGACTAAAAAAGCCAGCGTTGCTTTTTTAAACCCTGATTGACGTAGCTGACTATTGTATAAAAGAAAGACTAAAACGAAATAAATAAGAAAGCGTATGTTATAAAAAATAATATTGGTGTCGACCCATTTATAAACATAAAAAAAAGCCGCAAATACTTCGTTTAAAAAATTATAACCCAAAAAAAGAATTAACCAAGATATTACAGAACCTTTAAATTTGTTCCAAAAAAACAATCCTGTCAAAAAAGATAAAAACTCCAAAAAATTCATAACCAGAATTAATGGATTATTTAAAATATAATTAAGTCTTTCTTGAGACAAATCAAGAGTAATATCTAAAATCAAAATTATAAGTTATTGTTAAGGTTTGTTCTACTTAAGCGTTTAAGTAAAAAGGGTTTCATTACTTTTGGATTGAAACAAAGTCTTCAAAATTCAAAATATGATCTAAAAGTCCATTTCGCTTAATGGTGGTGGTGGTGCAGGATAACCTAAATTTTCAGAAAGTGATTGTACGTCTTCAGCCCCCATTTCTGCATCAAAAGCAGAACCATCTAAAACAGAACCTACAGTTACCGCTTTCTTGACACCACCGGCAGTATTTAGTATTGCAAAGCTTACCGTATCTTTTGTTCCGTCTGCCAAGGTAAACTCCGCTGTGGGATTAAAAAAGACCGTTCCTTTATTGGCTTTATTTTTTGGTTTTTTACCGTATTTCCCAAAATACACTCGTAATTGTAAAATTTCAGTATTTGCAGAATCAGCCTGCTGCTCGATATAAGCCATATATTTTTTCATCTCCGTAAATGAAAAACTTACGTAACGCGTAGCCTGTTTATAATTCGCATCTTCTTTAGGAATGGTATCGCCTTCTTCGGTGATATTTTCAGCCATTTCGATTAATGACACGCGGCTGTTACCGTAGTTTTGGTACAGCGAATCAGCCACCTGTAAAGGAATAATATTACCCGGAACTCCGGTTATCGGTGCTTCCGCCTCCTCACATTCGCAAGGTTTATCACAGGAAGTGACTAAAAAAAAAGCAAAAAGAGCTGCCGTAAAAAAAGTAATTTTTCGCATAAGGGTTAGTTTTAATGAATGGCTGAAATTAAGCATTATTTAACATAAGCGGCTATTTCCCCTTAAAAAAGGGGGTTTATCCCCGTAACTATTTTCGGCAGGAGCCAAAAAAACCCGATTGTCAAAATCGGGCTCTTTCTTTATTATAAATTCTCTTAGAATTCTGCGTTTTGAGGAAAACGTGGATAGGGAATTACGTCTCTAATGTTGGTCATACCCGTAGCAAAAAGCACCAGACGTTCAAAGCCCAGGCCAAAACCACTATGCACACAGGTTCCAAAACGACGCGTATCGAGATACCACCACAATTCTTCTTCCGGGATATCTAATGCCGCCATTTTCTCTTGCAACACTTCTAAACGCTCTTCCCTTTGCGAACCTCCAACAATCTCTCCAATACCAGGGAATAGAATATCCATGGCGCGTACGGTTTTTCCATCTTCATTTAAGCGCATATAAAACGCCTTAATGTTTGCAGGATAGTCAAACAGAATTACCGGACACTTGAAGTGCTTCTCTACCAGAAAACGCTCGTGCTCACTTTGAAGGTCAGCTCCCCATTCTTCAATAATGTAATTGAATTTCTTCTTCTTATTTGGCTTCGAATTTTTAAGAATGTCAATCGCCTCGGTATAGCTCACACGCTTAAAGTTATTCTCCAACACAAACTTCAGCTTTTCGCGAAGTGGCATTGGTGAACGCTCTGCTTCCGGCTTTGCTTTATCTTCCTGAATGAGTCTGTTTTCTAAAAATTCCAGATCATCCTGGCAGTTATCCATCACAAATTGAATCACGTATTTGATAAAGTCTTCAGCCAAATCCATATTGGCATCCAAATCATTAAAAGCCACTTCCGGCTCAATCATCCAGAATTCTGCAAGGTGACGACTGGTGTTTGAATTTTCAGCTCTAAAAGTTGGTCCGAACGTATAAACTTGTCCCAATCCTAAAGCGTAGGTTTCAGCTTCCAGCTGACCAGACACGGTCAAATTGGTTTCCTTTCCAAAGAAATCCTTTTTATAATCGATGTTACCATCTTTATCTTTTGCTGGGTTTTTTAAATCCTGAGCAGTTACTTTAAACATTTCACCAGCCCCTTCTGCATCACTTCCTGTTATAATAGGCGTGTTCACATAGTAAAAACCTTCTTTCTGAAAGTACTGATGCACAGCAAAACTCAGTTGTGAGCGCAAACGCATTACAGCACCAAAAGTATTGGTACGCACACGCAAATGAGCCTGCTCACGAAGTTTCTCAAGCGTATGACGCTTAGGAGATAAAATGGTTTTCTTTACTTCTTCAGGATCTGCATCGCCGAGAATTTTAACCTCTTTTACTTCAATTTCTACAGCCTGACCACCACCCTGACTGGCAACAAGGCTACCGGTAACAGCAATTGCCGCTCCTGTGGTAATACGCTTTAACAATGCAGGATCTGTATTTTCAAAATCAACTACACACTGTAAATTATGAAGAGTAGAACCGTCATTTAAGGCAATAAAGCGATTTGCGCGAAATGATTTTACCCAACCTCTAACCGTGAGCTCCTGCCCTTTTGGTTCTTCTTTTAAAATGTGTACGATTGTTTTTTTCATCGATATGGTTTTATCAAAATCCCTATTCAGGGTTATTTAGCTTCTAATTTTTAATGTAATGACAGCAAAGATAAATTTTAGCTGATTTCCTGTCAAAAAATGGGGTTTTAATTACGCTCGCGATCCAATTCTTCAAGCTCGTCTTCATCAGGATCATCCAGAATTTGAATTGCAGGCTTTTTAAAGTCTTCTTTGTTGGCGATATTTCGCTCCAGCGAAAGCAATAATGAGGGTAATAAAATAAGATTAGATAACATTGCAAAGATCAAGGTAACTGAAACCAGACCACCTAATGCTACCGTACCTCCAAAACTACTTATCATAAATACCGAAAATCCGAAGAACAACACTATAGAAGTATAAAACATACTCACTCCCGCTTCTTTAACTGAAGCATAGACCGAACGCTTGATCTTCCAACCACTGCTACGTAATTCCTGGCGGTATTTTGCCAAAAAATGAATGGTATCATCTACCGAAATACCAAATGCAATACTAAAGACTAATATGGTTGAAGGCTTAATCGGAACTCCTAAAAAGCCCATCAATCCCGCAGTGATTAGCAATGGTAATAAGTTTGGTATTAATGAAACCAGAATCATTTTAAATGACCGGAACATAAATGCCATAAACAACGCAATAAGTAAAATGGCCAGCGACAAACTAATCACCAGATTGTTTATCAGGTAGGCTGTTCCTTTTTGAAAAACAAGTGCCTTACCCGTTAAGGTCACATCAAACTTGTCTTCAGGAAATAAGATCTTGATTTTGTTGTAGAGATTATCTTCAATGATCTCCATACGATCGGTACCTATGTCCTGCATAAAAGTCGTCATCCGTGCGTACTGCCCGGTAGAATCTACATAACTATCCAACAATCCAGCCTCGTTTGAAAAGCTTTGTGCGTAAGGCAAAATAAAATTGCGCTCATTAGAAGTTGGCAATTGATAATACTGCGGATCACCATTATAAAATGCCTGCTTCCCATACTTTACCAGATTTACAACAGAAACCGGCTTAGAAAGCTCTGGTGTTTCAGAAATGGTGGTTGCCAACTCATCCATACGCTTTAGCGTAGGCAATTTCATAACTCCTTTAGGTCGTTTGGTATCAATCAGAACTTCGAGCGGCATGATGCCGTCAAACTCGGTCTCAAAGAACTTGATATCCTCATAAAATCCAGTTTTCTTCGGCATATCTTCAATAAGACTACCCGATACGCGAATCTGATAAATACCAATCATACTTCCTATAAGTAAGACGATTGCTACACAATAAACCGTAAGACGCTTGTTGCGCACTACATGCTCAATCCAGTTTACAAAGCCTTCAATCCAGGTTTTACCCAGGTGTTTTAAATGTCGCTCTTTAGGTGGCGACATATAGCTATACAGAATAGGAATGATTAGCAAGCTCAACAAAAAGATCGCTATGATATTGATAGACGCTACAATACCAAATTCCTTTAGCAACGAACTTTGCGTCAAGATAAAAGTAGCAAAACCAGAGGCCGTGGTAATATTGGTCATCAACGTGGCATTACCTACTTTGGTAATCACTCGTTGTAAGGCCTTAATCTTATTCCCGTGATTTTTGTATTCCTGCTGATATTTATTGATCAAAAAGATACAGTTAGGAATCCCGATCACAATAATCAATGGTGGAATTAAAGCGGTAAGAACGGTAATTTCATATCCCAATAAACCTAAGAAACCAAAAGCCCACATCACACCAATCACAACGGTGAACATAGAAATAAATGTGGCGCGATAAGACCTAAAAAAGAAGAAAAAGATTAATGAGGTAACCAAAAGTGCCCCTCCTACAAACCAGCCTATTTCGCTAATGATTGTTTTGCTGTTAAGGGTACGTATATAAGGCATCCCACTGGTATGGACTCTTATTCCCGTTTCTTCCTCAAAACGATCAATTAAAGGGATAAGATCTTCAATAATAAAATCTTTACGAGCAGCAGTATTAACAATATCTTTCTTCAAATAAACAGCAGTACGCACGGTGCCGGTTTCTTTGTTATAAATAAGACCTTCGTAAAACGGCAGATCTTCAAAAAGCTTTTTCTTTAAAGCCGCCGCCTGAAGTTTAGTATTGATATCACCCTCAATAAAAGGTTCGAGATCAAAACGTTTGGGATCTTCCTGTTTTTGTAGAATTTTTAAATCTTTTAATGAAACCGAAAGCGCAACCGCATCAAAAGAATTGATAGAGTCTGAAAGTGCATTCCATTTATTAAGAATCTCAGGAGTAAAAAGTGTAGAATCTTTAATACCAAAAACAACCAGGTTTCCTTCTTCTCCAAATTGGTCGAGAAAGCGGTTATATTCAAGATTTACTTCGTGATCATCAGGCAGAAGATTTGCTTCGGTATAGGTAAAGCGCATATACTTCCACTGCGTACCCAGGAATACCGTAAATCCTGCAATAAGAAAGAGAATAAAAAGCCTGTTGCGTAAAATAAGTCGCGCGACACCATTCCAAAATCCGTACCCCAAAAGCTTGGTCATCGTTCTAATTTAAGAGGGCGCAAAGGTACTCAATTGAAGCCGAATTCAGTACATATCAGCCAGAAAAGAGGTTTGGCGAAAGCTCAATTAGAACGGATTGACTACAACTGCAGATTAAATGTGAATTTAAACGCGATATTATCTGCAAATTCAGGTAAATGGTAAGCGCCATATCTATAGGTTAGACTTGTTCCAAAACCGAATAGAATCTTATTAATCTGAAACCCGGTTTCTGTAAAACCCTTATTCAACCTTCCAAAATTCACATCCTGATGTCTATCAATATTTGAAATATCTCCTAATGCATAGCGGGAGATAAATACCATCTCGGGTTTGAACTTTTCACCCAGATTAAAAGGTCTAAGCCTGTGTTTTACCTGAAGCGTTAACAGCCGGTCGGAGAAAAATTCAGCAAAATACATGGTTTCAAAGCTGTTCACTCCAGCAACAGAAAAGCGCTGCATCACGGTTTCCTTTGTTGGCGCGTTGGGATAAGCATGAAACAAATGCGTAAGTGGAACATCACCAAATGCCATTTTCCCTTCCACTAAAAACTCCGTGGTAGACTTATTAAGACGCTCTACCTGATAGAAAAACTTAGCTCCAACACGGGTAAAATTAAAATCCCCATTAAACAGTCCGGAAATTCCCTTAGAAACCTGAGCGGTCACTTTGGGATAGCCGTCATAAATCTCAACCGTTCCCTGTTCAGACCTCATAATTTTACTCGAGGGACTCCAGCGTATTCCAAAAGTAGCCTCGGTGATATCATATTCCTGATAGCTTTTATCATTTACAGCAAACGAATAATCTTGTGTTTGTAGCACATTGGTTTTTGCCAATTGAAATTCAGATAAAATCTTAGGTGTGATTTGATATTCCTGATTAAGTCTTAAGGTTTTGTAGTCAAAAAACTGCGTGATATTCACTAGTCGGGGCTCAAATAAAGAATAAACTCTGCGATCTGTGAGGTAATTAAAACTCCCTACTTCCTGCAAATCGTCATTATAGGTAAAACTCAGCCAGGCACCGTGAGATTTATTTAGCATTACGCCTCCTCCAAAACCATACTTCCAGGTATGATCTTTAAAACCATAAGCCGTATAGCCTTCTACGCGAAAACGCTCGCTAAAATCGGAATTGGTCACACCTCCAATTCCCAATCTAAGGCCCTCGTAATTATTAAATTTTACCGGATATGTCAAATCAAAATCAAAGAAATTTACCGTATAGTAGCCAATTCCAAAATTATTTATGACCGCCAAACGGTGTTCAATATTTTCGGTTTTAACGACATCATTGAGGTAATCAAAACTATTCAAATCCCGCTGCGAGAGCGATTCATTGCGATATTCTTTCCAAAAACTATCTGGTTTGAAGCCAGCATCTTCAAATACTTCCACGGCAAGATTAGGATGAGTAATAGTTTCGCTTTGCGAAAAATTAAAAGCGGAATTGTAAGTAGTAGAAAGCAAGAAACGCCCTTCTATTGCATCTTTTACCGGACTGTTATTAAGCGTACCTACAGAAATTTTCCCTCTGAAAAAGGAAAGGCGTTTTGAAGTATCACCTTTTTCAACATAAAGCTTATTTGTCGCCGGAATATAAATTTGCTCATTCTCGAAATAACGATACTCCTGCTCGATACGGGCAATCAATTCATCATCAATCGCAATGCTTACTTTTTGAATCGCAAGAGTTTCTGCATCGAGATATAAAACACCGCTTAACCCGGGAATTGTTTGTGGTCTTTGAGGAGAAAACTGAATCATATGACCAGATCTGCCTAAAATCACCGTGTCCTTCACAAATGAATACCGGTAGTTTTTAAGTCCGCGAACAGATAAAGGACCTGCATATCTGTAATTAAAAATTACAAAATCTTCATCGTAAAACGATCTGGACTGCAAGGTAACGCCCAGCACTTCATAACGAGGTTCACTAAAACCTGCCATGTTATAACCCAAAACCTCTTCTTTAAAACCAGCTTGCTGATCATACAGGTTTTGTGACACTTTCTCTGTAAAAAACACGTGTACATTCTGTTCTCGCTCCAAAGAGTCTGTCACGATTGTTTTTTCGTAGGTGGTATAACTAAAATATTCCAGAGCATCCTGCGGATTATTTAGCTCGCGGTTTTGTATCGCTTTTTTGATCAACGAATCAGCATAACTCATTTCCTTCTGAGCCAACAGACTGGTCTGAAAAAAGATCGCAAAACCCAGTAAAGAAAGGAATTTAGACATTACAAGAGGAGCAAATGGTAGTAGATGTGGTTGTAAAAAATAGCTAATCGTCTAAAAATAGGATAAAAAAAGCGACCCTCGGGTCGCTCTTAGGAGTAGTTTAACGTCTGATTATACCGTAAGAATTTCCTTTTCCTTAACAGCAAGCAGATCGTCTATTTTTTTAATATATGCATCAGTAAGCCCCTGAACATCAATCTCGGCATTACGTGCCATATCCTCAGCAAGACCATCTTTCTCCAGTTTTTTAATTTCGTTATTGGCATTTTTACGATCGTTGCGTACGCCTATTTTAGAATCTTCAGCTTCGGCTTTCGCCTGCTTTACTAAATCCTTACGCCGCTCTTCAGTAAGTGGTGGTACGTTGATGATCACACTCTCTCCATTGTTCATTGGGTTAAAACCCAGGTTTGAGTTCATAATCGCTTTTTCAATTTCAGGAATCATAGCTTTCTCCCATGGCTGAATAGAAAGCGTACGACCATCAGGAGTATTTACGTTTGCAACCTGAGTAAGTGGCGTCTGGCTACCGTAATAATCTACCATAACACTACCTACCATCGACGGACTCGCTTTACCTGCTCTAATATTTGCAAATTGCTTTTTCAGGTGAACGATGGCATTTTCCATCGCTTCTTTAGTCTCGTCTAATATAAATTGAATGTCTTCGTTCATAGCTTTTTAGAATTTTAACTTTTTAAAAAAACCAGTCAAAAATAGTAATTTACTTTTGGTAAAACCCATCCGGCCCCAAATTGCACTAAATAATTGGCATTTAAAGCGAATTATAAATTTACAGTGGTACCTATATTTTCGCCCTCAACCACTTTAAGCAGATTACCCTGCTTATTCATATCAAAAACAATTATGGGTAATTCATTTTCCTGGCTTAGCGTAAATGCTGTAGTATCCAGTACTTTTAATCCTTTTTGCAGTACATCTTCAAAAGTAATGAAGTCAAATTTCACAGCTTTCTCATCTTTTTCAGGATCACTTGTATAGATACCGTCAACTCGTGTACCCTTCAAGATTACATCTGCATGAATTTCAATAGCACGTAATACTGCTGCAGAATCTGTAGTAAAATATGGATTACCAGTACCTCCACCAAAAATCACAACTCTACCTTTTTCCAGGTGACGAATAGCACGACGACGGATAAACGGCTCTGCTACTTCATTTATTTTGATGGCGCTTTGCAGACGGGTTTGAATTCCAGCTTCTTCAAGTGCGCTTTGTAAAGCCAGACCATTGATCACGGTTGCCAGCATTCCCATGTGATCGCCCTGCACACGGTCCATCCCGCGGCTGGCACCGGCTACGCCTCTAAAGATGTTTCCGCCACCAATGACGATTGCCACTTCTACGCCTTTATCTAAAACACTTTTGATCTCATCTGCATATTCTGCTAAACGGTCCGGGTCAATGCCGTACTGGCGTTTTCCCATTAATGCTTCACCTGATAATTTGAGTAGAATGCGTTTGTATTGCATGGCTGTAGAAAATTTTTGGCAAATATACGGTTAAATGTGGTTGTGGTGAAAGGAGGATTTTAAAAACAAAAAAGGCCGCCAATTGGCAGCCTTTTTACTTATGAATTGGTCAAGAGGAATTAAGCTAAGCTTACACGTTTGAAGCCTACAACTTCCGCATCTCCCTGGCTTTTTACGTATGCAGCAACGTTTTTGCTGTCATCCATAATAAACACCTGGTCAAGTAATGCTTTCTCGTTATCAAGAGTAGTGTTGTCTGCTACAAAACGATCAACTTTACCAGGAACGATACGATCCCAGATTTGCTCAGGCTTACCTTCTGCTTTCAATTCTTCTTTGATATCTGCTTCTGCCTTAGCCATAACTTCTGGAGTTA
This sequence comes from Leeuwenhoekiella sp., assembly GCA_964219495.1. Classification (GTDB taxonomy): domain Bacteria; phylum Bacteroidota; class Bacteroidia; order Flavobacteriales; family Flavobacteriaceae; genus Leeuwenhoekiella. The sequence goes on along the minus strand of CAXPQP010000041.1, from coordinate 71,246 downwards.
ATTGGGACATAGATATATATTGAGGAACGTTTTTAAGGGTTTTACCTAAACGCTTCAATTCTTCGTTTTCTTTTTCGATAGCTGCGATACGAGCTTCGGTTTCGTTAGCAACAAATTCTGGATCAAAATCTTTGTAAGACAAAGTAGTTGCACCCATAGAAGCTACCTGCATAGAAACAACTTTTGCAGTTTCTTCAGCGTTATCACCAGCTTGAGATAAACCGGTTAAAGCACCAATTTTGTTACCGTGAACGTAAGAACCTACGAAAGGAGCTTCAAGAACTTCAAAACCACCGATTTCTAATTTTTCACCGATAACACCAGTTTGCTCGATAAGTTTTTCAGAAACAGTCATTCCTTTGAAATCTGCCTCAAGGAAAGATTCTTTTGAATCGTGGTTGATTGCGATTTCACCAAGCTCGTTAGCTAAAGCTACATAACTGTCATTCTTAGCAACAAAGTCGGTCTCACAGTTAAGAGAGAAAACCACACCTTTATTGTTTGCATCGTTAATCTTAGCTACAACAACACCTTCACTAGAATCACGGTCTGCACGCTTTTCAGCAACTTTCTGACCTTTTTTGCGAAGTACTGCGATTGCCTGATCAAAATCACCGTCTGCTTCTACTAATGCATTTTTACAATCCATCATACCAGCACCGGTAGCCTGTCTTAGTTTATTTACTTCTGCGGCTGTTATTTTTGCCATATTATTTACGTTTTATGAGTTAAAACAAAAGTCGTTTAGTTTAGTGCAAAATTGCAGTATACTAAACGACTTCAGCTATTATCAAATTGTTAAATACTATTCTTCTTCGTCGCTAGCTACTGCTTTAGCTTTTTTAGCTTTTGCAGGCTTATCAGCTTTTTTAGCTTTTGGCTTATCGTCTTTGTCTTTGTTTGCTTTACGCTCAGAAAGACCTTCTACGATAGCGTCTGCTACGTTAGCGATGATTTTTTCAATAGATTTTGAAGCATCGTCATTAGATGGGATGGCATAATCAACCTGACGTGGGTCTGAGTTGGTATCTACCATCGCAAAGATTGGAATGTTTAATTTTTGTGCTTCTTTAATTGCAATGTGCTCACGCTTGATGTCAACTACAAATAATGCACCTGGAAGACGTGTCATATCTTCGATAGAACCTAAGTTCTTCTCCAATTTATCACGCATACGGTTCATTTGTAATTGCTCTTTTTTAGACAAGCTATCAAAGCGACCGTCTTGTTTCATACGATCTACTGTTTGCATTTTCTTAACCGCTTTACGTATAGTTACAAAGTTGGTTAACATACCACCTGGCCAGCGCTCTGTGATGTAAGGCATCTTAGCACGACCTGCATGATCTGCAACAATTTCTTTTGCTTGTTTCTTGGTAGCTACAAAAAGTATTTTTCTACCTGAGGCTGCGATTTTACTTAGGGCTTCTGAAGCTTCGCTAAGTTTAGCAGCAGTTTTGTATAGATTTATGATGTGAATACCATTGCGTTCCATATAGATATATGGTGCCATGTTTGGATCCCATCTTCTGGTAAGGTGACCGAAGTGTACACCAGCATCCAGTAAATCCTTTACATTTTCTGTTTTTGCCATTTTAAAATTCGTTTACGTTCCCTTTGTAGTAGCAATAGTTAAGTGGTTGGTTTTACCCGCGCCTTCCCTATTTAGATGCTAAACTCATTTCCCGACGTATCGGGACAAGGACATTTATTAAATTAATTTCTTTTTGTTTTCAAAAACCAAACGGAAAATAAAGTCCGCAAGGATTGAAAAACACGTTTTCTTAACGTTTTGAGAATTGGAATTTCTTACGCGCTTTCTTCTGACCGAATTTCTTACGCTCTACCATTCTCGGATCTCTGGTCAATAAACCTTCAGGTTTAAGGATACCTCTGTTCTCTGCGTCTACTTCGCACATTGCTCTAGAAAGAGCAAGACGTACAGCTTCTGCCTGACCGGTGATACCTCCTCCATATACATTTACTTTTACATCAAAGTTTTTGTCATTCTCAGTCATTACTAATGGCTGGTTAACTTTGTACTGTAAAGTTCCTGTAGTGAAGTACTCTTTAAGATCACGCTTGTTAATGGTAATGTTACCAGAACCAGGAGCTAAATAAACACGAGCAACGGCGGTCTTTCTACGACCAATTTTGTGAATTACTTCCATTTACTTGAGTTCGTTAATGTTGATTACTTTAGGTTTTTGCGCTTCCTGCCCGTGATCTGCACCGGCATAAACCTTTAAATTGCGATAGATCGCTGCACCTAATTTGTTTTTAGGCAACATACCTTTTACTGCATTCTCAACAAGACGCGCAGGGTCTTTGCTGTACATTTCTTTTGCAGTAAGGCTTCTTTGACCACCAGGATAACCCGTATGACGGATGTAAGATTTAGCATCCCACTTGTTTCCTGTTAAGTTGATTTTAGAGGCATTGATAACAATTACATTGTCTCCGCAATCAACGTGTGGTGTGTAGTTAGGCTTGTACTTTCCGCGCAAAAATTTTGCAACGATAGTAGACATGCGACCCAACGTTTGTCCTTCAGCATCAATAACAACCCACTCCTTATTAACGGTGTCTTTGTTGGCAGATACTGTTTTGTAACTTAATGTGTCCACACTGTTTTATTTAATTATTAAACATTCCATTTCCTGCTCCCGCGCTCACGCGTGAAAACAGGGCTGCAAATGTACAATTATATATTGATTTGACAAACGAGGCTATGACTTAATTTTAATACCCTAATCCGATTGATTGTCAATACTCTATAAGACTTACGTTAAAGCAGAAGAAAAACTGTTTAAAAATCCCCAGAATATTCTGCCTATCCCGCATTCTGGCTGGCCAATTCTTTAAAGATTTCTGGATTGAACATCGCAATAACAGCAAAAGCCATAACTGATAAAAGAATATATAAAACGAATAAAATACTAAGAAAGAAAAGCGACCTAAGCACTATACCCTTATAGCTTAATAGATAGAGACGCTTAAACACATACATATTATAGAGAATATAAATAGGTATTGAAAGCAAGCTAAAAAGCACATAATTAAGTCTGACAACCAGAGAAAGTATTCCTATCAGTGCAGATAGAATTGAAAGATGCGAATAAGAATACAACTGAATGATAAAATGCTCCGTGTAGTTATGCTTTTTTAACGTCAAAAAAGTTAGCCAGCCCATAAATGCGAGCAAAGGTATCGTTGCAAACATCACTACGGGTTGATATTCCATTATAGAATCTTGTAAAATTTGTGAAATAGGATTGCCTTTACCATCCACAACACCCATTTGACTCACAACCTCAGGATAAAAACGCTTCATCACAAAAACCTGGAAACCCGAAATAGTAATCGCAATTGTAAAATAACTGAAGGCATTAAGATATCTCTTGCGCAAACCAGCTAAAAAACCTCCAATGACCGCCTGAGGTCTTAAAAACAAATCCTTAAACGTACGAAGAAAGGTGTTATCTATATTAAAAATTCGCTCCCCAGCCTCATTCAAAACTTTCTTAGGCGTAAAACGCTCCTCGATCTTTTTAGCTCCACAAGCTCTACAATTTTGATCATCTTCATCAAACTGCATCCCACAATTGAGACAGGTATCAATAGGCTTGAAGGTGATTTGTTTTATGGGTAGCATATTTTAGAATATTCAATTCATTAAAAATAATATCTAATCAACTTACATCATATCAAAACTAGCATCTCATGCTTAAATTTTGATTTTTTTAAGTTCCAAATAACAAGAATAAATATCAGAATTAGACCTAAAACTCAACGAAAGAAAAATACATCATTGTTAATTTTTTAATTTAATAATAGTCTTTTAACAAAAAATATGAACATAATCTAAATCAAGAATTTTACTAATACGTTTTAGTGCGTTGTTTGATAAAACGTATAGACGACATATTATTATAATTAAACCAATCTGCATTTAACATATTTTAGGATTTTAATCAATAAAACTGTTAAATGATAAAAAATTTATTTTTTATGCTTTTGTTCAGCTTGAGCCTAGCAGCACAAGCTCAGCAAAAAACAATCACCGGGACTGTTGAAACAGGTGCTGGTGTTCCCCTACCGGGAGTAAGTATTGTAGTCAAAGGCACATCTACTGGTACTCAAACCGATTTTGACGGTAATTATTCCATTACAGCGGAATCTGGTCAAACACTTGTATTTACCTATGTAGGTTTCCAAAAACAGGAAATCGCCGTAGGAACTCAATCTTCAATCAATGTAAAACTTGAGGAAGATACAGAGGCACTTGATGAAGTGGTTGTTGTAGGTTACGGTGTACAACGCAAAAGAGATCTTACAGCATCAATTTCTCAAGTAAAAGGGGATGAGATTGCAAGCCTAGTAACCTCAAGTTTTGATCAGCAATTAGCAGGTCGTGCGGCTGGTGTACAGGTAACTACTCAATCGGGTATTATTGGTGAAACACCTCGTTTTAGAATACGTGGTATCGCATCAATTACCTCTGGAACTTATCCACTATTTGTTGTAGATGGTGTGCCTATCTACACAGGTGATTTAGGAGGATATGCTTCAACAAACGGTCTAGGTGACATCAACCCAGCAGACATTGAGTCTATTGAGATTTTAAAAGACGGTTCTGCGACTGCAATCTATGGTTCTCGTGCAGCTAACGGGGTTGTTCTTATTACCACCAAAAAAGGTAAAGAGGGACGTATTGCAACTACTTACAATATGACTGCTGGTTTTGCAAGACCCGTAAACAATTTCGATTTATTGAAAGCTTCTGATTTCGTTACAATTTCTAATGAAAAAAGAAGTAACCGTGGACAATCAGATTGGGCAGCAGGAACTGATTTTGAAACTGATTGGCAAGATCTTGTTTTAAATGACAGTGCTTTTCAACAAGACCACAACTTATCATTTACCGGTGGTACTGAATTTTTAAAATACTACCTTTCTGTAGGATATACAGAACAGGAAAGTATTGCTAAGCCAAACGAATTCAAACGCTATACCTATCGTGCTAACTTAGAGCAAAAGGTAAAAGATTGGGTTTCAGTTGGTGTAAATGCAAGCCTTTCTCAATCTGAATATTTCGGATTGAACACAGGTACAAACTCACTTTCTGGTAACATCTTTAATGCAACACGCCAGCATCCTAACGTATCGCCATACGACGATACAGATCCTACAGGTTATAACCTAGACGACACCTTCCCAGATCGCATGGGACGTGGCTCTAACCTGGAGACTGTTGGTGACAACATACCAAACATCATTTTTGTTATTGAGAACAACAAATATTTCTCAAAACTTAACCGCTTAATTGGTAATGTTTATGCTGATATTAAGCCTATTTCTTCAGTTAACTTTAGAACACAAATAAGTCTTGATAAGGCCAACACCAATGGGTATTTATTCTGGAGCCCAATTCACGGCGATGGTAGCGGCTCTAATGGTCGTGTTCAAAACAACAACACCGATTTAACCCGTTGGAACTGGCAAAACATCCTTAGCTATAACGAAACTTTTGCTGAGGATCATAACGTATCATTCACTGCGGTAAGTGAATATCAAAAACAAAGAAACCAAAATTTCTTTGCTACGGGTACTGACTTAAGTAACGAATTCTTCGGAAAAGCATTAATTAGCGGTTCTTATGGAGTTCAGGGATCTGGTGGTGGTTTAACTGAAAATGGATTTATGTCCTTTGCAGGTCGTTTAAACTACAACTATAAGCAGCGCTATTACATTCAGGGTACTATTCGTAGAGACGGACTGTCTTCACTTCCTACAGAAACCAGGTGGGGTACTTTCCCAGGAGCTTCTTTTGGATGGACTGTTAGCAATGAAGAATTCATGAAAAACAGTGAAGTTATCTCTGACTTAAAACTTAGAGGTTCTTACGGTAAAGTAGGTAACGTTGACATTGGTAACTACCCATATTTAGGACTTTATTCTCCAGCTCGATATGCAGATAATAATGGTATCGCATACGGTCAGTTTGGAAACAACAATCTAAGATGGGAAACCAGTATCAAATACGATGGAGGTATCGACCTTGGCTTGCTTAAGAATAGACTAACATTAACTGCAGACTATTTCATCAACAAGACAGAAGACTTAATCCTTCAGGTTGAAACACCACAATCTTTTGGTATCCCAGGAAACAGCTATAACGCAAACATTGGTAATATCGAAAATAGTGGTTTAGAACTTTCAGCTACTGCTAGAATATTAGATAAAGCGTTTAAATGGGAAGTATCTTCTAACATCTCTTTTGTAGATAACAAGGTAATCACTTTGGTTAATGGTGCAGATCGTATCGGAAACAACACCATTGTAAGAGAAGGCGAACCTATCAACTCTATTTACGGCATACGCTACTATGGTACAAACCCAGAAAATGGTAACCCGGTATATTATAAAGCTGACGGTAGCCTGGTACAAGGTTTATTACCAGGTTCTAGCTACGCAGTTTTTGACCCTAGTAATCCAGCTGATGTTTCTCAGTCATCTTCATTAAGTGCAGCTGACGACCGTGTAATTCTTGGACAATCATTACCAAAATACTTTGGTGCATTTAATTCAAATATGAATTACAAGAATTTTGATTTAGGATTTCTGTTCCGTTTTAGTGGTGGTAATAAAATCTTCAATGCAACCCGCAGAGATTTATTAAACCAAAACTTTACAAACAACAGCACCGAAATTTTAGGTAGATGGCAAAGTGTTGAAAATCCTGGAGACGGTTGGACTCCTCGTTTATATGCAAGCACAAACACCACTACAAACCTTACTGCTCTTGCTACATCAAGATTCCTTGAGGATGGTGATTTCATTAAATTAGACAACATCACATTAGGTTACACTTTTGCTCCTGAAATAGTTGAACGTTTAGGTTTATCTAAATTCAGACTATATGCTCAGGGTCAAAACCTTTGGATAATTACTGATTACTCTGGATTAGATCCAGAAATGGAATCAGGAGGTGTTGACCTAAACGGAACACCAAGATCAAGCATCTTCTCACTAGGTCTTAACATCGGATTTTAATAGTAAAAAACATGAAAAGAATTATAAACACCACAACAATGAGATTTAGATACAAAAGTTTCTATTCTATTCTATTTGCGTTGTTTGCTTTGGTATCGTGCAACGATGACAATGTACTTAACCTGGAGCCTTATAACGACATCTCAGAAAACGCAGCCTTCTCTACTGCAGACCTGGTAGCACTTTCAGTTACCGGTATGTACAACGCTGCACAAAGAGGGGATTACAACGGTGCTGGACGTGGATACCCTTTTGGAGCTGCATTTGTGCAACAAGGAGACAACCGCGGTGAAGATGTAGTTAACGTAGCTACTTTTTACCAGCTAACCTATACGGGTACTTATGACCCTACTACTGCGAATAACGTTTATTACTGGAGCGATACTTACAGAATGATAAACCGCACCAATATTGTAATAGAAGGAGTTGCAAGAGCACTTGAAGGCGGAATTATTACAGCTGATCAAGCAGCAGTATATACTGGAGAAGCTAAATTTTTAAGAGCAGCTGGTCATTTGGAATTACTTTTCCATTTTGCTAGACCTTATAACGATACCCCAGACGCTAGTCACCTAGGTGTACCTTACCGTGATTTTGCAATCAATAGTACCGAGACATTGGCTGCGGCTGAAGCACAAGGTCGCAATACTGTTGCAGAATGCTATCAGCGTATTATTCAGGATTTAAATGACGCTGAAAGTTCACTACCAGCTAGAGCTGATCGTACTGATCTTCTTGAAGGCATTACCAGAGCAACAAAAGAATCGGCGATTGCCTTCAAAACACGTGCATATTTACATTCACGCAATTGGCCTTTAGTAATTCAGGAAGGAGTAAAATTAAATTCATTTAGTCTTACTGATACACCAAACGGTCCATTTGCAAGCGGATATGGCAACACGGAATCCATCTTTTCGATTGAGCATTCTGCAGTAAACAATCCAGGAGTTAACGCAGCTTTGGCTTCACAATATAACCGTCGTGGTCTTGTTGTTATAAGTCCTATTATTTGGAGAAACCCAGCCTGGCTTGCTGATGACCTGCGTAGAGTTGAAGGGACTTTAGTTACCACAAGATCTGGTGTTAAATACACCAATAAATACAAAGATCCTGTAAACTACACCGATCCTGCTCCAGTTATTCGTTATGCAGAAGTATTGCTCAATATGGCTGAAGCTTATGCTCGTACGAATGCATCTGGAAATGCACTTACAGCACTTAACCGCGTTCGTAATCGCTCTTTAGCAGACCCTGCAACACAAGCCTATGTTGCTACCGATTTTGCAACACCAGCTGCTCTGGTAAATGCAATTATCACTGAAAGAAGAATTGAATTTGTTATGGAAGGAAGACGCTGGCCAGATATCCATCGTTTACAAAAAGATGACCTGGCTCCCATTGCCGGAGTTCCTCAAAAAGTTGCAAACGGCACACCTCCAGCAGCTTCTTACACTTTAGGAACCGCTTACGATGGACCTTATGGAGTGACTGCAATTCCATATAGCGATTTCAAATTCTTGTGGCCAATTCCGCAACAGGAAATCAATAACAACCCTACTCTTGCTGCTCAACAAAACCCAGGATGGTAACAACTTTGGATTTTGAGATTATAAATTTGAACTAGCCAAAAAACCCGCTTTAGAATATAAAGCGGGTTTTTAATTTTATGCTTATCAAGAATTAATGCGCCTCAAGCCAGTTCTCTCCTACACCCAGTTCTACATCTAAAGGCACATCCAACTTAAAGGCATTTTCCATTTCCGTTTTGATCATTGTTTTTACCTGATCTAATTCGGGTCTGAAAACATCAAAAACCAATTCATCATGCACCTGAAGCAACATTTTGGTTTTAAGTTTTTCAGCTTTGAGCTTTCTGTGGATATTTATCATCGCGATTTTGATGATGTCTGCAGCGCTTCCCTGTATAGGCGCATTAACTGCATTTCGCTCTGCTGCACCACGCACCACCGCATTATTACTATTGATGTCCTTTAAATACCTGCGACGATCAAGAACGGTGGTCACATACCCATTGTCACGAGCAAAGTCTACCTGCTCGCTCATATAGTTACGCAACTTAGGATAAGTTTTATAATAGGTATCGATTAGATCTTTAGATTCACTACGAGACAAGTCGGTTTGATTACTAAGACCAAATGCAGAAACCCCATAGATAATCCCAAAATTTACCGTCTTAGCATTGCTACGCTGCTCGCGGGTAACCTCTTCAATGGGCACATTAAAGACTTTTGCAGCAGTAGATGCGTGAATATCTTCACCATCTTTAAAAGCTTTGATCATGGTTTCTTCCTGACTTAAAGCTGCGATAATACGCAATTCGATCTGTGAGTAATCGGCAGCGAGCAAGACATAATCTTCATTACGAGGAATAAATGCTTTACGCACCTGACGCCCACGTTCGGTACGAATTGGAATGTTTTGCAGGTTAGGGTTGTTTGAACTCAATCTACCGGTTGCTGCTACAGTTTGCATATAATCGGTATGTACGCGGCCGGTTTTTGGGTTTACCTGGGTCGGCAACGCATCTACATAAGTGCTTTTCAGCTTTGAAAGTCCGCGATAGTCTAATACGTGTTGAATAATCTCGTGATCAGGTGCTAAATAGGAAAGCACATCTTCTGCGGTTGAATACTGACCGGTTCTGGTTTTCTTAGGTTTATCAACTAATTTCAGCTTATCAAAAAGGATTTCACCTAACTGCTTGGGAGAGCCAATATTGAACTCTTCACCTGCTTCTTTATATATTTTTTCTTCTAAGGAAAGTATGTCGCTGTTTAACTCTTCCGCTAGGTTATTTAAGAATTCTTCATCAAGATTAATTCCTTCTAACTCCATATCTGCTAGCACCTGCACCAAAGGAATTTCAATATCATCAAAAAGCTTTTGCGTATTGGCCTCACCCAACTCTTTCTCAAAATGTTCTTTAAGCTGAAGTGTCACATCTGCATCTTCTACCGCATATTCGGTTTGATCTTCGAGCGGCACATCTGCCATCGATTTTTGATTCTTACCCTTTTTACCGATCAATTCTTCAATAGAAACAGGTGTATAATTAAGGTAAGTTTCAGACAGGACGTCCATATTGTGACGCATATCTGGGTTGATCAGGTAATGCGCAATCATCGTATCAAAGAGTTTCCCTTTTACCTCAACGCCATATTTAGCCAAAACCTTAATGTCATATTTCAGGTTCTGACCTATTTTCTCAATGTTTTCATCTTCAAAAAATGGACGCAGTTCTTCAATCAAAGCCTGAGCTTCTTCCATCTCGGCCGGAAAAGGAACATAAAATCCTTTGGTCTTCTCCCAACTGAATGCGATTCCCACAAGTTCGGCCTGTAACGGATCGAGGTCGGTGGTTTCGGTATCAAAACACACCGATGTTTGCTTCATTAAGTTTTGAATGAATAGCTTTCGAGCCATACCTGGAGCAACACTTTGATAAAAATGCTCGGTATCCTTAATAGTTTTGCGCGTATTACGCTCTTCGATTTGCATTCCATCGCTTCCATCTGCAAACAGGTTGTATTGCCCTGCGCCTGCAGCTGCAGCCTTTTCAGAAGAGGAAACCAACTTCTTGGCCGTCTCTGTACCGCTTACTGCAGCTCCGGTATCACTATCAGCTTCACCAGAAAATATCTTGATAAACTGATCTTTAAGCCTACGGAATTCGAGATCATCAAAAATCTCCTGCACTTTATCTGCATCAGGCTGGGAAAGTTCGTACTGCTCAGCATCAAATTTCACATCACAGTCGGTCATTATGGTTGCGAGTTTACGGGATAGTCTTCCCAACTCGGCATTCTCAATAACCTTCTCTTTCATCTTCCCTTTGAGGTCGTCGGTATTCGCCAACAATCCTTCAAGTCCGCCATATTCTTTAATAAACTTTTTAGCCGTTTTATCTCCAACACCAGGCAAACCAGGAATATTATCAGATGCATCACCCATCATCCCCAGGTAATCAATCACCTGTTCAGGACGCTCCACTTCAAACTTTTTCTGAACTTCAGGAATACCCCAAATTTCAATACCATTGCCCATACGAGCTGGTTTATACATAAAGATATTCTCAGATACCAGCTGCGCATAATCCTTATCTGGCGTAACCATAAATACCTGATAACCTTCCTTTTCTGCTTGCTTTGCTAAAGTACCTATAAGATCATCTGCCTCTACCCCTTCAATCTGAATACAAGGAACATGCATAGCACGTAAAATATCCTGAATTATTGGCACTGCAATGCGTATAGCTTCTGGAGTTTCATCACGATTTGCTTTATAGTCTTCATACATTTCCACACGATCGGCACTTCCACCCTTGTCAAAAGCAACAGCAAGATGATCGGGTTTTTCCCGTTTGATTACATCAAATAAGGAATTGACAAAACCCATAATTGCCGAGGTATCCTGGCCTTTAGAATTTACTCTTGGGTTTTTGATCAGTGCGTAATACCCACGAAAAATCAAGGCATAGGCATCAAGTAGAAACAATCGTTTTTGAGTGGACATATGAGGAATACTAGTTATTCAGAAAAATTAGAATATCAAAAATAGGAATTAGTCTTTTGATACGGGTTTGGTTATCTTAAGCATTTTAAAATTTAGCGAAAAAGACAATGAAATTACCAACAAACTATACCGATTTTGAAGCAACATTAGAGCAGGCTACTCCGCCTAATTCCTGGCCAGAAACTTTAAAATCTCTTTGGTTTATGGCTAAAGATGACTGGGAAGCCTCACACAATATCGCTCAGGATATCGAAAGCCCAATGGGCAGTCTTATTCACGCGCATCTTCATCGCGTAGAAGGCGACGACTGGAATGCCAAATACTGGTATCGCCTGGCCGGAAGACCCTTTCCTCAAATTTCATTTTCAGAAGAATTGAAACAACTGGTAATTGAGATTATCTCTTAGAACAAAGCATAAACAATTTAATAGCAAGCCTACAACGCATTAAACCCTTTGGCTGCAACCATAAAAAAACCCGCTGAAATCAGCGGGTTTTTTTATCTATTGAATGAGCTTATTACAACTCTAAGGCTTTAAGCACATTGTTATCCATCAATAATTCTTCAGGATTTTCTAGCGCTTCTTTCACAGCTACTAAAAATCCTACAGATTCTTTACCGTCAATGATACGGTGATCATAAGAAAGCGCCACATACATAATAGGAGCAATTGCAATCGCACCATCTTTGGCGATAGGACGTTCTACAATGTTGTGCATTCCTAAAATTGCAGATTGTGGAGGATTGATAATCGGAGTAGAAAGCATACTTCCAAACACACCACCGTTTGTAATGGTAAACGTTCCGCCAGTCATTTCATCTACAGTGATCTGGCCATCACGCGCTCTTAAAGCAAGACGCTTCACTTCAGACTCCACACCACGGAAACTTAAGTTTTCAGCATTTCTGATTACTGGAACCATCAAACCTTTAGGTCCTGAAACCGCGATAGAAATATCTTTAAAATCAAAAGAAACCATCTCTTTGCCATCGATCATCGAGTTCACAGCAGGATACATATCTAACGCCCGTACACAAGCCAATGTGAAGAATGACATAAAGCCAAGACCTACACCGTGCTTAGATTTGAAGTCTTCTTTATACTTATCGCGAAGAGCAAAAATTGAAGACATATCTACCTCGTTAAAGGTTGTAAGCATTGCAGTTTCATTCTTTACAGAAACTAAACGCTCTGCCACTTTACGACGTAACATAGACATTTTAGAACGGCTTTCACCTCTACCTCCTGTTCCCGGAGTTCCCATAGATGGCTTAGCATTTACCGCATCTTCTTTGGTAATTCGACCATCACGACCAGTACCTTGCACATCTTTGGCATCAATACCTTTCTCATCTAAAGTTTTCTTTGCTGCTGGAGACGGTGTACCTGTAGCATAGGTTTTAGTATCCTGTTCCTGACTCGGAGTGCTTGGCTTAGAAGGCTCTTCTGTTTTAGCTTCAGCCTTTTCTTCTTTCTTCTCTTCTTTCTTGGCCGAATCATCACCTCCACCTGGTTTAGGAGCGTCAGTATCGATTAAACAAACTACTTCACCTACAGCTACCGCATCACCTTCTTCCGCTTTTAGCGTAATAATTCCGCTAGCTTCAGCAGGTAATTCAAGGGTTGCTTTATCACTATCAACTTCGGCAATCGCCTGATCTTTTTCTACATAATCTCCATCTTCAACAAGCCATTGGGCGATTTCAACTTCGGTGATCGACTCTCCCGGTGAAGGGACTTTCATTTCTAAAGCCATAATTCTCTATTGTTAACTTTTATTCTTTAGTTAAAACTAAAATGTTTTATTGGTTATTTGAATTTTTATCGAAAACATCGTCGATTACACGCTGATGTCTTCTCTTAAATCGCACTGAACTACCTGCAGCTGGCGCCCCGTAGAACTTACGACTGCACACTCTGAATTTTTGTGCTTCCGGAAGGTGCATCAATAAGTGCCCGTAAGCTCCCATATTGCGCGGTTCTTCCTGTGCCCAAACTACATCGTCTGCATTTTTATATTTGTTAAGCGCTGCTCTGATTTCCTTTTTAGGAAGCGGGAACAATTGTTCTACACGAACTAAAGCCACGTCATCACGACCTAATTCTTCGCGTTGCGCCAATAAATCGTAGTAGAATTTACCGGTTACAAAAACCAAAGTCTTGATCTTGTCAACATTTGCCTCCTGATCATCAATGGTCATTTGGAAACTACCATTTGCCAATTCTTCTTTGGTAGAAACTACCTTAGGATGTCTCAACAAACTTTTTGGAGTAAATACGATAAGCGGCTTTCTAAAATTGGTCTTTAATTGGCGACGCAATAAATGGTAAAAGTTAGCCGGCGTTGTACAGTCTGCAACATACATATTATCTACCGCACAAAGCTGTAAATAACGCTCCATACGTGCCGAAGAGTGCTCTGCACCCTGACCTTCATAACCGTGTGGCAATAACATCACCAGACCGTTCTGGAGTTTCCATTTATCTTCCGCTGCCGAAATATACTGGTCAAGCATAATCTGCGCTCCGTTACTGAAATCTCCAAATTGCGCTTCCCAGATAGGTAATGTTTTAGGGCTTGCCATTGCATAACCATAGTCAAAACCTACAACCCCATATTCTGAAAGTAGCGAGTTGAAAATATACATATGCCCCTGATCTCCTTTCAGGTTATTGAGCAGTACAATTTCTTCTTCACTTTCTTCCACTTTAGTCACAGCATGACGGTGTGAGAACGTACCACGCTCCACATCCTGACCGGTCATACGCACATCAAAACCTTCTTTAAGCAAAGAACCGTATGCAAGTAATTCCGCCAGACCCCAATCGATCTTATCGTCCTCAAAATACATTGCTCGACGACCTTCTATAATCTTAACAATCTTGCGCAAAAACTTTTTATCACCGGGTAATTGCGTAATTACCTCAGCAACTTCAGTTAAAGCATCAAGATCAAAAGTAGTATCTACAGGCTGCATCATTCCGTCCTCAGTAGCAGGCTCAAAACCTTCCCACTCATCCTGCATGATTGCAGTTATACGCGTTGTATCTTCCTCTCGTGATTTTTCAAGCTTTTCTTCAAGCTTTTCTTTGTATTCTTCTTCCAGCTTACTTACGAAACTGTCATCTATAACACCCTCTTTTATAAGCTTCTGGGCATAAATGTCACGAGCGTTATCGTGCTTTGCGATCGCTTTATACAATTTGGGCTGTGTAAAACGAGGTTCATCACCTTCGTTGTGACCGTATTTACGATATCCCAAAAGATCGATAAATACGTCACGACCAAATTCCATTCTGAAATCAAGTGCAAAAAGTGCTGCGTGAACAACAGCTTCTGCATCATCTGCATTCACGTGTAATACAGGTGAAAGCGTGGTTTTAGCAACATCGGTACAATAGGTTGATGAACGTGCATCCAGATAGTTTGTAGTAAAACCGATCTGGTTGTTGATCACGATATGAATGGTCCCTTTGGTGGTGTAGCCATCAAGCTGAGCCATTTGAATGATTTCATAAACAATACCCTGACCAGCAATTGCAGCATCTCCGTGAACAACAATGGGCAGTACTTCATTTGGATTTTCAAAATGATGACGATCCTGTTTTGCACGAGCAATACCTTCAACAACAGCCCCTACAGTTTCCAGGTGCGACGGGTTTGGCGCAATATTGATATTGATTTCTTTACCACTGTCAGTCTTACGACTCGACGTCCAGCCCAGGTGATATTTTACGTCACCATCAAATACTTCCTGGTCGTAATCTTTACCGTCAAACTCGCTAAAGATATCCTTTGCGTTTTTCCCAAAAATATTGGTTAATGTATTGAGACGACCACGGTGAGCCATACCCATTACAAATTCCTTCACACCGCGATCTGCAGCTGCTTCAATAATAGCATCTACAGCAGGAATAAAACTTTCTCCTCCTTCCAGAGAAAAACGCTTTTGACCCACGTATTTGGTATGCAAGAAGGTTTCAAACGATACAGCCTCATTCAGTTTTTTTAAGATTTTTTTCTTGGTATCTGCTGAAAATTTAGGGTGATTATCGTTGATGTTTAGTTTATCCTGAATCCATTGAATTTCTTCCGGTTTTCTGATAAACATATATTCTACTCCAGTAGAACTGCAGTAGATTTTCTCAAGATGTGTAACGATATCGCGAAGGGTAGCACTACCTATTCCCAGGATTTCTCCTGCAGAAAAGGTGGTATCCAAATCGTTTTCGCTAAGGTTGAAATTTTCTAAAGCTAATGTAGGCGTATATTTCCGTCGATCGCGTACCGGGTTTGTTTTGGTAAACAAATGCCCTCGAGTACGATAGCCATCAATAAGTTTAACTACCTGAAATTCTTTGCGTACCTGATCTGGAATTACATCCTGACCTGGCGCTGCATTTGGCCTTGAATCTGAGTAGTCTGCAACAATACCACTCTCCTCGATACCGAAGTCAAAGCCCTGAAAAAATGCACGCCAACTAGGCTCCACGCTATCAGGGTGTTGCAGGTATTTATCGTAAAGTTCTGCGAAATATGCAGTGTTTGCTGCATTGAGAAATGAAAATTTATCCATTTTATGATTTAAATCTGACGATTTTTTTAAGCAATAATTGGGCAAAAATACAATATTTACCATCCATTTAGGTGTGGTAATTTCAATTTATACATTTCATTAACATTTAGTAACGCCATAAAAAATGTAAATTTTCGCGTGTTGCATTCTTTAAATTACAAACTATGAAATTGCTCAAGCTTATTCCTGTTATCATATGCTTTCTTTCTGTATCAGTAAATGACATACAGGCACAGTCAATCAGGTCTAACTTTTGGGATAAAGTGCAGTATGGTGGCGGATTGGGAATTAATTTTGGGAACGATTATTTTGCAATGAATGTAGCACCTAGCGCCATTTACAACTTCAACGACTACTTTGCAATGGGACCTGGCTTAAGCTATTCTTATGTGAAAAATGGCAATTTTAAAACTTCAATTACCGGTGGAAGTGTAATTGCGCTCTTTAATCCTTTACCACAAATTCAACTTTCTGCTGAGATTGAGGAGCTCTATGTAAATCAAAAGCAGGAATTTTCAACCGAAACCTACCAAAGGGATTTTTGGAATACCGCTTTATTTCTGGGAGCTGGTTTCCGAAGTGGCTTTACCACGATTGGCGTGCGTTATAATGTTCTTTTTGATGACACAAACGCAATCTACCCCAGCGCAGTGCAGCCGTTTATTCGCTTTTACTTTTAAACGAAATTTTCAAAAGTTCGCGCTCTAGAATCAACACACTCACGCGCTGCGTGAGTTCGTGTACCTGCATGGCAGGCAGGGCTTTAATTTTAGATTCTGAAACATCAATGGTATAGAGAAGGGTTAGATAACCTTCAAAATCTGAAATGATCTGTTCGTATAATGCAGCTTCAAGACTACGCAGAAGCATTTCAGGTTTAGTTTCTGCCGAAAAATTTTCCTGCAAACCTGCTCTCAGAAAATCTTTATTGAGTTGCTCAATCAAAAGAGCATAATTCTCTTCTACTTTGCTTTGCTCTAAAAGCTGAAGCCCATCGCTCATTACACGTTACGTCGCATTAAAGCATTTGCAAAAGCACTCAACTCCTTTTTACCTGCTTCATTGATTTCCATACTATCGAGAACTCCAAGAGCACGTTGCGTGTAAGCTGCTATCTGCTCTTGGATCTTTGCTGCTGCACCCGATTCTAAAAATAATTGCTTAACCGTATCTATCTTCTCTGAAGGATCTTGCGGATTAACACTGAATAAATGCCTCAGCTGCATACTTTGTGCGGGATCAAGCTCTTCAAGGGCTGTGAGATATAAAAAGGTCTTTTTATTTTCTATGATATCGCCGCCTACCTGTTTCCCGAAAGTTTCCGGATCACCAAATGCATCCAGGTAATCATCCTGCAATTGAAAAGCAATTCCTAAATCACGGCCAAATTCATAAATGCGCTCTGCATTTGAGTCAGAAGTTTCGGCTACAATGGCACCCATTTTAAGCGCAGCACCTACTAAAACTGCCGTTTTATATTCAATCATTTTGAGATATTCTGGCAAAGTCACATCATCTCTACTCTCAAAATCAATATCATATTGCTGCCCTTCGCACACCTCTATAGCTGTCTTGCTAAACAGTTTTGCTAATTTTCTAAAGGTTTCGCCTTCATAATTTTCAAAAAGCTGATACGCATTAATCAACATCGCATCTCCAGATAAAATTCCGGTGTTTATATCCCACTTTTCATGTACCGTTTCCTGCCCCCGACGCAATGGAGCATCATCCATAATATCATCGTGAACCAATGAGAAATTATGAAAAACCTCTACTGCAAGTGCAGCGTCAAGTGCTTTTTTGTAGTCTGCATCAAACACTGAAGTCGCCATTAATGTCAATACCGGCCGTAAGCGCTTACCGCCCAATTGCAGGATGTAATCAATTGGTTCGTAGAGGTTTTTGGGCTCTCTCGCCACAATTTTCTCATTTAAATACTCAATAAAAAGGGATGTGTACTGATCGATGCGAAGCATAGAAGTAAAAATTTTTGGCTAAAATAAGACACTCTTAAAGAACTTATCTCTTAATCCTTAAGAAGCTCATCAAATAATGAAATGTTATCGAATAATTAAATAATCAAAAAACTTAGGAAACTATTTTCGTTTTTAAAGTTTCCGTTGTAGGTTTGCGCTCGAAATGAAAAACGAAATTTTAGAACACGCTACAAAATTATTTTTAAATCAGGGATTTAAAAGTGTCACTATGGACGATATAGCCGCCAGCATGGGTATATCCAAAAAAACTATTTACGCCAGTTACTCCAATAAAAACGAACTTGTTCATGCTGCAGGCTCAAGTTTATTAGGAAATGTGCAGTGCGGTGTTGCCCATCTCGTACAGGAACACATGAACCCTATAGAAGAGCTCTACGAGATTAAAAAGTATGTCATAAATCATCTTCAGGGGGAAAAGACCTCTTCCATTCAACAACTTATTAAATATTATCCTAAAATTTTTAATGAGTTGCGTTCCCGACAATTTGAATTCATGCGCAGTTGCATGGAGAATAATATCACTCGGGGTATTGAACAGGGATTATTTAGAAACAATCTGGATGTTGAATTTATATCCAGAATGTATCAGGTAGGGATCACCAATATTAAAGACGAAACCATTTTTCCAACAGATAAATTTCCACATGCTTCTCTATATGAGATGTATTTGGAATACCATTTACGCGGCATTGTCACACCAGAAGGCCGCAAAATTCTCAATCAAATCATTCACTCAAATCAAGACTAATGCAAAAAAAATGTACCCTAGTTGCTGTTTTGCTTTTAGGCCTGTGGTTTAACACCAATGCGCAGGACACCACTGCTGTTGATAGTTATGCCTTAAGCCTACAGGAAGCAATTGTCTATGGACTAGAACACAATTATTCCTCTAAAAATGCCCAAACCGATGTTGCCATTGCTTTAAAACAAAAATGGGAAATCATCGCTCAGGGATTGCCTCAAATAAGTGGCGAGATCAATTATCAAAATCAATTGATTCAGCCAACGTCCTTTATTCCGGCGCAGTTTTTTGATCCGGATGCAGACCCGGGAACTTTCGCACCGGTGCAGTTTAGCCCCAAGCAAAATGCATCTGCAACAGCAACCTGGAATCAGCTTATTTTTGATGGCTCTTATATTGTTGGGGTTCAATCTTCAAAAACCTTACTTCAGATTTCTGAAAATGCCAAGGTTAAAACAGATCTTGAAGTAAAGCAAGCAATTATTGAAGCGTATGGCAATGTTATCCTTGCGGAAGAAAGCGTGCGCATTCTTCAGAAAAACCTCCAGACCGTAAACAAGAATTTGAACGATACTCAGAAGATTTTTGAAAATGGCCTTACCGAAGAGGAGGATGTTGAACAGCTACAAATTACCGCGCTAGACCTGGAGACACAACTCAACAACACCATTCGACAACTGGCAATCGCTTATGATATGCTCAAGCTTACCTTAGGAATTCCTATCGAAAGTAAACTGCGCGTAACCGATCAGCTTGAAGATCTAGCTATGCAGTATTATGACCTCAATCTATTAACTGCCAATGTAGATCCTGAAAATACCATCGATTTTAGAATCGCTCAGGATCAGGCAAACCTTGCAGCAACTGAAGTTAAACTTGAAAAAAGCAAAGCCCTTCCCAGACTTTCTGCTTTTGTAAATTATGGAGCTGCAGGGGCCAGTAATGAGTTCACCTTTTTAAGTGATGAGCAACGTTATTTTGAGCAATCTGTTTTAGGAGTATCTCTATCTGTACCTATTTTCAGCAGTGGGATGCGTGCTGCCCGTACAGCTCAGAAAGAAATGGCTTACCAGCAAAGTCTAGAAAACCTGGAGCAGGCTCGCAATCAGGCTAAACTACAAATGGCGACTGCACGTAACGATTACCAGTTTGCACTGGACAACTTTGCAACACAGGAGAAAAACCTTGGTTTAGCCGAGCGTATTGAAAATAAGAACTCAATCAAATTTTTTGAAGGTATCGCATCAAGTTTTGAACTGAGCGAAGCCCAAACGCAACTCTACCAGGCACAACAGAATTATCTAAAGGCTATGTATGAAGTTATTGCCAACAAAGCAGCTCTTGAAAAAGCTTTAGACACTTCAATTTATCAACCAAAAAACGATTAAATCACACACTTGTTATCCATGAAAAATATACTTACAATTTTAGCATTTAGTCTTGTTCTCGTTTCCTGCGGAGACAAGAAAGACTCTGTTGAAGCTATAATCGAAAATGGAGATCTTGGTGAAATGCGCGCCAAGAAAACCGAATTGTTACAAGAACAATCTAAACTTAAAGCCAGTATTGACTCACTAAATGCTGCAATAGAAGAGAAAGACACTGCAAAAAGAGCTTCGTTAGTTACTACAACAACTATTAAAGACACAGTCTTTGAACATTATTTTGAGGTTCAGGGTAATGTGGAGACCGATCAAAACATAGTACTCTACCCAGAATATACGGGTGTTCTTACTCAGGTTTATGTAAAAGAAGGTCAGCGTGTTTCTAAAGGTCAACGTTTAGCACGTATTGACGACGGAGGGTTAGGTAGCGAGCTGGCACGCCAGGAAGCGCAACTTGCCCTTGCAAAAACTACTTATGAGCGTCAAAAGCGTCTTTGGGATCAGAAAATTGGTTCTGAAATAAGCTACCTCGAAGCTCAAACTAATTACGAAGCTATGCAGGCAGCTACAAATCAAATGCGTTCCAGAGTTTCTAAAACGGTAATTACTGCTCCATTTTCAGGAGTTATAGATAACATCATTACAGATCAGGGACAGGTAGTAAACGCTGGTCAAACTGCAGTAATTCGTCTTATCAACTTAAGCGATATGTATGTAAATGCATCAATTCCTGAAGCATACTTAGGTAAAGTAAATGAAGGAACTCAGGTTAAAATACGCTTGAATTCTATTGGTAAAACTTACGAAGGAACTGTAAGACAGGTAGGAAACTTTGTAAGTCCAGACAACAGAACTTTTGATATTAAAGTTGCATTACCTAATAAAGACAGTGCAATAAAACCAAACCTTATCGCTACGGTAATGGTAAATGATTACACTTCTGAAAATGCAATTGTAATCCCAGAAAACACTATTCAGCAAAACGCAGCAGGTAACAACATTACGTATATCTATGTTACAGAAGGTGATGGTGCTATCGCTAAACAGGTTCAGATTGAAAAAGGCTATACCGCAGACAAGCAGGTAGAAATTCTATCAGGTCTTAAGAGCGGTGACCAACTCATTCTTGAAGGTGGTCGCACGCTTAGAGACGGTCAACCCGTTACACTAGAAAATCAAAATTCAAACAACCAGTAACATGGCAAAAAATAATTATAAAGAATTTGGCATCTCATCCTGGGCGATTGATAACAGGATGACGGTGTACGTAATTACAGCCATCATTCTCATTGCCGGTCTTGCTGCCTATTACAGTATGCCGCGGGAAGCATTTCCTGAGATTATTGAGACTAAAATCTATGTAAGCTCGGTAAACCCCGGTAACGCAGCAGAAGATGTAGAGAAATTTATTACTGAACCTCTCGAGGAAGAGTTTAATGATATAGGTGGCGTTAAAGAGATTACTTCTACAACCCTTCAGGACTACAGTATAATCATTGTAGAATTTGAAGAAGATGTAGATGTAAACGTAGCAAAAACCAAGGTTAAAGATAAAGTTGACCTCGTAAAGGCCGAAACCACCTGGCCTACTCTAGATAATGGAGCTAAGGTTGAACCTAATATTTTTGACCTCAACCTTTCTGAAGAGCAACCTATTCTTAACATCAACCTGACAGGAGATTTCCAGGTGCAGCAACTTAAAGATTATGCTGAGCATCTTCAGGATAAGATCGAATTGCTTCCGCAAATTAAAGAAGCTACCATTCGCGGTGCCGAAGAGCAGGAAGTTGAAGTAGCGGTCGACATTTATAAAATGACTGCGTCGAAAGTTAGTTTTGATAACATTCTTAACGCGATCAGAGCTGAAAATAACACCATTTCTGCCGGAAACGTGATCACCGATGGATTGCGCAAAAACATACGCGTGCTGGGTGAGATCGAGAATCCACAGGAGTTGAATGACATCGTAGTTAAACGTGATGGCGGAAATATCTTTTTAAAGGATATCGCAACCGTAAATTTCAAGGAAAAAGATCCAACAACCTTTGCACGTGAGTACGGCCAACCAGTGGTGATGCTCGACGTTAAGAAGAGAGCCGGTAAAAACATGATTGAGGCTGTCCAGTCGATCAAAAAGATTGTAAAAGAGGAAGAAGAAAACTATTACCCGGAATCTTTGCATATAAGTCTTACAAACGACCAATCTATAAAAACAGCAAATCAGGTTGATGACCTGGTAAACAACATCATTTTTGGTGTAATCCTGGTAGTTGTGGTATTGATGTTCTTTTTAGGATTTAGAAACGCACTTTTCGTAGGTTTTGCGATACCTCTATCTATGTTTATGTCTCTTACCATCTTGTCTGCATTAGGCTTCACACTCAACACTATGGTCCTTTTTGGTCTGGTTATGGGTCTGGGAATGCTGGTAGATAATGGTATTGTAGTGGTAGAAAATGTTTACTCGCTGATGGATCAGGGCATGTCGCGAATTAAAGCGGCAAAGCAAGGTATGGGTGAGATTGCATGGCCTATAATCGCTTCAACCGCCACTACCCTTGCAGCCTTCTTCCCACTGGGATTATGGCCAGGTACAATTGGTAAGTTTATGATTTACTTCCCGATTACCCTTTCAGTAGTATTAAGTTCGTCTCTATTTGTTGCACTTATCATCAACTCGATGCTTACTTCTCGCTTTATGAAAACTGAAGAGGAAGAGCTTTCGAAGAAAAAATTAATCCGTTACAGTTTAATATTAGCATTTGTGGGAATCATAGCCCTCGTAAGCGGATTCGTATCAGATTCTGGTGGACTGAGAGGTATTGGTAACTTAATGCTGTTGTTTGCGATTTTACTTTGGGCTTACAAATATTTTCTTGCCGGTGCAGTTCGCTATTTCCAGTTTAAATCTTTGAAAGATCTGGAAAACTTCTACGAGCGCTTCTTAAAGTTTGCGCTTCGCGGAAAACGTGCGTATCTATTCTTATTCGGCACTTTATTAATGCTCGTATTATCGTTTATGCTTCTTGGTATTGTTCAGCCTAAAGTGTTGTTCTTCCCAGAAAATGAGCCTAATCAGATCATTACCTATATAGAATATCCCGAAGGGACTGCGATCGAAAAAACAAACGCACTTACCAAGCAAATTGAAACTCAGGTTTTTGATGCCATCAAAAAGTATGAAGATCCTGATGGTTACAACTTTATGGTAGAAAGTGCTATTTCTCAGGTTGGTCAGGGTGCTGGTAACCCGCAAACTGATGGAGGCCAGAGTAACGAGATGCCACACAAAGGGAAAATTACCTTGTCTATGCGTGATTTCAAACTACGTAGAGGTGTAAAAAGTAGCACCGTGCTTAGTGAAGTGCGTAATGCTGTAAAAGGTTTCCCGGGAGCATCAGTTA
The DNA here is from genome assembly GCA_964219495.1 of Leeuwenhoekiella sp. Lineage (GTDB taxonomy): Bacteria > Bacteroidota > Bacteroidia > Flavobacteriales > Flavobacteriaceae > Leeuwenhoekiella. The sequence goes on along the minus strand of CAXPQP010000041.1, from coordinate 47,550 downwards.
TCGTTGAAAAAGATGCAGCAGGACCTCCGGTAGGTTATCCTGTAAATATCGAAATCAGCGGTGAGGATTATGAAGAAATGCTTGTGGCAGCAGAAGATCTGCGTACGCATATTGAAGATCTTGGCATAGGTGGTATTGAAGAACTCAAGCTAGACGTTAACCGCTCTAAGGCTGAACTGGGAGTGACAGTAGATCGTGAAAAAGCAGGTCAATTGGGTATCTCAACCGCTGCGATTGGTCAGACTTTGAGACGTTCTGTTTATGGGGAAGAAGCTTCAACTTATAAAGAGGGTGATGATGATTATGAGATCAACGTTCGTTTTAATGACGAATACCGTTATGACGAAAGCGCTTTATTCAACCAGCCTGTTACCTTTAGAAATAATCAGGGGCAGATTGTACAGGTGCCTATTTCAGCATTGGTAGAGAAAAACGCATCTTCAGCATTTAGCGCCATAAAGCGTAAAGACCTAAAACGCGTAATCACACTTTACTCCAACGTACTTACCGAACAAGGCTATAACGCAACAGAAATTGTAGGTCAGTTAAAAGAAGAATTGAGTGGTTATGATATGCCAAGTGGTATAAACTATAGCTTTACTGGTGAGCAGGAAGAGCAGCAAGACAATATGAATTTCCTTCTTATGGCTCTTGGTATTGCAATGGGTTCTATTCTTTTAATCCTTGTTGCTCAGTTTAACTCGCTTTCTAAACCTATCATCATTCTGATGGCAGTTGTATTGAGCCTTGTAGGTGTATTCCTTGGGTTAATTATTTTCCAGATGGACTTTGTGATCTTAATGACCATGATGGGTATTATATCACTCGCAGGTATTGTTGTGAATAACGCAATTGTACTTATCGATTATACTCAGATTCTTATTGATCGTAAAAAAGAAGAACTGGGACTTGAGGAGGAAGAGCACCTTACACGTGAAGAATATTTCAGACTTACAGTTGCCGGTGGTAAATCACGTTTGAGACCGGTATTGCTTACAGCAATTACAACAGTATTGGGCTTGATCCCACTTGCGGTAGGTCTCAACATTGACTTCTTTGGCTTGTTTACAGATTATGATCCGGGAATCTACATTGGTGGAGACAACGTGATTTTCTGGGGACCACTTGCCTGGACGGTAATCTTCGGATTGGTGTTTGCAACCTTCCTGACTCTGGTTATCGTACCGGTAATGTTCTACCTAACAAACCGTGCAAAAGTTAAGTTTGCAGATAAGCGCAAAGCTCGTGAAGAGCAAAAGCATTTAGCTGTTTCTGAAGAACAGATTTAATTTTTCAATTTTAATTAGAAATCAAGTGCCCCGCCAAAAACGGGGCATTTGTAGTTTTAAATAAGTCGTTCTACCACGCTCAGCCTGCGTTCGTCGAAAAGTATTTCCCATTGTCTTAAATAAATTATAATTTATGCCCTTATTTTAATCAGCATCCCATGCAAATAATTGAAGATGCCACATTCTACGATGCCATCATCGTAGGTTCTGGTGCAGGTGGCGGTATGGCTACCAAAATACTTTCTGAAGCAGGTCTTAAAATCGCCGTTGTAGAAGCGGGACCATTCTTTGACCCTGCAGATCCCGATCAACGTACACAACTTCGCTGGCCTTATGAATCTCAACGTCGCGGTCGTGGTAAAACAAGACCTTTTGGTGAGTTTGACGCTGCTTATGGAGGTTGGGAAATTGAAGGTGAGCCTTATACCCATAAAGATGGAACCGAGTTTGACTGGTTTAGATCTCATATGTTAGGTGGGCGTACCAATCACTGGGGACGTATTTCTCTTCGATTTGGACCAAAAGATTTTAAACATAAAGATGTGGATGGTCACGGTGAAAACTGGCCAATCAGCTATGATGATATAAAACCCTATTACGATAGAGTTGATAAATTAATTGGTGTTTTTGGCACCAACGAAGGTTTAGAAAATGACCCTGACGGATTCTTTTTACCTCCGCCAAAACCACGTCTTCACGAGTTATTCTATATCAAAGGAGCCCGTAAAACCAATTTACCGGTATATCCTTCTCGTATGTCTATGCTAACCAAGCGCATCAATAATGAGCGTGGGGTTTGTTTTTACTGCGGGCAATGTAATCGTGCTTGTTCGGCTTATGCAGATTTCTCTGCCGGTACCTGCCTTGTTTTTCCTGCTCAAAAAAGCAAAGGACAGGTAGACCTTTATGTTAACTGTATGGTACGCGAAGTAACCACAAATGCTGAAGGGAAGGCAACCGGTGTTTCTTACATCAACAAAGAAGATCGTAAAGAATATAAATTAAAAGGACGCGTGGTAATATTGGGTGCATCTGCATGTAGTACCGCTCGTATTTTGCTAAACTCAAAAAGTGACCAACATCCTAACGGACTAGGGAACAGCAGCAACATGGTAGGTAGATACCTGCACGATTCGACTGGTGGTGACCGTATGGCATTTATCCCAGATCTTATGAATCGCAAAGTATCCTACAACGAAGATGGTGTAGGTGGTATGCACGTTTACACTCCGTGGTGGGGCGATAACTCAAAATTAGATTTCGCTCGTGGTTACCACATAGAAGTATGGGGTGGTATGGGAATGCCAAGCTATGGTTTTGGATTTAATGTAAATGACTTCAACAAATACTTTGGCACTCAGGCTGGGGGTTATGGTGATATTTTACGTAGTGATGCAAAAAAATACTATGGTGCTGTTGTAGGTATGAGTGGTCGCGGAGAATCTATCGCCCGCTATGAAAACTATTGCGAGATCGACCCTAATGTGGTAGACCAATATGGTATTCCGGTATTGCGTTTTCATTACAAATGGTCAGATCAGGAGCGGAATCAGGCTAAACACATGCAGGATACTTTTGAAGAAGTTCTTACCAATATGGGAGGTATTGTACTCGGAGATAAACCAGGTAAAGAGCAGGATTACGGTTTGCACAAACCAGGAAGAATTATTCACGAGGTAGGTACAACCCGTATGGGAGACGACCCTAAAACTTCGGTAACAAACAAATTCCAGCAATTACACGATGTTGATAACGTATTTGTGGTAGATGCAGGTGTGTTTGTATCTCAGGCAGATAAAAACTGTACCTGGACGATACTTGCATTATCTATGCGTGCTTCAGAATATATTGTAGATCAACTTCAAAAACAAAATCTCTAAGCTATGGATAGAAGAGACAGTATAAAATCTATGGTGCTGGCTTCCCTGGCGGGAGGTCTTGCCTTACAAGGATGTAAACCAGATGCTGAAGCTCCGGTAACGGCTGTAACAGAACCTGCAGAAGGTGTAAAATGGCGTACTCCTGAAGAAAATAAAGCTATAGAGCTGATAAAAGAAGGTGAATTTTTAAATGAGCATGAACGCGAAACTCTAGGTGTTTTATGCGACCTTATTTTACCAAAAAGCGATTCATTTGCCAGTGCTACTGAAGCAGACGTGGTAGATTTCATTGAATTTACCGCTTTGGATATTCCAGAAATGCAAAACCCACTTCGCGGTGGTTTGATGTGGTTAGACCATGAATCAAACTCACGTTTCAATACCGAGTTTAAGACTACTTCAAACGCAGAGCAAAAGGAAATTTTAGACGATATCGCCTATTACGATCCTACAAAACCTCAGAGCGATCGCTCTTTTGAGACCAATTGGTTTTCGCTGGTGCGTAACCTTACGATGACCGGGTTTTACACTTCCGAAATCGGAATTAAAGAGATAGGCTACAAAGGAAATCAACCTAACGTTTGGGATGGCGTTCCTCAGGATGTACTCGATCAGCACGGTGTGGCTTACGAAGAAGAATGGCTTGCAAAATGCCTTGATCCTACTAAGGCAGGAGACATTGCAGAATGGGATGAGAACGGAAATCTTCTTACCTAAATCAGATTTACATATTCCTAATTTCAGATATAAAATCGGGCTTCTTTTTAGGAGCCTGATTTTTTTGCCTGAAATCTCAGCTTTCTTTTTACAATACCAAGCTATTTTATGGGCAATTAGACCTAAGTACAGGCATATCTTATTAAATTTGCAGCTTCAAAATACTAAGCATGTACAGAACGCACGACAACGGGGCTTTACGCGCCAGTCACATTAATGAAACGGTTACCCTTGCGGGTTGGGTACAAAAATCCCGTGATAAAGGCTTTATGATCTGGGTTGATCTTCGTGATCGCTATGGCATAACGCAATTGATTTTTGACGAGGAGCGCACCCCAAAAGAAGTTATGGACCGCGCCAAAACATTAGGCCGTGAGTTTGTGATTCAGGTTACCGGAAAGGTGATTGAGCGTGAATCTAAAAACCCGAAAATGCCTACCGGCGATGTGGAGCTTTTAGTAGAAGAGCTTAGCATTTTAAACGAGGCTAAGACGCCACCGTTTACTATTGAAGATGCTACCGATGGTGGTGAAGATTTGCGTATGAAATTCCGCTACCTTGATATACGCCGTAACCCGGTAAAGGAGAAACTTATCTTTAGACATAAAGTGAGTATTGCTGTACGTAATTACTTGTCTGAAAAAGGATTTATTGAGGTTGAAACACCTTACCTAATCAAATCAACGCCAGAAGGTGCCCGTGATTTTGTGGTACCCAGCCGAATGAACGAAGGGCAATTTTATGCGCTTCCTCAATCGCCACAAACTTTTAAGCAGTTGCTTATGGTGGGTGGAATGGATAAGTATTTTCAAATTGTAAAATGCTTTAGAGATGAGGATTTACGTGCCGACCGCCAGCCTGAGTTCACTCAGATTGACTGCGAAATGGCATTTGTAGAGCAGGAAGATATTCTTAACGTATTTGAAGGTTTAACCAAGCATTTACTAAAAGAAGTAGTAGGTTTTGAAATCGAAAACTTCCCAAGAATGACCTATGATGAGGCGATGGCAAAATATGGTAACGATAAGCCAGACATTCGCTTTGGGATGGAATTTGGTGAACTGAATGCTGTTGCTCAACATAAAGATTTTAAAATATTTAATGATGCAGAACTCGTTGTGGGTATCGCTGTTCCCGGCGGAGCGGCATATACACGCAAAGAAATCGACGCATTGATAGACTGGGTAAAGCGACCACAAATCGGCGCTTTAGGAATGGTCTATGTGAAATACAACGAAGATGGAAGCTTCAAATCTTCAGTTGATAAATTCTACGATCATGAAGATCTGGCTAAATGGGCGGAAGCTACCGGAGCTAAACCCGGAGATTTAATCTGTGTACTTTCGGGCGAAAGCTTTAAAACCCGCACTCAGTTGAGCGCATTGCGTATGGAGTTGGGTAACCGCCTCGGGCTTCGTAAATCAGACGAATTTGCTCCACTTTGGGTTGTAGATTTCCCACTTTTAGAATGGGATGAAGAGACGGAACGCTATCACGCAATGCACCACCCGTTTACGTCGCCTAAGCCCGGCCAAATGGAATTGCTAGATACGAATCCTGGTGATGTAAAAGCAAACGCTTATGACCTTGTTTTAAACGGAAATGAAATAGGCGGTGGATCGATACGTATTCATGATAAGGAAACTCAGTCTAAGATGTTTGATTACCTTGGTTTTACTAAAGAGGAAGCGCAGGCACAATTTGGCTTCCTGATGGATGCTTTTCAATATGGGGCACCACCGCACGGAGGCCTTGCTTTTGGTTTAGATCGTTTAGTAGCGATTCTTGGCGGTCAGGAAACCATCAGAGACTTTATTGCGTTCCCTAAAAACAATGCCGGTCGCGATGTAATGATTGATGCTCCTGCAAAGATTGATGAAGCACAACTCAAAGAATTAAACCTGAAGATTACTTTATAAACTTCAGCCTTTAAAATGCAAAAGCAGCCTAGCAAAGGCTGCTTTTTTTATGCAGTACATTGAAAACAAAAAAGTCCGGACGCTTTGTCCGGACTTTTTATTTATAGCTAATTCAAATGCGATTATAATCTCGCGTCAATCCAGGTCCAGGTAGAAATATTAACCTGAGTACCCGCTTTGTAAGATGCACCAAGTACACCAGCAGCACCATCAATCAATACATTACTTAGAGGACCAGCATCTTTCATATCGATGTTGGTATCATAACCATCTAGATAAAGATTAGTAATTGTAGCACCAGATTGCTTTTTAAACTGTAATGCAGTTCCCCCTTGAGTCGAAATGGCAGTTACGTTTATAAATTTTGGATTTTTGTTGGTACCATCACCTTCAAATGCAGTTGAGAAACCAGCTTCAGTATGGCTGATGTAAACGTTAGTTAACGTTCCGCTCCATCCCTCTGTCCAGTCAACTGAATCATCTTCGTCGTTTTCGAAATATAGGTTAGTTGCAGAAACAGTTCCTCCAAAGAATTCAACACCATCATCAGCACCGTTGATAACTGCAATGTTTTCTACAGTTGTACCAGAACCTACAGCGTAGAAAGAAACACCGTTATATTGAGATTCTGAGTTAATTTGGGCACCAGTTCCTAAGATTACAAGGTTTTTGATACTACCAGAATTATCTGCATCATCAGTACCTCCATAGATGAATCCACCTATTTCAGCAGTTGCGTTAACACCTTCTGTAGTAGTTGCCTTTCCACAAATAGTTAAACCACCCCAATCTGTAGGGTTAGCATTTTGAGAAGACATTACAACTGGATTCTCAGGAGTTCCCTGAATATCAATTTTTCCACCTTGAAGAACAGCGATATATACAGAAGTACCACCATCTGCAGCAGTAATTTTTGTACCAGCAGGAATAACTAATTCACCACCAGCCTTCACGATATACGATCCGTCAAGTAAATACGATTTAGATGCATCAAGAGTCACTTTAGAAGTGATTTCACCATTTAAAGCAACAACCTCATCAACACTTAAGTTAGAAGCAACCCAGAAGAATGAATCAATATCTACAGAAGGCTGAGCGATATAGCTCAATGCAGGATTACCAGCTACACCATCGATCAGTACGTTAGCTAACGGTCCGCTATCTTTCATATCGATTGAAGTGTCATAACCTGTAAGGGAAAGACCTGTGATAGTTGCACCAGATGACTTCTTAAATTGTAAAGCAGTACCCCCTTGAGTTGAAACTGCAGTAACATTCACAAATTTTGGATTGTTGTTTGTACCGTCACCTTCAAAAGCAGTTGAGAAACCAGCCTCTGTGTGTAGAATATAAGCGTTGGTTAAAGTACCACTCCAACCTTCTGTCCAGTCAACTGAATCATCCTGATTGTTCTCAAAATACATATTTGTTGGAGAAACTGAACCACCAAAAAATTCAACACCGTCATCTGTACCGTTAAGTAAAGCTACGTTTTGAATTGAAGTTCCGTTTCCTACAGAATATAAAGTAAGACCGTTGTACTGAGACTCAGCATTGATCTGAGCACCCGCATAGTTAATGATTAAGTAATTAATACTACCACTTGAATCATTATTGTTTGTACCACCATATTTAAAACCACCTACTTCAGCAGTTGCATCAACACCTTCTGTAGTAACAGCGTTACCTAAAAGAATAAGTCCACCCCAGTCTCCAGGAGTTTCGTCTAAAGAAGTCATTACAACAGGGTTAGAAGCTGTACCAGCGATATTAATCTCTGCACCTTTTTCTACAACGATGAAAACATCGGTTCCTTTATTTGCAGTAATTCTTGTTCCTGCAGGGATAGTAAGTGTAGATCCAGATTTTACAAATAAACCACCTACAAGTGCATAATCAACATCAGCATCAAGGGTTGTGTCTTCTGTAATGTTTCCTGAAAGATCGGACTCAGTTTCGCCTTGATTATCACCGCCCTCAATGATGATATCACCACCATCGTTTGAACAGCTTAAAGTTACAGCTGCAAGAACTGCAAGGCTTAAAAGCTTAATTTTTAGAAAATTCTTTTTCATAATTGAAAAATGTTTAATTAGAATTCGTTTTTGGTTATAGTGAGTATGTTAAGCCTAGAGAAAATGTGCTTCCTAAACTGTACGATCTAACAACCTGGTTGGTCTCAATGTTAGTGGTACTAGGCTTTACAAGCTGAGTCCTTTTTATCTCTGGGTTTAATAAATTCTGCGCTCTCAATTGAAGTTGCCAGTTTTTAGCAAACTTCTTAGAAACGATAGCATTAAGTGTAACGTAACCTACCTCGATGATTGCATCATTGTAGTTGATGTCACTTTCCGTTTGGATTTCTGGAGCTCCTAATGCCAGGATACTGTTTGAAGCATAATTTGCCACTAAACTCGCATCAAATGGATTTTCTGAATTTGTTGTGAAGTTTAGGTTAGCATTGAAGATATAATCTGATGCTCCCTGCAAACCTTCTTCAGTAAGACCTTTATATCTAAAGGTTCTGATGAAGTTTCCGTCTGCATCATAGATCTCTTTAAGATCCTGCTTATGCCACATACGAGTTGCATTTACTCCCAATCTTAAATTAGAACCATCTTCATCTTCACTCTTGTAAAGATTCACACGAGTTTCTAATTCGATACCATAAATATCAGCCTGGTTACCTGCGTTGAAATATGAGAAAACACCCGCAGAACCACGATCCTGTACTTTGTTGATAGGATCTTTAATCATCTTATAAAAACCTGCAACTGAAAGTAACTGATCTGCAGACGGGAACCACTCGTATTTAAGATCTAAATTATAGTTAGTAGACGCTTTGATATCTGGGTTACCTCTGGTGATTTGACCTGTAGCAGAGACATATTCAAAAGGAGCGATCTCTTTAAATTCAGGAAGTGTTATCGTACGGCTTGCAGCTACACGTAAACTCTGATCTTCGTTAAGATTGTATTTGAAATTACCGGTTAGATAAAGGTTATCGTATTCCTGTAATGAGTTCCCTATACGACCTGGAATGTTGTTTACATCATAATCGACATTGATATAATCTTTCTGATAGCGAGCTCCGATGTAAGCGTTATACTTTTCACGCTCAAAAGTAAAGGCAGTAAAAGCAGATTTAGAATCTAATTCAGCATCATAGAGATCGGTAGGAATAACATTGAATTGTAATAGACCACTATCAAAATTGGCAGCTGTAAAAATTGCGCCTAAATTATCTATAGAAGATGGATTGATTGCATTGGTACTACGCTCAGTGATCCCAAGGAATTGAGAACGGAAACCACGCTGCTTGTTTCTATAGTTTAAACCAAGTACAAGTTTAGCCTTTTGAGCTTCAGTATCCACTAAAGTAAGTTCGTCTTTAACGAGACCTGCATATTCAACATCATCAATATACTGGAAAGTCTTACGTTGCTGGAAACCTCCATTACGACCTAACTGAACAATATCATCATTGAAGTTAACTTCGTTACGAATACGGTTTGGCTCATTAGCATAAACTACGTTGAAACCAAGACCCCAGTTTAATTTGTTACGCTCAGAAAAATCGTGCTCACCAAATAATTGATTTACCCACATAGAAGTTTGCTTGGTGTTCTGGTCTCTTATAAATTGAGACAAACCTTCTTCTGGAGCGGTTTCTTCAAATATGGTTCCTTCACCATTACGACCACCTTCATAAACCTCATCAGAAAGTTTATTTACAAATAATGAAACGTATTTAAAGGAGTTATTATCATTCAGTCTAAAATCTACATTACCCATAGCAGTGGTGTACACCGTTCTGTTGTAGTTTGTAGCATCTGTAATTGTATCATCAATAAAGTTTGATCTAAACTGTCTGAATAAACCCTTACGGTATTTAAAATCGGTACTTTGAGAAGCGGTAGCAAAAATTTTAAGCTTCTCCCCTATCTTTTTACCAAGACTAATTGCAACACGACTATTAAGCGGAGTATTAACCTGACTTGGATTCCAGCTTTGCTGCGTTAATCTTGGGTACGCTTTATAAGTAACCAAATTGGTATAGCGAGCAGGTAATGTTGCGCTTGTAAATCCCTGACCTGGTAAATAACCGGCTTGAAAATCAGCCTGGTTTGCCGAAACTTTAAAGTTGTCAAAAACGCCACTTTGAGCAACGTTAGTATTTACACCAGTGCGAACACCTACGCTCAATTCTTCTGTACCACTCAATTCTTTTGAAGAAATGTTCACCGTACCAGATGCCTGGTCTGCAGATTCTGTAGAAGCATAGGTTTTACTTACACTTAAACTCTGGATTACTCGCGTGTTGAACAGGCTTAAGTCAATATTCTTACGCTCAATATCATCTGAAGGAACTGGTAAACCATTCATCGTAGTGTATAAATAACGATCTCCAAGACCTCTAATAAACACATCGCCAGAAGCCTCACTACTGGTTACCCCAGAAATTTTAGTTGTAGCAGTCGCTGCATCACTAATACCTTGCTTAGCTAATTGCTGCGCGCCGATACTCTCTTTAATTTCAACAGCATTCTTTTGTTCCATCAAAAGAGCCGTCTCGCGCTCTCTGCTTGTCTGTACCTTGATAATAACCTCATCAAGAGCTGCCGCACTAGCTCCAAGAGCTGTACTTACGTTGGTAAATTTCCCATCCTGAACTACTACATTTGGGATTGTTACCGGTTCATAACCCACAAAACTGAATTCTACTTCATACGTTCCGACAGGTACATTCTCTATAATATACTTACCATCAAAATCTGTGGTTGCCCCTTTTGTAGTTCCTTTAATAATTACGTTAGCAAAAGGAAGAGGCTCATTGTTCATCTCTTTATCAGATAAAGTGCCTTCAATAGTTCCGGTTTGAGCCCAAACTGTCACAGAAAACAAGAAGATAAATAATGCAAAAAATTGTCTCATCAATAATTATATTTTGTGGTGCAAAGATGTTTCTAATGTTTCGCAGAGGGGTTAATGCAGTGTTATCAATTCGTAATCTAGGAGTTACTTCATGGTTACCTTAATGTTAAGAGATTTCCAGAATGCTAAGAATCAACCCCTTCTAAACCGGTAAAAAATATCCTTAACTAAAAGTTCAAATTCTACAGCAGTTGAGACTTCATAGCGCTTTCGTCAAGCAGCACGACGGTTTTTTAATCTTATTTTCAACCAAAAAAAGTAACTTGCCACAAAACTTAGGTTATGATGAACTGGGAGCAACTCCTGTCGCTAAAGAAGTTTGGAGACACCTCAAAAAGATTGCGAAGTGAGCAGGATGACATACGTCTTGGATTTGAAGTAGATTACGATCGAATCATTTTTTCGTCGGCATTTAGAAGTCTTCAGGATAAAACTCAGGTAATCCCATTATCTAAGACCGATTTTATTCACACCCGCCTAACACACAGTTTAGAAGTATCGGTAGTTGGTAGATCTCTAGGGCGTATGGTAGGGAAGCGAATTCTTGAAAAACATCCGCATCTCGAACAAATACACGGCTATAAGTTTAACGACTTTGGAGCCATCGTTGCCGCCGCAGCTCTTGCCCACGATATAGGAAATCCTCCTTTTGGTCACAGTGGAGAAAAAGCTATTGGTGATTTTTTTAAAAACGGTCACGGTAAGCGTTATAAAGATAGCCTAACGGCGAAAGAATATCAGGATCTTATTAAGTTTGAAGGTAATGCAAATGGCTTTAAAATTTTAAGCCAAAGCAAACCTGGTGCCGCAGGTGGACTTCGATTATCCTACGCTACTCTTGGTGCTTTTATGAAGTATCCTAAAGAATCTTTACCGCACAAACCTACCAGCGATATTAGCGACAAAAAATATGGTTTCTTTCAATCGGAGAAAAGCTTTTTTGAGGAAGTCGCTGCCGAGCTGGGATTAATAAAGCGAGGTTCTGAAGGAAATCTGAGCTGGTATCGCCATCCTCTGGCATTTCTGGTAGAAGCAGCAGATGACATCTGCTATACGATTATCGATTTTGAAGATGGAATCAATCTTGGCCTTATCCCGGAAGAATACGCCCTGGAATATATGGTTAAGCTGGTGGGCAAAACCATTGACCGCAATAAATACAATGCGCTTTCGCAAACATCAGATCGGGTAAGTTATTTAAGAGCCCTTGCGATTAACACCTTAATCAACGAAGCGGTTGATACCTTTATGGAGCATGAAGATGCTATTCTGAATGGGACTTTTCATCATGCACTTTTAGATAAGAGTGCTTATCAGGCGCAAATTACCGATATCATTAATCTAAGTGTCGATCGCATTTATAACAGTCGTGAAGTAATCGAAAAAGAAATCGCAGGTTACGAAATTCTCTCCACCTTGCTTGAAGCCGTCTGCAAAGCTCTTGATGACGGCGATAACCATTTTAACCGTCTCATTCAGCGTTTGCTTATCAATGAATTAAATCCTGAAAATAGCCTGTACCAAAACCTGATTCAAATATGCCTGCATGTTTCAACTATGACAGATGGCAAAGCACTGCGCAACTACAAAAAGATCAAAGGTTTGGATGTTAAATAATCAAAATTTCATATTAGATTAATATTCTAAATAGGATATTTACAAGGTTTACCACCTTGCTATGAAAAAAAACTACTTATCCCTTTTATTGATTGGGTTTCTTATTATGCCATTTTTTTTAAAGGCACAAACCGTTGATTACAAGTCAATAATAGACTCCTATATCAATTCAACAAAGACCAAAAGCACTTCAGCAACATTCGACTGGCGGATTGTTTCCCACTCTAAAAGCAGTGACATTACCCAGGTTTTTGGTCAGCAATACTATAATGAACTTCCTATTTATAAGGCTGTAAGCAACTATACTATTAGGAATGGTGAAGTTATTTATGGTATAGACACCTATGTAAACACTCCGACTTTAAAGCAACAGGAAAGCACAGACCGTGGGGTTCTTGCTTCTGTAAACAGTGCTGCATCTTCACTTAAACTCGGTGCTCCCAAAAATTTAAAAATTCAGAGCAAGTCAAAGAATTACGCCTATAAATTAAACGCTGCAGGAATTTCTTTAGATCCCATCTCTGCACAAAAAGTATACTTCCAGAATGATTCAGGAGCATTAAGACCAGCCTATGCAATTAATATTCACGAAATAACTGGAAAGCACTGGTGGAGTGTTGTTATTGATGCTGCAAGCGGAGCTGTTTTAAAATTAAATGATCATCTGCTCACATGTAATTTTGGTAATCACGCTCATAACCCTGAAGGTTCAAGTACCAGAAAATTAAGTCTGGCACTTCCAAATTCAACCAAAACAAGTGCAACAGCTGGAGAACAGTATTTGGTATTTCCGCTTCCATTAGAAAGTCCGGCAGAAGGTGATCAACAACTCGTAGCAGAACCCCAAAACTTAACTGCATCTCCTTTTGGCTGGCATGATGAAGACGGAGTGGTAGGACCAGAATATACCATCACAAGAGGGAATAACGCTTATACATTTCTACTTGAACCAGATTTTTCAATTGGAGAATCTCCAGATGGTGGAGCTTCTTTAAATTTTAACTTCACTTTTGCTCCAGATTTACAACCTCAGGAATATACTGATGCATCGCTCACAAACCTCTTTTACATCAATAACAAGGTTCACGATATTTTATACTTCTACGGTTTTGATGAAGCGAGTGGGAACTTTCAGGCTAATAATTATGGTCGAGGCCGAACAAATGTAGTTAATGGTAATACTGAACCTGTAGGTGATGGCGACCCTGTCTTTGCCTCAGGACAAGATCCCAACGGATTTAATAATGCAACTTTCGGCACTGATCCTGACGGTGAAATTGGCGTGATGCAAATGTTCTTATGGTCTGCCGTGGGTGAAGCAGGAGAACCGCTCACTATAAGCAGCCCTACTACTCTAGCCGGTAATTACACTGGATATCCTGCAGGTTTTGGACCTTCACTTCCTAAAACTCCAATAGAATCGACACTTGTTTTAGGTAGAGATACTAACGCCGGTGCATCAACAGATACTTTTGACGGGTGTGACCCACTTACAAATGCCAGTGCTTTACGAGATCGCATTGCTGTTTTTCGACGAGGGGGCTGCAACTTTACTGAAAAAGTACTTATAGCTCAGTCTGCAGGTGCCAGAGCAGTGATCATTGTAAACAACGTAACCGATCCTATTTTCTCTATGGGTGGTAGCGATCCAGAGATTACCATACCTTCCATAATGATTTCAAAAACAGATGGAGATCAACTGATAAATACATTAAGCGTAGGTACAACTGTAACTGGTTCTTTAGTAGATGTTGGGCCCTATCGTCGAGATGGCTCTTTAGACAATGCAATTATTGTTCACGAATACGGTCACGGTGTTTCGATGCGCTTAACCGGCGGCCCAGATACCGTCGATTGCCTGGAAACCTGTACCACTCGGGATGCAGATGGCAATTGCATTGGAAGCACTTACACCGAACAAATGGGAGAAGGTTGGTCTGACTATTTGGGATTGATATTAACACTTCAGTCTGGCGACAACGGTCAAATGCCCAGACCAATAGGTAATTATGTCGTACAGGGCGAAGATGAAACAATAGGCATACGACCATTCCCCTATAGCACAGATTTAAGCGTAAACCCGGTGACTTACGACGACACCAATGATGATATCACCTTTTCAGCACCACACGGTGTGGGAAGTATATGGGCTTCTATGCTTTGGGATCTCACCTGGGATTTAATTGATATTTACGGCATTGCCACTAATGTTTATACTGCTGAGGGAGGAAATACTATTTCGCTAAAACTGGTGATGCAAGCTATGAAAATGCAACCTTGTCAGCCCGGTTTCGTCGATGGAAGGGATGCCATTTTAGCTGCAGACGAAGTTCTATATGGAGGAAAGCACGCTTGCTTAATCTGGAAATCGTTTGCTCGCAGAGGTCTTGGTGTAAATGCCAATCAGGGACAAGCCACATCGCGTCTCGATCAAATAGAAAATTTTGATGTGCCTCAAGAATTTCAAGGGAATTGCACTTTGAGTATTGACGATCTTGAAGATAACGCAAAGGCATTTTTCCTATATCCTAACCCATCAAGAAATCAAGTCAATGTCTTTATGAACGGAAATTATGGCGAGGGAACAATAAGCATTTATGATTTAAGTGGTCGTAAAATGCTTAGCCAAAAACAAATGCTAACAGATCAGGTGGAGATAAATACCTCAACACTTTCACAAGGAGTTTATATTTTGCAACTAAAATCAGACGAAGTTACCAGCAGCAGAAAACTGATTATCAAATAAATTAGCTTTTTAAAAGCTCTTCAATTTTAAGGTGAAGCTGCTTATCACTCAATCCTATTGATTCGTGTAATGCCTCCAGACTTCCCTGATCTATAAATTGATCAGGGATTCCTAATGAGGTTATTGTACCCTTATAATTATACATAACAGCCTCTTCAGCAATAGCACTAGCCAAACCTCCTTTGATAACACCATCCTCGAGAGTTATAATCGTATTGTATTGATTGAAAATTTGTTGAAGTGTTTCCACATCAACTGGCTTGATAAAACCAAAGTAATAAACCGCGATTTTCCCAGAAAACGCTTCTGCCAGTTTCAATGCCTTATCTGTAAAACTTCCCGTAACGATTAGAGCAATTTTATCACCATCGACAAACTTTTCAGCTTTGCCAATTTCTAATTTTTTATAGGGCTTTTGCCAATCAATAGTCACTCCCCTTCCACGTGGATAACGGATTGCGATAGGCAAATCAAGCCCCAATTGTGCAGTGTACATACTATTACGTAGCGATTCTTCATTTCGCGGCGCGTAGATAATAAGGTTTGGAATACAACGCAGATACGCCAAATCAAAGACTCCGTGATGGGTAGCGCCATCTTCTCCTACCAGTCCGGCTCGATCAATACAAAATATTACTGGTAATTTTTGCAAGGCCACATCATGAATCAACTGGTCATAAGCCCTTTGCAAAAAGGTTGAATAGATTGCACAAAATGGAATCCCACCTGAAGCTGCAATTCCAGCAGCAAGAGTAACTGCATGCTGTTCGGCAATCCCCACGTCAAAAGCACGCTCCGGAAAAGTCTGCATCATATACTTCATAGAGCTACCGGTTGGCATTGCGGGAGTAATCCCCACAATCTTTGAGTTTTTAGTTGCCAAATCGACTAAGGTATGCCCAAAAACATCCTGATATTTTGGAGCTTGCAGCGTTTCTTTAACGGGATTCAACTCACCTGTTTCCGCATTAAATTTACCGGGAGCATGATAGCGAACCTGATCTTTTTCTGCCTGCTTTAGTCCTTTACCTTTGGTGGTAATAACGTGAAGGAATTTAGGTCCGTCAATTTTCTTAAGCGTTTCAAAAATCTCCAGAAGTTTCTCGATATCGTGACCGTCAACAGGTCCAAAATATTTAAAATTCAGCGCTTCAAAAATATTCACACTTCGCTGACTACCGGTTTTTACCTGCGTCAGGTAATTTTTTAAAGCGCCCACGCTGGGGTCAATCCCTATGGCATTGTCATTTAGAATAACGAGAATATTTGCCTTGCTTACACCTGCATGATTAAGCGCTTCAAAAGCCATTCCGCTGGCAATTGAAGCATCGCCAATCACTGCTATATGTTGCTTTTTGAGGTCTCCCTGTAATCGGGCAGCGATGGCCATCCCCAATGCTGCAGAAATCGAAGTACTGCTATGTCCTGTACCAAATGCATCATATTCACTTTCGGTAATTTTAGGAAATCCGCTGATGCCTTTAAATTGTCTGTTGGTTTCAAAAACACCTCTCCTGCCTGTAATAATTTTGTGCCCATAAGCCTGGTGACCTACATCCCAAATGAGTTTGTCCTTAGGCGTATCAAAAGCATAATGCAGCGCAAGCGTTAATTCAACTACACCCAAACTCGCTCCTAAATGTCCCTCTTTAGTTGCAACGATGTCAATGATAAACCGGCGAAGTTCTAAAGCAACATCTTCTAATTCAGAAATAGAATGCTGGCGCAAGTCTTCCGGGAAATCTATAGTTTCTAGCAATGGATACTTCATACGGCAAAGTTAGCCGAAATATTTAGTCGGCACTCCTTAAAATGAATCCTTAAAACTTTATATCTTGTCCTGGTTAGCTACTCTTTCTTTCAATCTTATTAAATTCGAAGATGGCCTTATTAGATCCTTTTGACGACACCTATTTTATGAAACGCGCCTTGCAGGAAGCTGAAGCTGCTTTTGAAGAGGGCGAAATTCCTGTGGGTGCTGTAATTGTCATCAACAACACCATCATCGCCCGGGCTCATAATCTTACCGAACGTCTGAATGATGTAACAGCTCATGCCGAGATGCAGGCTATTACCGCTGCCGCAAATTATATAGGTGGAAAGTACCTGCGCGATTGCACGCTTTATGTTACGCTAGAGCCTTGCCAAATGTGCGCCGGTGCTCTTTACTGGAGTCAACTCTCTCGTATTGTATATGCAGCTTCAGATGCAAATCGAGGATTTATTAATATGGGGACCAAGTTGCATCCAAAAACGGTTTATACCGGGGGCGTTCTAGAACATGAAGCAGAAACATTACTCAAGCGTTTTTTTATAGAACGCCGTAATTTAAACTAGAAGCTCTCAAAAATTAATCTCATGAGTAACACCATCGCAGAACGCGTAGCCGACTTCTTAAAACATTATCCTCCGTTTCAGTTTCTGAGTACCACAAGTTTGCTGAAAATTTCAGGAGAAGTACAGGTGCTGTATTACGAGAAAGACAAGCCGGTTTTTAAAGAAAATGAAAAGAACACAGGCATCTTTTATGTGGTTAAAGATGGAGCCGTACGCCTATATCGAACAGAAAATAATGAACCTAAAATAGTAGATATCTGTGACGAGGGAGATCTTTTTGGACTAAGACCTTTAATCACGAAGGAGGATTATGAACTCTCGGCCTCTGCAAATGAAGAAACCATTTTATACGGAATTCCGATTGAGTTATTCCTGCCCGTTGCTTTAGAACATAAAGAAGTAAGTAATTTCCTGATAGCATCCTTTGCTTCAAACGTTCAGGATCCCTATTCTCTTGAAGAAAGCGGAAAACTATTCACAGAATATTCGGTAGAACGTAACAGTGAAATTTTCGATCTTCAAAAAGCGAAATATTCCAGAAATATTCTCACCTGCACCCCCGACACCCTTATCAAAGTGGCTGCATCAAAAATGAGTCACCGCAACATAGGTTCGATTATAGTTACGGAAGACAATAAGCCAAGAGGTATTATCACCAATAAAGATTTGCGTGATAAAATCGCTACGGGGGCATTTAGTATTACCGATCCTGTGACCAGCATAATGACAAAACCGGTACGTTGTTTTTTAAAAGACCCAACGATCGCACAGGCGCAGCTCATTATGCTAAAAAATGACATCAGCCACTTATGCATTACTGAAGATGGCACTCCAGACTCCAATTTATTGGGTCTTATTACAGAACATGACATCGTGGTTTCATTTGCCAACAATCCGGTTGTATTGATGAAGGAGGTTAAACTTGCAAAAAGGACAAAAAGGTTACGTAATGTGAGGATGAAAGTCTCCCAGCTGCTTAAAAAATACCTGAGTCAGAATCTCCCTTTATCTCAAATTCTCAATATCCTGAATGAGATCAATTATGCGATTACCGTGCGAGTAATTGAGCTTTCACTTAAAAAAATGGAGGTTGCTCCACCCTGTAAATTTGCCTGGCTTGCGCTGGGTAGTCAGGGACGAAAAGAACAGCTTTTAATGACAGACCAGGATCACGCGATTGTTTTTGACAACGTGGACCCTGAAGAATATGAAAAAACACAGGCTTACTTTATACAACTAGCTCGTCATATTACACGATCTCTGCATAAAATAGGTTATGATTATTGCCCTGCAGATATGATGGCAAGCAATCCCCGCTGGTGCCAATCACTTCAGGAATGGAAAAATCAATATGATATTTGGATAACCGACCCTACACCTGAAAGTCAGTTACTCTCTGCGATTTTCTTTGATTACAGCTACGTCTATGGAGATACCGAACTAGTCACGCGCCTTTCTGACAACATATTACAAACGCTTGATCAAAACAATATGTTCTATAGAGTAATGGCTAAAGATGCCATACGCAGCCCTTCTCCACTAGGCTTTTTTAGACAATTTCTAGTAGAAGAAGGTGGGGAACACAAAGATTTCTTTGATATCAAATCAAGAGGTTTAATGCCCCTTATTGATGCCGCACGGGTATTGAGCTTACATCATAAATTGCGCAATATCAATAATACCGCTGCACGCTTTGAACGCCTTGCAGAAATTGAGACTAACAACAAAGAGATTTATGAAAGTTGCTCCTATGCATTTAAGGCCCTGCTAAAATTTAGAACCAGACAAGGAATTCTACATGGAGATTCAGGTAGGTTTATAGAATTGGCAACTTTAAGCAAAGCCGAAAAATTAAAACTGAAACGCTGTTTTAAACCCATACAGGACATTCAGGAGATATTGACTATTCGCTATCAATTGAAGGGATAAAAGTTTAAACAGCTAGCAATTATGAGAATACCGTTTTTTCAGAAATCACCAGACCCGCCAGAGTTCTACAAAACATATTCGGCTTTATTTAGCGGTGCTGAAGATCCTACCCCTCAGGATGCCCGTTTTGTAGTTTTTGACACCGAAACTACAGGAATAAATAAACAAACAGACCGGGTACTCAGTATTGGAGCCGTAGAACTTAAGGGTAATCGCATCAATCTGGCAAACAGTCTGGAAGTTTATGTAGAACAGGAAGTTTTTAGTAAAGATGCCGTCGCTATTCATGGTATATTGAAAGAAAACAGCAAGTATGCTAAAATTAGTGAGGAAGAAGCTATTAAAATTTTTCTAGACTATATTGGGAATTCAGTGCTTATAGGTCACCATGTGGGCTTTGATGTTGGTATTATAAACTATGCCCTCAAACGACTTGGAGCTCCAAAGCTTAAAAACAAAACCATCGACACCGGTATATTATTTAAGCGAAGCGTTCATCTGGTAAATATTACAAATCCCGATAAGGTTTACAGTCTTGACGAACTCTGTGAAGAATTAAATATAGCCCGTACAGACAGACATAAAGCTATTGGCGACGCTTATATTACTGCTTTGGCGTTTCTAAAAATTTTAAACAGGCTTAAAAATCCAAAACGACTTAAGGATCTTACCCGTTAATTTAGATTTTGAGATTTTTTGAATTGAACAATCCATTTTTCACGATCCTCCATTTTACTATAGTCCAGCTTATTTGCTTCTTTTAAAAGCTTTTTAATTGTATCCAAATAAGGAATTTTGTCATCGGTTATTAAGTCGTGAAGATGAAATTCGAATGCCGAATACAGCAATAAATGAAGTCTTGTTTTATGCTGTGTAATATGATACTGAAACATGAATTTTTTACAGCACGACACAAATAACAGAGGGTAAGCAACTAAAGTGTTTACAACTGTTCCAAAATAATTGAGCACATCACGACCTTGATTTACTTCCGTTAGAATAGCATTTTCAGGTTGTTCTTCAAAATTTTGAAACAACCATAAGTTTTTAATTATAAATTGAGAACAGTCCTTTTCGTGAGTGTAATATACGTCAAGACCTAACCCGGTACTAATTACAAAAACATCTGGCCCAAGAGCATTAATTAGAAATCTGGTGAATTTCTTTTCTTGTTCTGGAGATAACACTGCTTTTGATTTTAATCCTGGTTTTCTAAATCTAATACTGTGAAGTTGGTTTAGAGATTCAAGATGCATCTTCGAGAATTTTTTCGATTTGACCCAGACCTTGCATCCGAGCGTGATCAACAGCTTTAAGACCCCTTCCGTCTTTTATAGTGACATCAGCATTTTTGGCTATTAACAATTCCACCAATTCTTTTTGATTAAATGTGGCTGCGTAAATAAGAGCCGTCGCTCCATTAAAATTCTGGACATTAACATCTGCACCATTATCAACCAGAAGTTGGGCTACATCAGTATAGCCTTTAAAGCAAACTCCCATAAGCGCAGTATTACCACTGGCATCTTTAGCATTAATTTTGGCACCACGACTAAGTAATTGCTTACACATTTCCTGATGTCCATAATAACTCGCTAATAATAAAGGACTAGACCCTCGTTGATCTACAGCATCGACCAATTCTGGCTGAGCTTCTAAAATTTGATCAATTTGCGTACTATCACCAGAGCGGATAGCATTGAATAGCAATTCAGAATTCATTTGGTTTAGGGTTAGAAAACTATTTTATTAGTTAATTTTTAAGTCACTTTGACTTTTTATAATATAACACATAGCTTTCTAAGTATCTAAAATGTTAGATTAAAAGTTCAAATTAAGGGATAGACTACACCTATACCCAAGTGATATAGGCATAGATAAAGCTAATTTTAAAAAAACTATTATAGTAAAATGTTAAAGTTATTTAGCTGTGAAAGAGCTGTTAAAGCAGAATTGTAGTTAAAACCGACTTTCTACCTTTAACAAAATTCAAGAATTATGAGTAATGCAATAGAAGCCTGGTTAGAGAAAGACACCTTCTCGTCTAATGTTTCAAGAGGATTAATTTCAGGCGTTTTGGGAGGTCTTGCCGGTACAGTAGTCAAAGCTACTATTGAAAAAATATTGCCTGTGCGCAAACCCAATACACGGTCTGCCCAGGTTAAACTGGTGGATGATCTATCTCTAAAACTTACCGGAGAGCGCATAAGCGAAACCAATCACGAGTTAGCTGAACAATTGGTAAACATACCTTTCGGAGCCAGCCTGGGTGCTACATACGGTTATGCAAAGCGTGACAAAGGCGAAATCAGCATTTTGGAGGGAGCCGCCTACGGTGCTACGACCTGGATAGGTACCCACGAGACATCGCTTCCTTTATTAGGGCTGAAAGATAAGCCAACCGATATACCTTTAAACGTTCAGGTTAATGAACTCATAGCGCATGTCGCCTTTGGTATAACAACCGAACTTATTCGCGGATATGTAGCCCGACGATTAAAAGAGTAAATGCTATAAAACAAGAAAACCCGCTAATTCCCTAATATTAGCGGGTTTCTATTATACGCAAAGAACTAATCACTTTACGTCACCAATTTTCTTTAGGATTTTAAAAGCCTGATTTCTCCGGCAGCCAGAGCATCTTCCACATCGATGCTTACCTCACGTACCACGTTAAAAAATTTCTTACCTTCTTTCAGTTTTACTTCGATCTGAGCAACGCATCCGTTTTCCATTTTTACTTCGGTTACCTCAACCTCTTTGTTGATTAGCGATTTATGATTTGCAATCCCCCCTCGCTTGATGATAAAATTACTTTTGGGGAAGTTGATGTGCGAGTAGGTAGCGTGCGAAGGTCTTGCGATCTTAATAACATCGCCAGCCTTCAATTGCGGAGTTTCGCACGTGTTTTGTGCCTGTACAGTTGTTAATCCCAGTGCCATTGCGGCAATTGCTATAAATGCTTTCATACGACTATTTTTTAAGGTTACTTACTAGATGTAATACCATCTAATCAGCAAGCCGTATGCCACTGCCTGGGCCATTTAGCCGAATATAATTATAAATTACTGAATTTCAATTACTTATTTTCAAATAAGCAGAAAACGGAATGAACATCCCGTGCGTAATAATGAACCAACCGAGTAAGAATTACCCGCTATTACTTCAGCTTTTCGCGTAGTGTTTTTCGGGTAATCTGAAGAATTTCTGCAGCTTTGGTTTTGTTGTTTCCGGTAGCCCGAAGCACTTTTTTGATGTACTTACGCTCCATTTCAGCGAGAGAGGTAAGTGCTTCTTCCGGCATATCAATAGCATACTTTAAATGAACGGGAAGGTCTTTAACCTGTATGCTTTTATCACACATAATCACCGCGCGCTGCACCACATTCTCAAGCTCCCTGATGTTGCCCGGCCAGGAATAGCGCTTCAGCACTTCTAAGGCTTCGGGTTCTATTTTCAGGTAACGGTCTTTGTATTCTAAACCGTATTTGAGCAAAAACTTATCTACCAGTAGCGGCAGGTCTGTCATGCGTTTGCGTAGTGGCGGAATATGAATCTCCACCACACTCAGGCGGTAATACAAATCTTCCCGGAAGGTTTCTTTTCTGATCATCTCGGCCAGGTTATTATTTGTAGCTGAAATGACCCGTACATCTATTTTTTCGGGTTTATGAGAACCCAGCGGAGTTACCTCTTTTTCCTGCAAGACCCTAAGCAGTCGGGCCTGTACAGCCAATGACGCGTTCCCGATTTCATCTAAAAAAATAGTACCACCCTGTGCGGACTGAAATGCGCCTTTCCGGTCTTTTTCTGCTCCGGTAAATGCTCCTTTTTTGTAGCCAAACAATTCAGCTTCCAGTAAAGTCTCTGGGATTCCACCGCAATTTACGGGCACAAAGGGAGCCGCAGCAAACTTACCCTGATAATGTACCGCACGGGCAACCAATTCTTTTCCGGTGCCGCTTTCGCCACTAATGTAAAGCGTGGCCTTATTGTCTTTTACCCGGTCGATCACCTCAAGAACTTCGCTCATTTCTTCGGAAGAACCAATAATTTCGCCATACGCATCGCGCTGCACCGGTTGACTCGGTGTTTTAGGTTTTGCCCGGGAAGCCGAAAGTGCTTTGGTAACGGCCTCTTCGAGTTCGTCGCGTGTAAAAGGCTTCGTAAGATATTCCGCCACGCCCGATTTTATCGCCTTTAGGGAGTCCTGTACCGAAGGAAAACCGGTTACGATAAGCTTCGGCAAATCGGGATAATGCTCAGAGACAAATTTAATGAGTTCAAAACCGTCTATCTGCGGCATTTTTAAATCGGTGATCAACAAATCGACCTGCGAATCCCGTAGAATATTCACCGCTTCCTTAACCGAAACTGCCCGATAGGTATGATAATTCCAGCGGTGCAGATGCCGCTGAAGCAGTTCTAAAATATGCAGATCATCGTCTACAATTAATATGTTTTCTTTATTTAATCGCATATTCATCTTTGGGCAGGCGCACGGTAAAAAGCGCACCTTGATCTGGCCTGTTTTGAGCCGTTATACTTCCGTTATGGCTGGTTACAATCCCGTGCACCACACTTAAACCAAGACCTGAACCTTCTCCCGTGGGCTTGGTGGTAAAAAACGGCTGAAAAACTTTCTCCAGCGCTTCCGGGCTGAGCCCCGGTCCTTCATCACTGATTTCAAAGACCACATCTTCATCCTGCTGTGTAATCTTAATGCCCACAAGGCCTTTTTTAGGGGAAAAATAGATCGCGTTAATCACCAAATTTATGATTATTTGAGTCAGTTGCACCGCATCTACCTTGAGCTTAATGGGGTCCTGTTCTGTATAAAAATCATAACGCACCTGTTCTTTCTTAAACGCGGCATCGAGCAAATCGAGTGCATCCCGCACTACCGGGATAATGTTGACTTCCTTTTTTTCCTGCGGAATGGCGTGCGCAAAAAACATCAGTTTTTTAACCACCTCACGCGAAAACATAGCGTTCTTGATGATTTTATCTACGTCGGAAACAGCAGGATCGTGATCACTCAGATTATCGCGTAACAATTCCGCGAAGCCCAGAATATTTGCTAGCGGCGTATTTAACTCGTGCGCAATACCTGCAGTGAGTTCGCCAATAATGGTAAGCCGGTCTGCGTGCTCCATCTGCTGCCGCAGCAACAACTCGTTTTGTTTGATCGCCAAACGCTCGAGATAATCACCTATTTTTAAAGCAATGTTGTCTATAAGCGGCTGCTCTTCCGGTAAAAAATCAAGTTCGGTTTTGTTAAGGTATACGCAGATGGAACCGGCCTCTTTTTTAAAAAGCTGAATGGCACTGGTGAGCTTTTTATCGGTTTTTACGCTTCCGGTCTTAACGGAAAACGTTCCCTGTTCAATGACCACTTCGGTATCTTCCGGATATTGAAATCCAATTTTGATACTTAGCGCGATAGTGCTGTAGGTCTCCTCGTGATTGGTCTCATCGGCATTTACCAGAATGGAAGAAACCTCATACAGACAGGTCAATTCTTTTATACGTTCTTTCAAAGCTGCTTCTACACTGTTCATAAGCCGATCTTAGAGATCGTCTAAGTTAAACATCCTGTTTGTGTAAGACCAAAACTTTGGCCTTAAAATACCCGTGTGCTCCTATCCTAAGCAGCGCTTTGTTTGGCAAGCTTTTTCGATTTATAAAAAATAAGTACCTGCAGGGCGATCCCGATGACGATCAAAAAGAAAATCTCCAGATTCGCCAGCAGATTGCTTACATCAAGAGATTTTTGGGACTCACGGGTGAGACGCCTGCTTTCACGTACCTGAATTTCACTCAGCTCCAGCAAATTTTGCTGAAGGGCAGTAAGTTGGTCACTTTTTCGTTCCCGGAGTTTGATATCTGCCTGGGTTGAAGGATTCCGATCCAATGCTTCCAGAGCGTTAAAATCCTTCCTGAATTTTTTAAGCAGATTGTACTCGGCCGGGGTAAGTTTGGTCGCTTCAAATTTGGAAAGAATCTGAGAAACACTCTCTGTTTGCTCAGAATCGGAATTCGTAGATTCCGGCACAGCTCCGTAGAGCTTCAGTTGCCTGGTATGCAATTCCCGCGAAATTGAAAAAATGTAATCCTGCACCAGCACCCGGTCTTCAAACACCTCATTCATATTGGCCTGAGCGGTTTTAAAATGATGCTGATCAATGCGATTTGTAGCCAAAACGAGCAGAAAAACCACAGCCAGTGCTAAAATGGTATTGATACGACGGGCGGTATTTAAAGACTTAGTCATTACGTAGAGGTTTGAGTTTCTTATTAGTAAGCAACTATTCCTCCAAAAGAGCGCAAAAACTTGAAATTCCTAATAAAATACTGATTATCAAAACTTTAAAAAAATACTTATTCCTATACCGAATAATCAACCGGGTAATTGCTATGCGTATCGGGTAAATTTTACCCGGAAAATACAGCTGCTATTTTTAACCCTTAGAAGCTTTGTGCTTATAACTGAAGGTTTTCAAATTAAGTAGATAAGGCCCTCAAGCGGTATACTTCCACCAAAAACTCAATTACAGCCCGTTTTCTTATCAATTCTGTAAAACCTGCCCGTA
Organism: Leeuwenhoekiella sp.; assembly: GCA_964219495.1. Classification (GTDB taxonomy): domain Bacteria; phylum Bacteroidota; class Bacteroidia; order Flavobacteriales; family Flavobacteriaceae; genus Leeuwenhoekiella. Next base: position 21,588 of record CAXPQP010000041.1, on the reverse strand, counting down.
ATTTTTTAGAAATCAATACGTACTAAAGTAAGTATTTATACTTATATTTGAACTTTAAATACGTAGCTCATGAAAAAAGTCATCGTTATTGGTAATGGAATGGTAGGGTATAAGTTTTGCGAAAAACTAGCTGCACATCCTGATTTTGAGGCCTTTCAGGTCGTTGTCTTTGGAGAAGAGCCCCGTCCTGCTTACGACCGGGTTCACCTAAGTGAATATTTTAGTGATAAAACCGCAGACCAGCTCCTCCTCGCCGGCAGGGATTGGTATGCCTCTAAAGGGATTGCACTTCATACCTCAGAACTGGTTACCGCCATTGATCTGGAGGCTAAAACGGTAACGACTCACAAGCAGGCCGTATATGAATACGACAACCTCATCCTGGCCACAGGCTCAGCGCCATTTGTTCCACCCATAAAAGGAGCAGATAAAAAGGGCGTGTTTGTCTACCGTACCATTGAAGATCTCGATGCGATGAAGGCCTACGCTGCCAAACTTAAGTCGGGTGCTAAAGCGGCTGTTCTTGGGGGCGGACTTTTAGGTCTTGAGGCCGCAAATGCCGCTAAAGAACTGGGGCTTGAGGCCCATGTGATTGAGTTTGCACCACGCCTCATGCCACGCCAACTGGACGATGCCGCAAGCGCGATGCTTCAGGCTAAAATAGAAAGTCTGGGCATAGGCATTCACCTCAGCAAAGCCACCCAGCAAATTGCAGGCGAAGAAGCTATAGCACGTATGGAATTTGCAGACGACACCCATCTGGATGTTGATATGCTGATTATTTCTGCGGGGATTCGACCACGGGATGAACTGGCACGCGCCTGCGGCATTCAGGTAGGTGCACGGGGTGGCATTGTGGTTAATGAAAAAATGAAAACCTCAGATCCCCACGTATTTGCAATAGGCGAAGTAGCTCTGTACAATGACGGTATTTACGGTCTGGTTGCTCCCGGATATGAAATGGCCGATGTTGCAGTGCACCAGCTTACAGACGGCAGCAAAAGTATGGCCGCCTCAATAGATATGTCTACCCAGCTTAAGCTTATAGGCACCGAAGTGGCCAGTTTTGGAGATCCCTTTATTGAAAATGAAGAAGTAGCGGCTATCACCTATGTTAACAAACGCAGCGGCATTTACAAACGCATCAATGTTGCCCGCGATGGTTCGCGTTTGTACGGTGGTATCTTAGTTGGCGACTCTTCCGATTACAACAGCCTGTTTCAGATTTACTATAATGCGATGAAGCTGCCCCAGAATCCCGAAGATCTTATTTTGGGTTCCCGGGGTGGAGACAGCAATATCCTGGGCAGCGTACTCGATTTGCCCGATACTGCTCAAATTTGTTCCTGCGAAAGCGTTTCAAAAGGAAGTATATGCAAGAATATTGAAGAAGGTACCTGCTCTGATCTTAAAGACGTGATCAAATGCACCAAAGCCACCACCGGCTGCGGTGGCTGCAAGCCTATGGTAGTTGACCTGGTCAACGAGACCCTAAAGTCTTTGGGCAAAGAAGTAAAAGATACCGTTTGCGAACATTTTAAATACAACCGCCAGGAGCTTTATGATCTGGTCAAAATCAAACAGATCAAAACCTTTGAAGAGGCTCTTACCCGTCTGGGCAGCGGTTGCGGTTGCGAAATCTGCAAACCCGTAATGGCATCGATTTTCTCGAGTGTTTATATGGATACTGCAAACAAACAACCGGTGATTCAGGATTCTAACGACCGTTTTCTGGCCAACATACAGCGTAACGGGACCTACTCGGTAGTTCCGCGTGTTGCGGGTGGCGAGATCAGCCCCGAGAAACTCATCGTTTTGGGCGAAGTAGCCAAAAAATACAACCTGTACACCAAAATTACGGGTGGTCAGCGAATTGACCTCTTTGGAGCGCGCCTTCACGAACTCCCACTGATCTGGAAAGAACTTATAGACGCAGGCTTTGAAAGTGGTCACGCCTACGGAAAATCGCTGCGTACGGTTAAAAGTTGTGTAGGCTCAACCTGGTGCCGCTATGGTATGCACGAGTCGGTTTCCTTTGCTATTGAGATTGAAAACCGTTATCGTGGTTTACGCTCCCCGCATAAACTGAAAGGCGGCGTAAGCGGTTGTATTCGCGAGTGCGCCGAAGCCCGGGGCAAAGATTTTGGACTCATCGCGGTAGACGGAGGTTGGAATCTTTACGTATGCGGTAATGGTGGGGCAACTCCCAAACACGCCATTTTACTGGCCGAGCAACTGGATGACGCAACCTGCATCAAATATCTCGATCGTTTTCTGATGTTTTACATACGCACAGCAGGTCCTTTAGTGCGTACAGCACCCTGGCTTGAAAAACTGGATGGAGGTATTGAGTATCTGAAACAGGTAGTTATTGAAGACAGTCTGGGTATCGCCGAAGAACTCGAAACCGAAATGCAGGGACTTGTAAACAAATACGAATGCGAGTGGAAACAGGCTATTGAAGATCCTAAACTGGCCTCCCGATTTAAACATTTTGTAAACTCAGATGACGTAGACGACACGGTAGAATTTGTGTCGCTTCGGGATCAAAAAATGCCACGCCCCTGGTAATAACCTCAAGCTTTTAACATGGAAGAATTACTAAATAACTATACCAGCGTTTTTCCTGACACCGCCACGAGCTGGGTCAGGGTAGGTCATACTTCAGATTTCCCCGAAAATGGAGGAGCCTGCGTAAAACATGGAAAACTTCAAATCGCGGTTTTCAATTTCAGCCTGACTTCAAAATGGTATGCCTGTCAGAATTTGTGTCCGCACAAACTCGAGATGGTCTTATCCCGGGGGATGACCGGCGATGCAGACGGCATTCCCAAAGTGGCCTGCCCCCTTCACAAAAAAACCTTTTCACTCGAGGACGGTTCTAACCTTAATGGCGAAAGCTATCAAATTGCAACCTATCCCGTAAAAATTCAGGATAATATGGTGTATATTGGTTTTAGTGATAAATAAACCAGGCCCATGACAGTATTGGAGCAGGCATTTGCCGCCATAGACGCTAAAAACGCAGAAGACCCTAACTACGAACTCGTTGACGGAGAGCAGGTCCCCAAAGAACTGCTCTACTCGCGGCGTATGAGTGCACGTTTGCAGGATTTTGACCCCGAGGCTCCTGAAACCTTGCAAATCGCGGCCCGCGCCCAGCACATTTGCCGCTGGCGGATACCCCGGGACTCTTATCCTATGAATCGTACCGGATATCTCAAATGGCGCGAAGACCTCAAAAAGATGCACGCCTCTATCACCACGGGTATTCTTGAAAACCTTGGTTTTACTGAAAAATTCCGGGATCGCGTGGCCTTTTTGATCCGCAAGAAACTGCTCAAAAAAGATGAGGATTCTCAAAAACTTGAAGACGTAATCTGTCTGGTTTTTCTGGACTATTATTTTGAAGATTTTGCCAAAGGGCATCCGGAAGAAAAAGTCATTGACATCCTCCAGAAAACCTGGGCCAAAATGTCTGAGGCAGGGCACAAAGCCGCGCTTTCCCTCGACCTGAGCCCAAAGACCCGCGAACTCGTAACCAAGGCCCTGACTTAAAAATTGCAGATGGCCACATTAGACCAAAAAACCTTTTCCAAACTCCGGAAGCTTTACATCATCGCACTAAGCCTTATTGCGCTATCGGTAGTGGCAAGCCAGGTTTTGGTTCGTAAATATTTAAACGATCAAACCGCAGACTCCACGGTCATCAACATCGCAGGACGCCAGCGCATGTTGAGTCAAAAAATCACTAAGGAAGCCCTGCTGCTCACCCGCCCCGGAAATAGTGCGATGACTGAGGCTTTGCAAGATAGTCTGAGCGCCAACCGTACCCTTTGGCACAACAGTCATCTCGCGCTTCAAAACGGGAATGACAGCCTCAATATTCCGGCGGCTAATACAGCCCGTATCAACCAGCTTTTTGATCAGATCAATCCGTATTTTGAGTCGGTATACACGGCTTCGGCACAATTACTTTCTACAGAAAATTATGCAGATGAAAATAGCCTGAACGCCCTCAATACCATTTTGGTCAATGAAGGGCCTTTTTTAAGGCTGATGGACCGTATTGTAAATCAATACCAGTACGAGGCCGACGCTAAGATTGAGCGTTTGCGTACACTTGAAGTCCTGCTTATGGGACTCACCCTGCTCCTGCTTTTAGCTGAATTCATTTTGATTTTTTGGCCTACGGCGAAAGCGGTACGCACCGGGATGTTTGATCTTATTACCGCAGAGCGAAAGGCTCAAAAAATGGCCCGTGACGCCGACGCTTTAGCCGAATCTAAAGAGAAATTACTCTGGGAATACCAGGCACTAAGCCAGGCGATGGACCGTACGCTGTTCTTTGTACGCACAGACCTCAACGGAAACATTCTACACGCGGGAGACCCGTTTATCAAACTCTTTAAACCTAAAAATCTCGCAGCTCAATCCAGACTTTCTGATGTTATCTCTACCCACGAACCCGAAAAGCAGCGTCTGGAGCAACTTTTAAACGAACACAAACGCACCGGCTGGCAGGGAGAGATCAGCGCAACCCCAAAAGAAGGGAATCGCCGTTATTTTGAGATGTCATTGCTTCCGTTTTTAAAACATAAAGAAAATCATCAGTTACTCATCATTTTTATAGACATCACCAAGCGCAAAGAGGCACACGATGAGATTGAACGGCTTACCAAATCCCACTTTGAAGAGCGCATCAGCCAGCAGAAAAACGTTTCGCGCCAAATCATCGAGAACCAGGAGCGTGAGCAAAACCGCATTGCGCGTGATCTGCACGATGGTATTGGCCAGATGCTTACGGGGCTTAAGTTTACCCTCGAAAGCATAGACCTTAAAGATTCTGAAAAGACACAGGCCAAGATCACCCATCTTAAAGACCTTTCGCTCGATATTATTAAAGGCATACGCACCGCCACCTTTAACCTTACTCCGCCTGAACTTACAGACCATGGGCTTATTCCCGCTTTGGCAAAACTCACAAAAGAACTCAGCAACCTCACCGGCAAGCACATCCAATTGCACAATAAGACCGATTTTAACCTGAGGCTAGACAGTCTGGTAGAGATTAACACCTACCGCATTACCCAGGAAGCAATCAACAACGCCTTAAAATACGCAGGCTCTAAAATTATTATGGTAAGCGTAAGGCACAGCAAAAGCATGCTCAGCATTACCATAGACGACGACGGCAAAGGTTTTGACCCTTCCGGAATTGACCTTGAGAACCGCGAAGGCGGCGGAATGGGTATGACCTTTATGCACGAGCGTATGAACTACATTAACGGAAGACTTTTCGTAAATTCGGAGCCGGGAAAGGGAACACGCATTGTGCTCAACATCCCCATAGATTAAACGCTCAATATGGAAACCGAGAAGCTCAAAGTCGTACTTGCAGACGACCACGTCCTGGTACGCGACGGCATTAAAGCACTGCTTGAAGACCAGCAGGATATTCTGGTAATTGATGAAGCTTCAGACGGCAGGGAAGCCCTTGAAGTCGTGCGCAAGCAAAAACCCGATTTACTCATTGTCGACATCCGAATGCCCGGGCTTAACGGTATTGAAGTCGTGCAGCAACTGCGCGATGAGGGACTTGATCTCAAAACACTTGTGCTTTCTATGCATGACAGTGAGGAGTATGTGCTACAGTCTATACAGGCAGGTGCAGACGGGTATTTGCTTAAAGGTTCGAGCAAGGAAGAATTTTTAAAAGCCCTGCATACCCTGCAACAGGGGGATAAGTATTTTGCCGGGGAGCTGTCTTCTATCATCATCAACAATTTTGTGACTGGCAAGGCCGCAGCTCCGGTTCCAAAACCCAAAGCCTCTATCGTTGATGCCTACAGCCTTACCAAACGCGAGCGCCAGATCCTGGGACTGGTACTTGAAGGCAAAAGCAACAAGGAAATTGGCGAAGACCTCAACATTAGTAAGCGTACGGCAGAAGTTCACCGCTTCAATTTGATGAAAAAGCTTGAGGTTAAGAACCTTATGGAGCTGGCAAACAAGGCTTCTGAATTCAATTTGATGTAAATCTCTAACTATTTCAATCCGTATTTTCAGAAATTGATAATAAAACAGATTGAAATTTTAATATTCGTATTTCTTCAAAACTACGTAACATAATTAAGTATTACTACTTACTTTTGTAAGTATAAACACTTAATTATGACACCTACATTCACTTCCGCAAAGGCAACCCGCCTTAATTTGAAAGATTTTACCAGCGTTCCTATGCGAACGTTTTGGATTACTTCGGTTGCATTCTTTTTATGCTTCTTCGCATGGTTTGGTATTGTTCCTTTTATGCCAGATGTTGTACGCGAACTGGGACTCACTCCGGCTCAAAAATGGAATTCAGTAATACTAGCAGTTTCAGGTACTGTATTTGCCCGTTTGCTAATAGGTAAACTTTGCGACAAATACGGCCCTAGAATATGCTATACATGGTTACTTCTCCTGGGTTCAATACCCGTTATCCTGTGCGGGCTGGTACAAACTCCGCTTCAGTTTTTAATCTGCCGTTTATTTATAGGCTTTATCGGCGCCAGCTTTGTAATCACACAGGTACATACCTCGCTTATGTTTGCCTCTAACATTGTAGGAACCGCCAACGCCACTTCGGCAGGCTGGGGTAATCTGGGTGGTGGTGCAAACCGTCTGGGGATGCCGCTTATTGCAGCTGCCGTGATCGGTATGGGTGTTGCTGAAGCAGACGCCTGGAGGTACTCGCTTATCATCGCAGGAATTATCTGCTTCCTGATGGGCATTGTGTATTACATCTTTACTCAGGATACGCCCGAAGGTAATTTTAGCGAACTGCGTGCAGCCGGTAAAAAAGTAAAAGCCGGTAAAAAAGACGAAGTAGGCTTTATGGAAGCTTTAAAAGATTACCGGGTGTGGATTCTCTTTGTGGTTTATGCCGCCTGTTTTGGTATCGAATTAACCGTTTACGGCACTATGGATGACTACCTTCAAAACACATTCAGTCTTGATCGCATCACCGCCGGTAATATCGTGCTTTCCTTTGCCCTGATGAATATTTTTGCCCGTACACTGGGAGGCTATTTTGGAGATAAATTTGGTAAGCTGAAAGGACTGCGCGGCCGGGTGCTCTTTCTGGTTGCTATTCTTGCCCTAGAGGGAGCTATGCTGGTTACCTTTTCGGCCATCACAAGTTTAATTGTGGGTATTGTATTTCTGGTAGCCTTTAGCCTCTCGGTACAAATGGCTGAAGGAGCAACCTTCTCAGTAGTACCGTTTATCAACAAGAAAGCCATAGGTTCAATTTCAGGTATTGTAGGTGCCGGTGGTAACGTAGGTGCATTTCTCGCCGCCTTACTTTTAAAATCGAAAGCTGCAGTAGCAGAGCAGGCAGCCATAAATGCCAATGCCGGTGCAGCTGAAGAAGTGGTAAAACTGGCTCAGGCAGAAGCTGCAGCCACAGCCGTATCAAGCGGTTACTTTCTTATTGGTATTTTAGTATTTGTAGCGGGAGTTTTAGCCCTTGCCATACGCTTTTCAACCGCTGACGAAAAATCTGCAGCCGAAGGTCTCAGCTACGATTTACCCGAGCAATTAGTGCCATCAAATGCATAAAATACACCTCCTTAAAATCCGTTTTTTGCATTTTTTCCGAATCAGAATCCATTTTTCGTAAATCACAATCTGTTGCTTTGATTATCTGGAAAAAACAATAAACTTAGAGTTGGCCGGGGGCTTCAGCAGGCAAAGGAAAAAGCTGCTACTGAAGCCTTCAGGCTCTATAAATATCCTGTAAGATCACAACCCATGCCCGAAAAAGTCTTAAAATCTACCTGTTCGTATTGCGGCGTGGGCTGCGGTCTGCTCATCACCAAAGACGCCAAAAACCGCATTCAGGTAGACGGCGATCCCGATCATCCTGTAAACCGCGGGATGCTTTGCTCTAAAGGCCGCAACCTGCATTATGTGGTTAATGATATTTCAGACCGGTTGCTTTACCCACAGATGCGCTGGAGCAGCTCACACCCACTAGAGCGCGTAGACTGGGACATCGCTCTGGACCGTGCCGCTCAGGTTTTTAAAAGCATTATCGAAAAACACGGGCCCGATAGTGTGGGATTCTACGTTTCGGGACAGTGCCTTACCGAAGAATATTACATCGCAAACAAATTAGTCAAGGGATTTCTGGGCACAAACAATATTGACACCAACTCCAGGCTGTGTATGAGCAGCGCGGTTGTGGGCTATAAAAAAACATTCGGGGAAGATTCTGTACCTATTTCCTATGCAGATATTGAACTGGCCGATTGCTTTTTGATAACCGGCGCTAACCCGGCTTACTGCCATCCCATTCTCTACCGCAGGCTTGAGCAGCACAAAGAGCAAAACCCCGATGTGCGGGTTATCGCTGTAGACCCGCGACGTACCGATACGGCGGCAGCCGCAGATTTGCACCTGCAGCTCATACCGGGCACAGATATCATTTTATACAATGCCATAGGCAGACGCCTGCTTCAGCAGGGGCTAATTGACAAAGACTTTATAAACAACCATACCGAAGGCTTTAATCAATACAAAGAGCAGGTAAACAAGTTGTCGCTTCGGGAAGCCTCAAAACTCTGCGGCGTTCCTATGGCAGACATTAAAAAAGCCGCAGACTGGATTGGAATCTCCAAAGGATTTATCAGTATGTGGGCGATGGGCCTTAACCAAAGCGTGGTAGGAACCAATAAAAATTTCGCTTTGCTTAACCTCTCCCTCATCACCGGACAGGTAGGGAAACCCGGTTGCGGGCCTTTTTCCCTAACCGGGCAACCCAATGCCATGGGTGGCCGTGAAGTAGGCGGGATGGCCAATCTGCTGGCGGTACACAAAGACCTTATGAACCCCAAGCACCGGAGTGAGGTCGCACAATTTTGGGGAGTAGAGTCTATCTCATCCAAACCCGGCTACACCGCCACTCAAATGTTTGAAGAGCTCGAAACGGGAAAACTCAAAGCCATTTGGATCATCTGCACCAATCCTGCAGTAAGCCTGCCCGATGTAAACCGGGTAGAAAAAGCCCTGAAAAATGCCCGCTTTGTAGTCGTTCAGGATATCTCTAAGCGTTCTGATACGCTGGCCTATGCAGACCTGGTGCTTCCGGCGGCAGGCTGGCTCGAAAAAGAAGGCACCATGACCAATTCTGAACGGCGCATCACCTATTTACCCAAAGCAGTCAATGCGCCGGGAGAAGCCCGTCCTGATGTAGAAATCTTATGTGATTTCGCCCAAAAAATGGGCTTCAGAGGTTTTAATTTTTACAATGCCGAAGAGATTTATCAGGAATACTGCTCCATGACCCGTGGTACCAGTATCGACATTTCGTATCTCAATTACGACCGTCTTAAAACCGAAGGCAGCTTTCAGTGGCCCGTAAATGAATACCGCCATCCCGGGACTCCGCGCCTTTTTGAAGACCGCAAGTTTTACACCCCTTCACAGAAGGCCGTTTTTAATATTCCGGCAACGGTAACGAACCGTTCGATAAAACCCAGCGCGGCTTTTCCGTTTATACTTACCACGGGCAGGGTGCGCGATCAATGGCATACGATGACCAAAACGGGCAAGGTTTCCCGCTTACGTACCCATTATCCCAAACCCGTGCTTGAAATTCATCCTGCTGATGCTTTCGCACTCAACATACGCGAGGGCAATCTCTGCGAAGTGAGCAGCGAGAACGGTAACGTACGGGTGACCGCCCGGCTTACCGACAGCATACGCAAGGGAGTTGTATTTTTACCGATGCATTGGGGTAAAAAACTCAACTCCAGTCTCAACCGTACCAACAACCTGACTCAGAATATGGTTGACCCGCAGAGTAAGGAACCCGATTTTAAGTTTACGGCGGTAGAGGTTGCCAGATACCAAAAGAAACCGGAGAAAATTGTGGTGGTGGGCTCGGGAGCCGCAGCGTTTCGGTTTGTACAGAATTACAGGGACCTGAATAAAGACGATCAAATCAGTGTTTTTTCGAAGGAAAAGCATCCCTTTTACAACCGTGTTTTACTGCCCGAATACATCACCGAAGCACTCAGTTGGGAACAACTGCTCAAGGCCAAAAGTCATCAGCTCAAAGCTCTGAACATTAAAATCCATTCCGGAAACCCGGTCGTACAGATTGACCGGGAATCCCGAACCCTAAAAGACAGCCGCGGCATTTACCACACCTATGACAAACTTATCCTGGCTACCGGAAGCCGTGCTTTTGTTCCGCCTGACGCACGCCTGGATCTGGAAGGTCGTTTTACAATGCGCGATAAGGAAGATGCAGACCGTTTTAAGAAATACCTGACAAAAACGGGCATTCCGCCGGAACAGCAGCGTGTGGTCATTGTAGGCGGCGGCCTCCTTGGGCTCGAACTGGCAGCCTCATTAAGACATAAACAGGTAAACATTACCATCGTGCAACGCTCCTCCTACCTGATGGAACGCCAGCTTGATACCGTTGCCAGTCGCTTGTTGGCGCTTGATGTGCAGCGGCGCGGTATATCGGTCTATTTTGACAACGAGGTAAGCACCGTTTTTCCGGGCGACGAAGCCAAAACCCTCGAGGTGACCCTAAAGAGCGGTAAGCTGATCGAAGCGCATGCCATTGTATATGCCATTGGCACCCAGCCCAATATTGAGATTGCCCGCAAAGCCGGTCTTGTTATGGGACGGGGCGTTAAGGTCAATGAATTTTTACAAACCTCAGATCCTTCGGTCTTTGCACTGGGCGAAATCGCCGAGTTTCGCAATCAGACTTTTGGGATCACCGCTGCTGCCGAAGAGCAGGCAGCAATCCTGGCCAATTACTTATCCGGTGACATCAGCACTTCCTATGAAGGTTCGGTGCCTATGAACATACTTAAATTTGAGGATCTTGATCTCTGCAGCATTGGCACTATCAGCATCCCTAAAAACGACCCCGATTATGAAGAGGTGATTTTTATGGATGTGGCCCGCAATTATTACAAAAAGTGCATCATCAAAGACGATTTGCTGGTGGGTGCTGTGCTTATGGGCGATAAGAAAGAATTTGCTGAATTTAAAAATCTGATTGACAGCAAAATTGAACTTTCCGAAAAACGCGATCAATTGCTGCGCGGCAGTGCCAAACAAGCTCCCGTTCTGGGTCGCCTGGTGTGCTCGTGCAGTCAGGTGGGAGCCGGCAATATCACCGATGCTATCGCAGGCGGCTGTACCGATTTTACGGCACTTTGCAACAAAACCGGCGCCGGTCTGGGCTGCGGAAGCTGCAAAACAGAAGTTCGCGAACTCTTAACCGAATCAACCCAATCTGTGTCATGAAAAACTATTCCAGAGTCATCGTAAAAGGCGGGGTGCTTGCCCCGGGTGAATTGAAAAGCATTCTTGAAGTGGCAGAGCGCAACGGCTTATCTACAATTGCCTTTGGCTCCCGGCAGGACATTCTGTTTCTGAGCGAAGATCAAAAAAAAGATTTCAAAACTGAAAATCTGGAAGTCGTACCCGCACACAGTGAAGGTGTTGAAAACATTGTGTCTTCGTATGTCTCAAGCGGAATTTTTGGCAGCACAGCCTGGCTTACCGCAGATCGGTATTTGTATATTCTGGAGCAGTTTCAGGACACCCCAAAACTTAAGATCAATATCACCGATCCCCGGCAAAGGCTCGTTCCATTGTTTACGGGGCATCTTAATTTTATCGCTTCAGAACACGAAGACTACTGGTACCTGTATCTCAGGTTACCGCATTGGGAGGAACAGCAACTTTACCCGGTTTTGATTTACAGCTGGGATCTGGCCCGCATAGCACTGACTATAGAAAAACTGTTGCGTGAAGAACCTGGTAACGCCACCATGGTATTTGATCTGGTGATCGATTCGATAAGCCTAAACAGCAGGACCATCTCTCAGGCGCTGCAGGTAGACTTTCAGCCCTTTCCCTATTACGAGGGAATGAACCGCTTGGCTTCGGGCAATTACTGGCTAGGTTTATACTGGAGAAATAACCGCTATGATATCGCTTTTTTAAAAGCCCTTTGCGATTTATGTACCGAATCTCAAATAGGTAAAATCTCGCTTACTCCCTTTAAATCCTTTATTGTAAAAGGAATTCCTGCAGAGGATAAGCTGAAATGGGAAAAATTTCTGGGTCTTTTCGGTATAAATGTACGCCATAGTATGCTTGAGCTTAACTGGCATGTGCCTGTTGCCAATGATAAAGCCCTTCGACTGAAGGAATTTTTGGTCAACGAATTCAACAAAAACGACATCAGCACCTACGGATTGACCTTTGGCATAACCGAATACCTAAGTAGTAAATACTACTTTACCTCGATTGTTATTGAAGTTAATAAAGTTGAAAACATCCCGGCAGACTTTGCCTACCGCGACACCTTTAACATCACCTATGCGCGGGATTTTGATCCCAATACCCGCGAATATATCGTTTATGTTCAGGATGTGGATCAGGCAGAATTGCCCGGTTTGCTTATGGAACTAAGCCGGCTTTACTTTGAAAATCTGGGCAACACAACACGTACCGAAAAACCTGAAATTACAGATGAAAAGCCTAAAACTGAAGTCGAGGTTTACCAGTGCAATGCGTGTATGACGCTTTACGATGTGCGTTATGGAGATGCGTTGCAAAATATCAAGCCCGGTGTAGCATTTGAATCATTGCCCGAAGATTACCTGTGTTCGCTATGTGAAGGGCCAAAGGATGATTTTGTAAAAATCACCCAGCTGACCGAAGCTCTCTAAACCTGCACGCCTAACTCCTGCTCCTGAAGCAGCTTTTGAAGTTTAGCCCGGTGAGCAACTACTTGGCCCAAAACAATGATTGCAGGATTACCTAGCTTTAAATTTTGATAAACTTCGGCTATGGTTTGTACAGTTCCTATACCTATCCGTTCGTCTTTCCGCGTTCCGTTTTGAATGATGGCAACCGGCAGATCATGCTTGCCTTCGGCTTTAAAAACCGTAACAATCTCATCGAGTTTGGCTGTGCCCATAAGCACAATTACCGTGGCATTGCTTTTTGCGGCCAGCCTGATATCGTCAGAAAGCCGATGATCCCGGGTGGTTCCGGTAATTACCCAGAAGCTTTCGGCCTGCCCGCGTTGTGTAAGCGGAATATTCTGCAGCGCCGGCACCGCCATACTTGAAGATATGCCCGGTATAACTTCGACTTCTAGCTTGTGTTGTAAAGCAAACTCCTGCTCCTCAGAGCCTCTTCCAAATACAAAAGGATCACCTCCTTTTAAGCGCACCACCAGCCCTTTAGCATAAGCGCGTTGCACAATAAGTTCGTGTATCTGATCCTGAGCATAGGCATAACAGCCCTTGCGTTTACCCACAAAAATGAGTTCGGCTTCGGGTTTTGCATAGTCTAAAAGCTCCGGATTTACCAGGGCATCGTAGAGGATCACTGCTGCCTCTTTGAGCGCCTTAACGGCTTTTAAGGTAATGAGTTCGGGATCACCGGGACCGGCACCAATTAATACAAGCTTGGGAATCTTCATGACGATACTACTTAAAAGTTATATTGTAAATATATAAAAAACTACGTATTAATACGTTTATATACGTAATTAATTAGTCTTTATTCAGGTGTTTTCATAAAAATACGGTTAACAATAACATTTTATTAAGTATATATACTTAATATTTGATTTCTTGAATATCTTTGGTCGCACAAAAACACCTGAAAGCCATGAGAACATTAAAACTTGTATTCTTCTTTTTATGTCTAAGCCCCATAAGCCTGACTGCACAGGAATTTAAACTGGACGCCGATTTGAGGCAGCGCTTTGAATACCGACATGGTTTTGGAAGCCTTTTTCCCGACGATGCCGAGCCCGCAGCTTTTGTAAGACAACGTGCGCGGCTTAACTTCAGCTATGACGCAGAAGCCCTTAAACTCTTTGTGGCTTTTCAGGATGTGAGTACCTGGGGCGATACCCGCCAGATTTTGCCATCAGACGGCAACGACTCCTTTATGCTTTTTCAGGCCTGGGCAGAACTTAAACTGGGGACCAACTGGTATAGTAAACTGGGCCGGCAGGTAATTTCTTATGACGACCAGCGCATATTTGGCGGTCTCGACTGGGCGATGCAGGGACGTTTTCACGATGCCGCACTATTAAAGTATAAGAAAGAGGGGCTTATGCTTGATCTGGGTTTTGCGTTTAGCCAGCAGGGCGAACCTTTTCTGGGCAACGTCTATGATGTTCCCGGTTACTTTACCTACAAAAATCTTCAATACGCCTATTTTAAGAAAAACTGGGAAAAATCGAGCTTAAGTATTCTGGCTCTTAACACCGGTTTTCAGGGGTTTAGTGATACCGAGCGCACCCAGCCTGATGGCGTTTACTATACCCATACGCTGGGTACCTATTTCAGTTTTCCTATACAAGCGCTGGCTATAACCGGAAGCGCTTACTATCAATTTGGTGATGCCTATCCCGTGGATCAAAGCCTGTCTGCCTATCAGCTTGCACTTGATGCAGCTTATAAGACCGGCAAAACGACTCTTGGGATAGGTGCCGAATTGTTGAGTGGCTCAGATCAGGGCAGTACAGACCGTCGTTCTTTCTTCCCGCTGTATGGTACCAACCACAAATTTAATGGTCTGATGGACTACTTTTATGTGGGCAATCATGCCAATTCGGTAGGTTTAAACGATTTGCACGCGAGTGCTACCTTTCAAACCGGAGAACAGTCTAATCTGATGCTCGCCGGTCATTATTTTGCCGCTAATGCAGCACTTGCCAATGATGCCGATTCGTATCTGGGGACCGAAATTGATTTGGTATACACCCAACCGCTTATTAAAAACGTCAAGCTGCAATTAGGGTGTTCACACATATTTGCTTCAGAAAGCATGAGTCTTATTAAAGCCGGAACGACTGCCGATAATACCAACAACTGGGGCTGGGCGATGTTGGTAATTAATCCAGAATTATTTAAACGCAGTTTTAAAAACTAAAACCTTCATCTCTTCTAAAGACAGGAGTTGTTTTTTTCTCATCCTGATTGAAGCTTCATATATCCGGCATCAATCAGTATGAGTCATTTTAAGAGAAGTTATTGTAGCCTCACCAGCCCAGAAGTCCCGATGCGTCGGGAGGGGAACCTAGATCTTTGTAGCCTCACCAGCCCAGAAGTGTCGGGGGAACCTGGATCTTTGTAGCCTCACCAGGAATCGAATCTGGATCTAAAGTTTAGGAAACTTCTATTCTATCCGTTGAACCAGGAGACCATTTACTAAATCGAATTTAAAATTTCTGCAGCTTTTAGCAAGTCTTTTTCTTCTTTGGCAAAACAAAAACGAAGCAGATGATCGTCCCGGTGATTAATATTAAATACAGAAACGGGAATACTTGCCAATTTATGTTCGCGAGTTAGGCGTTTAGCAAAATCGACTGCGGGCTCGTCGGTAATGGCGCTGTAATCCATAATTTGAAAGTAAGCGCCTTCTGCCGGAGTGTAGGTAAAACGGCTTTGATTTAATGCATTTAGAAATGTATCGCGTTTAGCCTGATAAAATTCTGATAAGCCCAAATAATGCTTCGGTTCTTCCAGGTATTGCGCCAAGGCAATTTGGGTAGGATGGTGAATGCTGAAAACCAGATTTTGATGCACTTTTCTAAATTCCCGCATCAAGTCTATTGGTGCCAGACAATATCCCATTTTCCAACCGGTGGTATGAAAGGTTTTTCCAAAAGAGGCGGTAATCAACGCCCGCTCGGCGATGCCGGGATAGGAAGCAGCGCTCTGATGAATTCTTCCGTCAAAAACCATATGTTCGTAGACCTCATCGCTTAATATCAAAATGTTAGTATCCCTAACAATTACTTCCAACTGCTTTAAATCAGAATCCTTAAAGACCATTCCGCTTGGGTTATGCGGATTGTTGATGATGATCATTCGGGTTTTTGAGGTAATTGCGTTAGCAACCTTATTCCAATCAATATTCAGATAGGGAGCATCCAATTGGACAGTTACAGGCACACCTCCCTGAAGTTTGATAGTAGGTTCATAGCTATCAAAAGCAGGCTTGAGCACGATCACTTCATCTCCGGGATGTACAAATGCCGTAATCGCCACATACAGTGCTTCCGAAGCACCTACCGTCAGGTTAATTTCATTTTCGGGATCGTAAGTTTTCCCACGTAAATCAGCAATAAGTTCGCTAATCTTTTCGCGTAAGCGTAAATGACCTGCAGGCGGAGCGTATTGATTGTAGCCGTCTCGCATAGCCTGATTTACCAAATCAATCAATTTTGAATCTGGCGAGAAACCGGGAAAGCCCTGAGACAGGTTGAGCGCACCATGTTTTGTGGCTAGCGCGGTCATTTCAGCAAATATGGAAGCCTGGTCGCCCGGAAGTTTACTCAGCATCCTCTTTTCTAAAATGCGCAGCGACGGCTTCTAATTCTTCGTACCAGGCTTCGCCAAACTTACGAATCAGGGCATCTTTAGTAAACTTATAAACCGGCACCTGCAATTCTTTACCCAGTGTGCAAGCATCGTCGCAGATAGGCCATCTGTGGTAATTTACCGCGGTAAATTTGGAATACTCCTGCAAACGCACGGGGTATAAATGACAGGAAATGGGTTTTCTAAAATCTACCTCTCCGGCATTGTACGCATCTTCGATACCGCAGGAGGCAACACCTTCACTGGTAAAAGTAACATAGGCACACTCTGCACCGTTTACTAGCGGCGTTTCTAGTTCGTCAAGATCTGTAGTGATGTGTGTACCCTGTTCTTCAATGGCTTTGATGCCTTCTGGTCTAAGAAAAGGTTTCACTTTGGGGTAAATACGCTTGAGAATTTCTACCTCATCCGGTTCTACCGGAGCACCAGCTTCACCAGCGATGCAACATTCCCCTTTACACGAAGCCAGATTGCACACAAAATCCTTTTGTATGACCTCTTCTGAAACTATGGTTTTATCTATCTGAAACATGCCGCAAAGATACGTTTTAGCCTTTAGTCCTAAATATGATCAGTATAAAAGAATAGCTTTAAATAAATTCAAAGTTTAAATAAAAATCGAATTGTAAATACAAAATCGACACCAACACAAAACATTATTTTTCAAATTAAGAATTTGTTAAATCTAGACCCAAAACTGATTAATATTCAAAGAAATAGCTGTAATTTTGCGCCCTCAAAAAAAAGAAGGAAGATTATGAACTTTGATCTTAAAGAAATCGCAACAGCAACAATGATTTTATTTGCAATAATTGATATCATTGGCAGTATTCCTATTATCATAGGCTTGCGCGAAAAAGTGGGTCACATTCAGAGTGAGAAAGCTTCTATTGTTGCAGCAGCTCTTATGGTGATGTTTTTATTTATAGGAAAAGAAATCCTGAACCTAATCGGGATTGATGTAAACTCGTTTGCCGTTGCTGGTGCCTTTATCATCTTCTTTATAGCTCTGGAAATGATTTTGGGAATTCAGCTTTACAAAGATGATGCTCCAGAAACTGCCAGTGTTGTGCCGCTTGCATTTCCGCTGGTTGCCGGTGCAGGTACGATGACTTCCCTACTTTCCCTGCGTGCAGAATATGCCGTAGAAAATATTATTGTGGCTATTATCGTCAACATTCTGTTTGTTTATTTGGTACTGAAAGCTTCCGGGAAAATCGGGAAAATTCTGGGAAAACAGGGAATTAGCATTATACGCAAAATCTTTGGCGTAATTTTGCTGGCGATGGCAGTTAAGCTATTTACAACTAATATTCAAGGCTTGTTTTAATAACGAAGCTCTGCCAGATTTAAATTTAATATTATGAAAGTAGTTCTCTATATTCTTCTAGGGCTGGCAAGTGCTCTAATGATTTTTAATCTAACGAAAATAGATTATTCAGCACCTTTTGGTGATACCAGTATAGTTGCTGTAATCTCTGTAGTTGCCTGCCTGTGTGCAGTTTTACTTTTGGTAATCCTGATGATGTCGAGAAAAATAGCAGAAAAGAGTCGTAAACCTAAGCAGACTAAAACTTCAATTTAGAGCAGGTTTACAAGGGTTGGATTTATAAATTCATAAACCACTCCTGCTATAAATGTGAGTAGGGCTAACGCCAGAAAAATTTTGTGGAGTTGTTGAAACAAAAGGGTTCGCTTCAGCTTTTTACGCAATTTCTTATCAGAAATCTTTTTCATCTGTCCCTTTACTTCTTTTCTTGAAAGGTAAAACGGACTTACCGAAATTCCGTTAGAAATAAGGATACCTGCACTGTTATCAAGTAGTCGAAATACTGCAGCGATGCAAAACACAAAGATAGAAGCGATGATAATCATATCAATTGCGGCTTAATTCCTTAATTTTCTGAATGGCAGGATCTTCTTCATTTATAAGCTTTTCAAATATGGTACTACTAAAAAGCTGTTGCGCCATCACGGCTTTAAGATAACGCTTTAAATCGTTTTTATAATCTTTAATCCTGATTTTTAGATTGCGAGCATTTAGATATCCTACAAAGTCATTGATGTCTGCATCGGTAATATCAACTTCCTGCTCAAAGCGATCGTACTTAAGACTGTTGTAATACACTCTGCGTTTCTCGAGCAATTCAAACACAAAGCGAGACATAGCCCCTGAGCGCAAAGCATAAATAATAGCCTCTTTCTCGTAGTTGGTGTCTTTTGGAATAAAAACATCTGGAATAATACCTCCACCGCCATAAACTACCTTTCCCTTAGGAGTTACATAGCGCAAACTATCTGCGGTACTAATGCTGTCAACACTTTGCATCTCTCCGTTTTTATAGCGTTTGAGGTAATCTTCATAATAAGCCTGGTTGCCGTCGTCATAAGGCCTTTGAATACTGCGACCAGTTGGTGTATAATAACGGGCAATTGTTAATCGCACTGCACTACCATCACCCAAATCCATCTCACGCTGCACAAGACCTTTACCAAAAGATCTTCTTCCCACGATTACCCCTCGGTCATTATCCTGCAATGCACCCGCAACAATTTCACTCGCAGAGGCAGAATTTTCATTGATCAAGACATAAACCTGTCCGTCTTCAAAATCACCATCATCGGTAGCAAAAGTATTCTCGATCTTGCCAGTCTTATTTTTAGTAAACAAAATAAGTTTATCGTCTTCCAGAAACTCGTCGGCTATTTTTTCAGCTGCCGAAATATAACCACCGGGGTTTCCGCGCAAATCCAAAACCAGTTCCTGAGCTCCCTTCTTAATTAAACTTTGTAAAGCAGTATGAAATTCATCAGGTGTACTTTCGGCAAAACGATTGATTTTGATATAGCCTAAGGTATCGGTAATCATATATGCTGCATCAACACTCTTAAGCGGCACCACATCGCGCTTTACTTTAAAATGCAACAGATTGTCTTTACCTGGTCTTAGCACGGTTAAATCTACCACCGTACCTACTTTACCTTTGAGTTGACTCACCACGGTGTCTCCTATCATCGTACGCCCGGTAAGTGATTTACCATCAGCAGCAATAATGCGATCTCCGCCGCGTATACCTACCTTTTCACTAGGTCCGCCAGGAAGCGGTCTGGTAACTGTAATGGTATCTTTATAGTCATAAAAACTCACTCCGATTCCCACAAAATCACCTTTCATACTTTCGGTGATTTCCTGAAGTTCACTTGGTGGAATATATACAGAATGTGGATCGAGATTCTCAAGAATTCCGTTAACTGTTACATCAACAATACTATCTGTATTTATGGGGTCAACATACTCGTAATCGATATAATCAATCAGTCGGTTGAGTTTTTCTTTTTTAGAATTTCCACCTAAAATAGTAGAAGAAGTAGCCCCGTAGTTGAGCTTACTACCAATAAGAATTCCCAGGGCCACAGCCACGCAGAAAAATATAGGCAGGTATTTTTTTTGATAACCTCCCATTAATCTTCTTCAATATTTTCTATGCAAACCACTTCTACTCCTGCTTTTCTTAAAAAATCAATTCCGCTGGGATCTTTATAACCCACGTTATATACCACGCGTTTTATACCTGCCTGATGTACCAGCTTGCTACATTCAGTGCACGGAGAGAGGGTAATATAGAGTGTTGCTCCATTACAAGACTGTGTAGATGAAGCTACTTTTAGAATCGCATTAGCTTCAGCATGTAACACATACCATTTGGTATAACCTGCCTCGTCTTCACAAAAATTCTCAAAACCTGTAGGTGTACCATTGTACCCATCAGAAATGATCATCTTGTCTTTTACAATGATGGCACCCACCTGCTTGCGCTTGCAATAGGACAATTTTGCCCATTCACGCGCCATACGTAAGTAGGCAATATCATATTTGAGTTGTTTGTCTTTTGTGATCGAAGGCATATCTATCGTGGTACAGTCATTATCTGCGTACAACAGCTTAGGCTTGCGAATATAAAAAACTAAAATTGCTTCTCATCCCCTAAATCTGGGTTTACCACGGATAATTTTCTATTAACATAGGTATTACCATCCCAATTACTACTGCCGAAATGAAAAGCATCCAGTCTCTTCTCGAAAACCTGAAAATCGTTTGTCCCAGAAATCCTAGTATAAGAACGACAAGTACAATGATAAGTTGTGCAGCTTCTATACCCAGTGCAAATTCAGCTAGCGGAAGCAATCTGCTCGATAAATGTGCTGTAAGTTGAATGAAAAAGGATGAAAAGCCCAAACCATGAATAAGCCCAAAAAACAACGCGGTAATCAAAAGAACCCCCAGTTTGTCTTTGTATGCGCCCTTTCCTGCCGTAAACACATTGTAAAGCGCAGCAATAAAAATGGTTACTGGTATCAAAAATTCGATGATTCCCCTATCTACACTAACCACGCCATAGGTCGCCAAAAGCAACGAAACAGTATGGCCCAAAGTAAATAACGTCACCAATAAAAACACGCGTTTCCAGTCTTTAAAAACGTAAGGAACGGTAAGTACAATTAAGAATAAAACGTGATCGTAAGCCTTGTAATCGAGCACGTGCTCGAGGCCAATTTTAAAGTAGAACCAAAAGTCTGACATCAGGGGATTTTTCAAGTTTATCAAAACTACAATTATTTCTGAAAGTTGCGCGATAAAACGTTAAACTAAGCCTAAACGCAAATAATGGCTGCAGGTGCTTTCGTAAATTCGATTCTTCAGTTTTTAAGATGTAGGTATGCAAATGAGGATCTTTTTAGGAGTTTTAATTCTGGTAATTTTAACTAGTTGTGGAGCTACACCGGGAATTACCACTACCAAAAAAACATTACCCAATGCACCCACGTATATTTTTATTGACACTAAGGGAAACACCTATACGGTAAGCCAAAATAAATTCATCTACGACCCGATTTCTGAAGACAACAGCATAGATGGCCTGGATGATGAAGGCTATCATCAGGAACTAAATATCAGTCTTAATGACTACACTAAAATAGCGGCTGAATGCGAACGCCAGTTTACCACGGCACAAAAAGAACTACCTGCCAATTATAACGGTAACGTAATCCCCACACTTTTAAGAAAATTTCCCGAAAGCACCGACGAACTTACTTTAAGCATCAGAGGAGTTGATGAACTCGACTACGTTTTAAAACCGTATTTGTG
>CAXPQP010000040.1:0-41559 GCA_964219495.1 Leeuwenhoekiella sp. | reverse complement strand
CTAGCTCAGACACTCTTTCCCTACACGACGCTCTTCCGATCTACCGATTTGAAAAACGCCCAAAAGGAACTGCAGAAGCAAAAAGAAGATTTACAACGCATTAATGCAGATTTAGAGCAATTCGTTTCAATTTGTTCTCACGATTTACAGGAACCTTTGTCAACTATTCGCTTCAGTAGTGACTTCTTAAGTAAAAAGTTTAGTAGTGAGTTAAGCGAAAAGGGTAAAGAATATCTTGGTTATATTCATGAAGCATCTGGCCGTATGGCAGAGCAGATTAAAGCTTTACTGGAGCATAGCCGTATAGGTGAAGATCTTGAAAAATCGAAAGTTGATGTTGCTGAGTTGATAGAGATTGTAAAGTATGATCTGAACCGAAGTATTCGTGAGGCTCAGGCTACTATAAGCGTTGGTAAAATGCCTAAAGTAATGGCATTTGAGACAGAATTACGCCTGCTTTTTCAAAACCTTATAAGTAATGCGCTTAAGTACCGGCAAAAAGATACAAGTCCGTTGATTCGAATTTCCTCATTTTCAGATGAAGAATTTCATACGTTCTCAATACAGGATAATGGTATAGGTATTAAAGAAGATGATCTTGAAGCTATTTTCAAGATTTTTGGTCGCGTACCTACCGAAGAGAAATATGAAGGTACCGGAGTTGGACTTGCACATTGTAAAAAGATTGTAAAAATTCACGATGGTAAAATTTGGGTTGACTCTCAGTTTGGGCAGGGAAGCACCTTTTACTTTAAAATAAAGCGCTAGTTAACTATGAGTAACTCTTCTCTCTATCCTCAAGAAGTTACACTTACCAATTGTGATAAAGAGCCTATACATATCCTGGGCAAAATTCAGTCCTGTGGTTATCTCATAAGTGCAGATGCATCATCTCATATCATTAATTACTGTAGTGAGAATGTTGAGGAGCTTTTAGGAATTGCCTGTGCAGAAGTTTTAGGAGTATCATTATCTCATTTTTTTGAAGATTCTCTGATTAAGGTGTGTGATGAATTGGAAGATGAAGATAAAGCCATACCTCATAATTTTAGTTTAAATGATGAAGATTACCTGGTTGTATCTCACAAATACAATGGGAATATCATAATAGAGTTAGAGCCATTACAAAGCGAAGAAAATCCTTATAAACATCAAATTTATCTTTCATCAATTGTTTCTGAACTAAATGCTGCGGAGACTGAGCAGGAAATGTGTGATCTTACGGCTAGCTTAATTAGTGAATACTACGGATATGATCGAGTGATGGTGTATCGTTTTGATGAAAACTGGGATGGAATTGTAGTATCTGAAGAGAAAAAGCCAGAGATGGAAAGTTGGTTGGGTTTACGTTACCCGGCATCAGACATTCCTCAACAAGCGCGTAAATTATTTCTTAAACAA
The DNA here is from genome assembly GCA_964219495.1 of Leeuwenhoekiella sp. Lineage (GTDB taxonomy): Bacteria > Bacteroidota > Bacteroidia > Flavobacteriales > Flavobacteriaceae > Leeuwenhoekiella. Next base: position 40,158 of record CAXPQP010000040.1, on the reverse strand, counting down.
GGCGTTCGCATTATTGCAGATGTAAATAGTAAACCTGTGGCTATTCAAGCATTGTCTGGGAAAGAGCAGGACAATCCTGTAGATCTCACTCACAGTGAATACAGGGCTTCATCTCCCATTCATATCGAATATCTTGAGAATATGAAAGTTGGCGCAACATTAACCGCTGCAATCATCTCTAAAGGAACATTGTGGGGTTTAATCGCCTGCCATCATAATTCACCCAAGTTTATAAGTTATTATCAAAGACAGTCCTGTAAATACCTCACTCAGGTATTATCTAGTCGAATTATTTTATCTACTGCAAATACTGCTTTACATAAGATTAATGAAAGTGCTGTATTACGCAACAAGTTGCTCGAGAAAATTAGCAAGGATTGGCAGATTTTACACGGATTGGTAAGTGGCGACCATACGATGCTGCAAATTACAGATGCCTATGGTGCGGCAGCTTTATTAGACGGGGAGCTTAAAACGGTAGGTTTAACTCCGGAAGCCGATCAAATTAAGGCTTTAATTAAAACCCTTTCAAAAGCGGATCTTACTGATAATTATTACTATTCAAATGCTTTAGGTAAAGATTTTGAAACCTATATTGGTTTAAAATTAAAAGCTGCCGGGGTGCTATGTGTATTTCTATCTTCTGCCCGTAAAGATGCATTGATCTGGTTTAAGCCTGAAAAATTAGAAACAGTAAACTGGGCAGGAAATCCTGATAAATCTGTAAACCTCGATGCTAATGAGCGCCTGTCGCCTCGCAAATCATTTGAAAAATGGTCTGTTTTGCAAGAAGGTCAATCAGAACCCTGGGTTGAATATGAGATTAAGGCTGCTATCGCATTAAAGCAGGATATTTCAGAGATTATTCTTGAGAAATATGAAGAGGTTCGTACACTTAACAGCAAGCTTCAGAGTGCTTATGAAGATTTAGAAACCTTCAGTTATAGTGTTGCTCATGATTTGAGAGCTCCGCTACGTGGTATTGATGGTTTCGCTCAGATTATTAAAGAAGATTACAGCGATCAACTTGATGATTTTGGTAAAGCTTCAGTTCAGACTATTATAGATTCGGCAGATAAAATGAATTTGCTTATTGATGATATTTTGGAGTTTTCAAGAGTTACTCAGGCTAGCTTAACTCGAACTAAATTTTCATTAGCTACTGTCACTAGAGATCTTGTTCAATTCATCAATGTTTCTCAAGATTACCCCAATACAGAAATAAAAATAAGTGACACTTTGCCCGTTGTCGAGGCAGATCAAAAGATGATAACTCAGGTTATGCAAAACCTGTTGACAAATGCTTTAAAATACTCTGCAGCTGCAGAAAATCCAACAATAGAGATCGGTATAGAAGATATTAAGGGCAAGTCCTTTATTTATGTACGGGATAATGGTATCGGCTTTGATGCCAAGAGGCATAAGAGCCGCATATTTAAGTTGTTTAGCAGGCTCGTAGGAAAAGAATATCCCGGCTCTGGAGTTGGGCTTACAATTGTTAAGCGTATCATAAAAAAGCATAACGGGAAGCTTAAAGTTAAAAGTAAAATGGGGCAGGGAAGCACGTTTTTCTTTACTTTGAACTAAAATTTTTGCTATGAGATCAAAGTACGTTTTAGCCGTTGAAGACGATGAAAATGATATTACGCTGATGAAGCGTATTTTTCAGAAGCAAATGCCAGATTATACGGTTAAGTATATTTCTGATGGAGAAGAGGCTTTACAGTATTTAAAAGCCAATACAGATGACGAAGAGCTGCCCAGATTGATTCTGCTGGATATTAAAATTCCTAAGGTTAATGGGCTAGAATTACTTAAAAATATCAGACAAATGAAAGCCTATAAATCGATACCGGTTGTTATGCTGAGTTCGTCTGACCGAAAGGATGAAATTCAACTTTCCTATCATTTAGGAGCAAATAGTTATATAGAAAAACCAAAGACATTCACAGACCTTTGCAAAGCTTTGCCTGCAATGATGGACTATTGGATTGTTTACAACAAATAAGATGGCAATAGAAAATTTAAGAGTTTTGCTGGTTGAAGATAATGCAGCAGATGTGACGCTTATTAAGCGCGAAATTTTTAAAACAGATCCTGATGCTGAGGTAGAAGTATGTAAAAACCTTTCTGAGTTTAGAAAGCAGGTTACAACTAGACCACCAGACATCATTTTGTCTGACTATAAACTACCCACATGTTCTGGTCTTGAAATTCTTGAAGAGGCACAGGAAATTGCTCCATCAATAACATTCCTTTTTGTTACAGGTGCTATAAACAATGAAGAGCTTGCGGCAGATACTATTTTAAATGGAGCTTCAGGCTTTATTCTTAAAAAGAACATCAGTCAGCTTCACAAGCGGCTGGAGCCTTATTTTAATGCCATTACAAACAATGGTCATTTGATGCATCCTGTACGCAAGAAAATTTTAGAAAGTAAACGTCTTGTGAAGGATATCGAGGTTTTTCTGGAAAATTTCAGCAAAGAAAATATGTCTCACCGTGAAGGGATGCTTAAAATACAGGAAGATTTAAAACGACTTAAAACCGGATATGATTTTAGACCACTTAAAGACGCAAACAAGCGATCTTCATAAAGAAACGGAACAGGATAATCTGGCTCGTTTTATTCTAGATCATTCTATCACCATGTCGCAATACATGGATTTGCTACAGCAAAACTGGTATGCCTACCACAGTATAGATCAGATTATTTCTGCCAACGAATCTCAAATTCCTGCGTATTTAAAGGAATTTGCAGATGGAGCCAAGTCTGACGCTCTTCAAAAAGATATTAAGGCCATTAATTTTACTACAGATTCTGCAGCAATAAATTCAGATAAGAAGATTACGGGAGCAATGATCCTGGGAATGATTTATGTTACTGAAGGATCTATGATGGGAGGTTTGCTTATTCGAAAGAATCTGGAATCCTGCACATTACTTAATTCAAGTTTAGAACATCATTTTTTTGGTAAAAGTGCGCCAGAGGTTTTGAAGCGCTGGAATGCTTTTAAAAATGCAGTTAATGAGCAGGAGTTTTCTGATGCAGAAATGGAAGAGGCTGTTGCCGGGGCTAAACTTGCATTTACCATCTTCAAAAAATCTTACGCTTTAGTTTAGGCTTTCTCACATTCTAGAACGATACTTTTTCCGTCTTGTAAGGTGGTAAAAAATAGATAGGTTTCACCACCATCCTGAATCTTCAATTTAGCCCGAATTGCAGCTACACTTTCTCTGAAATTTCGGGTGGTGATATGTGCCTTTTTACCTTTGAATTCTTTCGACAAAGCTTTCTTTGAATACGGATGTGAATTCACAATTTTGAATCGCCTTCCCGGGAATTCTATTGCCTCGTCAGAAGTATATAAATGGGTGTTTGATGCTAATTTATCAAGTTTGTAGTGGTTGCCAATCCAATTAAAAACCCCAAGTTTCATCAATGCCGCATTAGGTTCAAACAAATAGGTGCGTGGAATGTTGTATTCAGGTTCCTCAGCAAGTTCTTCATCAGCCGGAATGTGTACAGCTTGAGGATAATCGCTATTCAGGTTGATGGCAACTTTTTGAAAGTCTCGTGAATTTGCATTGGGCTTCAGAATAAACAGTAATTCCTTTACTTCATTTTTAAGTGCCACTGCGTGAACTTCTGCAACGTATTTTAATTCGAGGCAAGCCGCTTGGATATCCAATAACGGACTGGTTTTGATCATTGCCCGTTTAGCTTTGCTAAAAATTAAATCTAAATGTTTAGGGATATTCGGTTCGCAATCAGCCAGCAAAAAAACCTTTCCCTTACTCTCGTGCCTGCGAGAAGGATCTGCATAGATTAAATCGAATGATTTAGATGTTTCCTTTAAAAATTGAATACTATCTGTTGCCTGTACATTTATAGTTTCGGCATTAAGCTTTTTAAAATTATGCTGAGCAATGTGAGCAAGTTCCTCGTTGAGTTCGCAGTAATGAACTTCATTGAAAGATTTAAAAAATGCTAATGAATCTACACCATAACCTCCGGTGAGATCGACAACAGATTCACCAGGATAGAGGGAAGCTTTATAAGCAGCTGTTTCTTCAGAAGAAGTTTGCTCCAGATTTAACTTTGGAGGAAAGAAGATATCATGAGTTTCAAACCACGTTGGCAGTTTCTTTTCCGCTTTTTGAAGCCCGGTTAATTGCTGTGCCAATTCTGTAGCAGTTATCCCTTCAAAAGGGCTCCCTTTTAAAGCCAGGTCTGCAGCGTCTGAATGTAAGTGCTCCCTTAGGAATTTTTGTACTTCGGGCTCAAGAATCAGGAGATTCAAGGTTTATAGATTTTTCGTGAGCTTCTGAACAATTTTATATTCAGAAAGGAATTCGCTTGCTATAACTTTCAAAGCGGTATAAACCGGTACAGCTATTACCATTCCGAAAATTCCAAAAATGAGTCCGGCAATTACAATAACCAGAAAGATTTCTAACGGATGCGATTTTACACTACTTCCAAAAATAAGCGGTTGCAAGATGAAATTATCGATTAATTGGGCGATGATGTAACCAATGAGCACGTAGAGCATTTTAGGCAATATAACTTCCTGAAAGTCTGCTGTGAAATACCCGCTAATTACAAGCAGCATCATTACTAAACTCCCAACAACCGGACCGATGTAAGGAACCACATTGAGCATGGCGCAAAACAAGGCTATTGCAAACGGATTGGGAATTTGAAAACTCACCAACAGAATCGAATAAAAACAAAACAATATAGATAGCTGAAGCAATATCCCCAGGAAATAGCGAGACAGGAGTAATTTCGTTTTATGAAAAACACGTCTGAAACGGGTTTCCTCTCCATAGTTGGCAAAAACCAAAATACTATCCAACAATAAATGGCTGTCTTTTAATAAGAAAAATGAAATAAAAATCACAGATAACAAGCCAACCACCATTGAACTAAAATTGCCAAGTATCCCATTTATAAAGGTAGGAATTACCGAGATATCAAAATTCTTTATAAAGTCTGATTGCTTAAACCCCTCAATAAGTGTTACCTGGTCAACTCCTAAAGTACGACTGAATTCAACGTTAAGACGGTTAACATTGTGTTTTACTTCCTCAAAATTGATGCGGCTAATGTGATCACTTTGATCGATTAAAATAGGAATAAATAATGCCAAGATCCCGCTTATAATAAGAACAACCAGGAGTAATGTGGTTATTGCAGCTGCGGTGGCACTAAATTTCAAATTGTATTTTAAAAAGTTGACTATAGGTCTTCCTATTAGACTTATAACTGCTGCAATACATATAAACATAATTACAGCTTGTATCTCATATAAAAACCAAATTGCCAGTGCAATACCGCCAAGTATCCCCAGGGCCCTAAGTATCCCGTAGGCTATGGTTTTTGATCTATTTTCATCCATGAATATTGTTGTTTATAAGTTGATGGGCAGCAATTGCAGTAGCATGACTTACATTCATGCTGCTATTTTCCCCTCGCATAGGTATATACACTAATTGATCTGCCAACTCTAAATATTCAGTAGAAATACCGTGACGTTCATTTCCAATCATAAGGGCGATCTTACTAAATTCGCTCTTATAGCTTTCTACAGGAATACTATTAGTTGCCAGTTCGAGTCCAATTAACTGAAAGTTCTCGTTCTTTAAATTCTTGATTAACTCTTCAGGTTTATCTACGATCGAGAAAGCGACTCGCTTTTCACAGGATCGGGATGTACGTTTTAATCTGGTGCTTTCAATATCTGGAGCCGAATTCATAAAATAAATATGGGCTATTCCTAACGCATCTGCAAGCCGAAATAAACTCCCTGTGTTCGCAGGACTCGATACTCCATCGCACAGCAACACAAAAGGAACTTTTTGTGTTGTTCTGGGAGTATTTTCGTGGGTGAGCTGCTCAGTTTTCAAAAGCATATTTAATGATGTTAGCGCCCATTTTTAAAGCTTTTTCACGCACTTCAGGCGGATCGTTATGCACTGCCGCACTTTCCCAGCCATCACCTAAATCTGACTCTCGCGTATAAAGCAGTACAAGTCTCCCGTCTTTATAAATGCCAAAAGCCTGTGGCCGTTGCCCGTCGTGTTCATGTATTTTCGGTAAGCCTTCTTTAAAGGGGTAAGCACTACTAAAAATAGGATGATCTGCTGGAAGTTCTTTCAATTCTTCTTCAGGAAAAAGGCGTTTTAATTGAGGTTGTAGATAGGTGTCAATGCCATAGTTATCGTCAATATGTAAAAAACCACCAGCAAGGAGATAATCTCTTAAGTTCTGCAAAGCTTCCTCAGAAAAATACACATTTCCGTGACCGGTCATATGAATAAAAGGATACTGATGAATCGCAGGATCTGTTGCTTTTACGGTCGCTGTCTTAGGATTGAGGCTGGTCTTTAAATTGGTATTGCAAAAAGCGGCAAGGTTGGGGAGCGAAGTGGGGTTGGCATACCAATCGCCACCGCCTTCATATTGCAGAACAGCAATTTCCTGCGCACTAACAGAAGCACACAGAAGAAAGAAAAACACTAAAAATGAAGTGTAGAATCGTATCACTGACCAAATTGAATTTGGACGAAAATACTTATTTTTCAGGCAATACCCTATGATTTAAACAATACATTAGTATTTAACTTAATCTGCTTTAGAAACCTTTATTTAAATATAGTGAAGAGATTTTATAAACTAAAAAAGGCTTTCAGAATTAACCTGAAAGCCTTTGAAATTGTATTATGTTCTAGAGTACTAAGCCTTAACCATTTTTTTCAACGGAATCTGGTGCTTAAGTAAATCTTCGAAAGTTTCACGCTCTCTAATGAGTTGGGCTTCACCATCAATAAATAAGACTTCCGCAGGGCGATAACGGGAATTGTAATTACTAGACATACTGTAGCAATAGGCACCTGCATTACTGAAAGCTAGGATGTCACCTTCTGCGATCTCGGCTATACGACGATTTGTAGCAAAAGTATCAGTCTCACAGATATAACCTACAACCGAGTAGAAGCGCTCGCGACCTTCCGGGTTGCTGATATTGGTAATCTCGTGTTGACTCCCGTAAAACATAGGTCTGATCAAGTGGTTAAAACCACTATCTACCTGTGCAAAAACAGTAGAGGTTGTTTGCTTAATCACGTTTACGTTCACTAAAAACTTTCCGGCTTCACTAACCAGAAATTTACCCGGTTCAAATACCAAAGTGAGTTTGCGACCGTAGCTTTTCTGAAATTCATTAAAACGCGCTGAAAGCTTACTTCCTAATTCTTCGATATTGGTCTCTATATCTCCCGGCTTATAAGGTACTTTAAAGCCGCTTCCAAAATCCAGGAAGTCAAGATCTTTAAAGTTTTTTGCCGTGTCAAATAGTATTTCGGCAGCATGTAAAAACACATCGATATCCAGAATATCGCTTCCGGTATGCATATGAATTCCATTAATATGCATTCCTGTATTTTCTACAATACGAAGTAAATGAGGAATTTGGTGAATACTGATACCAAATTTACTATCAATATGACCTACAGAAATATTGGTGTTTCCACCGGCCATCACGTGCGGATTGATGCGTACGCAAACCGGAGTTTTTGGATGGCGGGTTCCAAATTGCTCCAGGATTGAAAGATTGTCAATATTAATTTGAACGCCCATCTTGGCAACCTCTTCCAGTTCGTCAAGCGATACTCCATTTGGAGTAAACATAATCTTTGAAGGAGCAACACCAGCTGCAATACCTATACGAACTTCCTGAATACTCACCGTATCAAGGCCAGCTCCAAAACCGTGAATAAGTTGTAATACAGCTAGGTTTGATAAAGCCTTTACAGCATAATTGATGCGTAGCTTATTTACATCTTTAAATGCATCTGTAAGTCTGTTGTATTGTGATTCAATAGTAGCGGCATCATACACATAAACCGGACTGCCATATTCTTGCGCAATGTCAAGAAGATTTTGATGGGTCATAATCTTAAAACTTTAAGCGTACAAAGCTAATATAGATTACTCAGTTTTAGGTTTAAGACAGGTAGAATTTAAGGTTTGTGAGCTGAAAATTGATAAAAATGCATTTATAAGGCGGTATTTGAGTAATTTCACTCAAAAAGAATAGAGCTATGACATTAACTTTAGCAATGTTTCCACTGGAAATGGTGGTGTTTCCGGGGGAGAAATTACCGTTACATATTTTTGAGAACCGCTATCAACAATTAATTGCAGATTGTGAAACCACTCAAATAACTTTTGGAATCCCGGCTTACATAAATAAAACTATGACTTATGGTACCGAAGTAAAGCTCGAGGTGGTACAGAAACGTTATGCGACGGGAGCCAGCGATGTGATTTGCCGAGGTCTGCGTGTATTTAAAATTTCAGAATTTTATGCCAACTATGAAGATCGATTGTATTCAGGAGCAACTGTTGAATATCTGGAAAATAGAGCAGATGCACTTCCAGGTCAGTCTCGTAGCTTTTACAATTTGGTTCAACGATTTTATGAAGTTTTGGGCGTTAAAGCTCCTTCTGTAACTATAAATGAAGTAACCAGTTACAGTTTTTCACATAAGTTGGGCTTATCTTTAGAACAGGAATTACAGCTTTTGCAAATGACACAAGAGTCTGATCGTTACAGTTATTTGATCGATCATCTCTCGGCAACCATTCCGGTAGTAGAGCAGGTTAATCGCACCCGCAGAATTATAGAACTAAACGGTCATTTTAAGAATTTTGATCCTTTAGACTTTACGGAATACAGATTGGGAAGTCGAGATGCTTAGTTCACTTTTAAATCCGCTTTAAATTATTGGCAGGGTTAAGGCTAAATACCTATTTTTGCACAGCAATTTTCAAATAAAAAGAAACGCCTGATTATGAATCTACACGAATATCAAGGAAAAGAAATATTAAGCAGTTTTGGAGTACGCATTCAGCGTGGTATCGTTGCGACTACACCTGCTGAGGCTGTTGCAGCTGCTAAGAAACTTACAGAAGAAACCGGTACCGGATGGCATGTAATTAAAGCTCAGGTACACGCAGGTGGTCGAGGAAAAGGTGGTGGTGTTAAGCTGGCAAAAAACCTACAGGAAGTAGAGCAAATTGCAGGTGATATCATCGGTATGAATTTGGTAACTCCACAAACTTCTGCTGAAGGTAAAAAAGTTCACCAGGTTTTAATTGCTGAAGATGTATATTATCCTGGTGATAGCGAGCCAAATGAATTTTATATGTCTGTATTGCTTAACCGTGCTACAGGTAGAAATATGATTATGTATTCTACTGAAGGTGGAATGGATATAGAAGAAGTGGCTGAAAAAACTCCTCATTTAATTTTTACAGAGGAAATTGATCCTGCTACAGGATTACTTGGTTTCCAGGCAAGACGTATTGCTTTTAACCTTGGTTTGAGTGGTGCTGCATTTAAAGAAATGACCAAGTTTGTTGCTGCTCTTTATAAAGCTTATTCAGAATCTGATTCATCGCTATTCGAAATCAACCCGGTTTTAAAAACCAGTGATGATAAGATTATGGCTGTAGATGCTAAAGTATCTCTTGATGATAACGCACTTTATCGTCATAAAGATTATGCAGCTATGCGTGATAAGCGTGAAGAAAATCCAGTAGAGGTAGAAGCTAAAGAAGTAGGTCTTAACTACGTAGATCTTGACGGTAACGTAGGATGTATGGTAAATGGTGCTGGTCTTGCAATGGCAACAATGGATCTTATTAAGCAAGCAGGTGGTGAGCCAGCTAACTTCTTAGACGTTGGTGGTACTGCAGATGCAGAGCGTGTAGAAACTGCATTTAATCTAATCTTAAAAGATCCTAATGTAAAAGCAATCCTTGTAAATATCTTTGGGGGTATTGTGCGTTGCGATCGTGTTGCTCAGGGTATCGTTGATGCGTATAAGAATATGGGAACTATTAATGTTCCGATCATTGTACGTCTTCAGGGAACAAATGCTGATATCGCAAAAGAACTAATTGACAATAGCGGTCTTGATGTTCAGAGCGCTATTCAATTTCAGGAAGCTGCTGATAAAGTGCAGGCTGTTCTTGCTTAGTAGATATAATAAAAACACAATAATTGTTTTAAAACTCCCGGTTTTACCGGGAGTTTTTTTTGTTTTTAATGTTATCTAGTGTTAATAGGTGATTTTTTCTAGATCATTTAATTACTTAATCGTTTTCCTTGTAAATAACTGATTTTCAATAAAATAACATTTAGCTTAATCCATTTAGTTTGAATTGTAACTGTTTGAAAATGAACACTTAAAAGAGTTAATAAAAAGTTAAATGAAAATTTGAAGTGTAACTAGAGGACTTATCAACCGTCTTTTAAGTACATCATTCAAAAATCAAACATTATGAAAACTTTTAAAACTATGGTACTTGCAGCGGCTATTGCTTGCGGTACAATGCTTAACGCAAACACAACCGAACCAACATCCAAAACTACCAGCAATGCTGTAAAAATTGCGATGAAGAAAGAACTTTCAAATCACCTGTCTGATCCTGGATTTGAAATTGAAGAGACTACAACTGTAAATGTTTCTTTTACGGTAAACGATGACAACGAGATGGTTGTATTGTCTGTAGATTCTGATGATACCAGTATCAAAAAGTACATTCAGGGAAGATTGAATTACAAGAAATTTGAAACCACACCGGTTGTAGGTCAAACTTACCACGTTCCTGTTACTCTAGAAGGAAATATTTAGAATCAGAAAAGCAAATTTTAGTTAGTAGAAAGACCCGGGGCTTTAGAGCTGCCGGGTTTTTTTATGTATTCATCTAAGAGATCAATTTTAATTTGGCTAATCAAACACGTAATATTTTGACATTTTGACATCTATAATTGGTTAAATTAAGACAAAATGGAGTTTAAATTTAATTGGTATTGGATTTGCCCCATTGAATTCAAAAATTAATAAAACTTAAAATTTAAAAAATATGAGCTTAGTTAAGAGAACAAATGAGAATTGGTTGCCATCCATTTTTGATGATATGTTTAAAACAGATTGGCTAGGAGGTACCACTAATGTTAACAGTATTGGCGTAAGTATTCCTGCTGTAAACATTTTAGAAAATGAAGAGAGTTTTGAAGTGGCTGTTGCTGCTCCTGGTAAAACAAAAGCCGACTTTAATATTGAATTGGATAATGATGTGCTTACTATTTCTGCGGAAGCAAAATCAGAATCCGAATCTTCCGAAAAGTCTGGTAGATTTACACGTAAGGAGTTTAATTACAGCACATTTAAAAGAGCATTTAGCCTTCCCGAAACTGTAGATAGCACAAAAATAAGTGCGAATTATGAAAATGGAGTACTTAACATTTTGCTTCCTAAAAAGGAAGAAGCAAAAGTACAGGCTAAACGTATGATTGAAATTTCATAATTGGTTTAGTTTTTTTGGTTAGTGAGTGAGAGGATCCCGGTTCAGCGATGAATCGGGATTTTTCCTTTAGGAGTAATCAATCTATTTTCTAGAGTGAAAACGGTTTACCATCTCAGCCAGATGACTGCGATCTACGTGCATATAAATTTCAGTAGTGGTAATGCTCTCGTGACCCAGCATCTGCTGAATTGCCCTAAGATCGGCTCCATTTTCTAGCAAATGTGTTGCAAAGGAGTGTCTAAAGGTGTGCGGACTTATTTTCTTCTTAATGCCGGCATCGCGGGTTTGATTGCGAACAATGGTAAAAATCATTGCGCGGGTAAGAGACTTTCCTCTTCTGTTTAGAAATAAAATATCACTAAACCCCGGTTGTGGCTTCTCGTGAATTCTAATTTCGTCTTTATAGATATTGATAAACTTTTGCGTGCTCGAAGCTATAGGCACAAAACGTTGCTTATTTCCTTTACCCGTGACTAGAATATATCCTTCTTTAAAATAAAGATCAGATAACTTTAGACTTACCAATTCAGACACACGCAGGCCACAGGCATATAATGTTTCAAGAATAGCTCTGTTTCGCTCGCCTTGCGGAGTGCTTAAATCAATACTACTAATAATTCGATCAATTTCATCTTCAGATAAGGTGTCTGGAAGTTTGCGACCAATTTTGGGAGATTCGATGAGATCAGTTGGGTTGTCTTTTCGGTAATCTTCAAAAATAAGATATTCAAAAAAGCCTTTAAGTCCAGAGATCATTCTGGCCTGTGAGCGAGCAGACAGATTTTTTGCACTATAATATATGTATTGCTGCAAGGTTTCCCGATTTATATTGACCGGTGAATGTTTAACCTCAAATTCATCAATCCACCGTATTAATTTTTCAACATCCAGGCTGTAACTGATGACGGAATTTTCAGAAAGACCGCGTTCCAGTTTTAGGTAAATGGTGTAATCTGTTAATGTTTTTTGCCAATTCATTAAAATCGCCTGATAGTTTTAGATTTTTTTAAATAATATTTAATTAGGCATTGGGAAAATGACGTGATTGAGGCGTGTAGCTTTGTTTCAAATTTAAAACTTAAAACAATGAAAAAGTTATTTTTAGCAGCAATACTTATGATAAGCGGTTCTTCAGCAATGATGGCCCAAAGTGAATTAGCCTTCGGTATTAAAGGGGGTGTAAACTTTTCAAATTTGACCGGTGATGGTTTTGGAGAGTATGATGATGACAGTGCCCGTACATCTTTTAATTTAGGTGCGGTTTTGGAAATTCCGGTATCTGAAAAGTTCTCAGTACAACCAGAGGTGTTCTATTCAGGTCAGGGATTTGATCTTATTCAGCGTGAAGACGCACAGGATACAGAATTTCAATTAGATTATATCAACGTGCCATTATTAGCAAAAATTTACCTGGTTCAAGGACTTTATTTAGAAGCTGGTCCACAGGTTGGATTTTTAGTAGAAAGTAAAGTTGATGGTCCTAATGGCGAACTGCTTCTTGACGAGGATGGTTTTAATGACATCGACTTTGCCGGTGCGGTAGGTGTAGGATATAAATTTAACGGCGGTCTTTATTTAAACGCTCGTTATACACAAGGTTTTACCGATATCTATGATGGAGAAACCGGAGATAACTCTACCAAAAATGGTGTGTTTGCCGCTTCACTAGGTTTTATCTTTAACTAGGAAGATCTTATCAAGAATTAAAAACCTCGCTTTGCGAGGTTTTTTTTATGCATTATTCTGAACGGAAATTAATAGCTTTTTTTATAAAATTTAATAGTTAACGCTCTGTTGTGCCCTGTTTTTTTTAATACTGTAAATTTAATTTACATTTACATATCAATTTTTTCCAAATGGCTCAGGAACTCAAAATACTTATCTTAAATGGTCCTAATCTCAACTTGTTGGGCAAACGTGAACCCGGTATCTATGGTAGTCAGTCGTTTGAAGATTACTTTTCAAAGTTGCAATTTCAGTTTAAGGAAACCGAGTTATCTTATTTTCAATCCAATTCTGAAGGGGATCTAATTACCAAAATTCAAGAAGCTGACGGTGTTTTTGACGGTATTGTCCTCAATGCGGCTGCATATACACATACTTCTGTAGGTATTGGCGATGCTATTGCAGCGGTAAGCGTGCCCGTTGTTGAAGTGCACATCTCCAACACCTTTGCCCGTGAGGCCTTTCGACATCAGTCCTACGTTTCTAAGCACGCCAAAGGCATCATTGTAGGTTTTGGTTTGCAGAGTTATGAACTGGCGATTAAATCGTTCCTGTAAATCTATCTTTTGAAACAAGCTTATTTTAACTGGAGTAGTGGTAAAGATTCGGCTTTAGCGCTTTATCAAATGCTTCAGCAATCAGAATACGAAATCACCCAATTGATCACCACCGTGAATGCCGATGTAAACCGGGTTTCGATGCACGGTTTGCGTGAGGAATTACTTGATTTACAGGCTGAAGCTTTAGGTTTTCCGCTGGAAAAAATTTCTTTTAACGGTAATGTTTCGATGTCTGAATATTCCAGAATTCTGGGTGACGCTGCCCGAAGATTGAAAGATACCGGAAACACGCACGCAGTTTTTGGGGATATTTTTCTGGAAGATTTACGAAAGTACCGGGAAGACCAATTGAAATCAGTTGGGCTTCAGGCTGTTTTTCCGCTTTGGAAACAGGATACGAAAGCGCTTATTAACGAGTTCATCGATCTGGGTTTTAAAGCGATTACGGTTTGTGTAAATGCCAAACAGCTTGACCAATCTTTTGCAGGTCGGTTAATCGATAAGCAGTTTATATCCGATTTGCCGAAAGGTGTAGACCCCTGTGGTGAAAACGGAGAGTTTCACACCTTTGTTTTTGACGGACCGATTTTTAAAAATCCGATCGACTTTCGCGCAGGCGAAAAAGTGCTCCGCAGCTATGCGTCTGCCGAAAATGAGGACGATAATTGCTTTAGCGCTGACGAAAAACCGTGGGATACCGGTTTTTGGTTTTGTGATCTAATTCCGGTATAGCATCTTGACTGCGCTCGATGTGACATCAACATATTTTGCAATAAATAAAAAAAAATCCCTTGAATCACTTAGCATTCAAGGGATTTTAATTTTATTTGAACTCCGAACTTTATAAGTGAATCACTTCGTCGTAAGCAGCAGCTACAGCTTCCATCACAGCCTCACTCATTGTAGGGTGTGGGTGAACTGCTTTAAGCACTTCGTGACCGGTAGTTTCCAGCTTACGGCCTAATACAGCTTCTGCAATCATATCGGTAACGCCGGCACCAATCATATGGCAACCTAACCACTCGCCGTATTTTGCATCAAAGATAACTTTTACAAAACCATCTTTATTTCCGGCAGCACTTGCTTTACCAGAAGCAGAGAATGGGAATTTCCCGATTTTTAGTTCGTAACCTGCTTCTTTCGCTTGTTTTTCAGTCATACCAACAGAAGCAATTTCTGGAGAAGCATACGTACATCCTGGGATGTTGCCGTAGTCTAATTTCTCTACATGCATTCCTGCAATTTTTTCAACACAAAGAATACCTTCAGCTGATGCTACGTGAGCTAGTGCTGGCCCAGGAGTAATATCTCCAATGGCATAATAACCAGGCATATTGGTTTGATACCAATCGTTAACGATTACTTTGTCTTTATCGGTGATAATTCCTACGTCTTCAAGGCCGATTCCTTCAATATTAGTTTTGATACCAACCGCCGAAAGCACAATATCTGCTTCCAGTTTTTCTTCACCTTTTTTGGTCTTAACGGTAGCAACAACACCTTCTCCAGAAGTATCAACAGACTCCACTGAAGATTCAGTCATTACTTTAATACCAGCTTTTTTAAGGCTACGCTCAAATTGCTTTGATACTTCTTCGTCCTCAACAGGAACGATGTTTGGCATATATTCTACGATAGTAACCTCGGTTCCCATAGAATTGTAGAAGCTACCAAATTCACAACCAATAGCTCCAGATCCAACAACAATCATGCTTTTAGGTTGTTTGTCTAAAGTCATCGCCTCGCGGTAACCAATGATTTTTTTACCATCCTGAGGTAAGCTTGGGAGTTGGCGTGAGCGTGCTCCGGTAGCAATGATGATGTGGTCAGCACTGTATTCGGTACCGTCAACATCTATTTTTTTACCTGGTTTTAGTTTACCAAAACCTTCAATAACTTCGATTTTATTTTTCTTCATTAGGAACTGAACACCTTTGCTCATTCCTTCAGCAACCCCACGGCTACGTTTTACAACTGCATCAAAATCTTTGTCAGCACCTTCTACTTTAAGACCGTAGTCTTCAGCATGTTTTAAATATTCAAATACCTGAGCGCTCTTAAGCAAGGCTTTTGTAGGGATACATCCCCAGTTTAAGCAAACCCCTCCAAGGCTTTCTTTTTCTACAATAGCGGTTTTAAAACCTAATTGTGAAGCTCTGATAGCTGTAACATAACCACCGGGTCCACTTCCTAAGACAATAATATCGTATTTACTCATAGTTTCCGTGAAATTTGAAGGCACGAATTTACGGATAAAAAGACTAATAAACGAACCGCATTGTGTCGAGGTTTTTCAGGAAAGTGGCTTAAGACAGGCGTTTTTGAATTTCAGCTTTTAGGACAGGCAAAACCTCGCTTTCAAACCATTTGTTTTTATTCATCCAAAAGTGATTAACGGGAGAAGGATGGGGCAGGGTAAAATACTGAGGCAGATACTGTTCAAAATTTTGAACACGTCTGGTCAGGCTAAGCTTGTCTTTGAGGTAGTAGTTTTGAGAATGATTACCGATTAAAATATAAAGTGGATCGGAAATAAATTGATCAGTAATTATTTTGTGCCAAAGTGGTGCACACTCGGGTCTGGGCGGGAGATCGCCGGTCTTTCCTTTTCCCGGAAAGCAGAAACCCAAAGGAAGAATTGCAAAGTTCTCGGGGTTGTAGAATGTTCCTTCATCTATATCGAGCCATTCACGTAATCTCCTGCCACTAGGATCATCCCAGGCTTTTGAATGTTCGTGCGCAATACGCCCAGGAGCCTGACTCGCCAAAACAATTTTGCTTTTTGGCGAAGCTGAAATAATAGGGTTAGCGCCTAAAGGCAAAAAAGGCTTACATACAGAACACGAACGTATTTCTGTAAGTAAGCCTTTCATTTTTTGTTGTTTATTCAAAACTGAATTAATCCAGTTTTTGAACGTCTGATTCACTAAGTTCTAAAGCAGACATTACAGCATTTAAGTTTGAAAAGTCACCATTGAAGTTTTCTGCAAATTCAGTAGGAATTAAAACATATCTGAAGGTTTGCCCATCTGTATATCCAGTAGAAATTGTGGATAAATCAAAATTCCCATCAATTATAAACTGAATGTCTCCGGTAGTGTGTGTAAATACATACTGCATAGTCCCATCTTCTAAAAAGAAGTTATGTGGTAATTGAGTCCATACATCAAGACCATCTACTACATCTTCAAGACGATATGCAAGAACAGCATCCCCATCTAAAAATTCTACGCTAGATGGGAATTCAATAAAATTAGTAAACCAAATTCCGTTATTGGCATCAAAATCAAAATCTGTGGTTACCTCAATTACTTTAGAATATTCTGCATCCAATCCGTCTAAACCATCAAGGCCATCACGTCCCGGAGGTCCTGGATCGCCGGTACAAGAAGTTAAGACAACGGCAAATAATGTAAGGAGAGCGAGTAATTTTTTCATATATCGTGTTTTTATAGGTTATTTATAGTGTTTGAATATCAAGAGTCGTTCCAAAAAAAAACTAAGCTATTCTTTTTCGAAGTCAATAGAAGCGGAATTTACGCAATAACGCTGACCAGTTTCGGTAGGGCCGTCATCAAAAACATGACCTAAATGACTGCCGCAGTTGGCGCATAAAATTTCGGTGCGTATCATACCAAATGTGGTGTCGCGTACGTATTCTACCGCTCCGGGAATCGACTCGTCAAAACTGGGCCAACCGCATCCACTTTCAAATTTGCTATTGGCTTCGAACAATTTGGCATCACAGGCCCCACAATGGTAGGTACCGTCTTTTTCGAAATGTAAATTGTATTTGCCGGTGTGCGGTCTTTCGGTGCCTTTACCTCTTAGGATATGGTAGCGTTCAGGACCCAATTCTTCTTTCCATTGGGATTCTGTTTTCTGAATAGGATATTCTTTCATAATTAATAGTTGCTTTTTTCATTTCCGCGAAAGCGGAAATCTTTATCGTCCGCACTTCGCCACACTCAACACAGGCTTCAGCAGAAATTTTTGGATCAGTATAATAATTCCTTCTCGTAGGACTTCAATTCTATTTAGCGGGAACAAAATCAAGTGCCACACCGTTAATGCAATGACGCTTTCCGGTAGGTTTTGGTCCGTCATCAAAAACGTGTCCTAAATGTCCACCACAGGTTGCACAATGTTCTTCGGTGCGGGTATAACCTAGTTTGTTGTCTGTGGAAAATGCGACATTGCCTTCTATGTAGTCATAAAATGATGGCCAGCCGGTACCGCTATCAAACTTGGTTTTGCTTTTAAAAACAGGTGTTTGGCAAGCAGCGCAAACATAAGTTCCTTCCTCTTTTATGTTTAATAAATCACTGGTGAAAGCGCGCTCTGTACCTTCCTGTCTTAAAACACGATATTCTTCAGAAGTAAGCTCTGCTTTCCATTCAGCATCTGTCTTATTAACAGCAAAATCTTCTTTTTTCTCTTTTTGTGCAGTGCCCTTACAGGCAATAAACCCCATCATCAGGCTTAAAATCAATAATTTTTTCATTGCGGTATTTTTCTTTAAAAGTAGCCAAAGTCTAAAGCTCAGAGCTTGTTTTAGTTAGGATTTAACAAAAGACTAACGCTATAGTGCATGAACCCAATTGTCAAATTTGTATTTTGAAAGTAGTTATCATTAATTATTGCTATTTTTAAGAGCATAATATTATTTAGTAAACAGAAATTTAAATCAACTAACCTTGACACGAGAACGCATTGTAATCGAAAATATTGAACCCCAACTACAAGGCGGGGATTTTTTTATCAAAAGAGTCACCGGCGAATTGGTGCACGTCACAGCAGATGTTCTGGGGGATGGTCACGATGTTCTGGAAGCAGAAGTTTGCTTTAAACGGAAATCTGACAAGACCTGGCAAACGGTGCGAATGAGTCCACTGGTAAATGATGCGTATGCTGCCAGTTTTCAGGTTACCGATCAGGGTTTTTACCAATATAAAGTTCGGGGTTGGATCGATCACCCGTTAAATTGGCAACACGGTATTGAAGCAAAACTGAAAGATGCTCAATATGTAAAGAGCGAATTACTAGACGGGATTCAGCATTTAGATGCGGTAAGTGATAAGTTAGATGAAGACGGAAAGAAGTATATCGCCAGAGTAAAAGAACTTTTTGCTGATGAAAATCGCTATGATGAAGCTTGTAAATATGCAGTTTCCAGTGATTTACACCGAATTTTTAAAGATCATCCTACACGTAATCTTGCTCACGAAAGCAAAACGCTGGAAGTATATGTAGATCGTTATAAAGCGCGTTTCAGTACCTGGTATGAATTTTTTCCGAGATCTGCGAGTGAAGAACCCGGTAAACACGGTACGTTTAAAGACTGTGAACGCTTACTTCCTCGTGTTGCTTCAATGGGTTTTGATACTCTGTATTTTCCACCTATTCATCCCATTGGAGAAGTAAATCGAAAGGGTAGAAACAATGCTACAAATGCTGAGCCTGGCGATAGTGGGGTGCCGTGGGGTATTGGGTCTAAATTTGGTGGCCATAAATCCATCCATCCAGAATTGGGAACTGAAGCAGATTTCAAAAACCTTATCAATCACGCTGAAAGTCTGGGAATAGAGATCGCGATGGACCTTGCATTTCAGGCAGCACCAGATCATCCTTATCTTACAGAACATCCAACCTGGTTTAGAAAGCGACCAGATGGTACTATGCAGTATGCTGAAAATCCACCTAAGAAATATCAGGATATCGTTAATTTCTACTGGGAAACTGAAGATTATAAAGACTTATGGAAAGAATTGCTCAGTGTTGCGTTACATTGGGTAAAAATGGGAATCAAAGTTTTCCGGGTAGATAATCCGCATACCAAGCCCTTTTATTTCTGGAACTGGTTTATTTCTGAAATTAAAAAGAAGCATCCCGATGTGCTCTTTCTTGCAGAAGCATTTTCGCGTCCAAAAATTATGCAGCAGCTGGCTAAACAAGGCTATAGTCAATCCTATACCTATTTTACGTGGCGTACGAGTAAGCACGAACTTATTGAATATATGACCGAGCTTACACAAACCAAGCAGAAAGAATATTATCGTCCCAATTTCTGGCCCAATACACCAGATATCAATCCGTGGCATTTGCAGGGAGCAAATGAAGCTCAGCACCTTATTCGTTATGCATTAGCAGCTACTTTAAGTTCTAACATAGGCCTTTATGGGCCGGTTTATGAATTTATGGTAAGCGATGCAGTGCCCGGTAAAGAAGAATATATGAATTCTGAAAAATACCAGATTTGTCATTGGGATTGGAATACAGACAACAAATTAATCAGACTCATTAGCAAAATCAATGCAATCAGAAAGCAGCAAACAGCTTTGCAGCAAACCAATTATATTCGGTTTTGCGATTTGCATAATGACGGGCTGCTCGCCTTTTACAAATGGGATGAAGGATTTAAAAATGAACTTTTAATCGTTGTGAGTCTAGATCCTTACTACAAACAAACGGGCAGCTTGCGTTTGCCTTATGAATTGATGAATCTTGCTCCTGGATCTGAATTGACACTTAAAGATTTAATTACAGACAGTACCTATACCTGGAATGAGGAATGGAATTATGTTGAACTCCACCCATCATTACCTTTTCACATTTTTCAGATTTACAAATAACCCCAAGAATCGTAAAGACTAACTAACAAAACCAAAACCATGGCCGAGGATAAACAGATTGACGGCAGATTAGATTTTAAATACGATTCCCGTTGGGAAGATTTACTGGAAAACGAACGTTTCAATCGCGAACTGTGCAATGATATATTGCAACCCTATATTCTTAATCAACGTTGGTATGGTGGTAAAGCGAGTGCTTTAAAATATCTGGAAATCATCGATAGTTTTCCTATCGAAGATCAGCAGGATCGATTTTATGGGATTGTTTTGGAAGTTAACTTTCAGGAAGCTTTTGTACAAAATTACTTCCTGCCAATAGCTTTTATAACCGATCAAAGTTTGGTGGGTGATAAGCTAATTGCAAAGCTTCGGTTAGATGGTCAGGAAGGTTATCTGGTAGATGCATTGTTATTAGAATCTTTTCGCAAGCAAATCTTTCTGAAAATTCTTGAAGGCGAAAAATACCGGTACAAAGAAATTGCATATCGCAGAGGAAGGTCAAATACAATGACTGGCTATCAAAGTAGTCGTTTAATGGGAGTAGAGCAGAGTAATACCTCAATCATTTATAATGACACCTGCATCCTGAAAATTTTCAGAAGAGTATATGTAGATGAGAATCCTGATTATGAGATTAGTAAATATCTTACAATGAAAGGGTTTTTTAAGAATACACCAAAGTATCTGGGTAGTATTACCTTAAAATTTAGCGATAAAAATGTCATAACACTGGGGCTTATGCAGGAATTGGTTCCTAATCAGGGCGATGCGTGGGAGTATTTTACGCATAATTTAAAATTGATATTTAAAGAACTTTCTGATCAAAAGCCAAAGCTTGAAACTTTAAGACCTACAAAATACTTAGGACAATTAGCTGTAACCGATGTGTCTTCAGCAATTTTGTCCTGGTGTCCTCTTAGCTTTTTTGAAGATGTGTCTAATTTAGCTTTACGTACAGCACAGATGCATATAGGTCTGGGGCAGGAACGTATTCATACAGCCTTTACGCCGCAGGCTTTTGGAAATGACTATTCCGTTTGGCTTAAAAACAGGTTGATTTACCAATTTGAAAATCGAATTAATTTAGTCGAAAACAATCTGCATAAACTTGACGGATTACAGTTAGAACTCGCTCAAGAATTTTTGTCTCATAAAAAGATTATTCGTAAGCAATTACTCGATTTTGATGAAGATAAGTTGAAGAGTGAGCGTTTGAGAATTCACGGTGATTATCATTTGGGTCAGGTTTTGGTACAGGAGCGTGATTTTTACATTATAGATTTTGAAGGCGAACCAGAAAGTACTATACGAGATCGTAAGGTAAAGCAACCGCCTATTAAAGATGTGGCAGGTATGTTCAGATCATTTAATTATGCGATCTATGCAACTATTTTCAATAATCATGAAGAGTATGATTACGAACTTAATGAACTGTTTCAAATAGCAGAGGTACTTTACAGCAACATTGTAGGCGTCTTTTTACGAACCTATATTCAGGAAGTTCAGCAAGCCAATCTAAACATCGGCTACATTAAAGAAATCGAATTTTTATTACAATATTGCCTGCTGGAGAAAGCGGTTTATGAGCTGGGTTATGAACTTAATGCCAGACCGCGCTGGGCTATTATACCTTTAAAAGGAATCTCCAACATACTTAACCAAATTAACCATGAGTAACGTACAAGCATACAGCTTATTTTCAGAATTTGATATTGAGCTATTTAAAGCCGGAAAACACTTCAGGCTATATGAAAAACTGGGCTCGCACCCCATAACTGTTGATGGTACAAAAGGTACCTATTTTGCAGTATGGGCGCCAAGTGCCAAATCGGTTTCAGTAGTTGGAGACTTTAATTACTGGCTTGAAGGTGATCACAAACTTCAGGTTCGTTGGGATGGCAGTGGGATTTGGGAAGGTTTTATACCAAATATAGGTCACGGCACAGTTTACAAATACAAAATACAGTCGCATCATAATGATGTAAAGACTGAAAAGGCAGATCCTTTTGCGCGCAGAGCAGAACATCCTCCTAAGACCGCTTCGGTAGTTTATGATACAAATTACAAATGGAAGGATAGTAAATGGATGAAAAACAGGGCCAAATATAATGCGCTCGACACTCCTTTTTCTGTGTATGAAGTTCATCTGGGCTCGTGGAGAAAAACTGGCGATGAAAATCGCAGTTTGAGCTATACCGAGATGGCAGACGAGCTGGTGAAATATGTTAAGGAGTTGGAATTTACTCACGTAGAGTTTATGCCCATAATGGAGTATCCCTATGACCCAAGTTGGGGCTACCAGCTAACGGGTTATTTTGCGCCAACTTCTCGTTTTGGTTATCCTGAAGAGTTTATGCTACTTGTAGATAAATTTCACCAGGCAGGAATTGGGGTAATTTTAGATTGGGTACCTTCTCATTTTCCGGAAGATGCACACGGCTTAGGTAATTTTGATGGTTCACATCTTTACGAACACCCAGACCCGCGTAAAGGCTGGCATCCAGATTGGAAATCACTTATTTTCAATTATGGGCGTAATGAAGTGCGTGCATTTTTAATCAGTAATGCCTTATTCTGGTTAGACCAATATCACATTGATGGTTTGCGTGTAGATGCAGTCGCTTCTATGCTTTATTTAGACTATTCGCGGGAAGATGGCGAGTGGGAGCCTAATCAATATGGCGGTCGTGAAAATTTAGATGCTATTTCGTTTCTTGAAGAGCTCAATAGTACGGTGTATAAAAATTATCCAGATGTGCAGACCATTGCTGAAGAGTCTACCAGTTATACCGGTGTGTCAAAACCCGTATTTTTAGGTGGGCTTGGTTTTGGAATGAAATGGATGATGGGTTGGATGCACGATACACTTGAATATTTTAAGAAAGAATCGGTTTATAGAAAATACCATCAGAACGACATTACTTTCTCGATGACCTATGCATTTTCTGAGAATTTTATGCTTCCACTTTCGCATGACGAGGTGGTATACGGTAAAAAATCGCTTTTCGATCGTATGCCAGGGACCGAATGGCAACGATTTGCAAACCTGAGATTGATGTTTGGTTATATGTTTACACACCCTGGCACTAATTTAATTTTTCAGGGAGGAGAATTCGCTCAAAGTGCTGAGTGGAATTTTCAGCAAAGTTTAGATTGGCATTTACTTCAATATGATTTCCACAAAGGAGTACAAGCCTGTGTGACCGATTTAAACAAATTGTATAAGTCGCGTCCGGCATTATTTGAGAAGCAATTCAGTCAGGAAGGTTTCGAATGGATCGAGTGGTCTGATTCTGAAAATAGCGTGCTTTCGTACCTTAGAAAGGGAAATAAACCGAAAGAATCCTTGCTTGTAATTTGCAACTTTACACCCGTCCCAAGAGAGAACTATAGGATAGGAGTACCTTCTGAATTATTTAAAGCTAAATCTAAACTCGATGAGGTTTTGAATACCAACAAAGCAGAATATGGTGGAAGCGGCGATTATCTTGCTGGTGAGGTCGATGTAGAAGCTGTGCCCTGGAATTCCAGAGAAAATAGTATCAAGTTGGATTTAGCACCATTGGCGACCATGGTTTTTGCTTTAGCCAAATAATATTCATAAAATATCAAATGCAATAAGAAGGAGTGTTGATGTGCTCCTTCTTGTTTTTTAGTGCTGATGATCAAGAGTTAACTAACATACTGTTTACTAGTTCGTTGATATCTTTTGCTAAATGACCAGTTTCGAGCCGATGAAACTTGTATTTTACAACGTGCTAAGAAAACAGGAAATACAGATCAGGACTTCGATAGCTAGTTTTCACGTGCCCTTTCCCTAAACCCCTTCAACATGACAAATTTTATAACTAAAACTCGGTACCTATGATCATAAATACCGAATTAGAACAAAAGGGAAATCAGTTTCCCAATACGGTAAAAGAAATTCGGCAAGAAGTAGATACGCTTTTCTTTACTACTGAAAATAATGTAATTCTCGAGCTTACCGTTTTACGCGATAGTGTAATCCGCTTTCGATATGGTACACGAGGTATACTCGAAGATGATTTTTCGTACGCCATAGACTCAGAAAATCTTATTGGATATAATCACTTAGAACGCAGTGAGAATAAAAATTTCTACATCGTTACTACCGCAAAACTCATCATTAAGATTGAAAAAATAAGCCTGCAAACCAAGATTTTGGATATTGATGGTAATCTTATCAATGAAGATGAACTTGGTTTTCACTATGAGGAAAGTTTTCCGTTAGGTGGTAATATTGTAAAAATGAACAAGCGTGCGCATCCGGGTGAAGCTTTCTATGGCCTGGGTGATAAACCGGTTCATTTAAACTTAAGAGGAAAACGATTCTCAAACTGGGCAACAGATTCTTATGCCTTTGGTAAGGATACCGATCCTATTTATAAAAGTGTTCCATTTTATATAGGCTTAAAAGACAAACTAGCTTATGGAATTTTCTTCGACAATACTTTTAGGTCAACCTTCGACTTTTGTCAGGATAGATTAGATGTAACCAGTTTTTGGGCTCCTGGAGGTGAAATGAATTATTATTTCATTTATGGTCCAGATATGAGCGAGGTTGTTCAAAGTTATACTCATCTTACTGGTAAGCCTGAGCTTCCACCTTTATGGACCTTAGGATTTCAACAATGTAAATGGAGTTATTATCCAGAAAGTACTGTTAAAGGTATTGCTCAAAAATTTAGAGATCTTAAAATTCCTTGTGACGGGATTTACCTGGATATCGATTATATGGATGGTTTCAGATGCTTTACCTGGAATAAGGAGTATTTCCCTGATCCCAAACGTATGGTTCGTGAACTTTTAAATGACGGTTTTAAAATCATTGTTATAATTGATCCGGGTATTAAGATTGATCAGGATTATTGGGTTTATAATCAGGCACTTGAAAACGGTTATTTCTGTAAGCGTGCAGATGGTCCAGATATGATAGGTAAGGTGTGGCCGGGCGAGTGTGCTTTCCCAGATTACACCAATCCCGAAGTGCGGGAGTGGTGGGCCGGTTTATTTAAAGAATTGGTTGGAGAAATTGGTGTTCGCGGTGTTTGGAATGATATGAATGAACCTGCAGTGATGGAAGTTCCCGGGAAAACTTTTCCAGATGATGTGCGACACGATTTTGATGGTCACCCATGTAGCCATCGTAAAGCTCATAATGTTTATGGCACGCAGATGGCGCGAGCAACTTATGAAGGTGTCAAAAAATATGTATATCCCAAGAGACCTCTGGTTATCACACGAAGTGCTTATAGTGGTGCACAGCGCTATACTTCTTCCTGGACGGGTGATAATGTGGCTACCTGGGAGCATCTGTGGATAGCAAATAATCAGGTGCAGCGAATGTGTATAAGTGGGATGTCATTCACAGGTACAGATATTGGTGGTTTTGCAGAGCAGCCTACAGGGGAATTGTTTGTGCGCTGGATTCAATTAGGGGTTTTTCATCCATTTTGTCGCGTGCATTCTTCAGGTCATCACGGTGATCAGGAACCATGGTCATTTGATGACGAAATCACAGATATTACCCGCAAGTTCATTGAGCTACGTTATACATTTCTTCCGTATTTGTATACAATGTTTTACGAATACGCTACTGAAGGTATCCCGATGTTGAAGCCAATTGTTTACTTCGACCAGGACGATCCGCATACCCATTACCGTACAGACGAATTTATTTTTGGCCATAACATTTTGGTTTGCCCAATTCTGGAGCCTAATTCAAAAGGACGCAGAATGTATTTAGCTCGCGGTGGCTGGTATAACTTCTGGACTCACGAATATCTAGAAGGTGGTCGCGAACTTTGGGTAGATGCTGATATTGATTGTATACCCATGTTTGTGCGTAAAGGAGCGATCATTCCTCGATATCCTGTGCAGCAATATGTAGGCGAAAAAATAATAGAAGAGCTAAAACTAGATGTGTACTTTGCAGAAGATGTGATTGACTCTAAGGTTTATGAAGATGCAAATGATGGTTATGATTATAAGAAGGGCAGATTCAGTTTACGCAATTTTAAATTGAGAGGTAAGGCTAATGATCTCACGATACAGCAGCATAAAGGAGGAAGCTTTGAAACCGAATATCAAACAATCAAACTTCACTTAATTGGTTTGCCTTTCGCAATCAAGAAGATAAAAGTTGATAACGTGGCATACGATTTGAATAATTTGGATAAGGAAGACAAATTTTTAAAATTACCAGAGAATTTTTCTGTAGTTCATATTATAGGATAATTTTCACAAGTAGTATTAAAGTTAAGCTAATTGTTAAAAGACAGGTAGTTAGAATTTGTAATTTCAACCAAACAAATTAATACTATACCATGAAATTCAAACAACTTATACTCGTTTTAATGACGTTTACGTTGGTTTTAAGCTGTAAAACCAGTCCGTTTACAGGTAAATCTACACTCAATGCTTTTAGCAATGATCAGATTTTTCCAGCGTCTTTTCAGCAATACAACCAATTTTTATCTGAAAATACTGTAGTTAGAGGAACTTCTGAAGCTGCAGAAGTGAAGCGTGTGGGAGACCGCATTGCGGTTGCTGCTGAGCGCTATATGACTGCTTTGGGATATCCAAACTATTTAGATGATTACCAATGGGAATACAACCTTATTAAAGATGATGCAGTAAATGCATTTTGTATGCCTGGAGGTAAAATTGTAGTGTACACAGGATTACTTCCTGTTGCACAAACAGAAGCTGGATTGGCAATGGTTATGGGACACGAACTTGCTCACGCTATGGCAAATCACGGTGCACAGCGTATGACCGCAGCTCAATTGCAGGGATTAGGAGCTGTTGCCGGTGCGGTGGTCATTGGTAATGATCCTCAAAAGCAGCAGATTTTTAATCAGGCTTATGGATTAGGAACTACCGTGGGAGGTATGTTGCCATTTAGCCGTAGTCACGAAAATCAAGCTGATGAGATTGGTACAATAATAGCAGCTATTGCAGGTTACGATCCTTATGAAGCAATAAGTCTTTGGGAAAGAATGAGAGCATCATCTGGAGGACAGGCTCCACCAGAATTTTTAAGCACACACCCTTCAGCAGATACGCGTATAGCACGTCTTAAAGAGATTGCACCTCGTGCAGTTGCAGAAGCTCAAAAATTTGGAGTTAATCCTACGAAGTAAGAATCTAGTTTAAAAAGTATTAGAAAAGCCGCTTCCATTGAAGCGGCTTTCTTATTTTAGACCTTTCTTAATTTGAAAGATCTGCTTATGGAAGCTTTACCGAAAGGAAGTAAGAAACTCTTAAATGCCTGGGCATTTTACGACTGGGCAAATTCGGTTTACAGTCTTGTTATAGCTTCGGCTATTTTTCCCATTTTTTATGGAGCGATTACTATTGAACGAGACGATGCAGGGAATAAGATTGACGATATGGTCAATTTTCTGGGCAGAGATTTTAATAACGATACGCTTATTAGTTATGTGACTGCAGCCGCCTTTTTGATGGTTTCTTTTTTAAGTCCGTTGTTGAGTGGGATCGCAGATTATGTGGGGAATAAGAAATTTTTTATGCAGTTTTTCTGCTATCTCGGAGCTCTTTCTTGTATAGGCTTGTATTGGTTTGACACCGAATTTTTGTGGTTTGGGTTACTATGTTATTTTCTTGCATTGATTGGCTTTTGGGGAAGTTTAGTGTTTTATAATTCGTATTTACCCGATATCGCTTTTCCAGATCAGCAAGATCGTATAAGCGCCAAAGGATATTCACTAGGTTATATAGGTAGTGTGATTTTGTTGTGTGTTTGTCTGGCTATGATTTTAATGCACGAAACTTTCGGTTTTGAAGATGAAGGTTTTCCGACTCGTTTTTCGTTTGTTCTTACCGGTTTATGGTGGATAGGTTTTAGCCAATACACCTATTATTATCTTCCGAAAGGGAATAAGAAAGAAAAACTTACCAATGATGTCTTATTCAACGGTTTTAAAGAATTGCGTAAAATCTGGAAAAAGTTAAAATACGATAAGCCCATGCGCACATATCTCAGCGCTTTTTTTGTATATAGTATGGCGGTACAAACGATTATGCTTATCGCAACTTATTTTGGAATAGAAGAGTTAGACTGGGGAGAGACTGATAGTACAACCGGACTTATTGTAAGTATTTTGTTGATTCAACTCGTAGCAATTTTGGGAGCCTGGCTTACTTCAAAAGCTTCCGCTCGATTTGGAAATATTCAAACATTGATTGTTATTAATTGTATCTGGATTGCAATATGTGTATATGCATATACCATTACAACTCCATTTCAATTTTATTTCACCGCGGCATTTGTAGGTCTCGTTATGGGTGGAATTCAGTCATTGTCAAGATCTACCTATTCTAAATTAATTCCGGAAGGGGAGAAGGACACTGCTTCCTATTTCAGTTTTTATGATGTTGCTGAGAAAATAGGTATAGTAATTGGGATGTCAACTTACGGGTATATCGCAGAAGAAACCAGTATTCGTTATGCGATTCTGTTTTTTATTGCCTTCTTTGTTGTAGGTGTAATTCTACTTCTGTTTGTGCCTAGAAGGCGCAATTTGGAACACGCTTAAATTAAAAAACTAGAGAATTGAAAATTAAAAAGGCTGCCTCATGCCAGGCAGCCTTTTTAGTTTGATTGATGAATATACTGTTTAGTTGCTCACAGTACCAGAGCCAATTACATTAGAGTCCACTTTATCAGGTTTACCGCTATAGCGAATATCTCCACTACCAGCAACATTAGCTTTTAAAGTACCGCCATCGCAAATTAGGTTAATATCTCCGGAGCCGGCGATGCGTGCAACAGCGTCTTTACTTTTTAAGCCTGATGCATCAAGATCACCACTGCCGGCAACTTCTAGTTCTGCATTTTGCGTATTTCCTTTAATGACTAAATCTCCTGATCCTGCTACCGATGCTTTGATGTTTTGAGCATTTACTTCCAGAATCATATCGCCGCTACCGGCAATGGCGCATTTGAAGTTTTGAGCGTTTATAGGCGCTCTAGAAATCACATCTCCTGATCCTGCAAGGCTTACTTTATCAAGGTCTTTAAAAGGGACTGTTATTGTAATTCCTTTATTTCTCGAGGTGCGCAACGAGTAACCGTCTTTTGTATGAATTTTTAGTTTGTCACCCTGTACTTCTGTAATAATATATTCCTGTAAATTTTCTTCAGCTTTTACTGTAACTGTTCCTTCAGATCCTGCAACCAGGTGAACTTCAAAACTGCCTGCAACATCGATAATATCATAGTCACCTACATTGCGGTCTTTGCTAACTTCATTACCATTGCCTTCAATATTTTTACCTCCCCACCATTGTGCTTGCGCCAGGCCGGCTGTTAATATTAAGACTATTAGTGCTACTTGTTTTTTCATGATTTTGATTGATTGAATTAGTTGAATTTATAGAGAGCGACTCCACCATACTCGGAGGTGATGGTCACATTGTTTTTAGAATTTGATTTTCCGTAATAACCTTCATAGTATTTGCTGAAGGATTCTTCCTGCTTACGTGTCATCTCCAGGTCATCTCCACCTTTAAGACCTGCATAACTTAATTTTATGGTGAATTTGAAGTCCAGATTCGCAGCGTAACCAACCTTCACACTTGCGTAGTCAGTATTGATGCGTACATTACTCGCTTGAGAAGTTAGTTCTTCAATTTTTACAGAGCCATAATCTAAGTTGAGGTTGAGGTTGCCAGTTACCTTCCCAATTTCTACTCCCAGATAATCAGAGCTACCTTCAACGTTTCCGCCAGAATCGATATCGATACTCCCGTAATCACAGTTGTAAAGCAATTTACTTACTTCTCCAAAATTGGACTTGGTGTAATCTGCATTTAAAATCACATTCTGAGATTTTTCTAAGGTGAAACTGCTGTAGTCAGCGCTTATTTTTCCACTTTTCATATATGCAATGCGCGTGTTGTTTGTATAGTCAAACCGCAATTCATTATTATCTGCCATCAACTCGCCAATATCCATATGGCCATAGTCGCAAGAAAGTTTGGCTACACCTTTCAATTTGTCTAGAGAGATTCCGCCATAATCATTGCTTATGTCAACCAGATTGGTAATAGGCACTTTTACTTTATAATTGATTTCCATTTTGACATTATCATTGCCATTCATCCAGCTGCTCCACCAGGAATTGTTATTTTCTTTGATTTTGGTACGGGCTGAAACCATACTGGCGTCTGCTTCAAAACTTACGTCAATATCCTTCAGTTTTTCCATTACCTTTTCTTCGTCATTACCATTGGTGCGAACAACCACCTCGATGGTGATGCGATTTTGATCCCAGGCTATGAGATCGACATTGCCGTAGCTGTTATTAATTTTTAACAACGCATCAGCATTGACAGCATATTCTTTGGTAATTTTCTTTTCTTTAGTGTAGCGTCCCTTAAAACGATCGGGATCGTTATTTGCTAAAGCCACAAGAGGCATCAGCACAAGAAATAGTATAAGTTTAGAGTAATGCATCTTCATAATTTTTTAGGGTGTTTAGTTTTTTGATTGATTCTATTTTTTCAAGAACGGTATTCAACAAATCAATGCGAGCCTGAAAATTGGCAATCATAGCGTAGATTACCCGTTTATCCTCACCACTTTCCTGAAGGTCATTTGCCAGTTTTTGATAATCTTTTTCCAGCAATTCTAGTTGGGACAAAGCATCATCTACCAGTTTCTGGGTTTCAGGTGTGCGGGCTTCATTAATATTATACAGTTCTTCTTCGATGGTTTTTGTAAAAAAATCTTTGGTTTTAGCCATTTCTGGCGAAACTGCAGCCAGATCGGTAGGTTTATCTTTAGCAATACCCATATAACCCATAAATAGTACGAGTACCACGGCAGCTACAGAAAATAGCGGTTTCCACCAGTCTAATTTGTGTTGTTTAGGAAGCTCCTGCTTTTGAGCCTGTAATTTTTCTAAGAACCGAATCTCGTGATCATGAGTTGGCTCTGCTATATCAAAGCAATCTTGTTGCTCCTTAAACCAGTCTTCTAAATTCGTCTTCATTGTTATTTTCTTTAAACAAAGCTTTCGCTCAATTTTTTTCGTAAACTTTCTTTCGCTCGCGAAACGGTAGTTCTGCAATTTGCATAGCTTATGCCTAGTATCTCACTCATTTCGTCATAATCATAACCTTCTATCAGATTCAGGGTAAGTGCAACCCGATAGTTTTCTTTAAGCTCGTTCATAGTTAAAAGAACCCGTTTAATTTCTAAACTATTAGCGTCACATTCCGTAATTCCCTCGTCGTCTTCTAGTTTATATAAAGTCTCTTCGAGGTCATCTTCCTTAAGTCGTAACCGCTTGTTGTAGCTGCTAATACTATTGTTGACTACAATTCGCTTTAGCCAGCTTCCAAAGGTTGCTTCAGCATTATAACTGTCTAACTTGGTAAATGCGCTCAGAAATGATTCTTGCATTACATCCTCAGCTTCGGCAGTATCTTTAACTATTCGCAAGGCAGTATTATACATAGACTTATAATAGCGTTTATACACCTCGAGCTGCGCTTTTTGATTGCCGTCTTTGCAAAGCGAAAGCAATAATTCTATGTCCTGGTTAGTAGTGTTCAACGGGTTAGTGCTTCAGTATAAAGATACGTGCAACAGTTGTTTGTTACACTTTGACCAAAATTTTCTTGAAATTAGGCTGGCATAACAATTGACTAATAGTATAAATAGTATGCCTTAAACCAGTGTAGTTGTTGATTATTAAGGCTTTCAAAAGAATTTTTTAAATATGCACTTCGGCTCAAAATTTTATTTGAGTGACAAAGTGTCAAACTAAGCTATGGCGAATACAAAATTTACAAATATTGACAGTCTGTCATTGCAGGACTTTGAAGGTGATGCAGAATTAATACCTCTTATGACTCCCGAAGATGAGGATGAGATCAATCGTGAGGAATTGCCTGAAACCCTTCCTATTTTACCACTTCGAAATACTGTACTTTTTCCAGGAGTTGTAATACCTATTACTGCCGGAAGAGATATGTCTATCGATTTGATTAATGAATCTAACAAAGGTTCTAAAATCATCGGTGTTGTATCTCAGAAAGATGAAAAGGTTGAAAACCCGGGAGCTGATGACATTAACGCAACAGGTGTTGTTGCACGTATTTTACGCGTGTTAAAAATGCCCGATGGTAACGTGACTGTGATCATTCAGGGGAAAAAGCGTTTTAATATCGCTGAGGTTATTACTGAAAAGCCTTATTTGGTGGCAACTGTGCGCGAAGTGCCAGAGACCAGACCAGATAAAGATTCTGCAGAATTTAAAGCGATAATCGATTCAATTAAAGAACAGGCGCTTCAAATCATCAAGCAATCTCCAAATATCCCAAGCGAGGCTGGCTTTGCAATTAAAAATATTGAAAGCGATTCATTCCTTATCAATTTTGTTAGTTCTAATATGAACTTGAGCGTTGAGGAAAAGCAGGGGCTTCTAGAAATAAATGACCTACAGGAACGTGCTTTGCAGACCCTGCGCTATATGAATACCGAAATGCAAAAACTGGAGCTGAAAAATGATATTCAGAGCCGGGTGCATAACGATATGAGCCAGCAGCAACGCGAATACTTTTTGCATCAGCAAATGAAAACCATTCAGGAAGAATTGGGTGGTGTTTCGCAGGAAGATGAGCTAGAAGAAATGCGTCTTCGTGCTAAAAAGAAAAAGTGGGACGAGAAGGTCGGGAAGCATTTTGACAAGGAGTTGGCTAAAATGCAACGCATGAACCCACAGGTAGCAGAATATAGTATTCAGCGTAATTACCTGGATTTGTTTCTTGATTTACCCTGGAATCAATTCAGTAAAGATAAGTTTGATTTAAAGCGAGCTAAGAAGATTCTCGACCGTGATCATTACGGACTAGATGATGTTAAAAAGCGCATTATTGAATATCTGGCGGTATTAAAACTGCGTAACGATATGAAGTCTCCTATTTTATGTTTGTATGGACCTCCGGGAGTTGGTAAAACGTCTTTAGGTAAGTCTATTGCAGAAGCTTTAGGACGCGAGTATGTGCGTATGAGTCTTGGTGGATTGCGAGATGAGGCTGAGATACGCGGACATCGTAAAACCTATATAGGTGCAATGCCAGGTAGAATTTTACAGAGTCTAAAAAAGGCGGGTACGAGTAATCCTGTGTTTGTTTTAGATGAAATTGACAAATTAAGCAACAGTAATCAGGGAGATCCATCTTCAGCATTGCTTGAAGTTCTAGATCCTGAGCAAAACGCTGAGTTTCACGATAACTTTTTAGAGTTAGGTTTTGATCTTTCTAAAGTGATGTTTATCGCTACTGCAAATAACCTCGGAAGCATTCAGCCTGCATTGCGCGATCGTATGGAAATTATCAATGTTACAGGTTATACGATTGAAGAAAAGGTTGAAATTGGTAAACGACACTTACTTCCAAAGCAATTAAAGGAGCACGGTGTAAAAGCCGATCAGCTAAAAATTGGTAAACCACAACTTGAAAAAATTGTCGAAGGTTATACCCGAGAATCTGGTGTACGTGGCCTTGAAAAGCAGATTGCTAAGATGGTGCGCTATGCTGCCAAGAACATTGCGATGGAAGAGGTGTACAAGGTTAAGGTCGATACCGAGACTGTTGTAGATGTGCTAGGTTCACCAAGGTTAGAACGCAATAAATATGAAAATAATGAAGTTGCTGGTGTGGTAACAGGTTTAGCCTGGACACAGGTAGGTGGCGACATTCTATTTATTGAATCGATTCTTTCTAAAGGAAAAGGAAATCTCACTGTTACCGGAAACCTTGGTAAAGTAATGAAAGAAAGTGCTACTCTGGCAATGGAGTATATTAAGTCTAATGCAGAGTTATTGGATTTGGATCCTTCGGTTTTTGATAAGTATAATGTGCACATTCACGTGCCTGAAGGTGCAACTCCTAAAGATGGTCCAAGTGCAGGTATTACCATGCTAACCTCTTTGGTTTCGTTATTTACGCAACGTAAAGTGAAGAAGAATATCGCGATGACTGGTGAAATCACATTACGCGGTAAAGTATTACCAGTAGGTGGTATCAAAGAAAAAATTCTAGCAGCAAAACGCGCGCATATCAAAGAGATTATAATGTGTGCTGAAAATGAGCGAGATATTAAAGAAATCAATGAAGAGTATTTGAAAGGGCTTACATTTCATTATGTAAACGATATGAGCGAGGTGCTTCATATTGCGCTTACTAAGGAAAAGGTTAAAAATGCAAAAACGCTTTAATAGAATACACTTGATAAAAGAAACCCGCTGCCTCTGGTGAGCGGGTTTTTTAATGCCCTGAAAATAAAGTATCATTGTATTCCGTTTTTGAGGAGACCCAGCCCTTTACTATGTTAAGATTATTCGTTTTTCTTTTAATACTTATGTATAGTGCAACTAGTTTGTTTGCACAATTGGGTGGTCGTGATACCTATCAATTTTTAAATTTAGTTTCTTCTCCAAAACAGGCTGCTTTGGGCGGAAAGTTGCTAACCGATTACAGTTACGATCCGGCATTAGGACTATTCAATCCTGCTGTAATTAATTCCGAGATGGATAATCAGTTGGCTTTGAATTATGTCAATTATCTGGCTGATGTAAATTATGGGACAGCGAGTTATGCCTATTTAATTGATAGGCACACGCAGGTAATTCACGCGGGTGTAACCTATATCAATTATGGAAATTTTCAGGGCTATGATGAGCAGGGCAATTCAACTTCCGATTTTAGTGGAGGTGAAGTAGCTTTTTCTGTTGGATATGCTTACAATATCCCGAGATCTGACTTTTATGTGGGAGCAAACCTTAAATTGATTTCATCCAAGTTAGAGCAATACACTTCTTTAGGTGGAGCTGTGGATCTGGGATTTATTTATGTGAATGAAGAGTTGCGGTTTAATGTTGCCGGGGTAGTGCGCAACCTGGGAACGCAGTTTACACCTTATGATGTTACTTATGAATCCCTTCCGCTCGAAGTTGATTTAGGTATTTCTCAAAAATTAGAACACGTGCCGCTACGTTGGCATTTTACACTAGAAAATATTCAAAACTGGAATCTTGCCTTTGAGAATCCGGCTCGTGCAACTTCAGATTTAAATGGAAATACAACTCCAGAAAAGGTCAATTTTTTTGATGAAGCTTTACGGCATATGATTTTTGGAGCCGAACTTTTTCCAGATAGTGGATTTAACATCAGACTGGGTTATAGTGTAAGACGTGGAGAAGAATTACGCATTGCAGACCAGCGTAGTTTTGCGGGATTGAGTGCCGGTTTTTCTATGAAGTTTAATAAATTGCGGCTTAGCTACAGCTATGCGCGGTATAACAGCGCGGCGAGTTCAGGTTTTTTTGGATTGAATCTGGATCTGCAATAAATCTAAATTATTAAAACACAATTTCTTGAGAAAAATAACCATCGCTATAGACGGGTTTTCATCTACTGGTAAAAGCACGGTGGCCAAAATGCTGGCCAAAGAGTTGAATTATATTTATGTAGATACCGGCGCTATGTATCGTGCTGTTACGCTATATGCAATGCGGAAGCTTTTTATAAGAGAAGGTTATTTTGACAAGGAAGCACTCATTCGGCATTTATTTATGATCAATATCAAATTTGCCTTAAATGCAGAAACCGGTGTTGGTGAAGTTATTTTGAATAGCGAAAATGTAGAGCGCGAGATTCGTACGCTTGAAGTTTCAAACTTTGTAAGTCAGGTAGCTGCGGTTCCCGAAGTTCGTAAGCTTTTGGTAATGCAACAACACGAGATGGGCAAGGATAAGGGAATTGTGATGGATGGTCGCGATATAGGTACTGTGGTTTTTCCTGATGCCGAACTTAAAGTGTTTATGACTGCTTCTGCAGATGAGCGTGCCCGCCGCAGATTTGAAGAGCTTAAAACCAAAGGGCAGGAGGTTACCTATGAAGCGGTACTTGAGAATGTGCAAAAACGTGATGATCTTGATACTTCACGCGAAGACTCACCATTGGTACAGGCAAAAGATGCTATTTTACTAGATAATACTCATACCAATATTGAAGATCAATTCCATATTTTATTGCAACTGGCAAAAGACCGAATTTTTGGTAGATGTTAAGCTACTTAGAATAGCATTGTTCTAATTCTTATGAAAAGTCCTCAACTCAGCAAATCCCTGCTATACCTTATGGCTGTTGGCGCAGGACTTGTAGTGGCAAATAACTATTACAATCAACCGCTTCTTAGTTTAATAGCAAAAACCTTTAATGTTACCGAAGCGGAGGTAAGTAATATTCCCTTAGCAACACAATTGGGGTATGCTTTTGGGTTATTATTTATCATTCCGCTTGGCGATAAATTTTCGCGTAGAAAAATCATTCTCTTTGATTTCATTGCGATTGTTTTGGCCTTGATATGTACTGCAATTGCTCCCACGCTTTTTGTTTTAACAATCTCCAGCTTTTGTGTGGGTTTTGCCTCTGTAGTCCCACAACTTTTTGTGCCGATGGCTGCTCAACTCGCAAATGAAGAACGCAGAGGTAAGGCTATCGGTATCGTGATGAGTGGTTTACTCATTGGTATTCTAGGTAGCCGGTTTATTAGCGGTCTGGTAGGTGAGTATTTTGGTTGGAGGGTAATGTATTTTGTAGCTACCGCATTTATGGTTGTTTATGCAGCTATTCTCTATTTCAAATTGCCTGAAGTTCCAACAAATTTTAAAGGGAATTATGCTCAATTGATGCATTCTCTTGTTGATATTGTCAAAACCAAGCCAGAAGTGCGATTGGCAGCAGTACGTGGCGGTCTTGGATTTGCAGGGTTTAGTGCTTTTTGGACTACACTTGTCTTTTTGTTAGAAACCAATTTTGATTATGGGAGTGGAGTTGCGGGAATGTTTGGCATTTTGGGTATTATAGGAGCCACTGGCGCCAGCATTTCAGGAAAACTCAATGATAAATATCCTTCCCGAAAGTTGATTTATAGTTTCACCGCTGTGCTCCTTGTGTCTTGGGTGGTTTTTGAATTTTCAGGAACTTCGCTTATTGGTCTAATACTGGGTGTTCTTCTCGTAGATTTTGGATTACAAAGTTTACACGTGACCAATCAAAATATCATTTTCAGAAAAAACCCGGATGCACGTAATCGGGTAAATACTATTTATATGGTAGGTTATTTTATTGGAGGTGCGTTAGGAACTGTTGTAGGTGCCTATGCCTGGCATCACTTTCAATGGAAAGGGGTTGCAACAACTGGCTTGCTATTTTCGATATTGATTTTAACGATTCAAATCCTTGCAGGCAGGTCAAATAATAAGGAATGATTACAATGAATTTTCTAACGTTGTCGTTTATCGAACTTGTTGTACGTTAGGCATATAAAACACTTTTTTGCTTATTCAAAAGTGCAAAGTGGGGTATTTTTGTTCTATTGGGTATTTGACTTATAGTGAGTAGTATGCATGCTTTTACCACCAACTTAAAACTGTGCATCGGGTCAAGATTTCTTCATTGAATCCTAATGATTTGTATGGGCTTTCTACCAAGAAAGCCCTTTAAATTTTATTCAATATCCAATTTGAATAAAAATCAAGTACTTCTTCTTTATTAATTTCGTTGTGAGTCTCATGTCTTAATTCCCTCCAACTCTTAAAGTCAATTTGTTTTGGATGAAGTTCTGCGAGTTTTTTCGAAGCTTTGTAGTCGGTAATCTGGTCTGCTGTACCGTGAGCAAGTAATACTTTGGTTCTAAAATCAAATTCTTTATGCATTAGATATGTACCGTTATCGCTCAGGTCAAAATAAAGACGTAAGGAAGCTTTATTATGCACCAATTCATCAGATGTGTATTTTTTTCCGACTTCAAGATCTCTCGAAAGATCAGTAGGGTCGAGTTTGGTGTTTTTAATGGTGTTAATCCCGAAATTCATCGCAATTCTACCCAAAACTATTTCTAAACCATTAGGATTGTGCACCAATCGCAACCAGGGCGAAGTTATAAGTGCGCCGGCAGGAGGATTGGTGGTAAGTTGTAGGTAGCGCAAGACGATACCACCACCCATACTGTGACCATATATAAAGACGGGTGTATTCTTATTTTCAGATATTGCTTTTTCATAAACAGAATCAACAGCCAGAATATAATTCTGCAGCGATTTAATAAATCCACGTTTACCTGTTGACTTTCCGTGACCGGGTAAATCTAAAGCGTAGCAGGAGATACCTTTTTTATTAAAATAATCGGCAACGTGTGAATACCTTCCAATATGTTCACCAAAGCCGTGAATAATACATACGACAGCTTTTTGTTGAGGTACTTTCCAGCTGCGTCCAACTAGTTTAAACTGAGGTATTTCAGCATTAAAATCGGTGATGATCTGATCTTTCAACATATTTTTAAATATATGGATAGAAAATAAGAAAACTTTGCGTAATTTTGCACTCCTTTTGACAACTATAGAAAGCACAAAGGGAACTTATTAAGGCGATGCGCTTTAATAGTTTGAAAAACAGATATTTTAAACCTCTTTTATGGTTTGGTGTTGTTTAGCTTTCGCCAGGACATAAAATACAAATTAGTTATCAGCAATGGCTGAAGAAAACAAAAAACCGGAAGTTCAGGAAGAAGTTGAACTTAAGACAAACGTTGCAGCTGCAGAAGAGCTTGCTACTCCAGATTCTATCGAGGAGCCAAAAGGTTACGCAAATCCTGCACAGGCAAATCCTGAAAAATTCCTAAAAGAATTTAACTGGCACAACTACGAGGAAGGTATTGACCCAATCGATGATGACAAACTTGATGAGTTTGAAAAGCTAGTTGCAGAGAACTTCGTAGACACACTTGATGATGAAGTAGTAGAAGGTACCGTAATCAACATCACAGATCGTGATGCGATTATTGATATCAATGCAAAGTCTGAAGGAGTTATCTCTTTAAATGAATTCCGTTACAACCCAGATCTTAAAGTAGGAGATAAGGTTGAAGTATTAATCGACGTGCGTGAAGACGCTACAGGTCAGTTAGTACTTTCTCACCGTAAAGCTCGTGTGATTAAGGCTTGGGATCGTGTAAACAAAGCTCACGAAGAAGGTACTATCGTTACCGGTTTTGTAAAAGCTCGTACTAAAGGTGGTATGATCGTAGATGTATTTGGTATCGAGGCGTTCTTGCCAGGTTCTCAAATCGACGTGAAGCCTATCCGTGATTATGATGCTTATGTGAATAAGACAATGGAATTCAAAGTGGTTAAAATTAACCAGGAGTTCAAGAACGTTGTTGTTTCTCACAAAGCGCTTATCGAAGCAGATATCGAAGAGCAGAAAAAAGAAATCATCGGGCAGCTTGAAAAAGGTCAGGTACTTGAAGGTACTGTTAAGAACATTACTTCTTACGGTGTATTCGTTGATCTTGGAGGTGTTGATGGATTGGTACACATTACAGATCTTTCTTGGTCTCGTATCAACCACCCGAATGAGATCGTTGATCTTGATCAAAAACTTAACGTGGTTATCCTTGACTTTGATGAGGATAAAACACGTATCCAACTTGGTCTTAAGCAACTTAAGAAGCACCCATGGGATGCTCTTAGCGAAAACTTAAGCGTTGGCGATAAAGTTAAAGGTAAAGTAGTTGTAATCGCAGATTACGGTGCTTTCGTTGAAGTAGAAGAAGGAGTTGAAGGTCTTATCCACGTTAGTGAAATGTCTTGGTCTACGCACTTACGTAGCGCTCAGGATTTCGTGAATGTTGGTGACGAGGTTGAAGCAGTAATCCTTACTATGGATCGTGATGACCGTAAAATGTCTCTTGGTATCAAGCACTTGACTCAGGATCCTTGGACAGATA
>CAXPQP010000039.1:0-70688 GCA_964219495.1 Leeuwenhoekiella sp. | reverse complement strand
GTCTCCAAAAAAGTTGAATCAAAAAGATTATGCAAACCTATTCGATTTCTTGCAGTATGGCTTGATAAAAGTGTTAATCTATTTTAAACAGGCTAAACCGGCTGTCTGCAAATCTTCTCAATGGCCTTGCCTTTAGCGAGTTCGTCTATAACCTTATCCAAATATCGCACCTGTTGAGTCAATTCATTTTCTATGTCTTCAACACGGTATCCACAAATCACACCTGTAATTAAATTGGCCTGAGGCGTAAGTTTAGCCTCTTTAAAAAAGGTTTCAAATGTTGATTTTTCTTCGATATGCTTTTTCAATTCATTGTCAGTATATCCAGTAAGCCAACTAATAACCGTTTTCAATTCGTCAATACTGCGACCCTTTTTTTCAACTTTAGCAATGTAATGCGGGTAAACTGATGCGAAAGTCATATTTGCAATACGCTCGTCTTGCTTGCTTGAAGTTTTCATAAACTAAATTTGTAGTGTATTATTACTTGAAAAGTAAGTTCTAATTTACTTTAAAGTTTTTCAAGTAAAGCAGTAAATGCATCAAATTATCTAGTTTTACAACCTCAATCTTGTAAAAATTAAATCTAATTACATTCGTGATTTACAATATATATATCCAATTTTTAAGAAAGTTTCAAATTAACTTTAGGTTTATATCAGGCATAGTGATTTTGTTGGGCTTTTTCACATTCAGTTCGTGTAAATCAGATAAAGAGAAGCCTGATAATACCGTAACCAGTGAGAATGTAGCCGCTAATAAGCCAGTAAAATTGCTTGTAGAACAACCAGATTCTATAGCTACTCCAGAAGGTATGGTTTGGGTTTCAGGGGTGCATTTTACTCAGGGTGCTGCTGCGTCAGATGAATTGGCTTTACCTCGTGAAAAGCCGGCTCATCCTGTTGCTGTAGATGGCTTCTTTATTGATAAAACTGAAGTTACCAATGCTCAGTTTCAAAAGTTTGTTGATGCTACAGGTTATGTCACTATTGCCGAGCGTCCTGTAGATTGGGAAGAAATGAAAAAAGACTTACCTCCGGGAACACCAAAACCCGCCGACAGTATTCTGCAGCCTGGCTCTCTAATTTTTAATAGAAAGGTGGAAGGAGTAACCGATTTGAGATATTATATGCAATGGTGGGAGTGGAAGTCTGGTGCAAACTGGAAACATCCGCAAGGACCTGAAAGTACTATTGAAGGAAAGGAAGATTACCCGGTGGTTCATGTAAGCTATGAAGATGCGCTGGCGTACTGTGAATGGGCGAATAGAAGTTTACCTACAGAGGCACAGTGGGAAGCCGCTGCACATGGCAAATTGCACGGTGGAGTTTATACCTGGGGTGATGATGCAGAAGAATTATCCCAAAAAGCAAATACCTGGCAAGGAGATTTTCCTAATTCCAATAAGGCTGAAGATGGATTTTCATATGTTGCACCGGTGAGTTCGTTTGAGCCTAATTCTTTGGGTATTTACGATATGGCGGGTAATGTATGGGAATTAACTAAAGATTGGTTTTCTGTAAATTATTATGAAAGTTTAGCCGGCAATGAATCATATAACCCGACTGGCCCCGCACAATCGTACAATCCTGAAAATCCCTATCAACAGGAAAAAGTGATTAAAGGAGGCTCCTTTTTGTGTGATGTCTCGTATTGTGCCAGCTATCGTATTTCTGCACGTATGGGGCAAACCTTAGATTCATCAACCGATCATACTGGTTTTAGAACGGTTGCTACAGTGACACAATTAGCTCAATAATTTATTGCGTATCGTTTATAAATTCAGACGGACTCTTTTTGAATTTTTTTTGAAAGTTGCGACCAAAACTGGTTTGTGAGCGATAACCCACTTCGTCTGATATCTCAAATATCTTTTTGTTGGTTGTTTTCAATAGAAATGCCGCCTTCTTGAGTCTGGATGCATTTATAAGTTCGT
Source organism: Leeuwenhoekiella sp. (assembly GCA_964219495.1). Taxonomy (GTDB): domain Bacteria; phylum Bacteroidota; class Bacteroidia; order Flavobacteriales; family Flavobacteriaceae; genus Leeuwenhoekiella. The sequence continues at coordinate 68,752 of CAXPQP010000039.1, read as the reverse complement.
TTGGACTCAAAGCAGAAATTTCCTTGATTTTTCGATATAAGGTAGAACGACTCATATTCATATATTGAGCCAGAGACTCAACATTGAGATCGGGATCTTTCATATTAGCCTCGATGATTTGATCTAACTGCACTACAAAGTCCTTGTCTGCCGCAGAAAGGGATAAAGATTTTAAGTGGGCGAGTGGTGTGTTGCTGTAATGATCAAGTATTGTTTTTCGATTTTCTAAAAGATTGGAAACCTGTACCAACAAATGATCCATCGAAAAAGGTTTTGTTATATACGCATCTGCACCCGATTCTAAACCTTCAATTTTTGCATTTAGCGCGCTCTTTGCAGTCAAAAGTATGACAGGAATATGCTTGGTTTTAGGATTCTCCTTAACCCGCTTACAAAGTTCAATACCATCCATTACAGGCATCATTATATCACTAATAATGAGCTGTATGCTATGTTGTTCCAGAAGTTCCAAAGCTTTAACCCCGTTGGGAACTGAAAGTATATTATAATTTTGGGAAAGTTCAGAATATATAAATTCAGATAATTCGGGATTGTCTTCAACTATAAGTAGGAAAGGTGTATTTTTTTTGAACGATTCTGCATTGGTTAGATCAGACTGATTTTTTGAAACATCAGTTACCAAAGCGGATTTTAATGCATCAGGTTGATCTAGAGGCAATTTTAAAATAAACGTATTTAAATCATTCTGGGTCTCAAAATTGAGTTTACCATGATGTAATTGGGTTAGGGAATAGGCTAATGATAATCCAATACCGGTCCCCAGATTTTTAGTTTCACCGGGAACTCTGTAAAATGGTTCAAAAATACGTTGTTGTAAATGGTGTGGAATCAGATTGCCATCATTGGTGATGGCAATCATAAAATGAGCTTCATCTCGTTCCAGTTTTAAACTCACATCCTGATTAGAATATTTCACGGCATTGCTGTACAAATTACTTAAAATCTTCTTGACAGCTTCTTCATCTACCTGAGCAATAATGGGTTCTGCAGGTTTGATTATGGTGAAATTGATATTTCGTTCCTGAATTATAGGACTAAATCGCATGTATGTATCCTCAATAAGTTCGTTAATATTAACTGTGAAAAAGTTAAGTTTCACGTGCTGCATTTCGGTTTTTCTGAAGTCAAGTAGTTCATTAACCAAATTCAGCAAGCGCGAAGTGTTTTTCTCCATAATCCCAAGATTTTTAGGGATTTCAGGAGATTTGTAGGTGCTTTTTAAAAGCTTCTCTAGCGGACTCTTAATTAGCGTAAGAGGTGTTCTGATCTCGTGAGCAATATTGGTAAAGAATTCAATTTTCGCCTGATAAATTTCTTTTTCTTTCGCATTCTCCAGCTGTTGAATACGTCTGTCGTTTTTATCTCTGTTATAAATATGATAATACCGGAAAAGAAAAAATATAAGAAGTAATAGAGCTAATATATAAAGGATGTAAGCAGTAGTACTGGCAAAAAAGGGAGGTAGTATTTCAAGTTCTAGAGCGACATTGCGAGTACTCCAAACCCCATCACTATTAAGAGCTTTAACCCGAAATACATAATCACCAGCGGGTAATTCAGTAAAGTTTACTTCGTGGTTTTTACCCAGGCTTATCCAGTTATCATTAAGCCCTTCCAGTTTGTACCAGTATTGGGTTGTTTCGGGTACAGCATAGGTAAGAGACGCAAAAGTGATAGAAAAGGTTGATTGTGTATGAGGGAGCTTAAGTTTTTTAGTAAAGGAAATGGATTTTTCAAGTGGAGATTCATGGGAATTTACATTTTGAATTTCATTATTTATTTGAATGTCTGTAATGTAAATAGGAGCCTTAAAAGTATTTTTAGTGAATGTGTCGGGGTTGAAACTGATCAATCCATTTACGCTTCCAAAAAACATTTCTCCACTTTCATCTAGATATGCAGAACTGTAATTAAATTGATTACTAAGTAAACCATTAGCTTTAGTATAGGTGTTTAGTTTGTTCTCATCAGGATTGTATTTCATAAGCCCGTTTGAGCTACTAATCCATAAATTTTGATAGTCGTCTTCAAGGATAGAATAGATTACATTGCTTGATAAGCCTGATTCTTTGTTAAGACGTTTAAAATTATTTTCTTCAGGATTGTAAAGATTCAATCCATTTTCTGTGGTGATCCATATTCGGTCTTTTGAATCTTGAAAAATACCATTGATTACATTTGAACTAAGGCTGTTTTTATTATTCCGATCATATTTAAAGAATCCCTTATCTCCGGTTTTTGTATTGAAATAATAAAGTCCATCCCAGTACGTACCGGCCCATAATATTCCGTTGTTATCTTCTAAAAGGTACGTATAATGGTATGAAATTGGAAAATCTTCAACTACATTAAAACGTTCTGATACAGGATTATACTTATGAATACCAGAAGACGTTAAAACAAAAAGTTCGCCGCTATTTGACTCGTAGATATATAAAATAAAATTACTACGTAAGCCACTGTTGTTGAGCTTCGTCTCGTAATGACGAATTCGTTGGCCAGTCTTTATGTCTATTATATCTAAGCCATGTTCAAATGTTCCGATCCATAATTCATTTTCCCTGGCTAGTAATCCGTGTATATTATAATGAGATAAATTTCCTCCATTATTAGTTGAGGGATAATTTTCGAATTTTCCGGTACTTAAGCTTAATTTATTTAAACCTGCATCCTCTGTACCTATCCATAAATTGCCATATTTATCTTTCTGTATTTCTCTAACTGCATTTCCACTGATAGAGTTTTCGCCAACCCGAGGATAGTATCTTTCAAGAGGTGTGAATTGGTTTTGAAGATAATTTACACCCCCAAAATAAGTACCAACCCAAATACCTCCCTCTTTATCTTGTACTAATGAATAAATAGCATTATCTGATAATGAAAAGGGATCATTGTAATTCTTCTTTAGATTATTAAACGACCTGGTTATTAAATTATAAATATAAATCCCTGATTCACTCGCAATCCATAATTCGTATTTGTTTCTCTTTAGAAAGTTTCTTACAAATAGTGGATTTTCATTTTCGCTAAGTAAGGATTCCGTTCTTTTAGATACTTTATTATAGATCAACGCTCCATTATTCTTAGTGCCTATAAAAAGAGTGTCCTTAGAAATTGAGGCATCAACTTCTGTAATAATTACATCATCGGCAATATCTAAGTTGATGTTTTGAAATGAATTATTGTCTTCTTCAAATATGTAGATACTTTCTGGTGATGAAACGTAAATTTCACCAGATGGACTTGTAGAAATTAGTGATACGTAAGACTGCTTATAAACCTCTTCTTGTATTTTCTCTTTAGTTATAGATCTTTTGTGCAAATTTCCTGCTGCACTGAACCATAAATTTCCTTTGTTATCATTGGTTATATCGAGTATGGGTTGATCTTTAGTGCTTTCGATTAAGCTGAAAGATTCTGTAGATTCATCATATTCAAATAAGCCTGTATCTGTTCCAACCCATATTTTATTGGCATACTCGTGAAGACAACGTATAAAGTTGCTACCAATACTTTGAGGTTCTCCAGATTTATGCTGGAAGATTTTAAAATCATAACCATCAAATCGGTTTAAACCGTCTTTAGTACCAAACCACATAAAACCCCTGTGGTCTTGCAACATGCTTAATACAGAGTTGTGTGATAAACCATCTTCTACTTTATGATGCCTGAAGGAATTATTCTGACCAAAAAGAGTAGATGTTACGAGCAATAAGATGAGTAAACCTTTCATAAATACAAATCACGTGAATTCTTCAGTTTTCTTTAAAACCATAGCGTGTCATAGTTCAACAATTTGATTCAATACAACTATTTCATTAGTATTTTCTTAAGAATGAATCATTTTGTTTAAATAATGAAACAGATCTAAGAGGAATGTTAGATTAAAAATCAGCTACTTTGAAAAGCATATTGTTGATAATATATGTCTGTTGAATTTTTCGATTTTTCAAAATAACTATTTAGAAATTATGAAACATTCAATTTGAGATTATTTCTTCAATATGTCTTAATAACAATTATGAATTATTTCATTCATCAAATTGTGTCATTTAACCAAACAAATTTTACTAAAATGAAATTTTATGAAAACTAAGTTACTTGTTAAATTAAAAGTTTTTGTCTTGCTAACATTTTTGGTATCAGTCTTTTCGCAAACGTTTGCGCAAGAAACTGCCGTTAGCGGTACAATAACTTCAGAAGATGGAGAGCCCATTCCATTTGTAAATGTAGTTGTCAAAGGCACCTCCGTTGGCACATCTGCAGACATAGATGGTAAATATGCTATTTCAGTTCCTGCTGATGGCATATTGGTATTCACCTATGTAGGCTATGCTTCTCAGGAAGTTTCAGTTAATGGAAGGCAGGAAATTAATGTAAGTATGGAAGCCGATCTCGCCGTACTTGATGAAGTTGTTGTTGTTGGATATGGTATTCAACAAAAAGAAGATCTTACCAGTGCAATTTCTGTAGTTAAATCTGAAGAGATTTCTAAAAGGCAAACAACAACCGTTGCAGAGAGCCTACAGGGATTGGCATCAGGTGTAAATGTGCGTGGTGGCGGTCAACCGGGTCAGGAGGCTCGTATTGAAATTAGAGGTCTTAAGAATTTACAGGGATCTAATCCTTTGTATGTAATTGATGGTCTTATTACCACTGCTAACAGAGATTTTAACCCTAATGACATTGAATCAATACAAATATTAAAAGATGCTGCAGCTGCTGCAATTTATGGTTCGAGAGCGGCTAATGGGGTTATTATTATTACTACCAAAAAGGGTAAGAACGGCCCTCTAAAAGTAACAGTCAGTTCTAAATTGAGTGTTACACAGATGCCAAGATATGATCTTGCAGGTCAGGAAGAGTTTGTAAGGCTTAATAATATGGCTTACGACAATGGAGGTGTGCCAAGACAAGATTTAAATCTTGATGTGGATACAGACTGGCAGGAAGAAGTTTTCCGCACCGGTTTGATTCAGGATCAAAACGTAAGTTTCTCCGGTGGAGGTGAAAACTCTTCTTACTTTATATCTGGAAATTATTTCGGTAATAAAGGAACGGTGATATCTACCGATTTTGATAGAATCTCCTTTCGTGTGAATACAAGTGGAGAAAAGGGGATTTTTAGTTTAGGTGAAAATCTGGCACTTTCTAATGCAAAGACAGATGAAATTGGGGGCTCTGATGGCTTTAGAGGTAACCCGTTCTTTGATGTGGTTCGATTATTTCCAACCATTCCTGTTTATGATGAAGACAATCCGGGTGGTTATGGTTACGGAAAGTCTGGTGTAGCAAATGTTTTTGCCGCAAACCCGGTAGGTTTAGCAAATCTTGTGGATCAGGAAATTGAAAACTTTAGAATACGTGGTAATGTTTGGGCAGAGCTAGATCCATTTCCATGGTTAAATTATCGTTTCAATTTTGGTTACGAATCAAGCTTTGATAACTACATTTATCTAAGAAGAGAAGGTAACTGGACACTAAACCAGCCTTATGAAGCTTCTTTTACTAATCAGAACAGGGCTCAATCTGAAACCTTACTTCTTGAGAATACACTTACATTCAGTAAAGAATTTGGTAAGCACAGTCTAACTGTTCTTGCTGGTACTACTTATCAGAAAAATAAATATGAACAGATTAATGGACTTAAGCGTAACCTTCTTGTAAATCCAAATACAGGAGATTATTTTGATGTTTTAGATCTTGGAGACCAGGCTCAGGTTGGAGGTTTTCGAAATGAATCACTTTTATTATCCTATTTAAGTCGACTAGAATACAATTATGATGATCGTTATTTAATTAATGCCGTTTTACGTAGAGATGGTTCGTCAAGATTTAGTGATGATAATAAATGGTCAAACTTTCCTTCTGTATCTGCAGGATGGCGTATAAGTAAGGAAAGCTTCTTTAATTCTGAAACCATAAATGATCTTAAGCTTAGAGCAAGCTATGGTGAGTTAGGTAGTGGAAATATTGGTAATTATGAGTATCAAGGCTTTATAAACACATTTGGTGCGATTGTGCTTGGAGACGGGCAAAGCTTATATCCATCTGCTACACAGGTAAGACTCGCGAATTCAGAATTAAGGTGGGAAACCCTTAAGCAAACCAACATAGGTTTTGATATGGGCTTGTTTAAAAATAAGCTTCAGTTAAATGGGGATTATTTTATTGCACGCACTGAAGATGTACTTTTTGGATTTCCAATTTTACTTTCTACAGGTAATGACGGGGGTAATCCTATTTCTAATGCTGCAACTGTTGAAAACAGAGGTATTGAGTTTAGTGCAGCATACAATCAACAGGTAAGTAGAGATTTTAGCTTTAATGCTTCGGTCAATTTCACAAGATTGAGAAATGAACTGGTTTCTCTTGGTAATGGTTTGAATGAAAGTATACAAGGCAATACTATAACACGTTCTGGAGAACCTGTAGGAATGTGGTACATGTTACAAACAGATGGGCTTTTCCAATCTCAGGAAGAAATAGACTCTTACACAAACTCAGAAGGTGATGTGATTCAACCCAATGCCTTTCCTGGAGACATTCGATTTAAGGATGTAAATGATGACGGTCAGATTACAAATGCAGATAAAACCGTAGTTAGTAGTCCGTGGCCAGATTTTGAAATGGGATTAAACGCTGGTGCCCAATACAAGAATTTTGATTTCTCTATGAACTGGATAGGCTCTTTTGGGGCAACGGTTTATAACGGTTTTAGAAGTGTTGTTGACAGGTTTGATGATGACAGTAACTACAGAGCAGGAATTCAACCCTGGACTCCTGAAAATCCAAATACCGACTTTCCAAGAATTGTAAGAGGAACCACTTTGAATTCCCGAGGAGATTCAGACAGATGGTTAGAAGACGGCAGTTTTGTTAGACTTAAATATATTGGAATTGGATATAATATTCCACAAAATGTACTAGATGGAATCGGATTTAGCAAAGCAAGAATAAGTATTTCTGCTCAGAATATTCTAACCATAACAGGATATCAGGGGCTTGATCCTGAGTTTAGCAATCCAAACATTTTTCAACGAGGAGTCGATTTTGGTTCATACCCGAATATCCAGAATTATTCAGTAGGAGTAGAAATTGGTTTCTAAAAAATTAAAAATGATGAAAAAAATAACAATTATAACAGTATTAACGGGGTTTGTCTTCGCGCTTTTAAGTTGTGAAAAAGAAGAGCTAGATCTGGATAACCCCAATGCTCTTACTACCAATCAATTCTGGACTTCTCCAGAAGATGCAGAGCAAGGTGTGAATTCTATTTACGCTATGTTTTATAAAGATGGTCTATGGGCAAGATGGATTTATTTCAGACTTGATTTAGTATCAGATGAAGGCTTTAGTCAAAGTCCCTGGGTAGAACTTGCAGATTGGACAAGATTCAATTACATAAACTATAATTTTTGGGAAGGTAATGCAGTCACCTGGCGCGATTCTTACAAAGCCATTTTCAGAGCTAATCAGGTTTTGGCTAACGTACCAAATATAGAATTTGAAGATGATGCCAGAAAGCGATCAATAATTGCCGAGGCTAAATTCCATAGAGCACTTAATTATTATTATATCGCTCTTTTATGGGAGAATGCACCTATTGTGCTTGAGCCTTCTCAACCAGATGACCTCCCACAACAGGTTTCTCAAGAAGAAATATATGCCCAGGTAGAAAGCGATCTTAATGATGCCTTTGCAGATTTACCCTTACAATGGGGAGCTCAAGATACCGGCAGACCTACAAAAGGTGCAGTAAAAGCGATGTTAGCAAAAATTTATATGCAACAGCATATGTGGACTGATGCTAAAACAGCTTTAGATTTCCTTATATCTGGAGAGGGTGCTATCTACAGTCTTATGGATAATTACAAGGATAATTTTACAGATTTAAATGAGAACAACTCAGAGTCTGTATTTGAAATTCAATTTGGGGATCAACGTCGAGGGGGTACTGGAGAAGGACCTAATGCTGCTGTATCAAGTAACAGAGCCCAATTTTTTGCACCTAGAGGAATTGGCTGGTCAGATGGTCAGGCAAGATTTTGGCTAGTTGATGCTTTTAAACAGGAAGCGACTGTTGATGGGGAATTAGACCCAAGATTACAGCATTCACTATTCTATCCAGACTTATTTGAAGATTTTGGAGATCGTGTTTATGGCAGAGACTGGGAATGGGGAGATCAGGAAGCCTGGTTTAGAAAAGGAGCAAGAGATTATAAAAGAAATAATGAAGACTACTTTTCTGAGGTTAACTGGAGAATGATACGATATGCAGACATTTTATTGCGTTATGCTGAAGTATTGAATGAATTAGATATGACTGCAGATGCTTATGATTATGTTGATATGGTAAGAGCCAGATCTAATATGGCTCCATTAGCAACAGCATATCCTCAGATAGGAACAGATTCTGAAGCTTTCCTTGAAAGATTAAAGATAGAACGGGTTTTAGAATTATCTGGCGAATGCGTGCGCTGGGAAGATTTAAAGCGCTGGGGAGATCTTGAAAATCAACAAGCTGTAAATCAAATTTCTTTAAGAGATCCAGATTTTAACAATTTTGAGATTGGCAAAAACATTCGCATGCCCATACCACAAGTTGAAGTTGAAAATAATCCTAATCTGGAACAAAATCCACAATACTAATTTTTTTTCCCTGAAGTATTTAAACATGCTTCAGGGAATTTTTAATATACATAAATGAAAAAGATAAATTTTTATATAAGCCTGGTTCTAATCTGCACGATTCTTTCCTGTAAACAATCAGGTAAAGACGCCGATACTAGTTCTGATAATTCAGTTGTTGAGCAAAATGAAGGTCGTGAGATTTGGTCATCAGACCAGGCAAATTCCTGGTATGAAAATCAGCCATGGCTTGTGGGAGCAAATTTTAATCCCAGCACAGCAATCAACCAATTAGAAATGTGGCAGGAAGATACTTTTGATCCTGAAACTATTGATAAGGAATTGGGTTGGGCAGAAGATATAGGGATGAATACGATGCGTGTTTATTTGCATGATTTACTTCATAAAAATGATGCTGAAGGCCTATATAAAAGAATGGATGAATTTCTGGGAATTGCAGATAAACATAATATGAAAATTCTTTTTGTGCTTTTTGATTCATGTTGGGATCCATTTCCAGAATCTGGAAAGCAAAGAGCGCCTAAACCTCACGTTCATAATTCGGGCTGGGTGCAGAGTCCCGGACAAAAAGTACTTCAAGACAGCACTCAGTATCCACGACTTGAAAGTTATGTAAAGGAAACCATTGGTACATTTAAGAATGATAAGCGAATTCTGGGATGGGATATTTGGAATGAACCCGATAATATGACTGGTCCTTCCTATGAAGACGTTGAAATTTCAAACAAAGTTGATCTGGTTGCTCCATTACTAGGGAAAGCTTTTGCCTGGGCAAGATCTGTAAATCCTAGTCAGCCTTTAACATCAGGTGTTTGGACTGGAGATTGGAGTAATCCAGATACTATGAAACCTATTCATACCTTACAATTAGAACAGTCAGATATAATTACTTTTCACAACTATAACACTCCAGATGATTTTGAGAAGAATATAAATGAATTACAACGCTATAATAAGCCTATTCTTTGTACTGAATATATGGCACGTCCTAATGGAAGTACTTTTCAAGGTTTTCTACCTGTAGCAAAGAATTATAAGGTAGGAATGTTTAATTGGGGATTTGTAGATGGAAAATCTCAAACTAAATATCCTTGGGATAGTTGGACTAAAGAATACACTGCAGAACCAGATGTATGGTTTCACGAAGTCTTTAGAGAAAATGGAGAGCCTTATTTAAAAGAAGAGACAGAATTGATTAGAAGCTTAACCGAAGAGGTTAATAAAACTTCATAAAGCCTATTTTTTTATAATCAGCTAATCGCAACGATCAATGAAAAATTTAGTAAAGCTAGTAGTTCTAAACCTGATTACTTTAACGGTCTGGGCACAGCAACCCGATCCTCCGGGACAAATCGATCCCGGTGAGACAGCTAAGAATGAAGCATATCTTTTTGCTCATATGACTCATCAGGATTATGGCAGGTTATATTATTCCGTTAGTAAAGATGGGTTGCACTGGCAATCGCTAAATAATGGCAAACGTGTTTTTGAGGATTATCAAGGGCATCCAGATATTGTAAAAGGACCAGAAGGTAATTATTATATAGCAGGTAATACCAGTGATTCTTCACCAGATATCACAATATGGGTGTCTAGTGACTTAATTAGTTGGAAAAAGCATTCAGTATATACTCCTGACTTGAAATCAACTCCAGGGTATTCTGAAGCTCTTCAACGTATTGGAGCGCCAAAGTTATTTTACGATGCGTCTTCATCTCAATTTATAATGACATGGCATACACCTCACAAGGAAGGAGGGGAGGTTTATTGGGCAAGTCAGCGTACTCTATATGTTCTTTCTAAGGATTTGAAGGAGTTTGATGGACCTCCTAAAAAGCTCTTTGATTGGAATTTTGGAACAATCGATGTTCTAATTAGAAAAGTAGATAACTCCTATTATGCAATTCTTAAAGATGAAACTTATCCTACGCTATACTGGCCAACAGGAAAAACAATCCGTATTGCAAGGTCTGAATCACTGCTAGGTCCATATTCGCTTCCTCAGGACCCTATAAGTCCTAATTTCAGGGAGGCTCCCGCTTTAATTCCATCTCCAGATGGAAAAATATGGTATTTGTATTATGAGCAATATCCGGGAGTATCCTACGGACTTTCAATTTCAGATAATTTGAGTGGACCGTGGTTTCAGGCATCCGGTTACACATTTTTTAGTGATTGGGATAAATACAGTTTACCTCCTGATGTAAGACACGGCTGTATGATTACCATTTCTAATGAAGAATATGAAAGCCTGATTAATGAATTTGGAATTACTAATGCATCAAATTCAAAAAAACGATGAGTAAAATGAGATATCTAATATTCCTACTACTATTGAAAATAACAGGTTGTTCTAATGATACTTCCAGTAATACAGAAATTCCTGATGCTAACTCGCCTGAAGATCCAGTATATGAGGATATTTTCATAGCAGATCCTACTATTTACAATGAAAATGGCACCTATATCCTGTATGGTACATCACAGGGAAATCTGGAGCGTAAAGGGCTAGGTTTTTTAGCATTTACCTCAGATAATTTGACAGATTGGGCTGGTCCAAATGGTACTTCTGGTGGCTTTGCTTTAAGACTACAAAGTGCTTTTGGAAATCAGGGATTCTGGGCGCCTCAGGTTCTAAAGCATGATGATTTATATTATATGGCATACACTGCAAACGAAAAGATTGGCTTAGCTACAAGTGATAGTCCTTTAGGTCTCTTTACAAATTCTGGAAGTTCTATTAATGATGACTTAAAGCAGATAGACCCGTACATTTTTATAGATGATGATGGCAAAAAGTATTTGTATCACGTTCGATTTAATAATGGAAATAAAATTTACGTTGCTGAGTTGAATGATGATTTGGAAACAATTAAAGAGGAAACCTTGACCGAAATTATAGCAGCAGAAGAGCAATGGGAAAATACTCAAAATCAAGCCTGGTCTGTAGCTGAAGGTCCAACGGTTTTCAAAGAAGATGATACGTATTATTTGATTTATTCTGCAAATGATTTTCGAAATCAGGATTATGCTGTAGGATATGCAACCAGTGATAACCCCTTAGGCCCTTGGAAAAAATCTGAAAACAATCCTATAATTCACGGGTCTGATGTTGGAGAATATGGGGTAGGTCACGGGGACTTATTAAGAGATCAAAATGATAAGATGTTATATGTATTACATGCTCACAATTCAAGTACTGCTGTACATCCACGTGTGTCTGCAATTATAGAATTAGAACTTACATCAGGCGAATTAAAATCCAAACCTGATTCATTTAGAAGATTACAACGACAGGTTAATTAAATAAAACTCCCTTGAAAACTAAATATCATTTTATAGTAGTATTTCTTTTTGGTTATACGCTTTTACAAGCACAATCCTTTCAAAACCCAGTTTTAGATTCAGGTGCAGATCCTTACAGTATTTATGTTGATGGATATTATTATTATACCCATACGGTAGGGGACCGAATAGTTCTTTTTAAAACTAAAAACCTGGCAAATCTTAGAGAAGCTCAGTCTAAAACAATTTGGACTCCGCCAAAAAACACAGAATATAGTGAAGAAATTTGGGCGCCGGAAATACATTACATAAATAACGAGTGGTATGTTTATTTTGCTGCAGATGATGGCGATAATAACAATCACAGAATGTACACGCTGCAAAATACCACTGAAGATCCCTTTAGTGATAATTGGGAGTTTAAAGGTAAACTGACAGCATATCCAGATCGTTGGGCTATTGATGGCAATGCTTTTGAATATAAAGGTCAGCTGTATATGGTATGGTCTGGTTGGGAAGGGGATACCAATGAACAACAGAATATCTATATCGCAAAAATGTCTAATCCCTGGACGCTTGAAGGTAATCGGGTATTAATTGCAGAACCCACATACAATTGGGAAAAGCAAGGGGATTTAACCGATGTGAAGAATCCGCCTCATGTTAATGTTAATGAAGGCCCTCAATTTTTAGAGCATAACGACAATCTTTTCGTTGTATTCTCGGCAAGTGGTTGCTGGACCGATTATTATGCTCTGGGACTTATTGAATTTAAAGGTGAAGATTTGCTCAATCCGGCAAATTGGACCAAAAAGTCAAAACCCATTTTTGTGAAATCGGAAGAAAATGGGGTGTATGCACCAGGACACAATTCGTTTTTCAAATCACCCGATGGTACAGAAGATTGGATTTTGTACCACGCCAATGATAATCCTGGAGATGGTTGTGGTAGCAAACGATCTCCAAGAATGCAAAAAATTACCTGGGATGAAGATGGAACGCCAAATCTGGGTATTCCAGTATCAACAAAAACAAAACTATCAATTCCATTAGAAAATTAATATTATGAAGAAACACACCCTTATATTCCTATGCCTGCTAGCGGGACTGGCTCAATTAAATGCACAAGAACGCTGGAGTAAGGAGAAAGCAGATGCCTGGTATGCCGAACATGACTGGATAACGGGAGCTAATTTCATCCCAAGTACTGCAATAAATCAACTTGAAATGTGGCAGGAGGATACCTTTGATGCTGAAACTATAGATCGTGAATTGGGATATGCGGAAGGCATAGGTTTCAATACGATGCGGGTTTACCTGCACAGCTTAGCTTATAAGGCAGATCCTGAAGGATTCAAAAAGCGTGTGGATACTTATTTAGGTCTTGCAGATAAACATAACATTCAAACCATTTTGGTAATTTTTGATGATGTCTGGGATGCTAAACCTGCTGCAGGAAAACAACGCGAGCCAAAACCGGGCACACACAATTCGGGCTGGATGCAAGATCCTGGCTATCCTGCATCAAAGGATAATGCGAACTCTCCTGAGTTGAAGAAATACGTGCAGGATATTGTTTCCACCTTTAAAAATGATGATCGCGTTTTATTATGGGATCTATACAACGAACCTGGTAATAGCGGAAAAAATACTGAAAGCTTACCACTCTTGAAAAATGTATTTTCCTGGGCTCGTGAAGTGAATCCTTCTCAACCTATATCAGCTGGTTTATGGGATTGGAGTTTTACAGAGCTGAATGCTTTTCAGGCTCAAAATTCAGATATTATTACCTACCACGATTATGAAAGTCCAGACTGGCATCGTAGAGTTATTCAAATGCTTAAATCTCACGATCGTCCAATGATTTGTACCGAGTATATGGCCAGAACGCGCGATAACCGTTTTTCAAATACCCTGCCTATGCTGGCTGAATATAATATTGGTGCTATAAACTGGGGATTGGTAAATGGAAAAACCAATACAATTTATGCCTGGGATACACCTATTGATTCTGGAAATGAGCCTATAGAGTGGTTTCACGATGTGTTTAGAAAGGATGGAACTCCTTACAGACAGGACGAAGTAGATCTTATCAAAAAATTGAATAAAGAGAATTAGCCTTAACTACCTTTCTTTTTGAATTGAAATGCCGGACTCGTTGTAGTTCGGCATTTTGTTTTAATACTAAATAGAAAAGCCAATTGTAAATTATTTACAATTGGCTTTTTAATTGGATTCTGTCGGGATGAGAGGATAATCTACAAATAATTAAGTGTATTAATTTCAGTTATTTAAATTGTAATTTTTATGTTAAGGTATTTGAATTGATAACGTTTTTCAGCTTCAACATATTTTCTTCTAAAATTTCATAGAGTTTAAACCAATTGATATGATTTTTTTTTGATTTTAATTTGGCTTATAACTTTAGAGTGTTTTGCTATAATTAACTTTATTATACCAATAGAAATATTGGGTAATACCATTATAAAAACAAAAGAGTTTTATTAACATAACCTAATTTTCTAATGATTTAAAATTAACGCATTGGCTCATTTCATTTCATTAAATATCACTAAAGCACTTTTCCTCTTTTTTCAAGGCAAAGTACCATGTAATCTAATTTAGCTTGAGAGCGTAACTTCTTGTGGCGATATTTTAAAATTCTAAATTCACTCTTCACAGGATAGTACAGGACAAAACTTAAGTTGTTTAATCCTAACTTTAGATTTAAAATATATTCGAGCGAATATATTTTATAATTAGTATAGCTTGAGCCTAAATGATCATCATTAAGTAGTATCATATATTTTTCAAATTACTTAAAGCAATATAGATTAGCTCTATAAATAATTCTTACGAAATGTTTATTAAAGATAGGACAGCTCTTTTAACGCTGGGTATAGCTCTATTTATCAATTTTAACCTACTTGGGCAGTTTAGTAATGGCTCTATAATTTCAGGAATAAATTGGTTTGATCAGGATCAGAAAACTGTAAGTGCTCATGGTGCTGGAATTTTGAGGGAAGGAGATACCTTCTATCTTTTTGGTGAATTCAAAAGAGATGATAGTAATGCTTTTAATGGATTTAGCTGTTACTCTTCAAAAAATCTTAGTGATTGGAAATTTGAAAATGTAGTATTACCTGTTCAAAGTGAGGGAAGTTTATCAAAAGATAAAGTTGGAGAACGTCCTAAGGTTCTTAAGAATCCAGAGACCGGAGAGTATATTATGTTCATGCATACTGACGATCTAAACTATAAAGATCCTTTGGTGGGTTATGCCACTTCAAATTCGATTGATGGTACTTACCAATTTCAAGGCCCTTTACTTTTTGAAGGTAAACCTATTAAACGTTGGGATATGGGGGTTTTTCAGGATTCTGACGGACAAGGGTATTTGGTCATGCATCACGGGGATCTTTATAGGTTAAGCGCAGATTACAAAAGCATCACGCAACAAATAACCACTCAAGCGACCAAGTGTGAATCACCGGTTATCTTTAAAAAAAACGGTATTTATTTTTGGTTAGGATCAGGCCTTACGGGTTGGGAACGTAATGATAATTTTTATTACACGGCAAAATCTTTAGAAGGACCTTGGGAATATCAGGGAAATTTTGCACCCAAAGGTACACTAACTTATAACTCACAATCTACATATGTATTACCTATAAATGGATCAAAAGACACTACTTATATTTATATGGGAGATCGATGGTCACATCCTAAACAAAATGCTTCAGCCACTTATGTTTGGCAACCTTTACAAATACATATAGATAGGCTGTCTATTCCTGAATTCTATCAAAGTTGGAGTTTAAATATTAACACGGGTGTGTGGAAAAATACCTGCTTTTCCGGTAAGATAATTGAGAATTACCACCCTGAAATTGTATATCAGGGAAAATGGGAGCATCATACAATAAATGATGAATTCTCAGATAGCTTTTCTAATGATAAAGACGCTAAAGTTACTTATACCTTCAACGGTTCGCAAATTGGGATTGTTGGTGTTGCGAGTTCAGATAAGGGTTATGCACAAGTTACGATCCGAAATGATAAAGGAAATGTGATTCTTTCCAATGTTATCGATATGTATTGTAAATATCCGGAAGCTTCCTTAAAATTTTTGAGCCCGAAGTTTCCCAAAGGGACTTATACCATTAGCATTTCGGTACTTGGAGAACATTGGTTTTGGACTGAAAAATCAGGAAAAAAGTCTGGTAGCTCAGATGTAGCGGTTTCACTAGATAAGTTCATAATCCAATAATTTTCTTTAATGAGCAACTATATGTTTTTAAGAACTGGTGTTTTGGCAGTAATAGTTATAATGTATTCATGTTCTTCATTACAAACAGAACGACAAGAAAACAATAATCCCGTTTTAAAAGGGTATTATGCGGATCCTGAAATTTTATACTCTAACAAAACAGGAAAGTATTATCTATACCCTACTACTGATGGTTTTGATGAATGGACCGGTCATTATTTCAAAACCTTTTCTTCTCAAAATCTAGTTGATTGGAAAGACGAAGGAGTAATCCTTAACTTTAAAACAGACGTTTCTTGGGCTGATAAACATGCTTGGGCACCTAGTATTATAGAAAAAGAGATGAAGGATGGGACTTTTAAATATTACTATTATTATAGTGCTGATAAAAAGATAGGCGTAGCTATTGCAGATCATCCCACTGGTCCTTTTATGGATAGCGGTAAACCATTAATCGATCATCGCCACGATCTAATAAAACGGAAAGGACAAGTGATTGACCCCGATGTTTTTAGAGACCCAAAAACGGGAAAGTATTACCTGTATTGGGGTAATGGTTTTATGGCGGGCGCAGAACTTAATGATGATATGGTATCCATCAAAGAGGAAACTATTAAAGAGATGACACCTTCTAAAAATTATACAGAAGGAACCTATATTTTTTATAGAAAAGGTAAATATTACTTTACGTGGTCGCATCACGATACCCGCGATCCTGATTATAGAGTGCGTTATGGCTATTTGACCGAGTCACTTGGTGATTTGACAGTACCCGAGGATAATCTGGTAATTACTCGTAAAGATGAAGATGAAATTTTTGCAACCGGACACCATGCGGTTTTAAATATCCCAGATACTGATGATTGGTATATAGTTTACCATCGTTTTCATTATCCTAAGGGAATTATAATGGGTAGGGCGGCAGGCTATCATCGTGAGGTTTGTATTGACAAATTAGAATTTAATGAAAATGGGAGTATAAAGAGAGTAATACCTACCCATTCCGGTATTTTACCTGTTAATTAAAAAGATATTGATTAATAAATTACCTGCGAGTTGGCATTAGATATCTGTTTTGAAATATCAAATCAATAATTAATACGGTTTTAATTTATGATTTATTTACACATACAAAGAATTTTATTCACTTTGATGTTAAATATGGTTTAGACAACTTACGTGTATTGCATTGATTTGCCTATTTTCTAACGGCTGAGGAGCAGCAATCTACTGTAATCTTCTATCTTGATACAAAAGATAAAATTGTTACAATAAAGCTAATGATGTACGGAATCTTCTTTAAAAATATATATTTTGCTGCTGATGGCGGATTGCATGCTGAAGTGATAAAAAATCGCTCTTTTGAATTTTCTCAACTTAATTCCGGTATCTTTTGGTTTACAGGATGATAATAGGCCTTAGGAGCATCAGTAGTACTTGTAATCAAGTCTTTAGACAAAATAGTTATAAACTAATAGAGCCCTAATAGAGAACAGATTTTATTTATAAAGCACTATGCACCATTTAAAGGGAATTCTGGCGGTACTTTTATTTTTCAATTTAGCTTTTGGAAATGCTCAAGATCTATTTTTTGAAAAAATAACCGGTCAAGAATTTAATCCGATAACATCTATTCACGCCATAGCGAAAGATTCTATAGGCTATATGTGGTTTGGTAGTTGGAATGGAGCCTACCGTTATGATGGACAAAGTTTCGAACTTTTTTATCACGATGATACTGATGAAGGTTCTTTACCCAATAATAGAATTAGAAATATTGTATCAGATCGAGAATTGGGCTTGTGGTTTTTGACCTTTGATGGACAGTATGTCAATTTTAATTATAGAAAAGAACATTTTAAAACAATCTCTCAAAATGATGTTCCATCGTTGGTATTACAAAAACTAAACAAAAATTTAAAGACACCACAGCCTAACCGTATTATCAATAATTCGATCTATTACGTAACTAATCATAATTTTACTTCGGTAAATGTTTTAACCAGCACAATTTACACCTATACGGCCAATATCTATCAACCTGGTGCATTACAGGATGACCGAGTCACTTCACATTTCATAGATGATGAGGATATAATTTGGATTGCTACTAGTAATGGTGATATTTATAGGGCAAATCCTTATCGTAATCCTTTTGAACTAAATTATGTATATAGTGATAGGTCTGAAGATAAAAAGCTTTTAGCAGTTAGGGCCTTATTAGAACTAAATAAAGACATTTGGTTAGGAACTGATGAAGGAATTAAAGTCTTGGACAACAGCGGAAATATTAAAAAAGTAAGTAATTCTTTTCATCAATATAGTACTATCAAATATGTACGTACACTTTTTAAAGATCATCAAGAAAGGGTTTGGATTGGTGGTGTTAAAGGTTTGGAAGTTTATGATCCTAATAAGGATGTGGTAACAACAATACTTTCAAAAAGCACATTTGATAATCTTGAAATAAATTCTGTATTTGCACTTGAGCGCATAGATGAAAAGTATTTATGGGTGGGGCTTTTCAATGGAGTAGGTCGAGTGAATCTAAACACAAATAAAATAGATTATTTTGATTTTGATGAGGAAATTGGAGAAACAAGCGTTACCGATATTTTATTTATTGATGATACACACTTAATTCTAGCAACAGAGGGCAGTGAGATTATACCACTGAAAATCAATTTAGATTATGTTCCTATGGTTGACACAAAGTTAGCCAAATCATTTTCAAATAATTTGTCAGGTAAACTGGTATATGCTTTACACCGTGATCGTAACGGTAATTTATGGATTGGAACTAGTGAAGGGTTAGACAGGGTTACATTTGAAGAAAATGAAGTACAAATTGAAACTATTAAGTTGGGGCAGAAAAGTCTGGTTACTTATATATCTTCAATTACCGCAGACAATTCTGATAATATCTGGATAGCTCATAAATCAGGGATTTCAATGATCAACGCTCAGAATGGTAAAATTTCTAATTTTCAAAAACAGGATAGATATAGCTCTTGGAATTTTTGGGAAAGAGCATTTTACAATGATGAGGAAAGCAATAAGATTTATTTTGGCACAAAAAATGGCTATTTAGCATTTGACGCCGGTCTTATTAAAACAGATGTGAACGCGTACGATAAAGTAACGCTTCAGTCCCTATTTATAGGTAATGAGCGAATCAAACCTCAAGATAGTATAAGGGGAAAAGTAGTATTAGAAAATACACTCGCGAGTACACCTCTGTTAACTTTAGATAGTGAGAGTAGAAATTTTAGCATAGAGTATACCTCTTTTAATTATGACAATTCGTTGGATTTACAATATCATTATACACTTAAGGGTTATGATGATGGGTGGAATACAACTTCAGAAACTCGAGTTTCTTATAATAAGGTGCCGCCAGGTAATTATGAATTTCAAATATATAACGATCAATTAATAGAAAACCAGGGACCTATAACACGTTTACCTATTACCATAAGGACTCCCTGGTACGCTACCTTAATCGCTAAAATTTCATTTGCTACAATTCTCATATTAATATTTATAGTGTTGGGAAGAGAACTAATTTACCGCACACGACTAAAAAATCAAGTTAGATTAGAACGATTAAATAGGGAACAGCAAACAAAGTTAGCTAAGGACAAACTGGATTTCTTTACCAATGTTTCACACGAACTTAAAACACCTTTGACGCTGATCTCAGATCCTTTAAAGCAGTTACAAAAGAATAATTTAAATAAGCATGATAAAAACTTGTACTTATCACTTGTTGACCGAAACGTAAATAATTTATCCCGCTTGATCAATCAGATATTAGATTTTAGAAAAACGGAAGAAGGAGCTATTAAACCAAAGTATTCCAGTTATGACCTTAAGCGTTTGGTTCATTCCTGCTTTCAATCTTTTGAACTCCTTGCAGTAAAACGAAATATAGATTTTACAATAGATATTGATGAATCTATTGGTGAATGTTTGATTGATATTGAAAAGACAGAGCAGATTTTTATGAATATTCTGTCAAATGCTTTTAAATATACTCCAGATGGAGGTAGTGTTCATTGGAAAATTTGTTTAAGGAATCAGAATACAATCTTGAAAGTTAGCATTTCTGATAGTGGTATCGGGATTTCTGAAAATGCGCTAGAAACCGTCTTCAGCCCATTTAATAGTAGCAATTCCCGGCCTTTTCATGGGAACTCCAGCGGGATCGGTTTGTCTCTAACCAAGAACCTGGTAGAGGTTCTGGGCGGTAGTATAGAACTGGAAAGTAAAGAACAACAAGGAACCCAAGTCTATATTAAACTGCCTTACCGTACATTTAATTCAGTATCTACTAAAAATGAAGATAAGAATGTTGATAATCAGGTTTATGACTCAGATGAGATTGATTCAAAACCTCATATTCTAATTGTTGAAGATAATCTTGATGTTCAGACCTACCTCAAGAATGAGCTAGAGAGGCGCTATACGATTTCTCAAGCATTCAATGGAAAAGATGGATTGGATCAAGCCATAACTGTAATACCTGACTTGATTATTTCTGATATAATGATGCCTGTGATGGAAGGAGTTGCAATGAGTAAAGTTTTAAAGCAAAACCAAAATACGTGTCATATACCTATTTTATTACTTACCGCAAAGACCTCAGAAGAAAGTAAAATGGAAGGATTTAAATATGGAGCTGAAGGCTACATTACAAAACCTTTTAGTGTAGACGTGCTTCAAGCTCAAATAAAAAGCGTACTTCATAACCGAAAAATATTACAACAAGGATTGGCTCAAAAAAAGTCGATAGGTTCTTTAATGGATTCTCAATCGAAACTGGACTCAGCTTTTCTCGAGAAAATCACAAAATTTGTAAATGAAGAATTGAACAATCCAGAACTCAATTCTGACCTTATAGCGAAGCACATGCTTATTAGCCAGCGGCAGTTATATCGAAAACTTAAAGCGATAACCGGGAATACGGTTAACGAGTTTATGCTCCGTGTTAAAATGGAGCAGGCTGAAATATTACTAAAAACTTCTTCTCTCAATATTTCTGAAATAGCTTATAAAGTGGGGTATAATGAACCCTCAAACTTCTCAAGAAGTTTCTCTAAATTCTATGGATGTAGTCCCACAGCCTATAGAAGTAAGAAATAAACTTCATACCTAATTATTTATCCAACTTGTTCTTATCATATCTTGACATATGCTCTAGTGTCAGGATATGATACGTATTTGGCAAGGTCTGATAAAGCGACATAAAGTATTCCTAATAGATTTGAGGTGTTCAACTAATAGAATACCCTTTATGCAACTTAAAAAAGCAAAATTACTTCTCGTTTTCCTATTTGCTACTGTTGGTTTATGTAGCGCACAGCAAGGTGAAAGAAAAACCTTCAATTTCAATCAAAATTGGAAATTAAAGATTGGTGATGTAGACCAGGCTAAAAAAGTGAATTTTAATGATTCAGACTGGAAGCAAATCAACCTGCCGTATGCATGGAATCAGGATGAAGCTTTTAAATATGATATTACTCACTTATCAACAGGAATTGCCTGGTATCGAAAAACGTTTAAGCTTCCCGAGAATAGTAATTCAAAAAAGGTGTTCATTGAATTTGAAGGCGTACGTCAAATGGGAGAAGTCTATTTAAATGGAACCTTTATAGGTCGTCATGAAAATGGAGTAATGGCTTTTGGATTAGATCTTACTCAATTTTTAAATCCGTATCCACAAGAAAACGTTATCGCTGTAAAAACAGACAATGATTGGAAGTATAAAGAGAAGCTTACCGGCAGCAGTTTTCAATGGAATAATAACAACTTCAACGCGAACTATGGTGGGATTCCAAAGAATGTTACGCTTCACATTACCCCATCAGTATATCAAACCCTGCCTTTATTTACGAGCCTGGGCACCGAAGGGACTTATGTGTATGCATCCGATTTTAATGTTGCCAATAAAAGGGCCACGATCAACGTCACTACTCAGGTTAGAAACGAAAGTAATAAACCTGTGGACGCTCAGTTAAAAGTAAAAGTGACCGATTTGCAAGGCAGGGATGTTGCTGCTTTTGATGGTGAGATAACACAGATTGCTCCAGCTGGAATGACTATACTAAAAGGTCAACAAAATATAGATAATCTTAATTTCTGGAGTTGGGGTTATGGTTATCTATATACCGTAGTTACAGAAATTTGGGTAGATGAGGTTCTTGTAGATGCAGTTTCAACACGTACAGGATTTAGAAAAACAGCATTTAAAAATGGGATGGTGTATCTCAACGATAGGGTGTTGATGATGAAAGGTTATGCACAGCGTACCAGTAACGAATGGCCTTCATTAGGTATGTCTGTACCTGCGTGGATAAGTGATTATTCCAATAAACTAATGGTTGAAAGCAATGCCAATCTTGTACGTTGGATGCACGTCACTCCGTGGAAACAGGACGTAGAATCCTGTGACCGTGTGGGACTCATCCAGGCGATGCCTGCAGGGGATTCAGAATCTGATGTAACAGGTAGAAGATGGGATCAGCGATTAGAATTGATGCGTGATGCAATTATTTATAACCGAAACAATCCCAGTATTCTGTTCTATGAATCTGGAAACGAGAGTATTTCAGAAGCCCATATGGCCGAAATGCTTCAGATTAAGAATAAGTATGATCCCAATGGAGGACGAGCTATTGGGAGTAGAGAAATGCTAGACAGTGAATTGGCAGAATATGGTGGTGAAATGCTCTACATCAATAAAAGTGCAGATATTCCATTTTGGGCTACAGAATATAGTAGAGATGAAGGGCTGAGAAAATATTGGGATGAGTTTACGCCTCCGTATCATAAGGAAGGTTCTGGAGGTACCACACACTCCAATGTAAATGGTACTAAGGTAAAAGATGCAAGTGCGTATAATCATAATCAGGATGCGCATGCGATCGAAGATGTTACACGGTGGTTTGACTATTGGGAAATGAGACCTGGTACAGGAGAGCGTGTAAGTTCAGGTGGGGTCAATATTATTTTTAGTGACAGTAATACTCATTATCGCGGTCAGGAAAATTATAGACGTAGTGGAGAGGTAGATCCCATGCGTATACCCAAAGATGGTTTTTTTGCACATCAGGTGATCTGGGATGGCTGGGTAGAAACTGAAACTCCACAAGCTCATATCATTGGTCATTGGAATTACCTGCCTAAAGATCAGGTAACCAAAGATATTACAGTTGTTAGCACTGCTAATGAGGTAGAGTTATTTCTTAATGGAAAAAGTCTTGGAAAAGGAGAGCAATCAAAACGATTCCTTTTTACATTCAAAAACATAAGTTTTGTTCCGGGTGTTCTTAAAGCCGTAGGTTATAATGAAGGAGGACAGGTAATTTGTGAGAGTCAGTTAGAAACTGCTGGCGAACCAACAGCTTTAAAACTTACTAAACTCGAAAGACCTTCTGGTGCAGTGGCTAATGGTTCGGACTATGTTATTGTTCAGGTAGAGGTGGTTGATAAAAATGGAAAGCGGTGCCCAACTGCCTTAAATAAGGTTGATTTTAAAGTTGAGGGAGAAGCTGTTTTTATTGGAGGAATTGCTCAGGGCCCCGATAACTATATAGGTTCAAAAACCCTTCCTGTTGAAGGAGGAGTGAACCGGATTTTTATCAAAACAACTGAAAAGAGCGGGCAAATAACTATAAGTGCTACTTCCCAGGGTTTAAAATCTGATCAACTCGATTTATCGACAAAAAAAGTTGATATAACTGATTTATCTAAAGATTTCCCTACCGATAACCTTCCGGTGAATCTCGATTTTGGAGAGACCGAAAGTACACCATCATTTATAAAATCACGCGAAGTATTGAAAATTGCAGCAATTCGTTCCGTTTCAAATGAAGAGGATGTATATAATGCTGTTGATGATAATGAGTTGACGCAGTGGGAAAATACATCTGGAGAATCATCAGCAATTCAGTTTGAACTGGAGCAAAAAACGCAAATTGATCAGGTGGTTTTAAAACTCAATGGCTGGAGACGAACTAAATATCCGGTGCGGATAACAGTGGATGATGAGTTGGTGTATGAAGGTATTACTCCATTAAGTCTGGGGTATGTAACCCTCCATTTAAAACCTGTGGAAGGAAAGACTATACAGCTTGAATTAATGGGAAAATCAGAATCTAGTGACGAAATGGAATTGGTAGAAATTACTGGTAAAGTTGATCAGGCTGGTCTAGACGATAGCAATGCCTCCACAGCAAAATTCCCCATAATAGAAGTTGAATTCTATAAAACAATCACTGATTGAAACGGTAGAGTGCCTTTATTAATGAAAGATAAATGTGCTAAGATAAATTTAACAACTAATAATCTAAATAATTATTATGCAGAATAAATTAAAATATTTCTTGACTTTTCTAGCTATATTAATCAGTTTTTGTGCTTTAGCTCAGAATGTTACAAGGACCGGAATTGTAAAGGATTCTCAAGGATTACCCTTGCCAGGTGTGAATGTATTAGTAAAAAATACAACCGTTGGTACGCAAACAGATTTTGATGGACAATTTACAGTAGATGCCGCTGCTGAAGATGTGTTAGTATTCTCATATGTAGGTCTAGAAACTAAAGAAATTTCAGTAGGAGATAAAGTTAATTTTGAAGTAGTTTTAAAAGAAGACTCCTCTCAACTGGATGCTGTTGTGGTTGTAGGGTATGGTACTCAGAAAAAAGAGGATCTTACAGGAGCAATTTCAAGTGCGAATCTGGAACCTTTTAGAGCAATGCCTAATGTAAGTATTGCTCAAAGTTTACAAGGAACAGTTCCTGGTCTTAGTGTTGGGCAGGTGAATTCTGCTGGTGAAAACCCCGGAATCTCTATACGCGGAAGGAACTCTTTGGCCGGAAACAATAGCGTACTTGTCGTTGTTGACGGAATTGTTTACACAGGAGGCTTAGTTGATCTAAACCCGGATGATATTGAATCCATTGATGTTTTAAAGGATGTTAGTTCAACTGCGATTTATGGTGCACAGGGAGCTAATGGGGTTTTATTGGTAACTACAAAATCGGGTGGTAAAAACCGCAAACCACGTATAACCCTATCTTCAAAATACACCGTTCAAAGTCCAACTAATAAAGCAAGGCCTTTAGATAGAGAAGGGTATTTAGAAAAAGTAAGAGGATTATATTGGAACCAGGCTTATTTGGCTCCCGATTATACGCAGCCTAATCCGGATTTTGACTTAATTGATTATGTTGATATTTCTTTAGTAGATAACAACGGAAATCTCTTGGACTCAAATTTCAATTGGTGGGATGCAGCTACTCAGTCCTCTTCAATAGAAGAATATAATGTAAGTATATCAGGTGGTTCAGAAAATTCAAAATATCTACTTTCAGCCGCTTATTTAGATCAAAAAGGGTATATAATTAATGATACTTACAATCGAAAGAATATCCGAGCTAATATCGAAATCGATGTAGCAGATTGGTTAAAAGTAGGGACTCAAGCCTTCGCAACATTTAATGATTATAGTGGTGCCGAGCCAACTTTATCAGATATAATACGTCAACCACCTCTTGTAGAGCCTTTTGATGAAAATGGAGAGCTTATTCCCTTCCCAACAGGTACGATATATTCTAATCCATTTATGTCTTCCTATGTAGATAATTACAGTAAAAACAATACGCTGTTTGGTAATTTTTATTCAGAAATCGATTTTCTCTTTATTGATGGACTAAGCTATCGTGTGAATTTTGGAAATAACTACCGATGGAATCAGGATTTTGGTAGTAGTGAATATGGCGCAGGTCTTACCGGAACAGCTTATAAGAATAATGGATCGCGCTATGATTATACTTTAGATAATATACTAACCTATACGAAAAATATTGCACAGGATCACGATATAACCCTTACAGCTCTTTATGGTGCATCAGAAAGAACATATCAAAATACAGATGCTTACGGAAATGGTTTTACAGATTTGACATTAAGTTATAATGCCCTTGAACAAGCAGAATTTCAATTCATAAATTCATCTGCGTGGAAAGAAGCTCTCAACTATCAAATGGGGCGTTTGAACTACAAATTTAAAGACAAATACCTTGTGACTGGTACCTTAAGGAGAGAAGGGTTTTCTGGCTTTGCCGAAAATAAGAAATGGGGATTGTTTCCTTCCTTGGCATTGGCCTGGGTGATTACAGAAGAAAATTTTTTCAATCCTAATTTTATTGATTTTCTTAAACTCCGGGGAGGATATGGAAGTACCGGTAACTTAACCAGCCGATATGCATCACTATCACGAATTTCTCGATATCAAGCATATGTATTTGGTGATGGTGGCAACACCTCTTTTGGACAAGAATTACGTTCATTAGCCAATTCTAACCTGGAATGGGAATCGACAGGTGGTCTAAACCTGGGATTAGATTTCAGAATGTTTAAAGGCAAATTAACAGGTAGTGTTGAGTATTATAAAACAGAAACTAAAAATCAATTATTTAGTCGTAGCATACCTAATATTTCTGGTGTTGGTTCTATTAATGTTAACCTAGGTAATTTTCAAAATGAGGGAGTTGAATTTACTTTAACTTCTCAAAATATTACTACCGAAAACTTTAATTGGAGTACAACATTAAATTTTTCTCAGAACAGAAATAAAATACTTTCACTCACAGGCCTTGATGAAGATGGGGATGGTCAGGAAGATGATATCATTTCAAACGGTTTATTTATAGGTAGATCCATTGGTGTGATCTATGGTTATGAGGCAGGGGATATTTATCAACTTGATGATGACATTCCTGAGGGCTATTACCCTGGAACAAGAAGGGTTATTGACCAGAACGGAGATGGTATCATCAATAGTGATGATCGTACTTTTTTAGGGGATTCAAACTCGGCATTTAGATCCGGATTATTAAATACTTTTACTTATAAAGGATTTGGATTAAATATCTTTTTAAATACTGTTCAAGGCGGTAATGGTAGATATTTGAGCAGCAATGAACCCAATTATGGCGGAAGGCAAGATGAGAAGGATAATCTATTCAACTACTTGGATAATAAAGACTTTTGGACCCCGCTTAACCCTGATGGAATTAATGAACGTTATGTCTCTGCTCCAGAAGTAATTCCAAGAGTTTTATACGATCGTAGTTTCATAAGACTGCAGGATATATCCTTATCTTATTCATTACCCTCAAAACTTTTAGATAAGCTCGATATCGCAAACCTCAAACTCTTTTTAACAGGTAAAAACCTAGCAACGTGGACCAAATGGAGAGGATGGGACCCTGAAACTGGGGATGGATTGGGAGACTCAGGTCGACCGGTATTAAAGTCCTATTCACTAGGTCTAAATGTAACTTTTTAAAAAAATAAAATCATGAAATTATCATATATACTTTTAGCTGTAGTTTGCATTTTTTCGTCTTGCAGCGATAGTTTTCTTGACGAAGAACCTTTAGATTTCATTTCTGCTGAAAATGCATTTAGTAGTTATGATGACTTTCAATTAACCATTAATGGCTTGTATGAAAAAGTAAGGACAGAGTTCTTTACGCGTAATGGAGATCATCCCTTTACCTACCTGTATGGTACAGACCTGGTCTATGACGGTCAGCCTTTCACAACTCGATTTTCACCATATACGTCAACTATGCAGCCATCAGGTGGTTATCGAATACCAGAAAAACATTGGGTTGATTTGTATAAAATTGTCTCAGAAGCTAACCTTGTCATAACCCGCTTAGATCAAGTTGAACTTAGCGAAGATCAAGAGATCTTATTGGAGGCACAAGCACGTTTTTTCAGAGCTTTTGCCTACCGCACACTAACCTATTTGTACGGAGGTGTACCTCTTATTCTGGAGGAAGTTAAAGAGGCTAAGCTCGATTATGTTCGAGCTTCAAAAGCTGAGGTTTTAGAACAATGTATTATAGATGCAACCTTTGCAGGAGAAAATTTACTTGGGATAGCTTCAGTGAGAGATGGAGAAATAAGTGATTTAGTAGCTTATCATTTGTTGTCTGAGTTGTATATATCCAATAATCAACCTGAACAAGCAATAAATGCAGCATCAGTGGTAATAAATGACCCAAATACGGCTTTAATGACGGAGCGGTTTGGAAGCCGGGCTAATGAAAATCCAGGAGATCCATTTTGGGATCTTTACCGGATGAATAACCAAAATAGAGCTTCTGGTAACAAGGAAAGTTTGTGGGTAATTCAATTTGAAACAGATGTACCTGGTGGAGCAACAGTATCAAACGATAAAGCAGGAGGATTTTATCTAGAACGTCATCATGCTCCTTTCTTAAGAAATGTAAGAGTAGGTGGTTCAGATGTACCACCGTTTATTTGGCCAAGGACCAATTTGACAACGGGTGGTAGAGGAGTAGGTTGGGCAATCTCTACGAAATATTTTACAAATACCATTTGGGAGGATGATTTTGATGGCGATCAGCGTAATGCAAATCATAATTTTGTAAGGGAATTTACTATCGATAATCCAGATCATCCGCTGTTTGGAACTACAATTTCAACAGAAAATCCACCAGAAGGAATAACGGTGCCTAGTCGTGACTTCTACGCCTATCAATCTAAGATAACGACTCCAGGAAATCATCCAGAGAATTTGTTTGAAGATTTTGCACTTGGTATTTTAACCAGTAGAGTAGGAGCAAGTTATGCTGACCAATATCTATTTAGACTTGCCGAAACATACCTATTGCGAGCAGAAGCTTATATGAATTCCGGCCAACTTGATTTAGCAGCAGCAGATATTAATACAGTTCGTGACCGATCTCAAGCGACTCCTGTTACTCCTGGAGAAATTGATATTGATTATATTTTAGATGAGCGTATGCGTGAAATGGGGGTTGAGGAAAAACGAAGACTAACCTTAATGCGTTTAGGATTACTCTACGATAGAGTTAAAGCTTATAATCCTTATTACGAAAATATTCAGGAGTTTCACAATTTATTTCCAATACCTTTTAATGAAATTGAGCGTAATACAGAGGCAACTATTGAACAAAATCCTGGATACGAGAACTTATAAAGGTCACTTATGTACATAAGGATTAAAAGTATAAACCTATTTGTTTTAGGAATATTAACCCTTTATTCTTGTCAATCTAAGAGTAAGGAGCCTGTCGATATATGGCTTATTGGTGACTCCACAATGGCACGTAAAAGTGTTTCTAGAAATCCGGAATCGGGTTGGGGTGAAGGTCTTAAAGAATTTTTTACTGAGAAGGATACAATTCATAATCATGCTGCCGGTGGTCGAAGTACCAAAAGTTTTATAACTGAAAAGCGCTGGGAGGCAGTTAAAGATAGTTTGAAACCGGGGGATTTTGTGGTTATTCAGTTTGGGCATAATGATGAAAAAAAAACTCCTGAACTTTATACTGATCCAGAAACAAGCTTTAAGCAAAATCTGGAGAAATTCATTCTGGAAACTAAACAGCAAGGAGCACATCCTATACTCTGCTCGGCAATTGTGAGAAGACATTTTGAGTCAGACACAAGCCTTATCGAAACACACGGGGCTTATATTGATGCCGTGCAACAAACCGCGGAAAAGACAGGCGTTCCTTATGTTGACATGGAACAACTCACTCATGATCTGGTTTTAAACCTGGGAAGAAAGCGCTCTGCTGAATTGTATATGATAAATCGAAAAGATTCAACACACCTCAATCACGATGGGGCCAAAGCAGTAGCTCATCTTTTTGTTGAAGATTTACAAAACAGTGAGCATCCTTTAGCTTTTTATTTAAAGTCTAATTTGAATGAGTAATATATTATGAGAGTATTAAAGCTTGGTCTTTTTATAACATTACTAATTATTAGTCTTGAAGCTGAAGCGCAAAGCGCTCCAATAATGGGTTGGAGTAGCTGGAATCATTTTCGAATCCATATTGATGAAGAAATGATTAGAGAGCAGGCAGATGCTATGATTTCCACTGGTCTTTATGATGCTGGATACCGATTTATCAATATAGATGATGGGTATTTTAAAGGAAGAGATAGTTTGGGCTATTTAATTGAAGATAAAAAGGTTTTTCCTTCTGGTATGAAGGCTTTGGCTGATTATATTCATAGTAAAGGGCTGAAAGCCGGTATTTATTCGGAGGCCGGTAGAAATACCTGTGGATTTTATTATGATGATGATGTACGCGGGGAGGGGGTTGGTATGTATGCTTATTTAAAAGAAGATACCTATACATTTTTTGAGGATTGGGGCTATGACTTCATCAAAGTAGACTGGTGTGGAGCTAAAAGAATGACCCTTGATGAAGAAACCGAGTACACCAAGATTATTGAAGGAGTTAAGGCAATAGATCCTGATATCGTTTTCAATATATGCAGATGGGAATTTCCAGGGGAATGGGCAATTGACATAGCCGATTCTTGGCGTATAAGCTCAGATATTAGACCTGAATTCCGCTCTATTCTGAAGATCATAGACATCAATGCAGACTTATATCAATATTCTTCTGCTGGTCATTATAATGATATGGATATGCTGCAGGTAGGCAGAGGAATGACTTACGAGGAAGACAAAACACATTTCACCATGTGGTGCATGATGAATTCACCGCTGCTTGCCGGTAATGATCTTCGTGATATGTCTAAGGAAACCATTGAAATACTTACCAATAAAGAAATTATTGCCTTGAATCAGGACAAGGGATTTTACCAGGCGCGCAGGATCTTAAGAGATGGAGATGTAGAAGTGTGGCTGAAATTACTCGGTGAAAATGGCGCTGAGGGTAAAGCAATAATCCTTATGAATCGCAGCGAGAGAGAACAGAATTTCACCTTTAAACCGGTGATGGCTGAGCTTAAGAAATCAGACCTAATAAGGGATTTGTGGGATCATAAAGATCTTGGTAAAATCGGTAAAAGAAAAGTATTTACCATTCCCGCGCATGGAGTAATTGTATTGAAATCATTATGAGAAAGACCTATTTCTTATTCATAATATTTTTTTCATTCAGTTTTTCAATTTCTTGTGCTCAATCTCAGGAGTTAGAACTGAAATATTCAAGTGTGGAGCCCGTAATTGGGCCAAACCATCCTGATGTTATTACGAGTGAAAACAGATCCGGTTTTGAGACCGGTCAGGTGGTAAAAATCGATGGGATGTATCACATGTTTGTAAACGAAATGTTTAACCGCTCTCACCGCGATATGCGCATAGCCTACTGGACGAGTACCGATGCAGAAGACTGGAAAAGAATTTCAACAATCCGGGAGAGTATTCCGCACCGTTCGCCTACCAACCCAAGATCTGAAGTTTGGGTAACTGGAGTAGAATTCAATACCGAAGAAGATGCCTGGAACATCTTCTACGTGGCCTATAGAGGAGGAGATGATAGCAAGGGTGAAATCGCGGGCTTTGATTATGAAGGAAGAATCTGGCGCGCGAAATCTGTAATCTCTGGGAGGGCTGGTATAGCCGGACCCTATGCTGATATGGGAATTGTAATGGAACCAGATAGTAACTCTCAGCCCTGGGAAGGCCAGCAGGCTGTAGCCACATTTAATCCCTATAAAGTGGGTGATAAATGGTGTGCCTTTTATGATGGACATAATCACGTGCCAAAAGGCCCTTGGCCGGTCGGGTTGGCCGGAGCACCAAAGTTAAGTGGCCCCTGGACACGATTATCTGAAGACATTAATCCACTTCCAATTGCAGATGAGTTTCTGGAAAACCCTCAGGTTACAGAATTGAAAAACGGCAAGTATCTGGCTGTATTTGACTCTTTTGGAGATTATGAAATCGCTTACAGCCTATCAGAAAATGGTATTGACTGGAGTAGAGAAAAGCGAATCAGGTTGCAAACAGATGATCATTTGTGGGGAGCAAATGGGGATCATTCCATGAGAACTCCTCTTTGTGCCATTGAAGAAGAAGATGGCTCATTTACGATCATATACACAAGTCTTATGGCTGATTCAGAGCGAAAATTTTATGGAATAGGAAAATGTACTTTACAATGGGAATAAATTTTTTAAAATATTTTAAGCTTGCTTACATCCTACCTTTAATGTTGATCGTGTTGCAATCATGCAATCAAAAAAAAACGCAAACGAACAATGAATGGAAACTGGCCGAACTCCCAACCCAAGAAGAAGTGGGAGCAAATCAGTTGACTGATGAGATAGCTCCTGTAAAAGCACCATTTGAAACGATTCAGTTTCAGAAACCTACTTTCCCTTTAGACACTGTTTTTCTTGATCTAACAAATGATAAACTCAATACTTCAATTATTCAGCAAGCCATTGATGAACTGAGTTCAAAAGGAGGAGGAACCATTTTAATTCCAGAAGGTGAGTGGAGGACCGGACGAATAGAGCTGAAGAGCAATATCAACTTACACTTACCAGCCAACTCATCTTTAGCTTTTAGCGGAGAAATAGAGGATTATTTGCCTGTTGTTTTCACACGAATTTAAGGTGTAGAAGTGATGTCTTTAGGAGCGTGTATTTATGCAAACAAAGCGAGCAATATTGCCATTACAGGATCTGGAAAATTGATCGGTCCGGCAGAAGGATCCATAAGAGAAAATATACTTAAATCTGAAGTAAAGGTTATTGAAGAAGTCATTGATTTTGATGCTCCGGTGGAAGAACGGATTGTGGATGGAAAGGCGCAAGACTGGATTTTTCCGCCCATGTTTATTTCGCCAATAAACTGCGAGAAATTTTATATGGAAGGGGTTTCTTTAGAGAATACAGCATTTTGGAATATAGTACCTATTTACTGTGATGATGTGATCATAAGAGGTGTTACGATTAATTCTGTTGGAATACCCAGAGGTGATGGCATTGATGTGGAATCAAGCAAAAATGTTCTCATTGAATATTGTACACTTAGCACCGGTGATGATTGTTTTACTATGAAATCAGGCAGGGGAGGTGATGGACTGAGAGTAGGGAAGCCAACAGAGAATGTGGTAGTAGGAAACTGCCTCGCACTTAGAGGACATGGTGGTATAACCTGTGGCAGTGAAACGGCTGGTATGATTAAAAATCTTTATGTACATGATTGTGTGTTTCTTAACTCCCGAGTTGGCATTCGCTTTAAAACCAGAAGACCAAGAGGGGGTGGTGGAGA
Organism: Leeuwenhoekiella sp.; assembly: GCA_964219495.1. Classification (GTDB taxonomy): domain Bacteria; phylum Bacteroidota; class Bacteroidia; order Flavobacteriales; family Flavobacteriaceae; genus Leeuwenhoekiella. The sequence continues at coordinate 35,407 of CAXPQP010000039.1, read as the reverse complement.
TAACCTTACCTTTGAAAGAATTCTTTTAAGCGATCAGCATCAGGCTATTAAGTTTGATATGCTTGGTTCACGGACTTATGTAGGCAAACTGGCTGACCGCCTTCCGGAATTAGAAGTAAATGAGCTAACTCCGAAATATAGCAATATCAATATTAGAGATATCAAGGTACAAAAGACTTCAACATTTCTTGATGCAACGGGAATTCCTGAGTCACCCATTGAGAATGTAACTATTGAAAAAGCTGAAATTTCTTCTGAAAAGCTTATCAGTATTCAGGATCTGGACGGTTTATACCTGAAAGATTTAGACTTCAGCAATGAAGATTCCACTATTTCATTTCTTGATGTCAGAAATGTCATATTTGAGAATGTAACCTTTAAGAAACCAATTAGTGTTATTGCAGGTGGTACTAAAAATGGAAATATCATTATTAAATCTTCAGAGAATATCGAGATAAAGGAAAACCCTAATTTAAAGTAAGAATGAATAGATTTGCTATTTTAAGAATTATTTTCACAGCAATTCTCATTGTTCATTGTTCTTATACGTGGGCGCAATTGCATATATCTGCAACTAAAGGAGGTGATACCACTTTTGCGGTCTTTCATCAAAGTATGGTTTCCCCAATATTATATGATGCTGCTGATGCTGAAGTAGTAGCTACCGCAGCAAATCATTTGGCAGATGATTTGAAAAATGTTACCGATTACAGCCCAGCAATTAATCCTGATCAATTTCCCCAAACGGCTATTATAATTGGCACTATCGGGAAATCTCAATGGATTCATAAACTCATAGAGAGTGGTAAACTGGATGTAGATAACATCGAGGGAAAATGGGAATCCTATCTAATTACCACTGTAGAGAATCCTTTACCAGGAATGGATCAGGCTTTGGTTATCGCAGGGAGTGACCCCAGGGGAACGGCTTACGGAGTATTTCGAATATCTGAAGAAATTGGAGTGAATCCACTCTATTGGTGGGCTGATATTCCCATCAAAAAACAGAAAGAGTTACACATCAGTGGGCAAACCATATCATCCTCACCCTCGGTAAAATATCGTGGTATTTTCCTCAACGATGAGGATTGGGGATTACAACCTTGGGCAGCAGGCACCCTGGAACCTGAATTCGGTGATTTAGGACCAAAAGCCTATGCCAGAATATTCGAATTACTATTGCGACTTAAGGCGAACCTCATCTGGCCGGCTATGCGCTATAAAACGGGCGCTTTTTTTAGTTATCCTGAAAATATCGCGATGGCTAAAAAGTATGATATAGTAATAGGTTCATCACACTCTGAGCCTATGCTTCGCAATAATGTTGGTGAATGGAATTCTAAAACAATGGGGGAGTACAACTATCTCACTAATGGTAAAGAAATCTATAATTATTGGGACCAACGGGTAAAGGAAAGTAAGGGATTAGAAAGTGTTTATACTTTAGGAATGCGCGGTGTTCACGACACAGAGATAGAAGGGGTAAATAGTGCGCAGGATGCCGTAGTGTTACTGGAAAAAATCATTGCCGATCAAAGGGAAATCCTTAAAAATCAAATAGGTGAAGATCTTAGCACTATTCCTCAGGTTTTTACAGCTTATAAAGAGGTGTTGCAGATTTATGACGAAGGGCTTCATTTACCGGAAGATATCACCATAGTTTGGCCGGATGACAATTACGGTTACATACGTAGGTTAAGCGATAGTGAAGAAGCCAAAAGAGGAGGAGGTTCAGGAATATATTACCACGCTTCTTATTTAGGAAGACCTCACGATTATACCTGGCTTAGCTCAACCAATCCTGCACTCATACGAGAAGAAATGATGAAAGCTTATGAGCATAATGCGCGAAATCTTTGGGTTTTGAATGTGGGAGACATTAAGCCTTTGGAGTACAATCTTCAGTTTTTTCTAAATATGGCTTATGATATTTCAAAGTTTGAAGAACCGGAGTCTGTTTTTAAACACAGAGAAAAATGGAGTGAGCATATTTTCGGACAAGAGTATGGGATGGAAATTTCAAAAATCCTAAAAGAATACGACAAGTTAGCTTTTGAGAGAAGACCAGAACATATGGGCTGGAGTATGAACGAACCTAAAACTCCTGTTCAGAAAACAGCCTACAATCACTTTTTTTATGGCGATGAAGCCCAAAAGAGAATTGACCAATACAATGACTTGGAGGAGAGTGTTACTCGTTTACGTAAAAAGTTTAATGATGACTTGTCAGATGCTTTTTATGAATTGGTGTATTATCCGGTTTACGCCTGTTCACAAATGAATAAGAAATTTCTGTATCGTGATAAAGCCTACTGGTACACCCTCCAAAATAGATCAAGTGCCTCAGAATATGCAGAAAAGTCAATGCAGGCATATGAAAATATAAAAGCTGAAACAGAATATTACAACGAGCAACTTAGGGGTGGTAAATGGAACAAGATTATTTCAATGCGGCAATATGGTTTAGCAGCATTCAAAGCGCCTGATGTACCTTCTACCGAAATTGACAGCTCTTCGAAGTGGCGTATTCTTCCCGAAGGTTGGGTAAATGAAGATTCCATACTTATACCGAATAAAGGTGGGGAATTTAGACTGCCACCATTTAATAATTTAATTGAAGAACGCTACTTCATTGATGTTTTCTTATCAGGCAAAAGCTCTTTGAAATGGGAAATCACAAAAGCTCCTAAATGGCTTAATGTTTCTCAGAAAAATGGATCATTACAATCAAAAATTAATAAAAAAGACGTTCGTATTTGGTGTTCTTTAAACCGTGATGCGCTACCAAAAAAAGATAAAAGCGGTGAGCTGATAGTTGAAGCCAATGGGCAGATTCAAACTATTTCAGTTTCTTACAGGCATATTAATAAACCCGACCACAATATTGATTTCATCGATTCTAAAGGAGTGCTTTCCATTTTTGCAGAACACCCAAGTGAGACCTCCTCCGATTCTTTTAGAACCATAGAAGGCTTAGGGCATACAGGAGCTGCATTGGTAAATGAAAATAACAATCCTGAAACAGCATCCTATCTGTTTGAAACTACAACCTCTTCTTCTGATGCTAAGCTGATCATTTATCTCTTGCCAACCCATCCGGTAAACAACACTTCTGAGCTAGTTTTTGAAGTTTCTATTGATGATGAACCATTTAAAGAAATTGATTTCAGAACTTACGGAAGAAGTGAAGCGTGGAAACAAAATGTTTTGGAAAATTCGGCCAAAAGAACTGTGAATATAGGACCATTGAAATCAGGGGATCACAAGCTTCAAATCCGCTCAGCGAATTCAAATATTTTTTTCGATCGATTTGAAATAGACATTGGCGATATGGTTGATGCTTATCGCGTAATTCCAGAAACAAAAATAACCGAGAATAGGTGATCGCAAATACTTAAATGATGATGTCAGTTTTAACTTTTAGATACTTAATTTTTCTTGTTCTAATGAACATTGGGTTTGTTTATGGACAGCAACAAGTAAAGATCGGATCTCAAAATACTGTGATCGAAGACTGGCAGCAAAGGCCTATGCGTCAGTATTATGTCACCGCTAAAAAAGTACTTTGGCAATCAGACGATAACTTAATTCAGAATTCAGAAATATTGTTGAATGAAGGAAATAGTCAGGCCTATTTTGGACAACAAAATTTGTGTACAATAAAAAATGAGGATGGTAATATCTCAGGCTTAATACTTGATTTTGGCAAAGAGATTCATGGCGGAATACAAATTACCACGTCAAAGTCAAATAATTCCACTCCAAAGGTAAGAATCCGTTTCGGAGAATCGGTAAGTGAAACTTTTAGTGAATCTATGAATGTTCCCAGTGGCCCTAATGGAGTTACCAATCATCACTCCATCAGAGATTTTACAATTAATTTACCGGGCTACGGAACTATGGATATAGGCAGCACAGGATTTCGCTTTGTGCGAATAGATTTGCTGGATAGCAATGCTGAGATTCGTTTAAAGGAAGTTCGGGCATTGGCCACCATTCGTGATTTGGAGTATAAAGGATCTTTTAAAAGCAATGATACTTTACTCAATAAAATCTGGGAAACGGGAGCTTACACCGTGCAATTATGTATGCAGGATTACCTGATTGATGGGATAAAAAGAGATCGGATGGTCTGGGCAGGGGATATGCATCCTGAAATGATGACCATCAATACAGTTTTTGGCTACAATGAGGTGTTTCCTAAAAGCCTCGATTTTCTGAAAGAAACAACGCCACTGCCCCAATTTATGAATGGAATTCCCACATATTCCATGTGGTGGGTACTTATGCAGCACGATTGGTACCTCTATCAAGGCGATCTGGAATATCTACAGCAGCAAAAAACGTATTTAATAGACCTTTTGGATTTACTGAACACTTATGTAGATAATAAGGGTAAGGAGCAACTTCATGATGTGGGAATGCGGTTTATAGACTGGCCATCTTATCGCGATGAGAAAGCTGTACACGCGGGAATACAGGCGATGATGGTGATGACATTTGAAAAAGGTGCTCAGCTGTGCTCAATCTTAGGAGAAGAGGAAAAAGGCAAGCAATATCGTTCCTTGGTTAAGAAAATGAAGAAATATAAGCCGGATCATAATGCTTCTAAAGAGGCCGCTGCGCTTTTAAGTTTGTCAGGTATTGGAGATTCAAAAGCATTAAATGATCAGGTGATTGCTGTAAATGGAGCAGAGGATTTTTCTGCCTTTTTCGGCTACTACATGCTTTTGGCGCAAGCTGAGGCTGAAGATTATAAAGGGGCTATAGATAACATCCGCAGTTTTTGGGGAGCCATGTTGGATTTGGGAGCAACCACTTTTTGGGAAGAATTTGATTTAGCGGAAGCGAAAAATGCCAAACCAATTGATGAGGTTTTAACTGAGAATGACTTCAACTACCACTGCCAAACAGGAGATCATTGCTACAAAGGGTTGAGAAGAAGTCTGTGTCACGGTTGGTCTTCCGGACCTACACCCTGGCTGACAGAGATAGTACTCGGGGTTAAGGTTTTGGAACCCGGATGCACGAAGATTAAAATTGAACCTCACCTTGGAGATTTAGATTGGGTAGAAGGAAAGTTCCCTACACCTTATGGATCTGTTTTTATTCATCATGTTAAGATGCCCGATGGTAGTGTGCAATCAAAAATTGAGGCTCCGGAGCAAGTGCAAATAGTTGAGGTTTTAAAATAATGTATCGATGAAAAAAGAAGTGAGTTGGGGAATAATAGGAGTGGGCGATGTGTGTGAAGTGAAGAGTGCCCCTGCCATGAACAAGATTTCCAATAGTAGAATTGCAGCAGTAATGCGGAGAAATGCTGCCAAAGCTGAAGATTATGCTTTGCGTCATGGCATAGGTAAATGGTACGATGATGCTGATTCATTGATCAATGACCCTGATGTTAATACCGTTTATATAGCTACGCCACCATCAGCTCATAAAGAATATACTATAAAAGCAGCCGAGGCAGGAAAGGACGTTTATGTGGAGAAGCCAATGGCTTTGAATTACAACGAATGTCGCGAAATGATTGAAGCTTGTGAACATTATGGAGTCAAATTATATGTTGCTTATTACAGAAGAGTACTTCCCAATTTTTTAAAGGTAAAATCATTAATAGATGATGGAGCAATAGGGGAGCTTCGTTTTGTGGATATCAGTGTTCTTAAGACTCCCAATCCTGATGTTATCGCTAAAGGTGATGACAACTGGCGGGTTAATCCGTCTATTGCGGGTGGTGGATATTTTTACGATTTGGCCAGTCACCAGTTAGATTATCTTGACCTTATATTAGGACCTATTAAAAATGTAAAGAGTTACGCTTCAAACCAAATGGGGCAGTATCAGGCCGAAGATATTGTGGTGGGATCATTCGAATTTTTAAACGGAGTAAAGGGCATTGGAAAATGGTGTTTTTCTACATCAAAAGTTTCTGAAGAAGATTTACTCAGAATAGTGGGTTCTATAGGTGAGATCAGAATGTCTTGTTTTGGAGCAAGTAAAGTGGAGTTGATTAGTGATGAAAAAGGGACACAATTCTATTCTTTTGATATGCCTTTTCATATTCAGCAGCCTTTGATTGAGCAGGTTGTTAATGATTTGATTGCAGAAACCGGATGTGTAAGTACAGGAGAGTCTGCTGCAAGGACAAATTTAATTTTAGAAGAAATGACAAAATGAGAGTGTTAATTATAAATAGAATCGCGTTTGTTTTGATGTGGCTGCTAGGCCTTAGTTGGCATTCAGTTTCGGCTCAGTCATCTGCTGTGGACAGCACTTTCCATATTTATTTGTTGGTGGGTCAATCAAATATGTCAGGCAGAGGAGCTTTAGATTCTGTAGTTCAAAAACCAAATCCTAGAATATTATCTCTTGACCAGGAGAATAACTGGCAGATAGCTAAAGATCCACTTCATTTTGATAGAGATTATGCGGCAGTTGGTCCGGGGATCAGTTTTGCGAAGGAGATGCTGCATGAAAATAAAAATATCAAAATCGGTTTAATACCAAGTGCCTGGGGTGGATCACCGATGAGTGTTTGGGAGCCTGGCGCTACATACTTTGAAAATCGTCCCTATGATGAAGCCATAGCCCGAGCTAAAGAAGCTATGAAAGATGGGGTGCTAAAAGGCATACTCTGGCATCAAGGAGAGTCAGATAATGACTCTATTAAAGCTGCAGCTTATCTTGAGAAATTGAAGATATTGGTTGAGAATTTTCGAAAGGATTTAAGCATGCCAGACCTTCCTTTTATCGCTGGCGAAATCGGGTACTTCAATAAAGAAGATTTCATCAATAGTAAAATAGACAGTCTGCCACAGCTGGTTGAAAATACGGCTGTGGTCAGTGCTGCAGGACTGACTGATAAAGGTGATCAGCTACATTTTGATACGCCTTCGGCAAGAGAATTAGGAAAAAGATATGCGATGGCAATGAAAAGTTTGAAAGCCAAAATTAAAGGTCAGGAACCTCCAGTTGTGCTGCTCACTTTTGATGATGCTGAGATCAGCCACTACACCAATGTGGCACCTATGCTAAAGGAGTATGGATTCAATGCCACGTTCTTCGTGTGTGAATTTCCGCTGCATTCACCAGATGAAAAAGATCAGTACATGAGCTGGCAGCAGATAAGGGAACTCTATGATATGGGTTTTGAAATAGGAAACCATACCGGGCATCATAGGAATGTGACAAGACTTTCTGGTAAAGACGTAAAAAAGGAAGTAAAGTATATCGAAAAAATGTGCCGAAAATATGGTATTCCAAAGCCTATTTCATTTGCCTATCCGGGAAACCGTCATGACTCTATAGCACGTAGTAGAATCGAAAAGCTAGGCTACTTGTTTGGTAGAGCGGGAAGTAGTAGTATTTATGATCCTAAAACAGATTATAAGTTAGCAATACCAAGCTATACAATGGGTTCTTCAGACAAACTGAGAGCACGTACGCTAAATGCCTTACACAATTTGAAAGATGGAGAGATTCTGGTTTTTACGATTCACGGAGTTCCAGATTTGATACACCCCGACTATTCTACAAGGCCGTCTGAGCTTAGGGAATATCTAGATTATATGAAAGAGCACAAATTTAAAGTCATAGCAGTAAGTGAATTAATAGAATATCAGAAATGAGAAATTATAATATCCGTTTAAAAAGAATTGTCTGTGGATTGCTAATGATAATTACTATTAGCGAGATTCAGGCCCAATTAAAACTTCCATCTATATTTTCTTCGAATATGGTTTTGCAGCGTAATGCTGAAGTTAGTATTTGGGGAAATGCGGAAAAAAATGAATTAATTAGTATTACTTGCAGTTGGTTGCCTAATGTAATTGAAGTAAATGCGGATGAAGATGGAAAATGGAAAACGAAGCTATCTACAACAGGTAGCCTTAGTGCTCAGGAGTTAAGTATAAGTACGTCAAAGGAGCGTATTAAGTATGAGAATATTCTTTTTGGTGAGGTGTGGTTATGCTCAGGCCAATCTAATATGTATATGCCATTAACCGGTTATTCCGGTCAGCCTACTTTTGGAGGGCAGGAAGCTATTGTACTTTCAAAAAATGATCAATTGCGGATATTTTCGGTAGATCGGGAAGTTTCTAAAGAGCCATTGGATGATTTCATAGGGTCAAAAGGTTGGAATGAAGCTCAGCCGAATACAGTTGCAGACTTTAGTGCAGTAGCTTATTTTTTTGGTCAGCAATTGCAGAAAATTTTAGGCTGCCCGGTTGGTTTGATTCATTCGAGTTGGGGAGGTAGTAGAATAGAGCCATGGATGAGTCTGGAATCCTATTCTAAGCTTCACAAAATAGATATAGATACTATTGACTTTAATCATAAAAGAAATCAAAATCCAACCGCTTTATATAATGCTATGATCAAACCGATGATACCCTACACAATTCGAGGTGTTTTGTGGTATCAAGGTGAATCTAATCGTGATACCCCCTTTGAGTATATAAAACTCTTTCCTGAAATGGTTAAAGATTGGCGTAGTAAATGGGAGTCAGGCCAGTTTCCATTTTACTATGTACAGATAGCACCGTACAACTATGGTAACCGAAATGCATTCAACTCAGTCGAGAACACTGCTTATTTAAGAGAGGTCCAATTGAAGAGCCTAAACCTCATTGAAAACTCGGGTATGGTAGTAACTTTGGATATTGGAAGGGTTGGAAATATACATCCACCGCAAAAAAAGGAAGTTGCAGACAGACTTTTATATCAGGCATTGAATCAAACCTACGGATATGAAACCATAGATTTTTCAGGTCCAGTCTATGACTATTTTGAGGAAGATGGTAAAGGAATCCTTTTGTATTTCAAATATGCAGAAAATGGTTTTTATGTAAAAGATGAACTAACGGGTTTCGAGATTGCAGGTGAAGATAAGGTGTTTCATCCCGCTAAAGCGAAAATTAAAAACTATACAAACATTTATGTCTGGAGTGATGAGGTAGAGGAGCCGGTGGCCGTAAGATATGCCTGGAGAAACTGGGTAGAAGGAACTTTATTTGACACTAATCTCTTGCCGGCCAGTTCCTTTAGGACAGACAATTGGGATTTTGATGAGAAGATAAAAAATAATAAATGAAAATAGTAGACCTGAAAAATTTAAACATTTAATAAAAAAGAGTTTCTTGACTTTATTGATTTATAAAAGCTGGGAGAAAAATAAATTTTTTCCCAGCTTTTATATTATTTCAAGTTGTCAAATTGCTCCATTTTTATTCTGTAATTTTCTGGTATTTCTATGGATTGTTTTCTTTTATAATCAAAACAAACGATTGTCGAGCTACCTTCTGCAGCAATAACTTCAGGCTTATCTTTCCTAGACTTTGTTATAAGCCAACTTAATACAAAGCTCTTAGTTCTTATCTTTGAGCATCTGGTGTAAACAAAGATTTCGTCATCATATTCGATCGCGTCTTTATAATCTATCTCGGTTCGAGCCATAATTTGACCTTGCTGTAAATGCCATTCTGAATCTTTACCAAGGACATCGTCATAATATTTTAATCTTGCTAGTTCAACAAAAGTCAGGTAATTTGCATGATTTACATGTTGCATCATATCAACATCCTTTAATCTCAATTGAATTGGATGTTTATGTATAAATTCTGTTGTCATAGAATTTAATTAATTATGGGTTTCAAAATTTTCTAATTACACTGAATATTATACAGTTCTTTTAGGCATTCATTTATTTAAAACTTCAGGATTACGTGTCAACCCTTTTTTTTTAAACCAGCATGTTGAAATGCTTCAGATATTTATGTAGGCTTCCCCTTTTTAGGACACCTTAAAATTCGATAAATAGTTATTATTTTGACCTCCTTCCATATTTAGGTACTGATCATAACTAGAGAATCTGGGCTATTTTCATTGATTTCTATGTACTCATTGGGGGACAAGTCCCCCAATGAGCTGTGTGGTCTGTACCCGTTATAGTCTTCCCTCCAAATATCAAACTTTTCCTGCGCATCCTCCAAAGAGAAAAACCAATTTATATTTAAACATTCATCTCTGAAAGATCCATTGAAGCTTTCTATAAAGGGGTTATCAGTAGGCTTTCCTGGTCTTGAGAAGTCTAATTCCACATTGTTTTCATAAGCTCATTTATCCAATACTTTACTGATAAATTCACTTCCATTATCGACTTTTATACGTTGAGGATAAACCTTGCACTAGTAACTAAATTATCCATCACCCCAACAACATCACTTCCTTTAAGAGATTTTCCTGCATATATAGCCAAACATTTACGACTGTAATTATCCACTACAGTTAAGGCCCTGAAACGGCTTCCATCGTAGAGTTGATCTGTTACAAAATGCATACTACAGCATTCATGTAAACTAGAGGCATTACCAAGAACAGGTTGTCTATGGGCTGCACATCGACTTCTTTTAGGCCTCTTAGACCTGAGGTTTAAACCTTCTTCGCAATACACTCTATAAACGCGTTTATGATTATCCATAAAGCCTTCTCGACGAAGCAGGATATAGATCCTCCAAAACCCATAGCGTACCCGTGTAGCTGCTATTTCCTTCATTCTCACGCGCAGCAGTTCATCTCCACGTTCTTTAGGGGTATAATAAAAAACGCTTTTGTGCAGCAATATTAGGCGTACACAACGGTTGATGGAAATATTATATTCCATACGGATATTGCTGACCATCTCCCGTTTTCGAGACGGCCTCAGAACTTTTTTTTCAACACGTCCTGAAGAATCTGCTTGTCAAGACTTAATTCAGCTACAAGCTTTTTAAGCTGAGCATTATCCTCCTCCAAGTTTTTCAGCCTTCTCAGTTCAGAGACACCTAGACCACCGTATTTTTTCTTCCAATTGTAAAAGGTAGCCTCGCTGATTCCCATCTTGCGACAGACCTCAGATAGGCGTGTTCCAGTCTCAACCTGCTTGATCGCAAATACAATTTGAGACTCGGTATATTTTGATCGTTTCATAAGCAAATAATCTATTTAAAGTTAAACATTTATTTGCCCGAAATCCTCTAGTTTTAATTTGTCCAATTTTATGGGAGGAGGTCAAAAAGAATCCATCCCCGTAATACTTCGATGGTTGTTCTACCTAAGAACAGGAATATCTGAGCAATAAGTATAAGGTAGATGAATTGTATGTCCTGATTTCTTATTCCTACATCAACAATACTTTGTGTTAAAAACGGGAAAATTAGTTGAAGTAAACTTCCTGCAATTAAGCCGATAATGAGCTGAACAAGGAATCTCTTGTATTGAAAAAGATATTTTGAAATAAATCCAAATCCAAACTTGGAATCCTCTTCAAAATCAGAATTATACAACTTTGGAGTTGGTTCGAGTAATAAGACAATACCTTCTTCGATATAATCATCGGCATTGTTACCAATCCAGGACTTTATAAAGTCTGATTTTGAATATTTTAGGAGTCCGTGAGCTGGATCAGATATGTAAAAAGTATCGTTCTTTATTTTATAGAGAACGACATAATGATTTTTGTTCCAATGAAGGATACAGTGTAAGGGAGCTTCTTTAAGCTTCTCTAAATTGATACGGACACCAATAGAACGGAAACCAATTTGCTCGGCAGCTTCACTGAACGACAGAAGATTACTACCAGACCGTGTGGTCTCACTTATTATTCTTAATGACTGGATTGAAACACTTTGACCATAGTGCCTGGCAATGATTTTAAGACAGGTGGGGCCGCAGTCTTTGGAATCTGGTTGCCGGTATGTTGAGAACTTTTTCAAACCTTAATTATTACTATTAAATATAAGGTTTAATTTATTGAATAATAGCGCTATATATTCTTTACCTTATGTGTTAGTCTGAATTTTACTATTAAGTATTGAGCATTTTTCCTTTTAAAAATTGAAAATGGTAATAATTGATTATCGCGTAAAATGAATCAGCCGCTCAACAAATTAAGCACTATAACTTCAAATCGATTTTTGAGTTAAGAAGCTTAAAAAATGAAGCTATTGGAATTTAGCAGCTTCCGCAAGGATGTGAAGGGAATATTGATTGTATAACCTCCTCAAAAAAAATCCTACAATTTTGTTCTTAGAATATCGATATCACTGGATATTTTAACATCTATGACTCGGGCATAAATTTGTGTTGTAGTTATTTTATGATGACCTAAGAGTTTTGAAACTGTTTCAATGGGAACACCATTGGCTAGAGTAACTGTAAATGCAAATGTATGTCGTGCAGCATGAAAACTTAGGTTTTTACGTATTTTACTAATGGTTGTTAATTCCTTCAGGTATTTATTGGTTTTTTGATTAGAAAAAACGGGAAGTAATTTGTCAGAATTAATGATACGAGGATCTATCTCATATTACTTTAAAATTCTTTCAGCCTCTTTTAAAAGAGGTATTCTAACTGCAGTATCTGTTTTAATTCTTTTGGTAAATAACCATTTTTTACCATCTATTCCAATTTGAATATTATCCGTTTTAAGGGCCTTTACATCAGCATATGCTAACCCAGTATACCACGCGAATATAAATATATCTCTGGTAGTGTTATAGGTGCTAGTTTTGAATTTAAATTTAATAAGCTTTTGTAATTCATTTTGATTTAAATAAACCATATCCACTTTATCAAATCTCAATTTGAAACGTGAAGTTGGATTTTTCTCAATCCAATCTAAGTCGATGGCCAGCCTCATAATCTTTTTAAATCGCTCCATATGTTTCATCACGCTATTATTATTAAGGGAGCTTTTGTTTCGCAGAAATGTTTCGAACCCTAAGTAAACTCGTAATTAATATGTTTTAGATAAATATCCGGAACTTTGATGCTAACTTTTAAAAATTCCTTTAAATAAAGTTCTGTAGTACTGTAGTACTGTAGTTCTTTAGAGTACCTGGTTTTAGTACTTTTTGCATATTAACACTATGGTATGCAAGTATTGCTAGTAAGGTCTTATGCTTTTTATCACTTCCTAGAAATCTATTTTTAATGGTTTCTGATGTAATGATGTTTTCCTCATTTAGGAGTTTCTCGTAGCAGTCATATAATTTTGCTCGAACACATTCAATCTTTCGATTTATTTGCTGTGCTTCTATACTGGCTCCTTGCACTTTCGACTGAGATTGATTCCATTTATCTGTGACCAGCTCCCGTTTTAAACTTATTTCTTTGGATTTGCCGTTTACAGTAATTCTTACATAAAGCAAAGCTTTATCTGGAGACTTTCTTGTTTTTCTAATAAAAAACGAAATGGAGAATGTTTTGTTTTTACGCATCGTATCATACTGTTTAATTAAACAATTAGTGAACACGAAAGACAAACAACTAACCCAAGATTAATTCTCTATGAATTTACAAAAAATGAGCTCATGATTAACTCACGATTGGCACATTTGAACTCACGATTAACTCACGATCAAAATGGTGCTAAATGAGTTCATTTGGCATTAAAAAATGGTTAACTATATGAATTACATATAATTAACCATTTAAATAACATAATTTAATATGTTAAAGAGTCGGGATGAGAGGATTCGAACCTCCGCTCTCGCGCCCCCCAGACGCGCACTTTAACCGGACTAAGCTACATCCCGAAATTTCAGGGTGCAAATATAATTATTTAGGATAGACTGCAAAGTAATTTACTAGTCTCGGAAACTCACTAGATTAATGTATTAATCCAATTAACTTCTATTTGATTAAGATATATCACCTAAAACGTTTAATCATTGAATTAATTTAAAACTATAACGTTTTCAATTGTGAATATGATATTTTTTGTAACTTAATAGTGTGCAATTACTATTTAAATAATTTATTATGAAACTTCTATATCTATTTTTTTCAGCTTGTTTGCTAGTTGTTTTAACTAGTTTGACTTTTAATGATCAGGATCACGACATTTCAATTGAAGGTACCTGGGAACTTCAAAGCTTTTATTACTATGATAACAATGAAATATCAGATACCTTACCAACTACAGATGGTTATCGACAAATTAAGATGTACACTCACGATCGCGTAATGTGGACACGATATGTACCAAAAGATTCACAAGAGTGGTTTGGTTACGGTAATTATCAGCAATCAGATACACGTCTCGTAGAAACACTTGAATACGGGTCAGAAAGTATGATGGCGATTATTGATACCCTACGTGTATTTACCTTTGAACTTGAGATTACCGAAAATACATTCAGTCAAATAAGTATTGATGAGAATGGTAACCGAATTTCATCTGAAAATTACAGGAGAATAGAATAAAAACTATTCTTCTATAGCTTTTACTTCAGCCTCTGTCACCATTTTTTCGCTTTTATTTCCCCAGGTATTCAGAATGTAATTCATAACATCTGCAACCTCGTCGTCATAAAGGCCAGGAGCTGGCATCACGCTGTTATAAGCTTGCTTATTAACCGTTATCTCACCTTTAAGTCCGTATTTTACTGCGTGTATTGCCGCTTTACGGTTTTTAAGCAAAAAATCTGCTTTCGCAAGTGGAGGATAAACGCCTGGAACGCCTTCCCCGGTAGGTAAGTGACATTGCATACAAAAATCTTCGTATACCGTTTTACCCCGCTTAATACTTTCTGCTAGTGGATCTTGATTATCAGAATAGGAATCAGAAATTTTAGTATAAACTCTTTTTTCTGAAAACTTATGCTGTACAAAACTATAAGAGCCTAGTAGTAAAGCGGTGATGAGTGTAAGGGTTACTTTCATTTCTTAATCAGTTTTACAATTCCAACTCCTTCAACACCTACATAAATCATACCATCTGGCCCTTGAATAACATTTCGTACACGACCTATACCATCAAGAAGTTTTTCTCTTTTGATTACCTCATTGTTTGAGTCAAGGTACAATGCTTCGAGATAAACAAACTTTAAAGAACCAACTAAAAGATTCCCTTTCAATTCTGGATAGTTATCGCTAGTTACTTTAGCAAAACCACTTGGTGCGATAGAAGGAACCCAGTAATATAAAGGTTGTTCCATTCCTTCCTTTGCAGTCTCATCGGTAATTGGAGTTCCTGAATAGTTAATACCATAGGTGATAACAGGCCATCCAAAATTTGCTCCTTTTTTCACCACATTGATCTCGTCTCCACCACGAGGACCGTGTTCATGAACCCAGATTTCTCCGGTTGCTTCGTTAAAAATCATTCCCTGTGGATTGCGATGTCCGTACGAATAGATTGCTTCTTTAGCATTTTCTACTCCCACAAAAGGATTGTCCTGAGGGATGCTTCCGTCAAGATTAAGTCTGTAAACTTTACCGTTGTCTCTTGTAATATCTTGTGGGTTGATATCTCTGTCACCACGCTCACCGGCACTAAAAAATACGTGACCATCGTTATCAAAAGCAATTCGGCTACCAAAATGTTGCCCTTTAGTTGTGTTAGGACCAGCTTTATAAAGTATTTCCTGATTGCTCAATTGGGTTCCATCTAATTTTGCTCGCATCAAAGCGGTATTGGCTCCCTTTTCTTCACCATCAGTAGAAGAGTAGGTCATATAAATCCAACCACTCTCTTCATAATCTGGTGCGATTCTAATATCAAGAAGTCCACCTTGTCCTCGATTAGATATTTCGGGTAAGCCTGAAATTTCGGTTTTTTGACCATTCTTAAAATGAATAAGTTTTCCTTCCTTTTCAGTAATTAGTATGCTGCCATCGGGTAGAAATGCCATACCCCAGGGATTGATAAGTTCTGGAACTATGGTTTCGTAAGTATAGGCTTCAGAAACAGATAGTGGAGCATCATTTTCTTTTACTTCTGATTGTTCCTGACCACACGATGATAGTCCAATAAATAGTAAACCTAAAAGAGATATATATTTTTTCATTTTTTGAGAATTTGGATCAAAAATAAGTAATTAGGAAGTATTCTACCCCATAAATCGATTTACTCGTAAATAATTGTTGTTAATAACGACTCATAAGTGTCTCCTCGTAATTTTTATATTGCGTGTTATAAACTGTACTTTTGTATTTACTAAAAAATTGATCTAAATCTTATTACCATTTAAATAATAATTTATGGCAGTAGAACGAATTAAATGTTTGATTATAGGCTCTGGACCTGCGGGTTACACAGCAGCGATATATGCTTCTAGAGCTGATTTAAATCCTGTTTTATATACTGGTCTGGAGCCTGGAGGGCAACTTACCACAACCACTGAGGTAGATAATTTCCCTGGTTATCCTGAAGGAATCGATGGGCCAACTATGATGGTGCAATTGCAGAAACAGGCCGAGCGATTCGGTACTGAAGTGCGTATTGGGATGGTTACTTCAGTTGAATTTGCTTCTGAACTTGGAGGAATTCACAAAGCTATTGTTGATAATAAGACAGAGATTGAAGCTGAAACCGTAATTATAAGTACGGGTGCAACAGCAAAATATTTAGGACTTCCTAGTGAGCAACGTTTAAGAGGTGGAGGAGTTTCAGCCTGCGCAGTTTGTGATGGATTTTTCTATAAGAACCAAAAAGTTGCTATTGTAGGTGGTGGTGATACCGCTGCAGAAGAAGCAACTTATTTAGCAAATATCTGTGAGCATGTGACAATGCTAGTTCGTAAAGATGAAATGCGTGCCTCTAAAGCTATGCAGCACCGTGTGAATTCTCGTAAAAATATTACGGTTTTGTACAACACTGAAGTAGAAGAAGTAGTAGGTGAGCAGGTTGTTGAAGGTCTGAAAATGATAAATAACCAAACCAAAGAAATCACACAAATTGATATTACCGGTTTATTTATCGCTATAGGTCACAAACCAAATACCGATATCTTCAAAGGTCAGATTGATATGGATGATACGGGATATATCCTAACCGAACCTAAAACTACCAATACAAATAAACCAGGTGTATTTGCTTGTGGTGATGTTCAGGATAAGGATTACAGACAAGCCATTACAGCTGCAGGTACAGGATGTATGGCTGCCTTAGATGCAGAGCGTTACCTGGCTTCAGTTGAAGAAGAAGTTGAAGCTTAACGGCAGTAGTAATGAACCGTAAATAAAAAAAGCTCCTCAAATTGAGGAGCTTTTTTTATAAGCGCATGTGTGAATTAATCTTCATCATCATCTTCACCAGATTCATCTGCGATATCATCGTCTTCCTCTGGTAATTTATCCGGCATTTCGCTGATTGGTTCGTTCAAATCATCATCTTCATAATCATCAACGTCGTAGTTTTCCATGGTGTTTTCAAGTTTCTTACTCACCTTTACCAGATAAATAGTATCAGCAGTACGAACTTCTACACATTCTATTAGTTCATTTTGAGCATTTTTAAATGATATAATGTGATCATCATCATATCCATAGGGGTACTTATCTACCAGAAGTGCTAGAATTTCTGGGGTAAGCTTTTTAAAATCGACAATAACACGACGCATAAGTATAGTTTTGTTTAAGTGCAATCAGTGGATAAATGTAAAAAAAAACGTTTTGGTTCTGCAAGGCATTTGACTTATTTCTTACTTAAATTTTTATAGTAATCAAATGCATTATAGATTAGATCGTTTGAAACTTCCTGATTTAAAACGGGTGTACCAATTTCACTAAGTAAAACAAAGTAAATTTTACCATGACTATTTTTCTTGTCATACTTCAGTAATTTGATAATAGCTTCTATATCCTGATCTTCAAAAACGACCTTATTGTAATAGTTTAAAATTATAGTTGAAGTTTCATCACAGACTTTTGAATCCAAATTTGTAATTTCTCGAGATAAGTAATTGGCTAGAATCATTCCTATTGCTATGGCTTCCCCATGCAATAGTCTACTTTTAGACTCCTCTTCCATAAAGTAGGATTCTATGGCATGGCCTAGGGTATGACCATAATTAAGGCTTTTTCTAATGCCTTTCTCATAGGGGTCTTCAAGAACTACCTTGTTTTTAATTTCTACCGATTGTTTGATTAGATCACTAAGATTATCAAAATCGGTATAATCAACTGTGGTAACTGCTTCCCAATAGAATTTAGAACTAATTAAACCGTGTTTTAGCATTTCAGCATAACCACTACGTAATTCTTCAACCGGAAGACTACCTAGAAAATAAGGATCTACCAAAACAAGCTCCGGATTACTGATAATACCAATTTGGTTCTTTAATGATCCTAAATCAACTCCGGTTTTTCCACCTACAGATGCATCAACCATAGAGAGCAGGGTAGTGGGCACGTTGATAAATTCGATACCTCTTTTAAAGCAACAGGCAACAAATCCACCTAAGTCGGTTACAACACCACCGCCAAGATTTATTAATGCACTTTTACGATCTGCATTTAATTCCGATAAAACATTCCAAAGTCCGGTACAGGTTTCCAGATTTTTAAACTCTTCACCAGGGTCAATTTCAATTATTTCAATAGGTTGAGTCGTTTCCAGATTTTGCAGCAATTGAGATAAGCAATATTCATGTGTATTGCTATCTACAAGAATGAAAAGAATACTGTGATTTTTTTCCTCTAGTAAAGTATTTAAGGCTTCATAACCTGAATTTCCAAATACAACCTGGTAGTCTTTTGCCTGTACTGCCTGCATGTTAAAACTTCTTTAAGTGAGCGAAATTAGTATCTTTTTGTTAAACTCCCTTTGTGATTCTAATTATATTTGGCGCCTAAAATTAGAATATGTTAGAGCAAAAGATATTTGATGATACACAATGTGCATTTTCTTTAAAATCGGATAGCGAGCTTGAGAGAGCTTATTTTTTATTTAAAATGATTTCTGTACAACCATTAGTTAAAATTGGTACTGCAGTAACCCGTTTTGCTCTAAATGCTAGTTTACCAGTTGAAGGTTTAATTCGCGCTACCGTTTTTGATCATTTTTGTGGTGGTGTTAGTGAAAAAGATTGTGAGCAGACCGTAAAGGCTATGTATACTAAAGGTGTACATTCAGTTTTGGATTTTTCTGTTGAAGGAAAAGAGACTGAAGAGTTATTCGATCAGGCATTAGAACGCGTCTTGAGTATAATTGAATTTGCTAAAGAAAAACCGGGAATGCCTTTTTCAGTTTTTAAACCTACAGGCTTCGGAAGGTTTGAAATCCTTAGAAAGATAACCGAAAAAGAGACTCTTAATGCGAAAGAACAATTGGAGTGGGAGCGCATTCAGGAACGTTTTGACAAAGCTTGCCAAAAAGCAAAAGATTGTAACATCCGCTTACTAATTGATGCTGAAGAAAGTTGGATGCAGGGGGCTGTTGATGATTTGGTACTTGAGATGATGAAAAAATACAATCAGGAATATCCGGTTGTCTATACTACATTACAATGTTACCGATGGGATAGATTGAATTATCTTAAGGAAATGCACGAAGAAGCTCTGGAGCAAGGTTTTAAATTAGGAGTTAAAATTGTACGGGGTGCTTACATGGAGAAAGAGCGTGAGCGCGCAGAAGAAATGGGTTATGATTCACCTATTTGTAAGGACAAAGCAGAGACTGATGCGCATTTTAATGCGATGTTAGTTTATATTTTAGACAACCTCGATACCATTTGGGCTTTTATTGGTACCCATAATGAAGAAAGCAATTACCTGGCTATAGAAATAATGGCTCAAAAAGGGATCGATTCAAAAGATGAGCGCATCTGGTTTGGTCAGCTTTATGGTATGAGTGATCATATTAGTTTCAACCTTGCAGCCCACAAATATAATGTGGCGAAATATCTTCCCTTTGGTCCCGTGAAAGATGTTATGCCATACTTAATACGCAGAGCAGAAGAAAATACTTCGGTTGCTGGTCAAACCAACAGAGAATTAACATTGATTAAACAGGAGCGTAAACGCAGGAATCTTTAGAGACTATTTCTTTGAAATACTTAATACCTCAAAATTTTCATCGCAACGTTTTAATTTAACATCAATAGGAACTGCTACAGTTTCTTGTGACTTAATTAGATAAAAACCACAAGGTTCTTTTCTAGGATCGCTCTTATTGAAATCTACATCTCCTTCTAAAAATACAGTATTAAGATCTGTTGTATCTAAGGCAAGTTCTTGTAATTCATGTTCTGCCTGAGCAGACAAGGCGTATCCATTATTACGGATTGTTTTAAGCAATCGTGCATTGGGCATGTAGTCGCAAGAAGGTAATTCGACACCACTACCTTTAACAAAAAATGCAAGAAGAATAAGGCCTATAGAAAAGCCGCCCAGATAAAACCCCAGGCGATATAAAATTTTCATGTGTTGCGTTTATGCTTAAAAAAAGAGCAAATTAATATCCCTAAACGGAAGATCAAACCAATCTGCTACTGATTTACTGGTTAAAATTCCGCGGTAAAAGTACAACCCGTTTTTCAAACCTTTATCCATACGCAGACTATTTTCAAGTCCGCCGTGCTCTCCAATCTCTATTAAATAAGGAGTGAAAATATTACTGATTGAAATCGAAGAAGTTCGAGCATAACGTGAAGGTATGTTTGGAACACAATAATGAATAACCCCATGTTTTACGAAGGTCGGTTTGTCGTGTGAAGTAACTTCACTCGTTTCAAAACAACCACCCATATCGATACTAACATCAATAATTATTGATCCAGGTTTCATATACTCCAACATCGCTTCTGAAACTATTACGGGAGAACGTTGATTTCCTCGAACTGCACCAATAGCTACATCACAGCGTCTTAATGCTTTTAATAGATTTTTAGGCTGAATCGTTGACGTATAAAGCGGTTGACCAACATTAACCTGAAGGCATCTCAATTTGGTGAGTGAATTATCAAACACTTTTACATTAGCTCCTAAACCAAGTGCAGATCGTGTTGCGAATTCACCAACAGTTCCGGCTCCAATAATAACAACTTCAATAGGAGGGACTCCACTAATATTACCAAACATCAATCCATTACCTTGTTCGGGTCTGGACATAATCTCTGAAGCAATAAGTACAGAAGCTGTACCAGCAATTTCACTAAGAGCTCTAACGGCAGGGTAGGTGCCGTCGGCATCTTTTATAAATTCAAAAGCTAAGGCGGTTATACGCTTAGCTGCAAGAGTTTTGAAGTATTCTTTCTTTTGAGTTTTAAGTTGTAACGCAGAAATAATTACCGTTTGTGGGTTAATCATTTCCAACTCATCAAGAGATGGCGGTTCTACTTTTAGAACCATTGGACAACCAAAAACCCGAGAACGATCTGAAGTAATTTCCGCACCCGCTTCTGAATAATCGTGATCACTAAAACGAGCATCAGACCCAGCATTAGATTCAATTAAAACTCGATGTCCGTGAGCTGTAAGGGCTCCTACAGCGTCTGGAGTAAGGCATACACGTTTCTCTTGAAAATGATTTTCTTTAGGAATACCAATAAATAAAGATCCCTTTTGCTGCTTAATTTCGAGTTTTTCCTCTTGGGGAATGAGTTCTTCGCGAGAAAACGGACTGTTTGAAATCATAAAATCGATTGAAAAATGCTAGACTTCAAAGTACGTATAAAATGTAGAAGTATAAAAATGCGTAGTATGAATATTAACTAACCCATGAATAAGGGTTCATCATCATCATCGTCGTCGATAGAATTATTTTGCTGACTTCTTGTTGTTTCTTCTTCCACAATATCACCTTTGATTGAAACACGTTGTAGTTCGGTAAGATCAATACCATGTATTCTATCGAAAATTTTCATTCGAATCGTATAAAGAAATATAAATGCGATGAGTATTAATGGAGCCAAATAGTATATTTCAATACTATCTTTATAAAATGTATCCTCATTGAAAAGACTATAGATTTGAAAGATATACATGCAAATTGGAACTAATAAAGAATGATACCACCAATGCTTACAAGTGAAAAACCACACTAGTAGTAACAATAGTGGTATTAGTTTACTAAAAAGCATCCATCCAACAACATTGATGCTCTCATAAAATCCACTTTCGTATCGAATTTCTAAGCCAAAAAAAGAGGTTTCCCAAATTTTGACATCTGGAAAACCTTCATATAAATAAAAAAAGTATGGTGTTGCTGCTATAAAGGCGGCAATGATACTACCCGTTAGCAGGGACTTTGATCTTAGTTGGGTCAACTTTTTTTGCTGCATAATCTGCATTGTCTTGAGTAGACGTGTAAGTAACTGCTGTTGCGCCTGCAATTAAAAGACCTAGGAGTAAAGCTTTAATTTTCATAATGTAAATGTTTTTGAGTATTTGTAA
This sequence comes from Leeuwenhoekiella sp., assembly GCA_964219495.1. GTDB lineage: Bacteria > Bacteroidota > Bacteroidia > Flavobacteriales > Flavobacteriaceae > Leeuwenhoekiella. The sequence continues at coordinate 13,240 of CAXPQP010000039.1, read as the reverse complement.
TGATTTGTTGAAACAAAGATCAAAATCAATACATTAAAAACACTATTTTATAAAAACCTTACATTTGCCTGACTTCCTAATTACGCAAAACCGTTTACCGATATCTATTTAAGGGTCCAATTTAAGAATAATAACCTTACTCGTTAAAATTATTTCTAGAACTTTCAATTAAAAAATCAATTGTAGGATTTTTCTTCAGAACTAATTTTTTCATTTAACACAATATTAACAAATCTATTTCAATTCTAAAAAGCGTTTTTTTTCATTAATCGATAATATATTCGCTGAATGGTAATTTGAGTCTAGTAAAGTGTTAATTTTTTCAGGCCACTCAATAAATTTCCAAAAATTATTCTCCAGTAGTTCTTCAATCCCTATATCAAAAGCCTCTTGTTCATCTTTCAAACGATACAAATCCATATGATAAACGGGTTCATCACTTTCAGTTTGATACTCATTAAGTAAAGAGAAAGTGGGACTTGATACATAGTCTGATGAACCTAGAGCTCTTACAAGCGCTTTTATTAATGTAGTCTTACCAGCACCTAGATTCCCTTCAAAGAGTATAATACGATGCTCTGAATAGTCAATAATCTTCTTAGCTACTTCATCTAAATCATCTAGAGAATATTCAATTTTCATAGTATATATATGATTTTGAAATCTATCGCGGATTTAAAACTACAAATGGTATAACCATTTCCTCAAGTGAAACACCACCGTGCTGATAGGTATTTCTGAAATAACTCACATAATGGTTGTAGTTATTGGGATATGCAAAGAATAAATCCCCTTTTGCAAAAATAAATGAGCTACTCATATTAATTGTTGGTAGATGTATTTTTTTCGGCTCCCTTGCTGCTAAAACATCCTTATCCTCATATGTTAGGCTTCTGCCTGTCTTATATCTTAAATTAAGACTGGTGTTTTTATCCCCAATTACTTTAGATGGATTTTTCACATTAATAGTACCGTGATCTGTAGTAAGAATGATTTTGAATCCTAATTGTTGTGATTTTTGAATCATTTCTAATAATGGTGAATTTTTAAACCAGCTTTCGGTTAACGAGCGATAGGATTTGTCATTAGAAGCTAATTCTTTTATAACCTCCATTTCAGTTTTAGAATGGCTAAGCATATCTACAAAGTTGTAAACTAATACAGTAAGATCATTATTCTTTAATGAATTGAAATTTTCAACTAGCTTTTTACCACTTTTTAAATTGGTTATTTTATGATACTCCCACTGTAGGTCAAGACCTAATCGCTTTAATTGGGCTTCAAGAAATTTATCTTCATTAAGGTTTTTACCTCCTTCATCTGTGTCATTAAGCCATAAGTCAGGATGTTTTTTCTCCATTTCACTAGGCATCAGTCCTGAAAAGATTGCATTTCGAGCATATTGTGTTGCTGTAGGCAGAATGCTATAATATGGAGTTTCGCTTTCCTTTTTATAGTAGTTGCTGATCACAGGTTCAAAAGATTTCCATTGATCGTAGCGTAAATTGTCAATCACAATTAATAAGACTGGAGCATCTTTACCTAAATGAGGAACTACCTTGTCTTTAAATAAGGTATGTGACATTACTGGCTTTTCTTCATCAGAAAACCAATCCTCGTAATTGCGCTCTATAAATTTAAAAAACTGATTGTTTGCTTCTGTTTTTTGAGATTCTAAAATCTCCTGCATGCTTTGGTCTTCAATATTTTCCAATTCAAGTTCCCAATAAATCAATTTTTGATACAGTTCGGCCCATTCTTCAAATGAATTAACCTGAGCCATATCCATCGCTATTTTTCTAAACTCCTGTTGGTAGTTTAGGGTAGTTTTTTCAGATACAAGCCTACTGGTGTCTAAGTTTTTCTTTAAACTTAAAAGAATTTGGTTCGGATTTACCGGCTTAATTAAATAATCGGCAATTTTAGAGCCAATGGCTTCTTCCATTATATATTCTTCTTCACTTTTGGTAATCATTATTACCGGAAGTGTATCGCGTTTCGATTTTATTTCGCTCAACGTGTCAAGTCCAGTTAAACCTGGCATGTTTTCGTCTAAAAAAACGACATCAAAATTTTCGCGTTCAACCAGTTCAATCGCCTCAGTTCCACTTTGGCAGGTAGCGACTTCGTAATTTTTCTTTTCTAAAAAGAGAATATGGGGTTTTAATAAATCGATTTCATCGTCAACCCAAAGTATTTTAATAGCACTCATATATAGTATATTTGTTAATCTGCAAGCACGAGGCCTGCGATTATGCTTTTAGCATTTTTAATTCAAAAAGATTTCTTGTTTGAAGATTCCTCACAAACTTACGATAATTAACGACCCTATATATGGCTTTATTACAATACCCAAAGGGCTCATTTTCGATTTAATACAACATAAATACTTCCAAAGATTACGTCGCATTTCTCAAATGGGAATGTCCTATTTGGTATATCCGGGAGCACACCATACCCGTTTTCATCATGCGATTGGGTGTCTTCATATTATGCAGAAAGCTCTCGAGAAGCTTGAACAGAAAGGAGTTAGCGTAAGTATCGAAGAAAAGGAAGCCGCGATGGCTGCAATTTTATTACATGATATTGGCCACGGACCATTTTCGCACGCTATGGAAAATAGCATCGTAGAGAATATAAATCATGAGCAAATAAGCCTCCTGTTTATTGAAAATCTCAACGCTGAGTTTAACGGAAGTTTAACCCTGGCTATTAAAATTTTTAAGGGAACTTATAATCGTCCCTTTCTACATCAGTTGGTTTCTGGACAATTAGATATGGATAGAACTGACTATCTGAAAAGAGATAGTTTTTATACGGGGATGGCCGAAGGAAACATCAATACAGATCGTATTCTGGCTATGCTTAATGTAAAGGACGATGAGCTAATGGTGGAAGAAAAGGGAATTTATACAATAGAAAAATTTCTGGTGGCACGTAGATTAATGTATTGGCAGGTGTATCTTCATAAAACCAGCCTTGTTGCAGAGCAGGTCCTGGTTAGAGTATTGATGCGTGCAAAAGAGTTAACAACGAATGGAGTAGATTTGCCAGCTAATAAGCCACTTTCTTATTTCTTGAAGAAATCCAATTCTGCCGGAGATTTTGATCTACAGGCTCTTGAAATATTCGCTCAGTTAGATGATTATGATATCATCTCAGCGATGAAAAGCTGGACTGATCACGATGATTTTGTATTGCGTAAACTTTCTCAGATTATCATTAATCGAAAATTACCGCGTATAAAAATTAAAAAGAAACCTTTTTCTGATGAATTTATTCAGGAACAAAAGGAGATTGTGATGAGTATGATGAATCTTAGTGAGCAAGAAGCTGATTACTTTGTATTTACAGGTACAATTACAAATCAAGCCTATACTCTTAAAAAGGAAGCGATCAATATTCTAACAAAAAAAGGAAAAGTTGTTGATGTGATATCGGCAAGTGATCAATTGAGTCTCAAGGCGTTATCTAAGGTGATAACCAAAAACTATATCTGCTATCCAAAGCATTTGTTTTAAGGCTTTTTTGCTATTTTTGCCAAGATGAAATTTACAGCCGAACAGATTGCTGGGATTTTAGATGGTACTGTTGATGGTAACCCGGAAGCAGAAGTGTCTAAACTTTCAAAGATTGAAGAGGGAACTGAAGGCTCCTTGACCTTTCTTTCTAATCCCAAATACACGCCCTATATATATAAGACGAATGCTACAATTGCAATTGTAGACAAAAACTTTAAGCCAGATCGAGAGTTACACGTTACGCTCATCAGAGTTGAGGATGCATACAAATCATTCTCAAAACTTTTGGAATATTATAACCAGGTGAAATTAAATAAGGCCGGCATCGAAAGTCCGGTCTTTATATCTGATAATGCAACTTATGGTGAAAACGTATATATAGGCGCTTTTTCGTATTTAGGCAATAATGTGAAAATAGGCGATAATGTGAAAATTTACCCGAATGTCTACATAGGTGATAACACTACAATAGACGATGGATCTGTGATCTTTCAGGGTGCTAAAATCTATTCAGACTCAGTTATAGGTAAAACTGTTTATGTGCATAGTGGCGCAATAATCGGAGCAGATGGTTTTGGTTTTGCTCCAGACGACAAAGGAGAATATACGCGTATCCCTCAAACCGGAAATGTCGTAATTGAAGACAATGTAGATATAGGTGCGGGAACCACGATTGACAGAGCAACACTAGGTTCAACCATTATTCGTAAAGGGGTCAAGCTCGATAATCAAATTCAAATTGCACATAATGTTGAAATAGGGGAGCATACCGCTATTGCAGCACAAACCGGTATTGCAGGTTCTACCAAAATTGGAAAGAATTGTCTTATTGGTGGTCAGGTTGGTATAGTTGGTCATCTTACAATTGGAGATCGTGTTCGTATTCAGGCACAATCAGGTATTGGTCGTAATCTAAAAGATGATGAAGCTGTGCAGGGTTCACCGGCATTAGCGTATAGCGATTTCAATAAATCGTATGTGCATTTTAAAAATCTACCCGATTTAGTTAAACAAGTAAATAATTTGGAAAAACAAAAATCCAATGATAAGTAAAGCTGAAGGAAAGCAATTAACAATCGCCGGTGAGGTTTCCTTAACCGGCGTTGGTTTACATACAGGTAAGAATGTTACCCTTACTTTTAAGCCCGCAGAGGAAAATTCAGGTCATTTCTTTAAACGTGTTGATCTTGAGGGACAACCCATAATTGAGGCCAACGCAGAATATGTTGAAAATACTCAAAGAGGTACTAACCTCGAGAAAATGGGTGTATATATTCAAACCAGTGAGCATGTTCTGGCTGCCTGTGTAGGTTTAGGTATTGATAATATCTGTATCGAACTCAATGCTTCAGAGCCACCTATAATGGATGGGTCATCAAAATATTTTGTTGAAGCGCTTGAGAAAGCTGGCTTGCAGGAGCAGAATGCGCAGCGTGAAGAATATGTTGTAACAGAGGTGATAAGCTATCTGGATGAAAAAACAGGAAGTGAAATCATTTTAATGCCGGCTGACAATTATCAGTTGACCACTATGGTTGATTTTGGGACTAAAATATTAGGAACTCAAAATGCTAGCATTAAAGATATTTCAGAGTTTAAGGCTGAAATATCTGACTCAAGAACATTTAGCTTTCTACATGAAATTGAAATGTTACTTGAAAATGGCTTAATTAAAGGTGGTGATCTTAATAATGCTATTGTTTATGTAGATAAGGAATTGTCTCCTGAAACTATGGAGAAACTACGTTCCGCTTTTAATAAAGACAATATTTCAGTTAAACCAAATGGGATACTAGACAACTTAACCTTACATCATCCTAACGAAGCTGCAAGACATAAATTACTGGATGTGATTGGAGACTTAGCTTTAGTAGGAATGCCTATTAGAGGTAAGGTAATCGCCAACAAACCTGGACATTTTGTAAATACGCAGTTCGCTAAGAAACTGAAGAAAATAATCAAAATGGAGAAGCGTAATAACGTGCCTAATTTTGATTTATCCAAACCACCTGTTAAAGACATTCACGAGATCATGGCGATGTTACCACATAGGCCTCCATTCTTGTTAGTAGATAAAATTCTTGAAATTACTGATACTGGTGTTGTTGGTCTTAAGAACGTGACGATGAATGAGCCGTTCTTCGTAGGCCATTTTCCCGGAGCTCCAGTAATGCCAGGCGTTCTTCAGGTTGAAGCAATGGCTCAAACTGGTGGAATACTTGTTTTAAGCACTGTTCCAGACCCAGAAAATTACCTGACCTATTTTATGAAAATAGATAATGTACGTTTTAAACAACAGGTTTTACCGGGAGATACACTTATTTTTAAATTAGATTTGTTGTCCCCAATAAGAAGGGGAATTTGCCATATGCAGGGAAGCGCTTATGTGAATGGAAAGTTGGTTTCAGAAGCTGAGCTTATGGCGCAAATTGTAAAAGTAAAGAAAGATTAAATTATGAATCAACCCTTAGCCTACGTACATCCGGGAGCTAAAATTGCAAAGAATGTAGTGATCGAACCGTTTACCACCATCAACAATAATGTAGTTATTGGAGAGGGAAGTTGGATTGGATCTAATGTCACTATTATGGAAGGTGCGCGCATTGGTAAAAATGTAAATATTTTTCCAGGAGCTGTTATTTCTGCAATTCCTCAGGATAAGAAATTTGACGATGAGGATACAGTCACCATTATAGGTGATAACACTACCATAAGAGAGTGTGTTACCATAAATAGAGGAACTACCGATCGTATGAAAACTCAAATAGGTAGTAACTGCTGGATTATGGCTTACAGCCACATCGCACACGATTGTATAGTGGGCGATCACTGTATTTTTTCAAATAACAGTACTTTGGCTGGTCATATAGTTGTAGGAGATTATGTGGTATTAGCTGGTATGGCTGCTGTACAGCAGTTTTGTACTATAGGTAGTCACGCTTTTGTAACCGGAGGTTCTTTAGTACGTAAAGATGTGCCCCCTTATGTAAAAGCTGGTCGCGAACCTTTATCTTATGTTGGGATTAATTCTATAGGACTACGCCGTCGTGGTTTTACTACTGAAAAGATTCGTGAGATACAGGATATTTACCGTATTCTTTATCAAAAGAATTACAACAACACTCAGGCAGTAAATATTATTGAAGCTGAAATGGAAGCTACACCAGAACGCGACGAAATTCTTCAATTTATACGAAATTCACAGAGAGGTATTATGAAAGGATACTTCACAACTAATTAAGCAATATTACAATACAGATATTATGGCAACTACTTCAGACATTCGCAACGGGATGTGTCTTCATTACAACAACGATATTTATAAAATTATTGAATTTTTACACGTAAAACCTGGTAAAGGACCAGCGTTTGTACGAACTAAACTAAAAAGTGTTTCTAACGGAAAAGTATTAGAAAATACATTTTCTGCAGGTCATAAGATTGAAGAAGTACGTGTGGAGACTAAAGGTTATCAGTTTCTATATTTCGATGGAGAATGGTATCACTTCATGAATACTGAAGATTATACGCAAATCCGCTTGCTGGAATCTGCTTTAGATCAGCCAGGATTACTTAAAGAAGGGGAAGTTGTTACTATTGCTATAAATACAGAAGACAATATGCCTCTTTCTGTTGATATGCCTGCACACGTTATCCTTACTGTTACAGCTACTGAGCCTGGTGTGAAGGGAAATACAGCTACTAATGCTACTAAGCCTGCAACTGTTGAAACGGGTGCAGAAGTAAACGTTCCGTTATTCATTAACGAAGGTGATAAAATCAAAATCGAGACTGAAAAAGGTACGTATAAAGAGCGTATTAAAGAGTAAGCATTGAAATTTCCACAAAAACATACCTTAGGTCAGATTGCTGCATTACTCAATGATATTGAGTATGTAGGCGATGCTGATTTCCCGATTACAGGAATGAATGAAATTCATGTCGTAGAACCGGGAGACATCGTTTTTGTAGATCATCCCAAATATTACGATAAAGCCCTTCAGTCTGCTGCGACCGTCGTCCTTATTAATAAAAAGGTTGATTGTCCAGAAGGGAAGGCTTTGTTGATTTCAGATGATCCATTTCGGGATTTTAATAAGCTTACAACCTATTTTAAGCCTTTTGAGAAAGCATCTTCAGCTGTATCCTTAAATGCTAGTATTGGTGAGGGAACAACAATTCAGCCTAATTGTTTCGTAGGAAATAATGTGAGAATTGGTTCTAATTGTACCATTCACGCCAATGTGACCATTTATGATGATACAATAATCGGCGATAATGTGATTATTCATTCAGGTACTGTTTTAGGTGCTGATGCATTTTATTATAAGAAGCGGGACACAGGCTTTGACAGGTTGCGATCTGGTGGTAGAGTAGTGCTAGAAGATGATGTTGAATTAGGTGCTTTGTGTACCATTGATCGTGGAGTTACAGCAGATACCACAATTGGCAAAGGCTCCAAGCTAGATAACCAGGTTCATGTTGGTCACGATACGATAGTGGGTAAACGTGCTTTAATTGCAGCGCAATCAGGAATTTCAGGTTGTGTCATTATCGAAGATGATGTTGTTATCTGGGGACAGGTTGGCATCGCAAGCGGAATTACTATTAAAGAGAAGGCTGTGATTTTTGCACAGAGTGGAGTAGGACGCACATTAGAAGGTGGTAAATCGTATTTAGGTAGTCCGGCAGAAGACAGCAAGAAGAAATTCAGAGAAATGGCTTCTATTAGACAGATTCCTTATATTTTAGAACAAATAAAAAAATGAAATGAGTACAACAGCTAAAGAACTTTTAAGAGGCTTATACGAATCCGATTTTTTTAATGATCCCACTGTTCTAAAAAAATACCTGCATCAGGACGCAGAATTGTATTGGAATGCGTCAACAGGATTTTCTAAAATGACTTATGAGGATATATCTCAGATGTCTAAAGAAATGGGGAAATCATTTATCTCTCTGAGATCATCAGTAAGTCATATTGTAGAAGAAGGAGATACAGCAAGTATAAGACTTACCTACTATATCAAAACTGTAGAAAATCCGGAAGAAGAAGTAGGTGTTATACATTTTATGGCAATTTGGGAACTTAAAGATGGTCTGCTTTATCGTGGTTATCAGATAAGTCAACCTAGCGATGAGGACCCTCTTAATACCGATGCACATATTCGTATAAAATCCTAATTTTCCTTTAGCTTTCGTCTATAAAAATTTACTTTTGTGTTCGAATAAATAAAATCTATTTAAAGCTCTTATGGAGCGTGATTTTAGGCATTCAGCAAGAATTGAAAACAAAAATTATAAGCCCGTTACAGGGTTCTACTAAAAACAAAACAACACATGAGCGTTTTAGTTAATAAAGATTCTAAAATAATTGTACAAGGTTTTACAGGTAGTGAAGGTACTTTTCACGCTGGTCAAATGATTGAATACGGCACAAATGTAGTGGGTGGTGTTACTCCAGGAAAAGGAGGTCAAACACATCTTGACAAGCCGGTATTCAACACTGTAGAAGATGCAGTTAAAGAAACTGGTGCAGATGTATCTATAATTTTTGTTCCGCCAGCATTCGCAGCAGATGCGATTATGGAGTCTGCAGATGCAGGTATTAAAGTAATTATTGCAATTACTGAAGGTATTCCTGTAGCAGATATGATTAAAGCTGCCGATTATATTAAAGATAAAGATTGTCGCCTGATTGGTCCTAACTGTCCAGGTGTTATCACTCCTGGTGAGGCTAAAGTAGGTATTATGCCAGGTTTTGTTTTCAAAAAAGGAAAAGTAGGTATTGTTTCAAAATCTGGAACGCTTACCTATGAAGCTGCAGATCAGGTTGTAAAACAAGGTCTAGGAATTACTACTGCTATTGGCATTGGTGGAGATCCAATTATAGGAACTACAACTAAAGAGGCTGTTGAGTTATTGATCAACGATCCTGAAACTGAAGCTGTTGTTATGATTGGTGAGATTGGTGGGCAATTAGAAGCTGATGCTGCAAAATGGATCAAAGCTAGCGGTACTAAAAAACCTGTTATTGGTTTTATCGCTGGAGAAACTGCTCCTGCAGGTAGAACAATGGGCCACGCGGGTGCAATTGTTTCTGGAGAAGGAGAGTCTGCTGCAGATAAGAAAAAGATTTTAAGAGAAAATGGAGTTCACGTTGTTGATTCTCCTGCCGAAATCGGTAAAAAAGTAGCAGAACTTTTAGGATAAGAACTACTGAAATAATTAAAACCGACACCCTGTAAAGTGTCGGTTTTTTTATGCCCATACACTTCAAGTTTCCTATATTTACCCCTTAGTCGGGCATTTTAAAAATAGAAACTATAATTATATAGAAATCAAATTATTATACTGACGAGATTTCAAACTAACTAATATTCAGAACACTTTAGAATGAAACTTTTAGAAGGAAAAAATACCATCATTACAGGAGCTAGCCGTGGTATAGGTCACGGTATTGCTAAAGTCTTCGCCGAAAATGGTGCAAACGTGGCATTTACCTACAGTTCCTCGGCGGGACCAGCAGAAGAACTAGAAAAGGAGCTTACCGCTTTAGGCGTAAAAGCTAAAGCTTATAAATCAAATGCAGCTTCTTTTGAAGATTGTCAGGAATTAATAAAGCAAATCTCAGAGGATTTTGATTCGATTGATGTTTTAGTTAATAACGCCGGTATCACAAAAGATAATTTGTTGATGCGTATGAGTGAAGAAGATTTCGATCAGGTAATTGATGTTAACCTGAAATCTATCTTTAACATGACAAAAGCTGTACAGCGAACTATGCTAAAGCAACGCTACGGCAGCATCATTAATATGAGTTCTGTAGTGGGTGTAAAAGGAAATGCAGGTCAGGCAAATTATGCTGCATCAAAAGCAGGTATAATTGGTTTTTCAAAATCTATGGCTCTTGAATTAGGGTCTCGTAATATTCGTACCAATGTAGTAGCTCCAGGTTTTATAGAAACTGAAATGACTGCAAAACTAGATGAAAAAGTAGTTGCAGGATGGAGAGATGCTATTCCACTTAAGCGCGGCGGTACTCCAGAAGATATTGCAAATGCCTGTGTTTTTCTAGGTAGTGATATGAGTGCATATGTTACTGGCCAGGTTTTACAGGTTGATGGAGGTATGTTAACCTAATTTATTTTAATTTTCAATATATGGCGGCATCCACAGTAATTTACCTTATCCTTTTTGGGGTAATAGCATTGGGTGCTGCTTTATTTTTTTACTTCTATAAACCTCAAGGTTCAATTAAACTTCGCATTATTCTTGCGTCACTACGGTTTATTTCTCTTTATGCACTCTTAGTACTTTTATTAAATCCCTCATTTAAGCAAGCATCATACACTACGCTTAAACCCAAATTAGCCCTGACTTTTGATAATACTTCATCTATAGAACAACTTGGAGTTAGCGATTCACTACGAGAAGTATTTGAAAAATTTCAAGATTCAAAAGCACTCCAAAAACGGTTTGATATCGATTACTATTTGTTAGGTGATGGAATCAAATCTTTAGATTCATTAAGTTTTACAGGGAATACTACTAATATTTCGAAGGCGTTATCCAGTCTCTATAGCGTTTACAATAAGGATAATTTTGTTCCGGTAATCATTACAGATGGAAATGCGAATCTGGGTTCAAATTATACGTACACGGCAAAAGAACACCTTCAAATCCCACATTACTTCATCGCTGCCGGGGATACGACCAACTATGAAGACCTGAGTGTAGATCGGGTAAACGTAAACAAATATGCCTATTTAAAGAATCGCTTTCCAGTTGAAATATCTGTTTCATATTCCGGAGAAGAAGAAATTGAGACTACAGTTTCAATTCAGAAAAACGGTTCAACGCTTTTTAAAGAAAATGTCAATTTAAGTAAACAAGAACCTGCCAGACGCATCAATACGTATTTGGAAGCTTCCAACATAGGCACTTCGACCTATGAAGTTATAATAAGCAGATTGACTGATGAAAAGAACACTGCCAATAATTCTAAGCGCTTTGGTATTGAGGTTATAGATCAGCGTAGCCAAATTCTCATTGTTTATAGTACGATGCATCCTGATTTGGGTACTTTTAAAAAGGCATTTGAAAGTAATCAACTACGTACAGTTACGCTTAAAAATATTACTGAACTTCAGAATACAGATTTAGGAGAATATAATCTTGTGGTTTTATTTGAGCCACAACGTTCGTTTCGGGGATTATACACTTCTCTTAATGAGCTTAATATAAATAGGTTTACTGTTGTGGGACCTAATGCTGATCGTAGGTTTTTAAACGAAATTCAAAAATCAGTCAAATTCAATTACACCAGCCAGACTGAAGAAGCTCAATCCATTTATAACAGATCATTTTCCAGCTTTCAACTCGATGATATTGATTTTAGTGGCTACCCGCCACTAACAGTACCTTTTGGAGAAATAGAGTTCTCAGGAGCTGCAGATGTTTTATTAACTCAAAAAATTACGGGAATAGAAACAACCAATCCTTTGCTGGCGGTTGTTGAAATTGAAGATAGGAGAGAAGTATTCTTATTTGGAACTCAAATTTTTAAATGGCGTTCTCAAGCTTATCTGGATAATCGCAGTTTTGAAGTTTTCGATGGTTTTATGGAAAAGCTGGCACAATTTTCAGCTTCAGATACTCGTAGAACTCGACTTCAGGCAGAATTTGATAGGTTTTACTATGGAGGTAGTGGTATTGTGATTCGAGCACAGTATTTTGATAAAAACTATATTTTTGATGCTGGAGCCAATTTAGTATTTAGGCTGAATAATCAAGAAACCTCAGAAAAATACGAAAGTCCGATGGTACCTTCAGCCACAAGCTTTAATGTTTCCTTACCTGTTTTAGAGCCTGGGAATTATAATTTCAGTATATCAGAAAATGCTTATAATCAGCAAATTTCGGGAACTTTTACGGTGATCGAGTACAATATGGAAAATCAGGTTATTCAAGCCGATTTTTCGAAAATGCGTATCGTAGCCGAAGATACTGATGGGATGGCTGTAACAATCAATAAGACAGAACTACTTATAGCTAGACTGCTTGAAGATAATCGCTATATACCGATACAACGGGAAACAATAGAAAATATTCCGTTGATTCAATTTTGGTGGCTCTTAATAATTATCGCGATTGCCGCATCTTCCGAATGGTTTGTTAGAAAATATAACGGCCTTATTTAGACTTTTCGATCCAAGTTATTCTGGATTTTTACTAAAGGCATTTCAACTAAAATTATATGAATTCAAATTTTACTACTATGGATAAATTTCCCAAAATAGGAATACCGGTTATCATCGGTTTATTTATTATTATTATTCTCATTATTAAATCTGCAGTTACCATTGATTCTGGTGAGGCGGGAGTGCTTTATCGTCCATTCGGTGGAGGTGTGGTAACCGATGAACCCCCTTTGGGTGAAGGTTTTCATATAGTAGCCCCCTGGAACAAAGTATATGTCTATGAAGTTAGACGTCAGGAACTTAAAGAAATAATGAACGTACTTTCTTCTAATGGTTTGGACATAAAGCTAGAGGCTTCTGTTTGGTTTAAGCCAGACGCTGCCAATCTTGGCAAATTGCATCAGGAAATTGGTGAAGATTATTTAAGCCGAATTTTGCTTCCGACTATTCGTTCTGCAGCACGTTCAGTAGTAGGTCGTTATACACCAGAGCAGCTGTATTCATCTAAACGAGATG
>CAXPQP010000038.1:0-13489 GCA_964219495.1 Leeuwenhoekiella sp. | reverse complement strand
CCATTTTGGGCGGAAGCAAGACTTCTTCAAACCCCATATCGCTGTAAAATGCACGGGAGACTGTAAAATCTTTTGAGCCTAAAAACGGCCGGATGGATTTGAGGTTAAGGTTCAATTTTAGTTTTTTATAATCTTTGTATGATAAAGCAAATTATTATTAGCCTTTATTTTTAAAATATAGATTCCTGAATTAAGATTTCGGAGATTAATAACCTCAGAATCAAATTCCCCAACAGTTCTGCCGTTAATATCAAATATTTCAATATTGCTTATTTCAGCGTCACTAATTTTAACCTTAGCAGTGTTTATTGTTGGGTTCGGAAAAACTGAAATCTTATTCTCGACTACTTCAAATTCTAAATCATCAAAGCCAAGATAAGATTCTGGCAATTTGTATTTGTGTATAAAGCCACGTCTCCATCCATATTCATTAAACGTATGGATTCTATTGCCAAAATTACCAACTAATACCAAATTATCGTTTGAATCAAATTGAGGTTGAGAGATTACACCTTTCCTTATAGGCTTAAAAGAATCAATTAAATCACCATTAGAATTAATTATCCTATAACTGTTATCAAATCTACTGATAAGAAAAACAAAATTTTTGAATCTAACGAGATATGGATTATAAATGCTAATCGGGTCTAATTCCTTTAACAGGTTCAATGAATCATCCAATAAACGAAGATTATTGTTTCCGTAAGACACCAAAATTTTTCCGTTATCGTAGCGCATAAAATCTATCACCCCGTCATCATCAGAAACCTTGAAATAGTTATAATTATTATCAACCGTAAGTTTTGATAAGCGCTTGTCTGCAGTAAAATTGGTTATAAAATATAAATTGCCCTCTTCATCAACTTTCGCATCTGCCAATCCATAATTAGGAGTTAAATCGCGGGTATATATCTTTTGTCCATTTTTGTAAATGTGAATTAAATCATCGTAATTTCCCGAAAACTCTTCATGTGTATAGAAGTAATAATCATCATCTTTAAAAGCAAATTTTATTACATTCTCGTGACCAATATTTATTTCCTCCTCTAATTCGCCACTCTTTTTGTTAAGTATTCTTACAAAACTTGAATTTTCGTAACCAAAAAAATCCTGAGACATATAAATATGACTCTGATTTGCTTCAAATTCATCGGCCAGATAACTTTCACTTAATAATTGAAACTCACCTGATGGTGAAAGTTTATATAGGCTATGACCATATCCAAAATAATCTCCCGGCCTGGCCCAATTGAAATATAGATTGTTAGAATCATCAAAATAATAATTGGTTTCCCGACCTCCAAAATTCACGATTTGAAACACTTCTTCAGGAATAGTTTTCTCCCAAAGTTTATTTAGATTTTGATCGTATTTAATTATCCGTTGACTTAGTGGAGGGTCTGCTCCTCCAATGCCTAAAAATTCAGGTCCTAGATTTTCCTTTATCAATACCAAATAATTATTATCCTTATCTATTATTAACTTTTGTTGCTGTACTGAGGATGTCCCCTCTCCAGAATACACATAATTATTTAGCAGACCATCAACACCTACTAACACAAGATGAATATCATCCTGTGTTGCAAAGTCTGATTCTGGAAACATTTTTTCAAAAGAGGTGCCAGAAACTACCATATTTAAATTTTCGGTCGCTGTTAAATCTGAAATTGAGAAGTCAGCACTTGTATTTAAAGTCTTTAACAAATTGAGCAGATTATCAAATACGAGTATTTCTCCTGTATTTTTGAGTATTATGAGATTTTTGCTTTCATTATCAAACTTAGATCCCTGGAAACCTTCAAGTAAAAGTGATTTTACAGTGCTGACAACCCCGTCCTCATTCAATTGATTAAGCGTCAGATAATCTAATTCTTTATCGTATGTAATTAGGTTTAGATTATTTTCTGAATCAATAAAATTTCCTAACAAATTGTAGTTTTCCGTAAGGAAAGATGAATATAAAATTTTACCTGAATTATCAGTTTTTGTAATAGCTATCTCCTGATTATTATAGCCTTCAATTTGCGGCTTGATTACATATAAATTTTCGTTGGCATCCACAAATAATTCAAATTCGCTTAAATTCTGATTAAAGGCTTCAATGACGAATTTCTCCTGCTGATTTAATTTTTTATGAAGATGATAATCGTAAGAAATAATATCAAGATAATAATCTGTATCTCCAGAATCACCGTCTTGTCGAACCAATATGTAGAACTTCCCATCTCTATGTATTGATTGTATTGCATCATTTTTTATAGTCTTTGAAAAATTTTGAAGCAGTTTACCTTCAGAGGTTATGGAAAAGTAAACGACATCTGAAATACCATCTGGAGTAGTATATTCTATATATTCCGGGTTATATAAAATACCGAGGCTATCATTTTCAAAAAATGTATATAAATGTCTGTAATGAATGTATTCGGGATCATCTATATCTCCAATCGTCTGAGACCATAATAATTCACCAGTTGGATTAAATTTCAAAATAAAAAGTATTCCACTAGTAGGGGACCCGTCATATAAGCTCCTACAAATTAATATCAGATTCTGATTAGAGTCAAAATAGTGTTTAAGTGGTGCATCATAAGAAAGTGGGGTAGGTAGCGAGTATGTTTTTTGCCACTCAAAATTTAACAGATCATCAAACTTGGTAATCAATATATCTGTAAATGTAGAATCTTTCTCTGTAGTCCCAACATTATATATACTCCCTGATTTATCGGTAATGGTAAAAGATGAGATATCTCTATTGGTATGATGGTTTATCCCAAATGATCTACCTAAGAAAGGATTAAGTATTTCCTGACCTGACGCAAAACCGGTTTGAATAACAATAAATAATAAAAGGATTTTTTGTTTCATATAGGTTTCTAATATAATTTGAAGCATCTACTTGATTAAGATCGAGTATCTTTAAATTACTATACTTTCTTGAGTAAGCTTTAATCTATAGACATGATTTAATATCTATTCAATTCAAAAATTAAAAATTACCATTTAATCTCAGTGACTTCCTAATGTTTTTCAGAAAGTGGTTCGCAATTTACTCTTTTAAAGCTTCAAAAACCCGCTCCGGATAATCGGTAATGATACCGTCTACCTGTAGCGCAATAACTTCGTTGATCGCTTCGGGTTCGTTGACCGTCCACGGAATGACTTTTAAGCCGTCCTTGTGAATACCAGCAACTTGTGAAGAATCAAGCAGTTTGTAGTGCGGACTGTAGATTTCAGGTTTGAATGTTAATATTGATTTATTGGCTTCGTAGGTACCATCGCCTACTAAAAAAGCCAATTCAATTTCCGGATACCGGCTATGCATCACCTCTAATATTGCGGGATCAAAAGATTGCACATTTACCTGATTTTCCATATTATGATCGGTAATCACCTGCATCACCAGATCAACAAAAGCTTCCGGCTGAGGTTGAAACACATTGTATTCTTCGGGTACTGATTTGATCTCGATATTAAACTTTACCGGCTTTAAACCTTCTGCCTTAATGGTTGCTGCAACCGTATCAAAAACTTCGCTTAATAATGGCTTGTAGGTTTTCATTTTTTGCTGCTGCGGAAAGCGTACATTTCCTCTTGAACCACCATCGAACTGTTTGATCTCGGCATAATCCATTTGGTACAGATTATATTCCTTTTCCTTATCCTGTGGAATCGAATCCCCTTCCGGAGTGGTCATATACAAGGCCAGCATCCACGGTTCGTGACTTACCACCACCTGCTGATCTTTGGAGATCACTACATCGAGTTCGAGCACATCTACGCCCTTTTTAAGCGCACCTATAAATGCAGGAATGGAATTTTCGGGAAGATTACCCCGCTCCCCGCGATGGCCCTGTACCTGTATTGTAGATGATGTTTTCATTATAGGAACTTTTGACTCTTCAGTATTTGATTTGCATGTGACAAAAATGCTTAAAAGCAGGATAGCCTGTATAAATTTAGTTTTCATCTTGATATTATTGGTTCAGTAAAAATAAAAAAAGCCTGCCCATCTGATTATTCAGAAAAGGCAGGCTCGACAAACAAGCAATTATTTAACAGGTTCTTCTAATCGGTAAGTAGCCTTACCGGTATGTATTTTACCATAACGGTCTGTTGCTCTGATCTCAATTGTATGAGTACCCAGGCTTAATTTGGTTGGGATTTTACCCCTCCACAAATGCGTGCTTAATATGGGGTTGCTTCCGCGTTTACCTGCTACCAATTCGTCTGCGGTATCCCACTCGTAAATTGCAGCTTCATAAGAAGGATCCTGCTCTTTTACAAAAGTCATTTCGCTCCAGGCACCTTCATCTACACGATACTCGACCTTATCCCCTTCTGCACCCATAAAAAAGTTGGCGTAAATACTAGCTTTGGTGTTTTTATTCTGTTCCAACACTTTAGGAGCAAAAATGGCCATTTGGTATGTTGCCGGTTTACCCGCTACCTTATAATCGGTTTTATAGGTATTGCCATCAAAATGAATAAACGCATATCCCTTAGGTGTGCCATCACGCATAGTAGAAACCGGGACTCCAAGTTCGTTTAACATTCCCGAATACCAATCGCCAGAAGTTGTACCTACATTATACTCGTGGTGTGGCTTTTTACCAAACCAACCCTGCTTTTCAGTAAAATAGTCCTGACGTTGTATATGGGTATGTGCTGATAGTGAAAGAGTATTTTCAAAAGGTTGGAGCGCTTTAAACAAACGCTCACGATCTGCATCTCTAAACGGGTCACCCTCGGGCTCACCGAGAGGAATATGAAGCGCTACCACAACCAGATAATCGTGAGGCACCAGTGCCAGATCATTTTCTATAAAACGAAGCTGATCTTCCCGAAAGCCTCCCCAGTAGCCTTTACCCTCACGTGGATCGGGATAGAGGATATCATCTAATATCAGGAAATGCACTTTGCCATAATTGAAGGCATAATTGGCAGGGCCAAAATGCGACTCATAAGTCTCATCAGACAAATCATCTGAAGGAGCATCAAAATTCATATCGTGATTTCCCATCAGGTTAAACCAGGGGATTCCCACACGCTGTACTGCTGTTATGTATGGACTAAACAAACTCAGGTCATTGCCTACAAGGTCTCCCAGACTCAAACCAAAAGTGACATCCTGAATTCCTTCGACCTCTGCCACTACACCTTTAGCAAAATAATCTACCTCTTGCTGGGTATAGGGTTGTGGATCTCCAAAAATCAATGCCGTAAAACTATCTGTTTCGGTTGCAGGTTGCAAAGCGAAATTGACATTGCGTGGAAGTTTACCCGTTGGCTCAATACCTTTATAATCTGATTTTGGAGAACCTTCAGGGCGGTAGCTGTAATAAAATTGCGGCAAATTCTGAGCATTAACCGGCAGGGAATAGCCTGAAGGTTTAATTACCGCAAGACTCTGCCCGTCCTGTAGTGTAAGTTGGTATTTACCCGAAGCATCGGTGGATACTACATCTTCACCGTTTGTAACCGAAACTCCCGCTATGCCTTTTTCTCTGGATTCTTTTTTTCCGTTTTTGTTGATATCTTCAAAGACATAACCAGTAGCCTTTTGCTGAGCGCTAACCGCCAGTGAGATCATACAGCCTAAAACGGTATATTTTAGTGTTTTCATACGATTTATTTAAAGTGTTTTGATACTGTTTGACGGCTATTTATCCCACCAAACTTTAATATTGATTTCGTCACCACCCATTCGTTCAACAGCCGCTTTATAGTTTTGATTGTTGCGGTCTGCCTCGTCAATAGGATAGTATAAACGTGATGGCATTTCCATATTATTTTTCATATCTGCGGTAGTAGGAAGTTGAGGCAATCCCGTTCTGCGGTGTTCAAACCAGGCCTGATAATCTGTAAAAAATAGGGCAAAATACTTCTGAAGCATAATGCGATCGAGCGTACCGTCATAAGCCGTTGCGGTATTGTCAAAATAACCAGTTGGCAGGCTTACATTCCACATCGTTAACGCAGCTTCAACTCCGCTTTCGTAGTGGTCCTGGGCATTGGTAAGCAACCCGCGTTGCGCAAGTTCGGCCTTGATAAATGCAACTTCAGCATAACTCATCAAAGGCACAATTAACGGCGCCACTGCAAGTTGTTGTCTGGGTACGGAAATGGTTGCGATAGAATCTGCCAAAGGCTCATTTCTGTAATCAATAGGCAATCCTATATAACCATAATTTTCATTATTGAGCCCCATTGCTTCAGTTGAAAAAACCGGAAGTCTCGGGTCTTTAAATTCTTTCAAATTGTCTATAAAAAAGGCATTGTATACTCTAAATGTATTGAAATCCTGAGGTCTGCTCCATGGTGAAAGTACAGGTGCTTCACCTGTGATTTGTAAAACTGCGTGATCTGCATTACTGGTAAAAACAGGATATTGAGCAGGATTGTTTGCCATAGCTGCCAGCTGGGTATATGCACCCGATTCACGATTTGCAGCACGCAACAATAGGCGCATATGAAGTGAGTTGGTAAACTTTTGCCATTTACTCACATCATTTTGAAATAAAATATCATTTACATAAGGCATTGCCTGTGCGGTATCATACAAACTATTTGCACGCTCGAGATCTTCGAGAATTTGCGCATAGATTTCTTCCTGCTCTGTAAACTCCGGGAACCAAACCCCTTCTTCTGCACTGGCAGCTTCACGCATAGGCACATCGCCAAAACAGTCTGTAAGAATAGAATAGGCATAGGCTTTAAGTGTAAGTGCTATCGCCTCATAGTTGGGTAACTCGTCACGTACCGCAGCCTTTTCCATCTCTTTGATGTTAGTAAGCTCAGAATAGTAGGTATTCCAGGTAGAACCCCCTATATTTTGTACAAAATCGTAATAAAAAACAGCATTGATGTTGTCCTGATTGGGAATGAACATCTGCATAAGCTGTGCTCCTATATTGCGATGTTGTATAGCATTATGGGTGCTCAATTCATAAAGTATAGGATTGAGCGAACTCCCTGCAGTTATTTGTTGAAGGTTATTTGGGTCTGTGTTTATTTCTTCAAAGTTGGTTGAACAGGAAGAAAGCACAGCTACCATTAACCCGATTGCTAAGAATTTTAAAGTTTTCATATCTGTATTTTTTTAAAAGCCTACTTTAACATTTACACCAAATTCTGATGGGGACGGCATCTGCCCCACTTCAACACCTGGATGAAAATTGGTTCCACCGGCAAGACCAGCTACTTCAGGATCATAAATAGGAAAGTCTGAAATCACAGCCAGGTTTCTGCCGTAAAGGGATACTGCAGCCTCATTTAAAAAGGTACCGGCAAGTAATTTTTTACTGAAGTTATACTCCAAAGTCACTTCACGAAGTTTTACAAATGAAGCATCAAAAGAATTCGCTTCGGTATTTGCCAGAGGGTACATCACATTGTAATAATCTGCAATAGGGATTGCAGTAGTATTAGGACTGTAGGTGCCGTCTTCATTTAGCACCACACCTTCTCCTAAACGCACTCCTTCTTCACGACCTATTAAGGTATGCTTAAGTTTACCTTGCTGAGTAAGTTTGTGATGGGTGTGGGAGTAAATCACACCACCATATTTACCATCAATAACCACATTTAATCTCAGGTTTTTGTACTGAAACGAATTGATAAAACCAGCTACCCATTTTGGCTGGGTGTCGCCTATGTAAATAATATCATCTGTCATAAGCGGGAATCCGTCAGCATCAAAAATGATTTCTCCCTGCGGACTTCTTTCATATCCTCTACCAAAAAGAGCTGCAGGCGAGCCACCTTCAACAGCCACGAGACGGGCGCTAGACGAACTCAACATTTCAAAACGGCCCTCTTCAGCATTTTCATGAAGAGATAATACTTTACCCTTGTTTTTTGACCAGTTAAGCGTCGCGTTCCAAGTGAAAGAAGGTGTGTTGATTACTTTAGCATTAAGTAACAATTCAATTCCCTGATTGCGTACAGAGCCTGCATTTATCAAAGCACTGCTGTAACCGGAAGAGTTAGGCAGTGGCGAACTGAATATCTGGTTCTTTGAAATGGTTTGATATACGGCAGCGTCGAGTTTTAATCTGCTTTTAAACAGACGCAGGTCAAAGCCCAGCTCGGTACTGGTGGTAATTTCCGGTTTAAAACCGGTGTTGTATAGCGAATGTGGAGATACTGCAGAACCTGGAAAATCACTTCGGCTAAAGTATTTACTGGTGCTATATCGGTTACCATATTGACCTGCACCACCTACCTGCGCTACAGAACCTCTTAGTTTTAAGAAATCTATAGCCTTGGGCAATTCTGCAAGTTCGCTTACCACAAATGAAGCACTTGCCGACGGGAAGAAGTACGACATATTTTGTTTAGGAAGCATACTATTCCAGTCATTACGGCCTGTAAAGTCAACAAATAAGAAATCCTTCAGACCCAGAGATACCAGACTATAGAGACTATTTACTTTGTTATAACCTTCAAATTTGCTGGTAAATAACTGTGAACCATTAACCAGGTTATAAACCCCGGGGATTTCAAGACCTTCAGTCCATGAATCCTGTCTTAAATATTCATAATCCAGACTGTTTCCGCCCACATTTGCAGTAAGGTCAAAATCTCCAAAGCTGTTGGTATAGGTCAACAGAAAATCGGTATTAATCTCGTTTTTAAATACATTGGTCTTACGGTAATATCCCCGTGCATAACGGTTGATGTCGTAAGGCCTGCGCTGATCCATATTTTTATTATACATATTTAAAGCGCCACGCAGCATCAGGCTCAGGTTTTTATGCAATTCGATATCGATCTGAAAGTTTCCGGTAATCGAATGTTGATTGAGGCTGTTTTCTATCTCGTAAGCCATCGCATACGGGTTATCGATAAAACTGCTGTAGGGACGAATCATATCTACCTGCTCTTGACCGTCTCTCCAGATAGGACGGTACCAGTCTAAATCAACATTAGGATTTTGAAAGATCATAAAGTAAGCGATAGAATGGTTATTATAACCCTGCCCAGGCAGGTTGTCGCTCTTACGTTTACTATAGTTTGCAATAGCAGAAAGGTTGATTCTTTTAGAAATCTGTTGCTTGGCATTTACAGAAAGGGACATTTGCTCAAAACCGGTGTTGGGCATAATCCACTCATTTTTGGTATGCGTAACCGAAGCGCGCATAGATCCTTTTTCGCTTCCACCCTGTAATGAGATGTTGTTGGTAAGTGTAAGTCCTTTACGCCAGAAACCCTTGCGGTTGTCTTTATAAGGTCTCCAAAGCTGGCGCTCTGCAGATTGACCTTCTAGCTCAGGATCGTATTGAAAATAATACTGACCGTCAAAACGTGGACCGAAAGCACTACTACTTCCTGCTGTACTTCGCCCATCGTCTGAAGCACCATAGGTGTAATATAAGCGGTCTTCATAAGCAACCGGGTTACCTTCAGAATCTGTTGCGGGTTTAAGGTAACTGCCACGACCACTACCCTGACCGTATTCATATTGCCAGTCTGGCCAGCGGGTGATAACATCCATCTTAGAGTTTGAAGTTATAGTAACCCCAAGGCCAGATTGTTCTTTTCCTTTTTTGGTCGTGATAAGGATTGCTCCGTTAGCTGCCTGATATCCATACAACGCAGATGCAGCAGGACCTTTTAATACTGAAATATTCTCAATATCATCAGGGTTTAAATTGGCAATCGCATTACCAAAGTCTACAGGAGTGTCTGTACTTGCAGATCCTCCCATATAAGCGTTAGAAGCCCCTGAACCCGGAAATTCATTCTGAATAGGAATACCATCAATTACAATTAGAGCCCCGTTGTTACCAGGATCAAGAGAACTGTTACCTCTCAGGATGATCTGCTGCGAACCAATAGGCCCACCCAGTCCGTTTATGGTAAGTCCCGGCACTTTACCGCGCAATGCTTCAGACCAGTTATTAGGTCGGGCATTTAAAAGCTCTTCAGAAGTAACTGTTTGCTGAGCATAACCCAGCTTTTTTTCTTCACGTTTAATACCAAGGGCAGTAACCACTACCTCGTTTAAGGCATTTACATTTTCTTCAAGGGTAATGTTGATTTCGTCACCAGGAGAGGCAGTAATCGTTTTGGTGCTAAAACCCAGATAGGAAACTTCAAGAACCACAGCTCCACCCGCATTGATGGTAAAAACCCCATCAAAGTCTGTAGTTACTCCGGTAGATGAACCTTCAATTTTTACAGTGGCACCCGGTAATGGCACCCCCTCTTTATCGAGAACGCGCCCCTTTATTTGCTGCTGAATTTCTCCTTTTACTACCGTGATGGTATTATTAATCTGAGTAAAGGATAGTTTAGCCTGAGCTCCAACCCTCTTAAGTACCAAAGCAAGGCTTTCATTTTTAGCATTCAAAGTAATAGAAGGGCTGGCATCTGCCAGTTTACTATCAAATACAAAGGTGAAGTGGGTTTGATTTTCAAGAGTTGTAAAGACCTCTGTGAGTTTTGCATTTTTAAGGTTTGCAGTAACAAATACATCTGCAAGATCCTGATCATTAATCGCGGTAGCCTGTAAAGTACCCAGACTGAAGAAGAAAAGTGTCAAATAACTTAGCTTCCAAAAGCGAGACGATTTTAAAATTTGTAGTTTAGATTTCATGTTGATAATGGCTAGAATTTCAATTTTTAGTCTTATTTATTCGGGCCCACTTTTGTTGCAGCAGAAGTGGGTTTCTTATAACTAAGGAGCATTTTTGTGAATCATAAAGTGGTTTTGTGAAAGCGTGTCTATTTTTAAGTGATTTATAAGTGCTATACTTTGAAGTACCGTTTGAAGCGGTTCTCTATGAAACTTGCCGGTAATTTGAAGATTTTTAATCGCCGGATCATTAAACTCAATTTTCACATCGTACCAGTTTTCCAGAATTGAGGCTGTTTTCATCAAACTGGTATTTTTTAATACAATGGTGTGATTCATCCAGAGAATTGGATCTTCAGAAATATCTAATGATGTAATGGGATCCTCGAGACCATTAAACACTACCTGCTCATCTTTTAAGAGATAAACCTCCTTGCCGGTTTTTAAGTGTTGCACTCTAACTTTCCCGCTTCGCACACTCACTACAGGTCTTGAAACATCATAGCTGTTAATATTAAAGCTCGTACCCAAAACTGTTGTTTTTACCATCCCGGTTTTGATAGTGAAAGGATGTTGCTCGTCCCGATAAACCTCAAAAAAAGCTTCCCCGCTTAATTCAATAGTTCTGTTTTCTTTAAAGTTATCGGGATAAGTGAGGCTGGAGTTGGCATTTAGTTTAACATTTGAACCATCTGTAAGTACTACATTAAGCTGTTGACCCTTCCCAGTTGTTACCGTATTATAATGTACCGGTGTAGATTTAAAAGTGAAAAAGCCAATACACAGTAAGGCTGCAATACCTGACACGTATGCAAAAGCACGCTTCTTATTTCGGTTTTTCTGATGAGCAACCTCACCTATTGCCTCATCGATCTTACGACGAATACGTTTTTTATTATAAACACCGGGATACGCATTCCTGTTCGAATTATGAACCTGAAGTCTGCTTATAAAGCTTTCAAGCAACTGTTCTTCCGCTTTATTAAGCGTATGCTCCTGTTGCTTTTTTAGTAGTTTTTGAAAATCGTTCTGTGTCAAAATAGAAACCCTTTTACAGGTAAGTCACAGAAAAGCGGGTTTACACGTAGTGCATTTTTCCCATTTAATGATTTGTTTAAATGCAGGTGGTGTTGTTTACATTACTGAAACAATAAGGTAATAAGAAGCGATAATTCGATAACTAGAAGTAAGGTTAGACATATATTCACCGCAATTAAATACTGGTTTACCGCAGGCTTTAGCATTCAGAATCTTTTCTTAGTAGTTTTACTAAACAAATTAATCGGTATCGCTGTGAAACTACGCACACCACTTGCTCAAATTTTTATAGGTATCGCGCTGTTGAGCATACCTTTTATCACCTCTCCCGATTTACAGTCGGGAATCAGATTATTGAGTATAACTCCGTTTCAATACAATTTTACCGGATATTTCTTGCTGCTGGTTTTCTTTTATGTCAACTACTATGTTTTCATACCGAAGTATTATATACCTCGTAAATACTGGATGTTTGCCGGGTTTTTAATGATATCTTATGTTCTCATCACCTACCTGCCCAAACTGTTTTTTGACATTTCAAACCCACCAAACTTAGGAGGTGAAGCTATGAATCCGGGAGGAATGCCCCCTACAAACCAGATGCAACCACCTTCCGGAAGCGGATCATTAATGCCGCCAAACGAAAATATCCCTGGACAACCGGGCTTTTTCAGCTTTAGAGAAAGTTATATTCTTCAGTTTGCCATCGTAACCGGCTTATCGCTACTGATGCGCCTCAACGAGCATCTTAAACAGGTACAAAAAGAAAAGCTGATTGCCGAGGTTTCTTATCTAAAGGCGCAAATCAATCCTCATTTTTTATTCAACACTCTTAATAGCCTTTATGCATTGGCTTTACGAAAATCTGACGAAGCTCCAGAAGCCATATTGAAACTTTCGGGTATGATGCGTTATGTGGTAACCGAAAGCAACCACAGTAAAGTAGCCCTTAAAAAAGAATTTGATTACCTAAACGATTATGTGGCATTACAAAAGCTACGCTTACCTCAGGATGTGAAATTTGATTTTAAAATCGAAGGAGATCCAACCAATCTGGAGATCGCACCGCTTATTCTCATCACCTACATCGAGAATGCTTTCAAATACGGTATAAACCCAGATGAAAATTCAGAAATAGCTATATACATTACAGCAACAGATAAAGGTGTTGAATTGCTTGTTTCTAACCGAATAGTAGTTAAAAACACCGAACTTTCTACATCTGAAGAAGGACAGAAAAACACCCGCAAGCGTCTGGAACATACCTACCCCGGGAAGTACAATCTGAAACTTCAGGACAATGGTGACATCTATCGTGTAAAACTTTATATTGAATTGTTATGATAAAAGCTGTCGCAATAGATGATGAACCGCTAGCTCTCCAAATTTTGGAAGCACTATGCGAGCGCATCGACTACATTGATCTTCAAAAAACATTTACCAGTCAGACTGAAGCCCAGCGCTACATCAATAAATTTGAAGTCGATTTGCTCTTTATGGATATACAAATGCCACGGCAAAACGGGATTGATCTCTACAAATCCTTAAAACAGGAAACCAAGGTTATTTTTACCACGGCTTATAGTGAATATGCCGTAGAGGGATTTAATGTACGCGCGAGTGACTACATTTTAAAACCCATTTCTTTTGAACGCTTTGAAGAAGCAGTAGCCAAAGTAAAACGCGAACTAGCTTTGGAGCAAAACAATAGCGAAACCAATACGCATCTTACCATTCGCGCCGATTATAAATTGTATAATATTCCTTTGGACAGCATTGTATTTATTGAAGCCCTGGATGATTAGATCGGAAGAGCACACGTCTGAACTCCAGTCACCTTGATCAATCTCGTATGCCGTCTTCTGCTTGAAA
>CAXPQP010000037.1:0-38015 GCA_964219495.1 Leeuwenhoekiella sp. | reverse complement strand
CAGAATTAACCGGTGATGTTGCTGCTGATGGAAGCGCAATTGCTATTGTACTTGATGGTACTGTTTACTCTGCTGCTACTGCTAAACAAGAAATTAAAGGTGGTGGTACTGAAATTTCTGGTAGCTTCACAGTTACTGAAGCTCAGGATTTAGCTAACGTTCTTAAAGCGGGTAAACTTCCTGCTTCTGCAAAAATCATTTCTTATGATGTTGTAGGACCTTCTTTAGGTCAGGAAGCAATCAACAGCGGTTTGATTTCATTTGTGATCGCTTTGCTATTAGTGTTGGTTTGGATGGTATTCTACTATGGTAAAGCCGGTGCTTTTGCAGACGTTGCTCTTGCTGTAAACATCCTGTTCATATTTGGTATTCTTGCTGGTCTTGGTGCTGTGTTAACACTCCCTGGTATTGCTGGTATTGTACTTACGATTGGTATGTCTGTAGATGCTAACGTACTTATATTTGAACGTATTAAAGAAGAATTGGCTAGAGGTAAATCTCAGAAAGATGCTATTAAAGATGGTTTCAATAATGCATTGTCATCTATTCTTGATGCAAACATTACCACTTTCCTTACCGCATTAATCTTATTCTTATTCGGTACAGGTCCTATTCAAGGTTTTGCTACTACCTTAATGATAGGTATTGGTACTTCATTATTCACTGCTATTTTCGTAACCCGTCTGTTTATTGATGGTTATGGTAAAAACGGTAAATCTCTTGAGTTTACAACTGCTGCAACGCGTAACTTGTTTACAAACTTCACCAGAGATTTCTTAGCGAAGCGTAAGGTTGCTTATATAATAAGTGGTGCTTTAATTCTTGTAAGTATCATCTCTTTATTTACAAATAGCCTTGATCAGGGTGTAGATTTTGTTGGTGGTCGTAATTATACCGTTCGTTTTGAGCAACCTGTAAATGCTACAGATGTTGAGCAAGATCTTATTGCAGAACTTGAAAGTGCACAGGCAAAAACCTACGGTGAGGCTAACCAGCTTAAGATTACCACCAAGTATCGTATAGATGAAGAAGCTTCTGAAGTTGATGATGATATTCAGCAAAAATTATTTACCGCATTAAAATCATACTTACCTGCAGACTTAACTTTTGAGCAGTTTGTAAAAGGTGGATCTAGCGAAGCTAAAGTTGGACTTCTGGAATACAACAAAGTTGGCCCTACTATCGCAGATGATATCAAGAAAGATTCATTCTGGGCTGTATTAGGATCACTTGTAGTGGTATTCCTTTATATCTTATTGCGTTTTAGAAGATGGCAATTCTCATTGGGTGCAGTTGCGGCTGTTTTCCATGATGTGCTTATCGTACTGGGTATCTTCTCACTTACCTATAAGTTTATGCCTTTCAATATGGAAATTGATCAGTCATTTATCGCTGCGATTCTTACCGTAATTGGTTACTCGCTTAACGATACCGTGGTTGTATTTGACCGTATTAGAGAGTTTATGAAAGAGTATGGTAGTTCTCGCAACATGGGAGTGATCATCAATCAGGCAATTAACAGTACCATTAGCCGTACGTTAAATACCTCGATGACTACTTTAATTGTATTGCTTGCTATCTTCATCTTTGGTGGAGCAAGTATTATGGGCTTCATGTTTGCATTGATTGTAGGAGTGGTAGTAGGTACGTACTCATCGATCTTCATTGCAACACCTGTAATGTTTGATACGATTCAGAAAAAGGCTCTTAAGCCAGAAAAAACTGAAGAAGAGGAAACAGTAGCTTAGTACTGCTGACTTTTAAAAATAAAAAAACCCGATAGTTTAGCTATCGGGTTTTTTTATTTTTAATGCTTTCTAAATTAAAATACAGATTGTTCTGTTTCGGTAGTTAAAAGCTCCAGAGCTTTCATTCCACGTTCTGAATTTCCTTTTGAGTTAAGCGGCGGACTCCATACTGCTACGCTATAGTATCTGGGATGTAATGCTACAATTCCACCACCTACACCACTTTTGCCCGGCAAGCCTATGCTGAATGCAAACTCGCCCGATTCATCATAAAATCCGCAGGTAAGCATTAAGGCATTTATACGTTTTGCGAGCATCGGACTTAAAACCGCTGCTTTGGAACTTAGATCGTATTTACCGTAGTTTAAGAATATTGTAAATGCCTGTGCAAGTTGCTGGCAACTCATGGCAATAGAGCATTGATGGAAATAAAAATCAAGAACGCTGTCAACATCGTTATGAATATTTCCAAAGTCTTTCATTAAATGGGTTAGCGACGCATTTCTATCCTTGTATTGCATTTCTGAAGCTGCAACTTTCTCATCAAATTCAATACTTTGATCGCCGGCAACATCTCGTACAAATTGAAGAAACTCCTCTTTTGGATTATCTAGTTCGCTAACTAAAATGTCTGCTATAACTAACGCTCCGGCATTTATAAATGGATTACGCGGAGTGCCTTTCTCGTATTCAAGTTGAACTAAAGAATTGAATGGATCTCCTGATGGTTCGACGCCTATTCGCTTCCATAGTGCATCACCCTTTAATTTAAGTGCTAGGGCCAGGCTTAGAACTTTAGATATACTCTGAATAGAAAAGCGCTCTTCGGAATCTCCCACAGCGTATTCAGACCCATCTGTACATTGCAGGTACATGCCAAATTTAGAAGGGTCCACTTTTCCTAGTTCGGGGATATAAGTGGCAACTTTGCCTGAGTTCTTAAGTGTTGAAGTTTCTGCTGCAATGTTCTCAAGTATTTTTTGATAGTTCATATGCTTAAGATTTTGCAGGATAATTCTTTTAATTACGCTTCCAGCTTATAGAATCTCCTTCTTTAATATTCCATTTTGCTGCTGAACCTGCGTTAACTTCTAAGACAAATTGTACAGGAACTTCAGATGGGAGACTTCTTTCGTCCATAGGTTTAGCATTCTCAATGATTGTAGCAATCGTGTATTCTTTGGTTATGAAAAACAAATCCAATGGAATGTAGGTGTTCTTCATGTAGAAATTATGAGGTCGTTCATCCTTAAATATGAACAACATTCCCTGATCAGACTTCATAGATTCCCGATACATCAGTCCGGTCTCGGTTTCATATTCCGTTTCAGCAAGTTCAATACTTAAAGAAACCGAGCTGCTGTCTTTTTTGAAAATTTGTAAACTTCCTTCCGGAGTAAAAACAATCTTTTCCTGTTTCAGGTTATCAGAACTGTTTTCAGTATTGTTTTTACAGCTAAATGTAAATAATACGAGTGCTGCTATTCCTAAGAGAATTCGCATAGGTTAAGCCTTAGGGTATTCTGGTTGTTCTTTTTGATTTAGGGCTCTAACTACAAAGAAGATTCCTATTAAAATGAATGGGATACTTAAGATTTGACCGGTGTTAAAACCAAAAATCCAATCTTCGCGGCCTTCAACCTGTGCGCGTTTAAAGAATTCAACAACAAATCGAACGCTCCAAAGTAGAATAAGGAACAAACCGAATAAAAAACCTTCTTTTTTGCGAAGTCCGGTTCTCCAGTAAATAAACATAAGAATCAGGAAAACAAAAATATAACCGGTTGCTTCCATCAGCTGACCTGGGAAGCGATAGGGTACTTCTGATAATAAGTTTGCAAATTGCGGGTCGTCTGTTATTGCCTCATAGGCTTCGTGTTCATTAGGAATACCCGTTAAGCGCTGAACCTCGTATTTGTTATACTGATCTTGTACAAATTTGATTCCCAGATTAGAGTCGGTAAGTTTACCTACCATTTCTGAGTTAAAGAAATTACCGATTCGTACAAAAATAGCTCCTAAAGATACCGGAAGAATGATTCGGTCTAAAAGCCATAAAACACTCTTTTTAAGTACTTTTTTGTTATAAAGGTACATTGCAAAAATCATCCCGATGGCAGCTCCATGACTGGCAAGTCCCTGAAAACCTGTGTATTCAATTTCTGGAACAAATCTAAAGGGTAGAAAAACAGATAGTGGATCTTCCCAAAGTAATTCAGTCTGGTAGAAGAATACGTGGCCTAATCGTGCTCCTATTAAAATCGCTAGTACTGAATAGATGAATAAAGGATCTAGCTTTTCTTCTTCAACACCTTCCTTTTTGTAAACATTTTTCATTAAATACCATCCCAGTGAAAATGCAATAACAAACATCAAACTGTAATAATGAATGGTGAAAAAACCAAGGTCTAAGCCGGTTGAAGGGTTCCAGGTCATTTTTAAAGGAAGCATAGCTGATTTTTTATTTAGGGTTGTAAATATAGGAAAGCCTTGAGGCTTCTAAGTTTCTTTTAAGTGTTTTTATAGATTTTGATCACCTTTAACGGGTGGTACAGGGTCGTAACCAGAACCTCCCCAGGGGTTGCAACTCGCAATACGCTTCACTGCTAGCCAAAATCCCTTCAATGGCCCGTGTTTTTGAATCGCTTCAACGGAATAATGGGAGCAGGTTGGGGTGTAGCGGCAGGCTGGAGGGAGCAATGGGGAGAGCAATCGCTGATATAGTTTTATGGGAGCTATTAAAAGTGATTGCAATACCTTTTTCACAATTATTAGTTATTTAACCTGAAATCGTATAAGTTGTTCCTTCTCTACCGTCCTTAAGTTGAATGCCAAGCTTAAGAAGTTCGTCACGTATTTGATCACTCAAGGCAAAATCCTTATTTGCTCTGGCCTCTTTGCGCAATTGAATAAGCAATTCTAAAGTTCCGTTAAGCTTGTCGGTGTTTGCTTCAGCAGCGGCGGTGACATCTTCTAGGCCTAAAATATCAAAAACGAAAGCTTCAATACTGGTTTTAAAATCTTCCAAGTCAGATTCTGAAAGTTGCGCATTGTCATCTTTTAACTGATGAATGAATTTTACAGCTTCAAAAAGTTGGGCGATTAGAATAGGTGAATTGAAATCATCATTCATCGCATCATAGCAAGATTGTTTCCAGGCAGAAACATCAAGACTGCTTTTTGCTGAAGGTTGAAGGGAATCTAAAAGACTTACGGCTTCCATTAAGCGATTGAATCCTTTTTCACTTGCTAATAATGCGTCATTGCTAAAGTCTAATACGCTACGATAATGCGCCTGCATCACAAAAAAGCGTGCAACAGCAGGGGAGAAGCCTTTGGTTAAAAACGGACTGTCGCCTGTGAAAATCTGAGCAGGGAAAATGTTATTTCCGTCACTCTTAGACATTTTCTTGCCGTTTAGGGTAAGCATATTAGCATGTAACCAGTAATTTACCGGGTTTTTGCCATTAGATGCTTCAGATTGCGCGATCTCGCACTCGTGATGCGGGAATTTTAAATCCATCCCACCGCCGTGAATATCAAATTGCTCTCCCAGATATTTGGTGCTCATGGCAGTACATTCCAAATGCCACCCAGGGAACCCGTCGCCCCAGGGAGATGGCCAGCGCATAATGTGTTGGGGTTCGGCTTTTTTCCAAAGAGCAAAATCCTGTGCGTTTTTCTTTTCGCTTTGCGCGGTTAGCTCTCGCGTATTTGCAATCATATCTTCGAGCTGACGACCACTTAATTTTCCGTAATCGTGGGTTTCATTAAATGTGATTACGTCAAAATAGACAGAGCCATTTTTTTCGTAGGCATAACCATTCTCGATAATCTCTTTGATGATTTCTATTTGCTCTATGATGTGGCCTGTAGCTGTAGGTTCAATGCTAGGCGGAAGGCAATTAAATTTCTGAAGGATATTATGAAAATCTATCGTGTATTGCTGTACAACCTCCATTGGCTCGATCTGCTCCAATCTGGCTTTTTTAGCAATTTTATCTTCACCTTCATCAGCATCATCAGTCAAATGACCTGCATCTGTGATGTTGCGCACATAGCGCACTTTGTAACCTAAATGCTTCAGGTATCTGAAAATCATGTCAAATGACATGAATGTACGTACATTTCCTAAATGTACATTGCTATATACTGTTGGACCGCAGACATACATTCCTACATTTCCTTCTAGTATGGGTTTGAAAGTTTCTTTCTTTCCGCTTAAAGAATTATAAAGGCTGATGTTTTGATTTTGGTACAGAGCCGACATAGCTATGGTTTAGGTGCAAGTAAGGTTTAAAGGTAGTTTTTAAAACGGAGTGTCGAGTTTGATGTAGTCTAAAAATTCACGGCGTACCGCTTCCTCTTTAAATTTACCTCCAAATTCGCTGGTGACCGTGCTGCTTTCAATATCGCGAATACCGCGGCTATTTACGCAAAGATGTTTTGCGTCGATTACGCAGGCAACATCCTGAGTTCCCAGTGCCTCCTGCATCTCCTGAACGATTTGCATGGTAAGACGTTCCTGAACTTGTGGGCGTTTAGCATAATAATCAACGATACGGTTCATTTTAGAAAGCCCAACAACAGTCCCGTTAGAGATGTAAGCAACGTGAGCGCGACCTACGATAGGTAATAAGTGATGCTCGCAGGTTGAATACACAGTGATATTCTTTTCAACCAGCATTTCGCCATATTTGTAGTTGTTCTGAAACGTAGAAGCCTTTGGCTTACGAGCAGGTGATAGGCCGCCAAAAATTTCGTTTACAAACATTTTTGCAACCCGGTTAGGTGTGCCTTTAAGGCTGTCATCTGTAAGATCAAGACCTAGAGTTTGCATAATATGGTTTACATCTTCTCGAATCAATTCGATTTTCTCAGCATCAGAAAGATTAAAGGCATCATCCCGTAAAGGAGTCTGTGCAGATGTACTGTGGTGATTATCACCTATTTCGTCTAATGTATTCAATTCTTCGTTGTCAATTTTCATATTCATAGAGCGTTTAGTCGCTGGTTGCGCTAAGGGCTTGCAAAGATAATATAATTAACAATTTAATTGTTGAATTGAGTAGGCATCATTTTGATACGGATACTATTAAAAAAGCCTTAATACAAATTCGTATTAAGGCTTTCTTATTTTATGTGTTCTAATATTTTATAATCTAAACGAAAGTGAAGCTACAACGCTCGTGTTTATATGATCTATAAAAGCTGTGTTAGTAAAAGCACTGTTATATAAGGCGGGATTCTGTTCTTGTTTTGTCCAGTCGTAAGCTAGATCAATTCGTGCATTACCGATTGTGTAACCTAAGCCTACCGAGTAACCTGTTAAATCTCCCAATGTGGTTTCATTTAGATAAGGGCTTTCCTGAAAACGATATCCGCCTCTGAAACTCCAGCTCCCGGCTAGGAATTCACCTCCTAGTCTATATGTGGAAGAGGATTTTAAATTGCTGCTGATGTCTGAATTCAATTGTTGAAAATAAACGTCACTTTCTGGTCTGTATTTGATAGAGCCATAATCCTGATAAGTGTAATCGAAGCTTAAAAAACCTCCTGAGCCAAATACATAGGCAATACTGCCCGTAGCTTTTGCCGGAGTTTGAAATTCATAATCCTGATACACATTAATTACATTAGGGTTAATTACTACCTCTCCATTTTCACCAGAAGTGCGTAAATATTGTTCTGTTTCTTCGCTAATGGTATAATATGTGGGACTGTCTAGTGAAAGACCAAGACGTAAACTTTGTGATGCTTTATAGATTGCTCCAACTTGTAATGAGGCTCCAGAGCCTATTGATCTATAGGTGTTTTCAAAATCAAGACTGCTTACTGCATTGCTTGCCTGATTGTTGTCTTCAAATAATAAGGTATTACGGGTGTAATTGAAAGCGTGAATATTCAAGTTTGCACCCAGGTAAAAGTTTTCTCCAAATTGACCTGCGGCATTTATTGCAAATTTGCTGTTATTGCCAAAGCTTGTATAGCGATATTCCTGATCAAAGGCATTTCCATTCTGAGCATTGGTGTAAAACTCATTATCCAAATCAGAAGATTCGGGATCTATCAAATAACCTTGATATCCTAAAAATGCCTGTTGGGCATTGTAAGATTCATTTTCGCCAAGATATTGATATAGTTCATCTATAGATTCACCTTCCCGTAGTTCTAATAATTCAAGCGGAGTACCCTGAGCAAAACCAAGAAAATAATCACTAATGGAATTTGCGCTTACTCCTGATGCTACAAATTGGTTGTCAAAATCATTAGCACGATCATAATTGAAACCAAAAGTAAATTTGGTTAAACTTCCTGAACCACTGGAAACAAAGACTGCTCCCAGTTGATTAAAATCCAAATCACTACTTGAATTTGTAGTAATGCCATCACCATAATGCGTTTGGTTATCGTACCCATCTGATGAAAGACTGAGTGATACAAAGCTTTGGTTAAAAACCGCTGACCCGGCCGGGTTGTTGTTCATTGCTGATAAATCACCGCCTAGAGCTCCAAACGCTCCGCCAACACCTCTATAACGTGCAGTTCCGGTGAGATTTTCGGTGCTAAAATTAACAGCGTCAGATATAGATTGGGCGTTGAGTTGCGACATACCTATACCCATCATAAATATTATGAGAATTTTTTTCATAGACTTAAACTTGAAATATTAGAAATTAACGTCCGCCACCTCTGCGTCCAGATGATGAAGAGCTGCTTCTTCCACCTGAAGAACTAGATCTTGAAGGCGCTGCACTTCGGCTAGGTGATGAACTTCTAGACATAGTGCTACTGCTGCTTCGACTCGGGCTACTGGTTCTTCCACTATACGTGCTTGTTCGAGAAGATGAACTGCTTCGTGCTGTGTTGGAATTACCTGAACTTCTACTGATTGTTCCACTGCTTGTGCTTCGTCTAGTAGTATTAGAATAAATAGATCTGTTTGTATTGGTGCCAGAGCTTCTACTTGTTCTGGAAGTGGTAGTATTTGCAGTTGCGCTTCGTGTTCTTGAGCTTGGGTCTACGCCTACACCGTTGCGGCTATATGTGCGACTTGTGCGGGCATAGTTAACGTCTGAAGATCTACGCGAGTTTGAAGAATAAGTGCTTCTGGAATTTCTTGAATAAACCCTTGAATCTGCAGTTCTGCTTGTGGAATTTGAACCGCCTCTACGTGAGTTCGCATACGCAATCCTATTTTGAGAATATCGGCTTGTATACCAATTTCGATAAGGATAGCCATAATAGGTGTTGAAACCATAACCCCAGTAAGGATATCCCCAGCCACCTGCGCCGTAACCCCAATATGGGTTGCCATAGCCGTATGCGTAGCCCCAGGCTGCATTGCCGTAATAGGGGCTTCCCCAACCCCAGTATGGTGAATTCCAGCCCCAGTTGTTGTAACCCCAATTATTCCAGCCCCATCCGCCATAGTATGAATTTCGCCAAAATGGTCCTCCCCAGTTATTCCAACCATAACCCCAGAATGGACGATTATTATAAACATTTACAACAACATTATCATAGGTATCTCCCCATCCAGGCTGACTGCTGTAAAGTAATTCTTCATCAAGCATTAAATCTTCTTCTGTATAATCACCGGTGGAAGTATAGGAGTCGATATCTGTAAAAATTGCACCATCCTGTTGAGCATTATCTATTTCTACAGCTCCCTGGTTAAAATAGTCTGCATAACGACTACCGTTGGAGTTGGTAGTTACATCATCTTCGGTGATTGTGGCGTAATTGCTATTTGTCCCAGAACCATAAATGCCATCGTTCATAGCATACTGCGATCCGCCGCAAGATACCAATGCAACCGAAGCAAAAAAGCCCAGTGTCATTTTTAAAATTCCTATGTGTGTAAAATTCAAGCCTCGCATATCATCCGTTATTTATTGTTGTACATTGTAAATTTAGTTAGTTTTGCCGTCAATTTTGTGCATTTAACAAAGATGTTGCAAAACTTAAAACTTCTAGAATTAGCACAAGTTTTGTGCCAAATAAACATATATGGGAAAGAATTTAACTTCTCGAGCTGAAGATTATTCGAAATGGTATAACGAACTGGTTGTCAAAGCAGATTTGGCTGAAAATAGTGGGGTTCGAGGTTGTATGGTTATTAAGCCTTACGGCTTTGCAATTTGGGAAAAAATGCAGGCTGAATTGGATCGGATGTTCAAGGCTACCGGTCACGAGAATGCCTATTTTCCATTATTCATTCCAAAATCCTATTTCAGTAAAGAGGCAAGTCACGTTGATGGTTTTGCTAAAGAATGTGCTGTTGTTACTCATTATCGTTTAAAGAATGATGAAGATGGCGGAATCATAGTTGATCCTGAGGCAAAATTGGAGGAGGAGTTGATTGTACGTCCAACTTCAGAAACTATTATCTGGGATACCTATCGTAAATGGATTCAGTCTTACCGCGATCTGCCTATCAAAATAAACCAGTGGGCAAATGTTGTACGATGGGAGATGCGTACACGTTTGTTTCTGCGTACAGCTGAGTTTTTATGGCAGGAAGGGCATACGGCTCACGCCACGAAAGAAGAAGCTATTGAAGAAGCAGAGTTGATGATGCGTGTTTATGCGGAATTTGCAGAGCGCTTTATGGCGTTACCTGTAATTCGTGGTACAAAAACAGAAAGCGAGCGTTTTGCCGGTGCTTTAGAAACCTATTGTATCGAAGCTCTTATGCAGGATGGTAAAGCCTTGCAGGCGGGTACCTCTCACTTTTTAGGTCAGAATTTTGCTAAGGCATTTGACGTTAAATTCGCATCAAAAGAAGGAACTCAGGAACACGTGTGGGCAACTAGCTGGGGTGTTTCTACCCGTTTGATGGGAGCTTTGGTAATGACACACAGTGATGATAATGGTTTGGTTTTACCTCCTAAATTGGCTCCAATTCAAGTGGTGATCGTTCCAATATATAGAGGAGAAGAACAACTTGATGCTATTTCGCAAGTCGCAAAGGAGTTGAAGCGCGAACTTCAGCTTTTGGGTATTTCTGTGAAATACGATGATCGCGATACGCATAAACCAGGATGGAAGTTTAACGAATATGAGCTTAAAGGGGTACCTCTGCGTATCGCAATAGGTCCACGTGATCTTGAGAAGAGAACAGTAGAGTTGGCTAGAAGAGATACAATGTCTAAAGAGGTGGTTTCTAAAGATGAAATCGTGGGCCAGGTACAAAAGCTGCTTGCAGAAATGCAAACCAATCTTTTTGACAAGGCATTGAAGTTTAGAGACAGTCATATTACTGAAGTAGAAACTTACGATGAGTTTAAAGATATCTTAGAAAATAAAACCGGATTTGTAAGTGCTTTTTGGGATGGAACTAAAGAAACAGAAGAGCAAATTAAAAATGAAACCAAAGCAACAATTCGTTGTATTCCATTAGATTATAAGGAAGAAGAAGGGGTTTGTGTGTATAGTGGCAACCCTGCTAAAATGCGCGTGTTATTTGCAAAAGCATATTAATTGAAAAAAAAATTGTTTTGCTATTGCGACTTATGAAAATATGTTTATTTTTGCATCCGCATTTGAAACAAAGTTTGGTCCGTTCGTCTAGGGGTTAGGACGCCAGGTTTTCATCCTGGTAACAGGGGTTCGATTCCCCTACGGACTACGAAAGTTAGCACTCTTTAAAAGTGCGTTGTTAATTAACATAATGGCCCGTTCGTCTATCGGCTAGGACGCCAGGTTTTCATCCTGGTAAGAGGGGTTCGATTCCCCTACGGGCTACAATTTAAAACAGAACAGGATAATGGCAAATCACAAGTCATCTTTAAAGAGAATTAGAAATAGCGAGATTAAGCGTCTTAGAAACCGTTACCAAAGCAGAACTACACGTAATGCAATGAAAAAATTACGTGAGGCTGATAAGAAAGAAGCAGAGACTATGTTTCCTTCAGTTGTTTCTATGATCGATAAGTTAGCAAAGAACAATATCATTCACGATAACAAAGCTTCTAACTTAAAATCTCAATTAGCAAAGCACGTTAACGCGCTTTAATAATTTAGCTTATCAATATATAGAACTCCCTCGCAATTAGCGTGGGAGTTTTTTTGTTTTCTACATTTTCGAATAAAAGCATTTATATTTTAAATAGTATGAACTGTTTTAAGACGAGCTAGAAGAGTATTGTTATAATTGAATTTTATTATCAGAGATAGATACGGGGTTAGAAACTCTTATTTGTGGAAATAAAAAAGCGGCATCAATTTGATGCCGCTTTTTTAATATTTATAAGCTGAGGCGATTTAACCGTTCATAGAGATTAAGAACTCCTCGTTGTTTTTTGTTTGTTTAATACGATCGCTGATGAATTCCATAGCTTCTATAGGATTCATGTCTGCAAGGTATTTACGCATTACCCACATACGTTGAATGGCGTTTTCGCTAAGCAATAAATCGTCTCGACGTGTGCTTGAAGAAGTCAAGTCGATAGCTGGGAAGATTCTTCGGTTTGCAATCTTACGATCCAACTGAAGCTCCATATTACCGGTTCCTTTAAATTCTTCAAAAATAACCTCATCCATCTTAGAACCTGTTTCTGTAAGGGCGGTTGCGATAATTGAAAGAGAGCCTCCATTTTCTATATTACGAGCGGCACCAAAGAAACGTTTTGGCTTATGTAGTGCGTTGGCATCAACACCACCACTCAAAATCTTACCAGAAGCAGGTTGTACGGTGTTGTAAGCTCTTGCAAGACGCGTAATAGAATCAAGTAAGATTACTACATCGTGGCCACATTCTACCAGGCGTTTTGCTTTTTCAAGAACGATATTGGCTACACGTACGTGTTCGTGTGCTTCTTTATCAAAAGTAGAAGCAACAACTTCGCCTTTTACGTTACGCTGCATATCGGTAACTTCCTCAGGGCGTTCATCAATGAGTAAGATCATTTGATATACTTCAGGATGGTTGGCCGCAATGGCATTTGCAACATCCTTAAGAAGCATCGTTTTACCTGTTTTAGGTTGTGATACGATCATACCGCGTTGTCCTTTTCCTATCGGAGCAAACAAATCCATAATACGCGTAGAGATTGTACTCTGACGTTCAGCAATATTGAATTTTTCCTTCGGGAATAACGGAGTCAAATGCTCAAAAGAAACACGGTCACGCACCACGCTAGGGTCTAAACCATTAATTTTTGAAACCTTGATAAGTGGAAAGTATTTTTCTCCTTCTTTAGGAGGTCGAATAACTCCCAATACGGTATCTCCGGTTTTAAGTCCAAACAATCTAATCTGAGATTGAGATACATAAATATCGTCAGGAGAAGAAAGGTAGTTATAGTCAGAAGAGCGCAAGAAACCGTAGCCATCTTGCATAATATCTAATACTCCTTCACTTTCAATCAAACCATCAAATTCATAATCGGGCTCGCGATACCTGTTGCGGGTGTCTTTGTTTCCGTTATTGTTTTGATTGTGGTTGTTATTGTTTGAATTGGTGTTCTGGTTATTATTCTGATTGTTGTTAGAATGATTTCCAGAATTATTGTTGTTGCGGTTGTTATTCCGGTTATTGTTGGAATTTCCGTCTTTAGAATTCTTGTTGTTAGAGTTTGAATTCGAGTTCGAATTGTTCTCTTTGCGTGGTCTGCCTTTAGAATTATTAGAATCTTTTTTTGCCGTGTGATCCTGATCCTGCTTATTCGTATGAGGCTTACGCTTTTGTTTGTCGTTTGAAGAAGCACTATCGCCAGCTGTAGTCGAAGCGTCCTTTTCAGTATTATTTTTTGATGCTGAATTGGATTTCTGAGAGTTAGAATTTTTTCTGGAATCTCCTTTTTGAGTTTTAGCTGATGATTTAGGGCTGGCATTAGAAGAGTCTGAGCTCTTATCTTCGATAACTTCTGCAACCGCCTTAGGGTCTGCGGCCTGTTGGTCAAGAATTTTATATACCAGGTCTAGTTTTTTGAGCGTTCTGTATTTAGAAATCTCAAGACCTTTAGCAATTTCTTGAAGTTCAGGTAGCTTTTTAGCTTTTAATTCTGAAATATTAAACATGAAGTATACGTATGAATTTCTGTATTGAATTGGTTTGAATGCCGTCAAAAATTTTGAGAGAAGATCTGATAATTTTTTGGCAAGTAATTAACCCGCACAGAGCAGATTAAAGAATATACTGCAATAATACAACAATATTTTTTATTTATTTGGGTCTAGTCTGACAGAAGTTTTTATTTTTGTCAGCCTTTAATGCACGGTTTATAATGATACAGCGTATACAAAGCATTTATTTAATAGTAGCAGCTGCAGTTTCTGCAGGGCTTATTTTTTTAATACCTGTTTTTAGTACTGAAACTGGAGAACCGGTTTATGCTGTTGAACGCCTTGAAATTATGGCATTATTTTTAGCAAGTGCATTGCTGTCGTTTATAACGATATTTTTGTTCAAGAATAGAAAACTTCAGTTTGTCTTTGGAAGACTGAATATCATATTAAACTTTATTTTACTAGGTGTATTGGTTTACCAGTCGCAAATCTTATCTGGAGGGGCGGCGGCCCCGGAGAAAGGTATTGGGATGCTAATCCCCATCATTTCTATCGTTTTTATCGCTTTGGCAAACAAAGCAATTAAGCGGGATGAGGATCTTGTAAAATCTGTTGACCGGTTGCGATAGACCTACTATCTTAGTTAATTAGTGCGAAGCCCTGCAAGTATGCCAACTTGCAGGGTTTTTCGTTTTTAGTCAATTTCTTAGTTTGAGATTTAAATAAATTGTTTTTAATCTCTTTTCATTTCAATCACTTCGAGATTTTCAATTTTTGACCGGTCTATCGTAAAGCGCAACATCGTGCGTACTTTGTGGAAACCGTGTTTGCCCACTGCTCCTGGATTCATATGAAGTAAGTTTAGCTTACGGTCTGGCATAACTTTAAGAATGTGCGAGTGCCCACAAATAAAAAGCTTGGGTGGATTGGCATAAAGTACTTCACGTATTGCAGGTGAATATTTGCCCGGATAGCCGCCAATATGCGTTATCAAAACATCTACACCTTCAGAGGTAAATCTGTTGTTTAGCGGAAATTCATTTCTAATTTCGTGATTGTCAATATTGCCAAATACTCCGCGTAATAAGGTGCATTTCTTTAAGGCATCGGTTACTGACAGATCTCCAATATCGCCTGCGTGCCACACTTCGTCAGCTTCTTTAGCATAGGCTAAAATTCTTTCGTCTATATAACTGTGGGTATCGCTGAGCAATAAAATCTTTTTCATAGGTGGAATTTGAAATGGCTTAGCAGAGCTCCTGCAAAGATGTATCTTTGCGGCTTCAATCACAAATTGAGCAGGTGCGGTATTTTTTAGATATAGCTTACGACGGTACATTGTATCACGGCTGGCAACGCCAGCCACAAAGTATTACGGTACAGGAAGAACTGGAGAATGCGCTAAGTACTTTATTGCGTGAAGATATTGCTGTGACCGGAGCGGGTAGAACTGATGCCGGAGTGCACGCAACTCAGTTGTATGCGCATTTTGATTTTGAACAATCTTTTAGCAAACAAGACGCTTCACATTTAGTACATCGGCTTAACCGATTTTTACCACAGGCAATAGCTATTAATACTATGTCTCGGGTTAAAGAAGAGGCACACGCACGTTTTGATGCAATAGCACGAAGTTATTCCTATTTCATACATCAAAAAAAGAATCCGTTTTTTAAAGATCAATCTTATTTTTTTGAAGCCGAAATTGATTTGGAGTTGATGAATGAGGCCGCAAAACTACTCCTGGGTAAGCAGGATTTTAAATGTTTCAGCAGATCAAATACAGATGTGAAGACCTATCTTTGCGACATTAAGGAAGCGAGTTGGGAGCAACACGGAGAACGATTGGTTTTTAATATTACAGCAGATCGTTTTCTGCGAAATATGGTGCGAGCGATTGTAGGAACCTTACTTGATGTGGGGCTACATAAATCAACCGTTGAAGATGTAAAGCAAATCATCGCAAATGGTGAGCGTTCGCAAGCTGGTGCATCGGCTCCTGCACACGGGTTGTTTTTGACAGCAGTACGTTATCCTGAAGAAATTTTTATCCCCTATGGCAGATAGTAAAGGCAATGCATTTGATTTTGGCTTATTTAAAAAGCTACTAAGTTATACTCGTCCTTATCAGGGTCGAATGTATTTCGTTGGTTTTTCTGCAGTACTCATTTCAATATTTGCCGTATTGCGACCTGTCTATATTGAATATGCAATGGATCTTGGGATGCAACCCAAGGATATGGATTCGTTGCTTTACTATATCGGACTTAGTTTTCTGGTGTTAATAGGAGAGTCCTTATTTCAACTGCTATTCATCTATTTTGCCAACTGGCTGGGATTGCAGGTGGTTCTCGATATACGTACCAAGCTTTTTAATCATATGATCTACTTTAAAAAGCAGTACTATGATAAATCGGCTGTAGGTAGACTGGTAACCCGTGCGGTTAATGATATAGAAACGATTTCGAGTATTTTTAGTCAGGGTCTATTTATGATCATTAGTGATTTGTTGAAGATGCTTGTTATTGCCGGAGTAATGCTTTACAAGAGTTGGGAGCTGTCACTCATTGTTTTTGTTATTCTTCCATTTATCCTCTATGCTACACGTGTTTTTCAGCGTAAAATGAAGGTTGCTTTTGAAGAGGTACGTACACAGGTAGCTAACCTCAATTCATTTGTGCAGGAGCGTGTTACGGGGATGAAAATCGTGCAGATCTTTTCGCGTGAGCAAATAGAGCGTGAGAAATTTAATGAAATCAACCAGAAGCATATGGTGGCGTGGAATAAAACGGTATGGTATAACTCCATTTTCTTCCCGATTGCAGAGATGGTTACTTCCATAACTATTGGCATGCTAGTGTGGTATGGTGGTCTTCGTGCCGTAGAGAGTGATGTGATTACGATTGGACTTGTAACTGCATTTATTCAGTTTTCACAAATGTTGTTTACACCATTACGCCAGATAGCCGATAAGTTTAATACGCTACAAATGGGTATGGTGGCTGCAAACCGCGTATTCGGAATTTTGGATACAGATGCCCGAATAAAAGATGAAGGTACACTCGAATTAACGGAGATCAAGGGAGATATTTCTTTCAAAGATGTACGCTTTAGTTATGTGGAAGGTGAAGAGGTCTTACGAGGAATCAACCTGGAAGTGGCTGCAGGCGAGACGGTGGCTATTGTAGGTTCAACCGGTGCCGGAAAATCAACCATTATCAATCTCTTGAGTCGTTTTTATGAAATAGATAGCGGCAAGATTTTAATAGACGGAACCGATATTCAGGATGTGAAAATTGCATCGCTACGATCTGAAATAGCTGTGGTTTTACAGGATGTTTTTCTGTTTGCAGATTCAATCTTAAATAACATTACATTAAATAACCCCAACATTACGGAGGAAGATGTTGTTGCCGCAGCTAAAGCAATTGGCGTTGATAAGTTTATATCAAGTCTGCCAGAAGGCTATCATTACAATGTAAAAGAACGCGGGGCTATGTTGAGCAGTGGTCAACGACAACTCATATCGTTTTTAAGGGCTTATGTGAGCAATCCAAGTATTTTAGTGCTTGATGAAGCTACCTCGTCGGTTGACTCTAACAGCGAGCACCTTATTCAAAAGGCGATTAATAAGATTACTAAAGGACGAACTTCTATAGTCATTGCGCACCGTCTTGCGACCATCAAAAAGGCTGATAAAATTATTGTGATGGAGAAGGGGCAGATTGTTGAAATGGGCAATCATAAAAGCTTACTTGCAAAAGAAGATGGGTATTACAGAAAGTTGTACGAAGTGCAATTTGCTGCGAATCCTGAATCTGCT
Source organism: Leeuwenhoekiella sp. (assembly GCA_964219495.1). Classification (GTDB taxonomy): domain Bacteria; phylum Bacteroidota; class Bacteroidia; order Flavobacteriales; family Flavobacteriaceae; genus Leeuwenhoekiella. The sequence continues at coordinate 20,429 of CAXPQP010000037.1, read as the reverse complement.
TAATAGATTTAAGAAAGATCCTTTCGAATAAGTTCGACGAGCTCGGTGGTGTTTTTGAATAAAACAAATTCGCCATCTTTCAGGTAGCTGATGTTACCGGTTTCTTCACTTACAACAAGAGCCACAGCATCTGTTTTTTCAGTTATACCAACGGCAGCACGGTGGCGTAATCCAAATCGTAACGGAATATTACGCTCGTTAGAAACGGGTAAAATAGCTCGTGTGGCGACAATTTTATTGTCTTCGATTATAGCTGCACCATCGTGCAACGTGGAGTTTTTAAAGAAAATACTTTCTAAAATAGGGCGATTAACTTCCAGATTCATCTCATCACCGGTTTGCTTAACAAAGTCGAGGTTGGTAGTGCGCTGAATTACTATTAAAGCCCCGGTTTTTACTTTGCCCATTTTTTCGCAGGCATCTACAATCTCTTCAACTTTGGTGAGTGAATTGTCCTGGTTCTCATCCTGTAGAAATTTGATGTGTTTTAAAAATCCTGATTTGCGACCAATGTTTGTAGAACCAATCATCAGAAGAAATTTTCTGATTTCCTGTTGAAAAACCACAATGAGTGCAAACATTCCTGCTCCGATAAACTGACCTAAAATGGTACTCAACATTTCCATTTGGAGGAGCTGAGTGATTTTCCATATCACCCAAATGATACAGATTCCCAGAAAAATATTAATTGCTACAGTACCCTTTACCAGTTTGTACATATAATACAACAACGTGGCTACCAGTAAGATGTCGACCAGGTCTAGTATTCTAAAATTTTCGAGGATGTCCAATGCTCAGGCTGTTTTTGTAAAAATAGGCTAAAATTTGTGGTTCTTTTATGGGGTATGCACTATTAACTGAAAGAATTACGACTAAAAAACCTTTCATAAATACAAAAACTAGAAAAATAGTTGTTTAACTATAATTTTCGTTTTATGTTTGTTTTGCGTTAGGGATTGAGGTATTGTTGAAGCGCATATAATGTCATCATCAAATGGCATTATATCGCGACTACCGAAAGCCCGCCCGAACGCCATTAAAACTATCATATGGAAAAATTGACTAACAAAGAGGAAGAGATCATGCACGTTTTATGGAAGCTGAATAAGGCTTTTGTAAAAGAAGTGCAGGCAGAACTTGAAGAGGAGAACCTGCATTACAATACGGTTTCTACAATTGTGCGCAATCTGGAAGAGAAAGGATTTGTAGGCCATAAGGCCTATGGTAAGACACATCAATATTACCCTTTGATAAGTCGTGAAGCGTATGGGAAGAAGTTTTGGAATGAGGCTACGCGTCGATTTTTTGATAGTTCGTATAAAAATATGGTGTCGTTTTTTGCTCAGGAAGAAAAAATCACGGCAGGTGAACTTCGGGAAATCTTAGAGTTAATTGAAAACAAGCAATAAGATGGAAATTCTAATTTACATTTTAAAAAGTACTGCTGTTGTAAGCTTATTTTATCTCATTTATTTGGGATTGCTTAAGGAGGAAACCTTCTTTAAAAGCAATCGCAAGTTCTTACTTGGCGGAATTTTTATGAGTTTTTGTCTTCCGTTTATGGTTTTTACTCAAATCGTCTACAAAGAAATGCCGGTTTTTGATTTTGAAATTCCGGAAGGTGCAGTTACAATCGAACCGCAGGTAGCTTCTGATTTTAATTTTGAAATCTGGGATGTTTTGATGCTTGTTTATGGTATTGGAGTAGTGGTGATGTTAGGACTTTTTGTCAAGAAATTGATTAGTCTTTTGGCCTTTCTTAGAAGTCATCAATTTGAAACGCAAAATGGATTTCAAATCATACAGGTTAATGGTCTGGATGCTCCCTTTTCCTTTTTTAAATATATCGTGGTTGATCAAACTAAATATTCGGCCTCAGACTTTGAGATGATTTTAGAACATGAGCAATCACACGCCCGGCAATATCATAGTATAGACACGTTGTTGATGCAATTGATGCTGGTAATCAACTGGTTTAATCCTTTAGCCTGGCTATATAAAAGTGCTGTGGTACAAAACCTGGAGTATCTGGCAGATGCCACAACAGCAGGCAAACTTAACAATCATAAGAATTATCAACTCGCACTGGTAAAGGTTGCAGTACCCGGCCAGGTACCAGCCTTAACCCATTCATTTTATCAATCATTAATCAAAAAACGAATAGTTATGTTAAACAAGCAATCATCAAGCGAATTTAGTAAGTGGAAAATGCTCCTAGTAGTGCCAGTATTGGCAGCTTTTATGTGGAGTTTTAATGTGAAAGAAGACATACGCTACAAGGAAGCAAATGTTGTAAGTGTTGAAGGATCTGAAAATGCCACATACAGTACTTTAGGGCCATCAGGCGATGCTCCAGAGAATGAAGCAAGAGCTATCTCAGGAAGCGAGGAAGTTTCTGATGCTGAAAATAATCAGGTTCAAAACGAGAATATAACTCCTGATAACATTGAAGATACTCCTAAAACAAGCTCTGGAAAATCTCAGGAGTCCAAGCAAAAGCCTTATAAAAAGGTGATTACTCCTACGATGACTGAGAGCGAAATAAAAAGCATTGTTGACGAGTTGGATACCGAGTATAATATAGATATGCAATACTCAAAACTGAATTATAATTCAGATGGAGAGATCATTCAAATAACGGTAGAAATTAAAGACCGAGAAAGTAAAAATGCTGCTTCGGCAAGTTTTAAGAGTGATGAAAAGCCTCTTGGGCATATAGTGGTTTATAGAACTCCGGCTGGAGAGTTTGGGGTAGTATCGGGTAGAAACAACTTTGCTGATTCTGAAGCCATGTCAAGATCTATGGATGAACGACGAGCCGAGATGGAGATGCGCAGAGCGGAAATGGATGAGCGACGCAAGGAAATGGAATTACGCAAAGAGGAAATGCATGCAGAGATGGTATTGCGTAAAGAAGAGATTCAAGCTGAAATGGAAGCCAGAAAAGCTGAGTTAGACGCAGAACGTGAATTACGTATGAAAGAGATGGAAGAGCGAAAGGCTGCATTGGAAGAACGAGTAGTGGTTGGGTATGGTAAGAATAGCCGATTTAAGACGCCAGACAGTTCTTATATTAACCCTAAAGAGAAAATTCTATTTGGAGCCCCGAATGACGGTTTTAGTATTCGTACTTATGGAACAGGAGACAGGTCAGATGAACAACCTCTTTTTATTAAAGATGGCAAAGAAATCAAACAGGAAGAATTAAATATGATTAATCCTAAAGAGATTGAGTCAATTTCAATCTTGAAAGATGCTTCCGCAACAAAAGTTTATGGTGAAAAAGGAGAATATGGGGTAGTTTTAATAACTACAAAATCAAAGAAAAATTAAAATTTTTTCAGACTTATAGTTAAACCGTTGTAATTCTTTTACAGCGGTTTTTTTTTGCCCAAAAAGATGAAATCATCTTTTTAACCAAAAATTCATCGATTTTTTCCCTTGAGATTTTTAAAAGTGATTAAAATCACCTTAGAAATATTACAGAATATCAGTTTTATAATAATTAAAGTTTATAAATGTAATTGAGATGAAGGGAATGGCATTTCAATTTTTATAATAAGTCATTTTTTTACTTACAATACTGTATTCAATTTTATTAATACTTGCTCAATTGCTTGTGCGACTGATTTTTACTTCCGTATTTGTGGTCAAATAATAATTAATCAATCAAAAAATCACAATTATGGTCACTTTAATTCTAACCTTAGTAGAAACCCTTTTTGGGTAATCACAAAAAAATATTAACTGGTTCTTTAAGCGCGCGAAGAACCAGCTTAATACTTTAAATTTGAGCTACTAACCGATTGATAGCAATCATTCTAAGCTCAATTATGAAAAAGAAATTTTTTAAAACCCTGGCAAAACTGAATAAAAAAGTACTCCCCAGCTTAACCAAAAATGAAGTAGATCTTGCTAAGGCCAGTAAACTGCAATTAGCATTATTTGGGTATAAACTCTGGGTGACTAAAAATGCTTTAGATTAAACATGCATCAAACTGTGTATCGCACAGTTTTTTAATTTTTCTCTACCCTTCAAAAATTCAAGCTCCATCAGGAAATTCACCTGTATAACCTTACCGCCACAATTTTCAACTAATTTGCAAGTTGCTGCTGCTGTACCACCAGTTGCCAGAATGTCATCGTGAATCACAACAAGATCTCCGGGCTTAATACTGTTAGCCTGAATCTCGAGACTGTCTGTGCCATATTCCAAAGCATAACTTTCACGAATAACTTCACCGGGTAGTTTGCCGGGCTTACGCACCGGGACGAAGCCTAAATTGAGTTTTTGAGCCAGTAAGCTGCCAAATAAAAATCCGCGGCTCTCAATCCCAACAATCTTGGTTGCTTTTAAATCATACAATCCTTTTGCCAATAAATCAACCGCATGGCTTGTAGCTTCTGCGTTTGCTAAAAGCGGACTTATATCTTTAAAAATAATTCCTTCTTTAGGAAAATCTGGGATGTCTTTGATGTAGGATTTAAGGTCGATACTCATGAAGAATAGTTTAAATAGGAGTTTTTAGCCTGAAACTTACCGGCAAAATATATCTTTAAAGCTACAAATAGAAATCTGTTTTAGTATGGAAATTTTAATGAGTCAGTTTTTTGGAGCGTTGTTCGGTTTTTTAGGAATTGTATTTGGGGCTTTTGGCGCCCACGCTTTGAAGAAACGGTTTACTGCAGAGCAACTTTCAAGTTTTGAAACCGGAGTGAAATACCAGATGTATCACGCACTGGTTTTACTGATGTTAAGTTTTAACCTAGGTTTTAATACAACCTTAGAATCTGTAATAATCAGCCTTTTTATAATTGGCACTATTTTATTTTCGTTTTCAATCTATGGGCTGTGTCTTTCTGGAGCAGCCGGGAAGAAGTGGAAGTGGCTCGGCCCGGTAACACCTTTGGGAGGTTTATTACTTGCAGCCGGCTGGGCTGCATTAATTTTTCTTTTTATTAAAGACTTTGTAGCATAAAAAAAGGAAGCTCCAGATAATTCTGAAGCTTCCGCACTTATATATAATTAACGCTAAAAATTCTATGTTATTAAAGGCGGCTAATCCAAATAAATAAATTGAAAATTTGTAGTTAATCTACACCCTTAAAGACGAGCCCCAAATTTCAATGTGACAACTATTTTATCTAAAAAAGTAAAATTAACATTTATAGTCGCAAATAATCCTGAAGTCGCAATCACTCCAGAATAGAGTTAAGATATCATAGCCACATTATCAGTTTTGATAAGGTTCTGATAATCCATAATATTCTCAATGTTTTCTAGTTTGCAAAGCACCGTAATCGCTTCACAGAGACCCTCAAAAAGTGTTTCTTTTGACTTGCGATCTTCTGGTCTAAAGGAATTACGCTTTAAAGGCAACTGATAGTTACAACCTCTTAAAAAGGCAGCTTCGATTTGAAGCAATTCAGAAGGTTTGTATCCTTTAAAACGTTTATTGCATGCTTCATTTACCTGCCCAACATAACTCAGTCTGGTTGATCCATGAGCTTCGGTAAGATGCTTCCAGCTATCGGTATTGTCAAGAATATTGCCTACTGCGCAAGCCTTGCAGCACTCAGGATCAAGACTGTTATTATGAAATGCCGTATATAGTTTTTGAATCGCGTTGTCAAAACGTGGTGAAGATTTCATAGCTTTTTCTTTTTCTGAAAGTTACAAAAAACCAATTTAAAACTGAGTTTTCCAAAAAGCTTATTCGGTGCTAAATTCAAGATCAGTGTCTTTAAGTTGGGAGCCTTTCACATGTAAAAGGAAATCGCCAGCTTCATCTTCACTTTCTACAATTACGACCAGTTTACCGCTGAATAATTTCATCTCGGGTTCATAAAACGATTCTAAGGAAGTAGGATCGCCATTACAAACAGCTTTGAATTTACCGCTTCCGGAAACTTTAAATTTCAATTCGTTTGAAGCAGTAGGGCAGGGATTGCCGTTTTTATCAACCACAGAAACAGTTACAAAAGCCAGATCTTTTCCGTTTGCTTTTAACGTAGTACGATCGGCTTCTAGTTTTATTTGAAAGGGTTTCCCTGCAGTTTTAATTGATTCTTCAGCCAGGGCATTTCCATTTGCATCTAAAGCGACAACTTTAACGGTGCCGGGTTCATAAATCACATCATTCCACATTAGACGATAACGGGTTTGCGGTGTTGAATCATTTTTGATGCGAATCCCCTGACTTTTCCCATTTACAAATAGTTCTGCCTGATCATAACTGGTATATACAAAAACCGGAGTTTTTTGACCCTCACGACCTTCCCAGTTCCAATGCGGTAAGATGTGCAAGGTTTCATCTTTGGTATTCCAACGGCTTCGGTAGAGATAATAGCGGTCTTTGGGGATTCCGGCTAAGTCAACCATCCCGAAGTAACTACTGCGTGAAGGCCAACTGGTGTCATAAGGCGTAGGTTCGCCGAGATAGTCAAAACCTGTCCAAACAAACTCGCCGATAACCCAGGGCTTATCGTCTTGTAATATAAAATCGTCTTCGGGTAAATTTGACCAGCTGCAATATTCCAGATCGTACGACGAACTCTGGAAATCTGGATATTCTTTCATACTGGCTTTTTCCACCGGAAATTTATAGATACCACGCGAACTTACAGTTGAAGCGGTTTCAGAGCCTAAAATAAATCCTTGCGGAAATTTATCATATGCTTCATCATAGAGATGTACGCGATAGTTGAGCCCGGGAATGTCGAGAATTGCTCCAAAACCTGATTCCATAGTTGCCTTTACCTGGTCCATTCCGACAGTAACCGGGCGGGTAGGGTCTTCTTGATGAAAAATGTTTTGTAACCAAAGCGCGCGTTTTACTCCTGCACTTCCATATTGATCGGGCACTTCATTACCTGCACTCCACATCACAATAGAAGGATGATTGCGGGTGGCTCTAACCAGATTTTCTACGTCACGTTTAGCATATGCATCAAAAAACCGATTGTAGCCATTCTCGACTTTAGGTTTTTTCCACTCATCAAAACTTTCTGCTAAAAACATAAAACCCATCTCGTCAGCTAACTCCAGTTGCTCAAAAGAAGGCATATTGTGCGCACTTCGAATGGCATCGCAACCCAGATCTTTTAAAATTTGCATTTGACGACGAAGCGCCGATTTGTTTATCGCCGTTCCTAAAGGTCCCAGATCGTGATGCAGGCAAACCCCTTTAAACTTTCGGGTTTTTCCATTTAACTGAAAACCATTCTCTGCAGAATAGGAAATGGAACGTATTCCGAACGTAGTAGTAACTTCATCTCGTAAATCGTCACCCTTATACAGTTTGGAAATTGCCGTATAGAGATAAGGATTTTCGGGACTCCATAGATTGGGCTTTTCAACCTTTATATTTTGTTCGAATTGATACTGAATCGCTTCAGAAGTCTCATTATTTGCAATCTCTTTTCCAGATGCATCATAAATTGTCGTGACTAATCTCAGATTTTCGCCTGAAAACCTAGTCTTTACATTTACCTGTGCTACCTCTTGAGTAGCAATCGGAGTTGTGATCGTGGTTCCCCAATGATTAATACTTTCCGGATTTTTAATAATAAGACTCACGGGTCTGTAAAGTCCGGCGCCGGGATACCAACGCGAAGAAAATTCTTTGTTAGAAAGTTTGACTGCTAAGGTATTTTCTCCTTCCAGTAATCTATCGCTGATATCAAAATAGAAATACGCGTAGCCGTAAGCCCATTCGCCTATTTTCTCTCCATTTAAAAACACTTCGGGTTCACTCATCGCGCCTTCAAAAAGCAAAATGGCTTTTTTCCCTTTCTCAAATGAAGAAGCTTCAAAAGTGGTGCGATACCAGCCTGTTCCTGTAAATGGTAGTGAACCGGTACGACCGGTTTTTTCTGTTGGGATTTTTTCTCCGTTCTGAGTTATGGCAACCGTTTGTTTATCGATTTCCTTATCAAAAGGACCATAAACCGCCCAGTCGTGAGGTACCGTTACCGTTTGCCAGTCTGAATCTTTATAATCAGTGGCCTCTGCATTTGGCGCTTCTCCTTTATGAAATTTCCAGTTGTTTTCTAATTGAATTACGGTTCTGGTTTGGGCAAAAGAAGCGGTTAAACTAAAAAGTAAAATAAGAATAGAGATTCTAGACATAGCGCATTTTCATTAAAAGGTTAAAGTTACTTGAAACTCCATAAACAATCGACTATTCTGGTAAAGCAGGTGCTCGTAATCGGGTATCGCCTGAAGAAAGGGTATGCATAAATGCTTCTAAAGCATCCATTTCTTCCCGAGTGAGATTTAATTTTTGAAGAATGGGAGAAACTTCAGGAATTAAGGAATCTCGTGGGGTGCCTCTATATTTCTTTTGGACAACTTGTGGGTTGCCTAAATTGTAAAATTCTACCACGTCTTTTAAAGAGGGGAAGTGGCCGTGATGCATCCAGGGGCCTGTGCGCGCAACTTCGCGAAGCGTAGGTGTTCTAAACTTACCAATATCTGAAGTGTCGCCAGTTACGATAAACCTCCCAAAGTCTTCATCTTTTGTTCCAAACAAAACCTGACCATCGTTGTGATACTGGTTATCGCTAAAGTATCCCGTATTATGACAATTGATGCATCGTGCTTTAGTTCTAAAAAGATGTAAGCCTAAAACTTCCTGATCGGTAAATACATCTGGTTTGTTATCTATAAACCGGTCAAACTTACTGGTATGGCTTATAACGGTTCTTTCAAATGTTGCAATTGCCTTCTGAATACGCTCTAATGAAACTTCATTTGAACCGAAAGCTTTTTCGAATAAAGGCTTATAACCTGCAACTGCGTCAATTTTATCGACGGCAATATTCAGTTTTTCATTCATCTCAACCTGGTCTGCAATCGGGAACCGTGCCTGATCTTCCAGACTTTTTGCCCTTCCATCCCAAAAGAGTTCGTGAGCAAAAGCAGAATTCATTATGGTCATCGCATTTCTTTTTCCATTCTGGCGATCATGGCCAAAGGAACGTGTGATATTATCTGTCCACGTTAGTTCAGGATTATGGCAGGATGCACAGGCAATCTGTCCGCTTAAAGACAAACGAGGATCGAAGAACAGTTTTTTACCCAGATCTGCTTTCTCCTTTGAATAGGTATTATCTTCGGGATGTTGTACATCTGGTAGATGCCCTATATCCTGAAAATTTTCAACAACACTACTATCTAAATTTGGCTTCGGCCATTTTGTTGGGTCACCAGATGAATATAGATTTCGCAGATTTGCAATTGATTCATAGTCATCATTTACCTGCTCATCTTTACAGGATAAACCGAGTAAAACTAAAATGCAACCGAGTATATTATGAATTTTGAAAGTCATTTATAGCACTATTTCATTTACACAATTATTACCTGGTAGATCTGCAGGGTCTTCATAGCCTCGGTCACTGTAGATGTAATATTCTGAAGTAACGGTGCCTCCATATAATTCATCATTATTTACTCGTAACGCTACTTTAATTTCCCAAAGTCCGTCATTTACTTTTCGATAGGTTCCGCTACCTGAAATTGCAAATTCATAAAATTTATCGTCTCGACTGGAGATAGCCAGAAACTGAGGAATTATAGTTACGGTACCCTGAGTTTTATTGGTGCCATCTTCGGGGAAGAATTCAATTGCAGCAGTGATATTAAAGCCGGGAGAGACATCTGCATTTGTTGACTCATTATCAAACCAGCGCTGAAGGTTGAATGGGTTTGTGGTTCTTCCGGCTAATGGAGAAACAAAACCTATTTTAAACGCGTCATAATAAATATCATCAGACGGGTCTGGAGTACCATTATCACTTCCTAAAATGGCGTTAGGATCATTTGCATCAACTTTTACAGGTACAGCAAAGGCGGTCCAGGCTCTCCAGGTACAAACACCATCATTGTCGTGATCAATCCAGTTTTCGCCTCGTGCCAAAAAATAAGGATTACTGGTGTCATAGAAATGAGATGCAGGATTTGTAGCTAAATCACGATCTGCTTTTATAGGTTTAATTACTAAAAGATTGCTATTACCCGATAATTGATAATCTTCAAGCTCTGCTAAAGATAAAATAGACTGAAAGTTAGCATCATCATTTTCCAGTGACTCATTTAAGGTAATGGTATATTCAATATATTCAGAGGTAACTTCTGATCGTTCTAAAATATAATCAAATCCATCCAAAGATCTAAAAAGACTGGCATCATCAATTTCTGAATCGATATACCCTGAAGGAAATTCTACTCTAAATGAAACCTGCTCGCCGATTTGACCAGTGAGATCGATGCGACTTGTATTCAACCTATATGTTGTTGTTACTTCACCCAGTTTAACTTCAAAGCTTTTATTGGGAAATGTATCATTTAAGCTTCCTAGATGAATTGCAGCATCAGAAACATCTGTAAGTTCAAACACTAAAGATTCTTCAGCGACCCAACGCTCATTAAAACTTAAATAAAGCGTGTCTGTAGGTTGTGATGCCGTAAAGCTCAGTCGTTCGGGACTTACTGAGTAGGAGCCTTCTGGTAAACCGGTTTGTAAACTATACCCTGCTGTAACCGTACTTTCATAACTTTTAGCGCTAAGCGAAACCGGGATTTTTAAGGTTTTTAGACTCGTGTTATCGTAAGTCGATAACGGGATGCGACTTGCAGTTACTTGTGGGTATTCCAATGGAACGTTATTAGCATTAACAAGAAAGTTAAACCTTAAGAACGCCTGAAAATCTTCAGACTCCTGATTGCTTAAGTCGTCATTAGTACAAGCGAAAGCAAAACTGATTAATATTAATAAGAGGTATTTAGTAGCCTTCATTTTGAATAAGATTTTCATTAAGGTTTAGGTTTTTTTGAGGTATGGGTAATACGAAATAATTAGATGGATAATCAAGAGTGCAGGTAGTTGCCAGGCAACCATCATTACGTTTGATTCCTCTTCCTGTGCGTTTACTGTCAAAGAATAAGTGTCTTTCAAATGCAAGTTCACGACGTCGCTCTATAAAAATCTCATCTTCTAAATTCTCAGTTTCCGTAAGAGCATTCAGACCAGCACGTTCTTTTATTGTATTTAAATAATTAAGAGCTCGTGTAGTTTCACCAAGCTCGTAGGCTGCCTCAGCTGCAATAAGATATACTTCGCTTAAACGTATTACCGGGGTGCCAGGCTGATCTTGAAATTTTGAAGTGAAATAAAAGGCTTTGGTTACCAGTTGATCATTTTCCAAAACTGGCAATTGTCTCTCTAAAAATAATTGACCGCGTATGTCATTAGCCGCATATAAGTCTAGCAAATCCTGACTTGCAGCATAATCTCCATAAGTGGTTGCAGAGGTATAGCCAAAAGTTGAAACTATGGATCCAGACAATAAGCCCTCAGCAGTTCGTGCAAGACTCAATTCCAGTAAAGTTTCAGAAATTGGTGCAGTAGGCTCTTCCCACGAATCTATATAATTTTCCTGAGAGGTTAGTTCTACAGTTGTATTGCTAATAATTAATTTTGCTGTTATTAAGGCCTGTTCCCAATTTTGATTACTTTGATGTACTCGTGCAAGTAAAGCTAGGGTGTTGATTTCATCAAAATAGCTGTAAGAAGGTCCTTCTAATAATTGATCTCCTGTATACAATTCTAGTGCAGCTGTAAAATCTGAAATTATATGAGTATAGGTTTCTGAAAGACTTAATCTTGGCAGAAATTGAAGTTCGTCCTGTAAACTATTGGTTTTATAAACTATACCGGGTGTTTCATTATCGACTAAAGCACTATCCTGGGCATAAACCTGAGTAAGTATAAAATGAGAAAACGCTCTTATAGTAAGCATTTGGGCTTCAATCTCATCACGCTCCTGTGCTGAAAGATCTGCAGGGCTATTCAGATTTTCAAGAAGCAAATTAGTTGCATTTATAATTTGGTATACATTATCGTAGAAATTCTCAAGGTTACTTTCTAAGGCCAGATCGTTAAAGTTGTATATATTTTCTATTGCAGATGGTACTGTGATAAGGCCAGAATTGCTTCCCGAAGGAGTGGGGGTAAATTTAAGATTGCCCCCCTGAAGATCTGCATACACGGTATAATTTTCTAGTCTAATGACCTCCTCAAGATTAGAATAAATACCTGTAACTGCTTCTAGCATACCAGTACGGGTTGCTAGTTGTTCGTTGATTGATATCTGCGTTCCGGGTTCCTGATCTAAAAAGTCACTGCAGCTTAAAAACAGCATTGAGCTAAATAAAAATGTTATTTTAATATAGATAGTTTTCATAATCGTAGTTTAAAAGCTTGTTTTTAATCCTAAAGAAATAGTACGAGCCTGAGGGTAGATGAATTTGAATTCTCGTAACCCATTTCGACCTTCGGGAGATTTATCCCGATACCAATAGGCTGCGTTAGATATATCAACAAAAACATTTAAATCATCCAGAAATACGTTCTGTGGATTAATTGGTACACGGTAGCTTAAGTTGATGTTGCTGATTTTAATAAAAGTTGCATCGTATAAATAGCGGGAGAGGTTTGGAGCTATAGGATTAGTATTTGAGACTACAGGTAACTGAGCTTCAGCATCACCTGGACCTTTCCAGTAATCTATAGCGTTAACTGAAAGGTTACGGGAGTTGATAAAATTGTATTGTGAGATGAGTTGATAGTCTACTAACTCTTCTCCACCTACCTGATACGAACCACGCACATTAAGACTAAGTCCAAAACCAAAATGAAAAGTATTGCTAAAACCACCGTAGTAGTCTGGCTGGTTATTACCAATAACTTCCCAAGCATCCTGATCGTAGAGTTGTCTATACGTAGCCAAATCATAAATTTCCCCGTTATTACTTACCAGGTCACGCCCGGTGGCAGGATCTATACCTACCCAATTAATTCCCCAGATAGCAGAGGTGCTATAACCTATTTTTTGAGCCAGTGCATTGGCAGCTGTTGAGTAGTCACTACCCAATCCAATGAGGTTGGTTACTTTATTTTCTAATGTTGCCAGGTTAAATGATGTTTTCCATTTAAATGCTTTAGATTCAATCCAATTCATGGTGGCAGAGAATTCAAAACCTTTATTGTACATCTCCGCAGCATTTAGCTGAAGATTGCCAAATCCATTTTCTGTAGGAATATCACGAGAAGTGATAAGATCTTTAAGGTCATCATAATAATATTCTACAGAAAGTTGAAGCTTTTTAAATACATTAATTTCAACACCTGCATTGAATTTATTATTCTTTTCCCAGCTTAGATTAGGATTAGGGGCAGCACTGGGAAAGGCTTCATTAAGACCATTGTATCCGTTATTTATACCACGTGTATAAAGACCAAGTGCGCGATACGAACCGATTCTCGAATTGCCAGTCGTTCCATAACTGGCTTTAAGTTTTAAGAAATCGAGCCAGTTTGAATCACTTAAAAAGTTTTCCTTCGATAGAATCCAGCTTATACCTAAACCGCCATTATAAGCAACGTTACTGTCTGTCCCAAACACAGAACTTTCATCCCTTCTAAAATTGGCAAGTAAGAAATATTTACCAGCATAGTTGTAGTTAAACTGGGAGTAAGCAGAAACTCTAGAATTGTTGTTTATATCAATAGCATAAGTTTGATTATTAAATCGCTCATTTGCCTCAGTAGCCGGGTCATCATCTTGTAAAGCTGCACTTACAGGGTTTAGAATTTCAGGATTTACAAAACCTGCACCGCTTGCATAGGCAAAATCTGTTTTTTCTTCACTTAATTCAATACCAGCTAAAAGATCAACACTGTGCTCCCCAAGACGCTTTTCAAAAAATGCCTGCGTTTGCCAGTTCCATCGGGTAGAATTACGCTCGTTAATGAGTCGGCGTCCCCATCTGGGGTATTCTATTCCGTCTAAAATAAACGACCCATTGAGCCTACCGCTCTCATTTACTGCAGAAAAATAACGATCCTGTTCTTTGTCTTTGTAATCTATACCAAAAAGAGAAGAAACTTTCAATTCGGGGAGTAGTTTGTATTCTACATTGAAACTTCCTAAAACACCGTAAGTATTGGTTTCATTAAGATTTTGATTTGCTGCTGCAAGGGGATTAGGGAATCCATTTAATCCTAATAGCGCATAGTCGCCATTTTCATCATAAGGTGATAAGTTGGGCGGAAATGCATAATTAAAATAAATATTGGGTTGTGTGTTTTGAATATAACTTGGAGATAAACTCAGGTTTAGGCTAAGTTTTTCTGCTTTATAACCAACATTAAAATTCGTGTTTATTTGCCTAGCGCCATTTCCTACCTGCGGTTCATCGATATCCAGATAGGTAACACTGGCTCTGTAATTAAATTTTTGAGTTGCTCCTGAAGCACTGAAGTTATATTTTTTGTAAACTCCGGTGCTGTTCAATAAATCGAACCAATCTGTATTAACCTCATTTTGGGGTACGGTTGTTCCAGAAGTGTTTTTCAAATATTCATTTCTTACTTGAGTATATTGACTTCCATTTAGGTATTTAATTTGATTAATTGCTTCTGAAATACCTAATTGCGATGAAAAGTTGAATCGGGTAGATCCCTTTCGGCCTTTCTTTGTGGTTATAAGAATAACTCCGTTTGCGCCATCAGCCCCATAAACTCCTACAGCAGCTGCATCTTTTAAAACATTTATGCTTTCAATATCATCTGGAGAAATTTGACTCAATGGATTGTTGAAGGTTTCTACGAGATTACCAGAACCATCAAAGAAGCTATTGTCAATCCCTGTTTGTTCGGTCATTATTACTCCGTCAACAATAATAAGTGGTTGTGTTGAGGTTCCTAAAACCGTGTTGTTTAGTGGAGAAAGACTTCCCTGACCACGAATGTTTATTTTTACAGGGCCTCCCACGCCTGTGGTGTTTTCTACAATAACCCCGGCAAGTTGACCTTCAAGCATCTTGTCTACACTCTCGCTGGCCTGTTGAGTAGGGATATCCTTATCTGTAATGGTTACAATACTTCCTACAACCTCTTCCTTAAGTTTTTTTGTGCCATAAGAAGAAGTGATAATAACCTGTTCAAGTTCGTTTTGAGCTTCTTGCATTTTAATATTGAAAACACTTTGATTCCCCACAATTAGGGTTTGTGGTTCCATTCCTAAGAATTTTACTTCTAATTGGGTATTTGAGATATTCACAGCATTTAAATTGGTACTGAAATTACCTTCTGCATCAGTCATAACACCTTGTTTGGTGTTTTTGATAGTGATGGTTGCTCCCGGAAGACCCAAACCTGTGGCATCTGTAACTTTTCCTCGGATTAAGCGAGATTCAATAGTCCCCGAAGTTTGTTCATCTTGAGAAAGAATAATAATTTGATCCTGTTGAACATTAAAAGAGTAAGATAGGTGTGCAGAGGCCTGAGCTAATGCATCGCGTACGGAAACAGCTTTAATATTCGCTTTTATAATAGTTGCATTATCAACTTTCCGAGAATTGTAAATAAAGCGGTAGCTGGTTTGAGATTCGATCTCATTTATAAATTGGGATAAGGTTGGCTCATTCAAATTAATTTGAATTTCATTTTTTTGAGCTGATAATTTTTCTGGTATTAAAGTGAGATTTAGAAAAATCAATATCAAAAGGGTCGAATGCAATTTTAGTGCACGTAGTAATTGAAACATAGGCTAGGGATTAGTGTTGCTTGGTCTTCTAAGTATTAATTGATTGTTGTTTAGGGTAAAGTCAAAGTCGGTATCAAGCTTGAGAAGTTGAAGCGTTTGTTCGATTCCAAGATTGAGTTTTACCGTACCGCTGAAAGATTCTTGTTCAAGTTCTGGATATTGGTTTACCGTTTTGATGTTGTAATGTCTTTCCAGCGTTTTAAGAATATCGGTAAATGCTGTGTTGTCAAGCAATAGTTCGCCTCTGGTCCAGGCAGTTTTTTGCTGAATATTGTCCGTTTTCTTTGTTAATACTCCTGAATTAATCATATAGGTTGCTAACTCACCCGGAATTAATAAAAGGTTTTTATTTGGCTCACTTGCTGAAGATAAACTCACGCTCCCTTCTTCTAATGCTGTTTCAACAACCCGATCTTCGGGATAAGCCTGAACATTAAATCGCGTTCCAAGTACTTCAACATTTAAATTTTTAGCCAGAACGATAAAGGGTTGCGAGGGATTTTTCGTAACATCAAAAAATCCTTCCCCTGTAAGTGTAACCTGTCTCTTTGAAGTATCAAAACGGCTTGGGAATTCAAGTGTACTGCCAGCATTTAAAATAACAATCGAACTGTCTGGGAGCTGAATTTTAAGGGTTTTCCCATAAGGAACGGAAATAAATTGCTTTACCGATGCATCAGATTTTGGTTGCTCAATATAAGTAAGTTGATTATCTGAAAAATTGGCAAGATGTATTCCTTCTTTGGTTTTGATCTGTGTTACTTGTTCGATATTTATCGTTTCAGAAGCATCCTCCAGCTGAAGAACTAAAGGTTGTTGCTCTGTGATACTGGTTTTGTTTTGAGAAGAATAATAGTAAATACCACTTGCGATCAATAAGACAAAAATGGCAGCATATCGCCACGGTCTGAATTGCTTCTTACCTAATTTGATTGATGAGCGGCGACGATCTAGTTCTGGTTGGTCAACTTCTGCCGATGTTGAGTAAGCAAATGCCGTCTTGAGTTTTATAAATTGTCTTTTATTCTGAGGACTATCATCAATCCATTCGAATATAAGAGTGGTCTCTTCTTCGGTAGCCTCGCCGTTAAAGTATTTGTAGAGAATTGTTGAATTCATTGCTTTTATGAGGTGCTTTTATATACGTACAACTCATTAAAAGCAAACCCTATGTTAAATTTTGATTTTTTTAAGAAAGATGTGGAATTAACGCCACAATGGTTGCAGGTAAATAGTCAGAAAGTGATTTACGAAGAATGCCTAAAGCTTTTGTCATATGAGCTTCCACCGTTTTTACCGAAATATTTAATTCGTCTGCGATTTCACTATTTTTCTTATTTTCAAATCGCTTCATTTTAAATATTGTACGGGTTTGGAGGGGAAGTTCTTCTATAAATTGATTTATAGTCTTTTCTAGTTCCTGAAAACTTAAAGAATCGCGCTCCATACCTTCAAGCACTTCAAGATTAAGTGCGTGCTCTTTTTTTGCCAGTGTTTCATTGTGGTATTTTCTAACTACTTTCAAATGTTTGAGTTCGTTCAAACACTTGGAACGGGCAGAAGTATAGAGGAAAGAGGGGATTCCTCCGGGTTTTTCGATTTTTTCTTTATTTAGCCAGAGATTGACAAATGCTTCCTGAGCAATACCACGAGCAGTTTCTTTATCATCTATAAATTGTTCACAGAAACCCGCAACAGCTCTAAAGTAAGAGTTGAAATAATGTGTAAACACTTTCTCACTTCCTTTTTTAAACTGAAGAAATAATAAGTATTCTGATTTATTGTCTGAGCTAGGGGTAGACATATAAAATAACTGTGCGGTAAATTTAATACT
The DNA here is from genome assembly GCA_964219495.1 of Leeuwenhoekiella sp. Classification (GTDB taxonomy): domain Bacteria; phylum Bacteroidota; class Bacteroidia; order Flavobacteriales; family Flavobacteriaceae; genus Leeuwenhoekiella. The sequence continues at coordinate 2,980 of CAXPQP010000037.1, read as the reverse complement.
TATTTAGAATCGAAATAAATAATAAGATGAAAATCTATTTATAAAATGTTAAGCTTTTATCTGATTGTACGTTAGATAAGAATAGTCTTAAAAGCGGTGAAAATGTAAGGGAAAATTCGGAAAATAAAAAACCCCGCTAGTTGCGGGGTTTAATTTGAAGTTTGTGACCTCGCCAGGATTCAAACCTGGAACCTTCTGAGCCGTAATCAGATGCGCTATTCAGTTGCGCCACGAGGCCTTTATGTTTCGCTTCAACAGTAAAGAACTTATCTGTTTTTGCGGGTGCAAATATATGCCTTTTTTATAGATCTGCAAGAATAAAAATAAAAAAAGCCGTTTTAATATAAAACGGCTCTTAATTGGCTAATTACTACTTAGTACATATAGTTAAGTGCTGTGATATCATTGGCGCCAAATTCACCATCTTCACTAGAGCTAAAGCAAGCTAACATTACAGAAGTAGAATCGTAACCGGTAGGAGTTCCTGGGATATGGTTTGTATCTCCTCCTTCGTTTACATTTTGACCACAACTTTGTCTGCTAAACCAGTCTGTATGTCTAAACCCTACAGAGTGACCAATTTCGTGCGTGATAACGTGCTCAATTACATTGGTGTCATAATTTGATAGTCCATAAATCTGCACAAACTTATAAGGCAGACCGTTGCTTGGGAAACCTGCACTACCACCCGCACCAGATGGGTTGTTTACCGTGTTGTTATAAACTACCATGTCCTTATTGGAATAGTTAGTGCCAAAAGTAAGGTTGAAGCTAATGGATACACCACTCAGGCGGTTGTAATTATCAACAGCCCATTGTAGAGCTGTACGCTCTTTGGTAGTTAGCGCCTGGCTACCACCGGTATAACCAATAATAGAAATCGTTCTTCCCTGACTTACCAAAGCAGAAGTGCGGTATTGTTTGGTATCTCCTTTTTCAGATTTTGATTGCTCCATGTTAGCGGCCATGGACGACAATTGATCTGGAGTTACTACAACATCTTCTTCTAGAAAAAGTCTTGGTTCTGATGTGCCATCAGGGAAGTAAAAATCATCCCAACGTACATATCCGGTATTCATACCCAGATCTTCAACCTGGTCTATGATTTCTTGTGATACTTTGAGATCTGCGGTAGGTTGTACTTCTGAAGTAACAATTTCATCCGAATCTTCAGAACAAGAGGTGAAGGCAATTGAAAGTCCCAGGCTAAGCAGGCCTACTTTCTTAAAAGTTTCTGTTAACATAGTATAATAGTTAGTATTAATAATACTTGTAAGATATGACAATAAATGAGATAATTGTCATTTTATCGAATAAAATAATACTTTAAACGATTTAGTATTTCTTAAAATTAACTATAAGGTAAGAAAAAAGCCTCTAAAATAGAGGCTTTTAAAATATTTGAATGATGTTATTTTCAGATAATTTCTGCGCTTAAACCCGCATCAAGTAGTGCAGAACAGCGTGGAAGTAAGTCTTCATAACTTCCTGTTTTAACGGTGCATTTTCCTTTATAATGTACAATTAATGAACACTGTTCAGCCTGAATTGGGGTGTGGTCGCAAACGTGTATCAAAGTTTCAATAACGTGGTCGAACGTATTTACATCATCATTATAAACCACAATTTCGTTATTGCGGTCTTCAGCAACAAGGATATCTAATTCTTCCTGAATTTTTTCGCGGGTACTCATTGTAAATTGTGACTGCATCAGAATCAGTTTTTTACAAATTTACACGCTACCCAATTATTTCGTTCAAAATTCATTATAAAATTTAATCCGTGTTGATTGCAAACCTCTGTAATTGCCGGAATATCCTGCGTATAAAAACCACTTAGCAGTAATACGCCATCGTGATTTAAACAGGTTGCATAAGCAGGTATATCTGCTATAAGAATGTTGCGATTGATATTGGCTATGATCAGGTCGTAATGTTTGCCATCTAATAAGCTCACATCGCCTTCGTAGGCTTTGATGAAATCTACCTGATTGCGCTCTGCATTTTCAACGGTATTTTCATAACACCAGGGATCGATGTCGACAGCATCTACAGGTTTAGCTCCTTTCATCGCAGCTAAAATTGCAAGAATGCCCGTACCACAACCCATGTCAAGAGTTTTTAGACCGGAAACCTCTAATTTTAGCAAATGCTTAATCATTAAATGTGTAGTCTCATGATGGCCGGTTCCAAAAGACATTTTAGGCTCAATCACGATATCAAACTTCGTGTCTGGATCTGGGTGGAAGGGTGCCCGTACAGTACACAACCCATCAACTTCGATAGGTTCAAAGTTTTTTTCCCATTCTTCATTCCAGTTTACCGGTTCTATAAGACTCTTGGTATAGGAACTTTGGAATTCTGGATTTTCTAAAATTGAAACCGAACTCAATAAGTCTTGGTGGTCTAAAGCAGACTGAATGTATGCCTTCACACCGTCTTCAGTTTCGTCAAAACTTTCAAAGTCTAATTCAGCAAGCTGGGCAATTAAAATCTCTGCTCCCGGATTTACAGGTTCAATTTTAAAATGATATTCGGTATACGATTCTGCCATAATTTAAAAGGCGTTTACAATCGCCATAAAGTCTTCAGCTTTTAAAGAAGCTCCGCCAATAAGACCACCATCAACATCTGGCTTAGAGAAAATTTCCTCAGCATTGTTCGGTTTTACACTTCCACCATAAAGAATGGTAACAGCTTCTGCCACTTCCTGTGAATATTCATCGGCAATTGTTTTACGAATAAACGCGTGCATTTCCTGAGCTTGTTCTGGGCTTGCAGTCTCACCAGTACCAATTGCCCAAACAGGTTCGTAAGCTAGTACAGTAGGTAATTTACCAACCCAAGAAACTGAATGGAAAAAATTCATAATCTGAAACACACAAAAGAAAATTTTTACTACGCTTTATCAAGAATGCTCGAAAGAGCATCTTATTATGGTTTCAGAGCTTTAGTAATTCTGTATATGACTGGAGAAATCC
>CAXPQP010000036.1:0-40256 GCA_964219495.1 Leeuwenhoekiella sp. | reverse complement strand
GGCTCACCTCTTACCATTCCGAACAGAGTAGTTAAGCCCGTTAGCGCCGATGGTACTGCATCTCGTGGGAGAGTAGGTCGCCGCCTTGTTTTAAAGTCCGCATCAGTTTATGATGCGGACTTTTTTTATGCACTAAACTCAGATCTGAGACGAGAGCTGAGACTGTAGACTAGTGACCTTCAGCTTTGAATCAAATCCGCGTTAGGGATTGTAGTGGAAATCCTTTTAAACACAACAAGTGTTTAAAAGATTGAAACGAAAAGCCTGCCCGAAGGGAACGCCCTGAAAAAACTATTCTTTACCAAGAGGAAGATAAGAAGGAGTAGGGTTTGAATTCTCTTTAAGGTTATAAGTAGCATCAAATCTAGGATCGGGCACATATGCCATTCGTTGCATAGCAATGACTTCAAGTGTAATAAAATCAAATTCGGTAACCACTTTACCGGTTAGTTTGTAGATTCCTCTTCCGTGAAAGGGGTATTTCTTTGCAATCGGAGGAAAATGCACCGTATCTAACCACTGGCCGGCGCGATCCAGAAATGTCCCGAAAAACATACGGTCTCCCTTGGATGTACGCGTATTCTTTAAGGTCACGAGATAGCCGTAAATAGTAATGACTTTTTCAAGATGATTTTTTAAATCTAAAGTGACTAAGTTGCTACCAGGTTTTTTTTGTAGCAATATAAAAGGATCGTAAAGCGGAAAGCCTATAAGTTCCAATTGATCAAATGCATTTTCCAAATCTGTTATGGAGAATTTGGGCAAAATATAATCGTGCATAGATATTCTGAAAAAGCTTTGCTGTAGTTCGTTTTTAGGAATGGTGTTTTCTTTATAATAGGCCTCCCAGAGTAAGCTGCGTTTGTCTTTGCCTAAAGATCTAAGGGCATCTATACGTATAAGTAAATCGAGCTGCTCAATACTTAACGGTACGCGCTCTATAAAATCATCATACGATTTGAATAGCCCTTGAACTCTGGCATTTATGATTTTCAGCATGGTTTTTTGCTCCAGGCTGTCAATATGCTGAAAGCCCAGATAGATCGTTTTGCCTTTAATAGAAGTCTCAATGAAGCCGAAGTTTATGCAAGGTGCTTCAATCTCTGCTCCTTTAAGCCGTGCTTCGTGAACATAGGTTTCAGCTCTATAAAAACCACCGCCATTATTTAAGGTTGCAACCATATATTCAAGAGGGAAATAGAATTTGAGGTAAAGACTTTGGTAGCTCTCTACAGCATAGGAGGCTGAATGGCCTTTCGCAAATGCATAACCTGCAAAGCTTTCTATTTGGCGCCATACTTCATCTACGATCGCTTCTGGTTCACCGGCACTAATACAGTTATCTCTAAATTTTTTCCTTACCGCTTTGAATTCTTTTCGCGAGCGGTATTTACCGCTCATTCCTCTGCGCAAAACATCGGCCTCTCCCAGATCGAGTTTGGCATAATGATGGGCTACCTTAATCACATCTTCCTGATACACCATAATCCCGTAAGTATCTGGCATTATTTTTTGCAGTACAGGATGGCCTTCTTTACGCCTTTCGGGATTGCGATGCCTTAAAATATATTCACGCATCATCCCGCTCTTAGCTACACCGGGACGTATGATAGAGCTCGCAGCAACCAGAGTATGATAATTATCAACCTCCAGTTTTTTTAACAGCATACGCATAGCCGGTGATTCTACATAAAAGCAGCCTATGCATTCTGCCCGCGCAATCATCGCGTTGATGTTGGGATCTTTAAAAAGCGGTTTCGGATTGTGGATGTCGAGCAACTTTGCTTCGGGCTGATTGGTTTTTACGATTTCAATTGCATCTTTAATCTTTCCCAAGCCGCGTTGTCCTAAAATGTCAAACTTAAACAGGCCTACATCTTCTGCGATATGCATATCAAATTGAACAGTAGAAAAATCTTTTGGTGGTAGATGCGTTGTGGCAAAGTAGTGTATTGGTTTGTCTGAAATTAATATTCCACCGGCGTGTATGCTCAGATAATTGGGTCGGTCGTGTAGAATAGCGGCATATTTTAAAGTTAACCTCGATAGATTATCTAGCGATTTCAGGTCATAATTGCCTGCGCTTAACTTATCGATCTCATGTTTTGGGATGCCAAAAACTTTTGCTAATTCCCGTACGGCACCGCTATGTTGAAAGGTCACATAAGAACCCAATAGCGCTGTCTGGCCGTTTTTTCCAAATTCTTCAAAAATATATCGGGTAACATCCTCGCGATCCCAGGTAGAAAAGTCGATATCAAAATCAGGCGGATTAAGACGGTATTCATTCATAAACCGCTCAAAATATAGATCGAGTTCGATAGGATCTACATCTGTGATACGTAATAAATAGGCTACAATACTATTGGCGCCGCTTCCCCGACCTACGTAGAAATAGTTTTTGCTTCTGGCGTATTCAATGATTTTCCAATTTATAAGAAAGAATGCAACGAAGTTTTGTTTTTTAATAAGGCTAAGCTCTTTCTCTAAACGCTGCAGAATGGTATCTGTAAGCTCGGGATATCGTTCTGCCAGACCTTTATTGCAAAGTTCCTGTAGCTTTTTGTAATCGGCTTCATCATTACCCAAAACTGTTTTTAAATTTTGAGAGGGTCTTTTGGGCGAAAAGTCAAAATCAATACTGCAAGCTTGTAATAAATCTCCTGTGTTTTTAATGATGTATGGGTATTCTTCGAAAACTGCTTTTATTTTTTCAGGTGGAAGCATATATTCATCGGGAGAGCCTTGTTCTTCTAACGGGAGCTTACTTAAAAGAGTATTGGTGTCTATAGCTCTCAACAGCCGGTGTACATTAAAATCTCTTTTAGAATTGAAACTTACCGGAAGCAATAAAACCAATTTGTCTTTATAGGCACTGTATTTAGAAAAGCGAAGCCGGTTGAGATCTTTTGGTCCTATACCGATAAATTCATTTTCGAAAAAAGTGGTTTTATCGAGTTCCATCGCCCGTTCAAAAGCGTAAATAGTATATGCATTTTCAAATTGCGGCGCCTTGTCAGCAATCGGGGTCTTGTCGTGTAGATGCTTTGATAAAAAATTATTCAGTTCCAAATACCCTTCATTATTCCGCGCCAGCGAAATATAACATTGCTGATTTCCATTTCTAAAATCAATTCCCAGAATGGGTTTGACGTTTTTTTCTTTAGCTCTGCGTACAAAATTGAGTCCGGCAGATGTATTGTTAATGTCAGTCAATGCAATACAAACTTGCTTATGCTCAATCGCAAGGTCGAGTAATTCTACCTCTGAAAGTGTGCCATAGCGCAGGCTGTAATAGGAATGACAATTTAAATACATAATTCGTGTTATTGATGACGGTGTGCTAAAACTATTGGAGGCTGACCATTAAATGGGTTACCCTGCCCGCCAATGGTCCTTGAGCCTTCGCCCATTGTGGCAGCCCGCATTACACTGCGGTCGCCATAACGCTTACGTATAGCATCCATCGCATTGTAGAGATTTACTGTTCGGTTTGTATTTTCAAAAAGGTCTATTTGGTAATGGCCTTCGGTAAGGCCGCTAAAGCGAACTCCAACCAGGCGTATAAGTAATCTGCGATTGTATAGTTTTTCAAAAAGCTCTAGAACTGCAGGAATAAGGTTATGATCTGCTGCGGTATAGGGGATTTTGAGTTGTTTAGAATAGGTTTGAAAATCTGAATACCGCACTTTAACTGCAATACAAGAAGTAAGTTTGTTTCCTTGCCTTAATAGAAAAGCCAAATTTTCAGCCATTGCATGGATGGTTGTTTTTAGCTTAACTACATCAATTGTGTCCTGCCCGTAAGTGCGCTCGCTGGAGATTGATTTGCGTTCGTGATACTCGATTATAGGGGAGCGGTCAATACCGTTAGCGCGCTCCCAGATCATTCGACCATTTTTTCCAAATACAGAAACCATCATCTCTACCGGCATTTGCTGCACCAGGCCAATGTGTTTTACGCCCAGATTACAGAATGTTCGAAAAGTTTTTTCGCCAACCATCGGTATTTTTTTGATGGAAAGCGGTTCTAGAAAAATCTTTTCAAAACCAGCGTCAACTTTTAATTGATTATTGGGTTTTGCTTCGTTTGTAGCCACTTTAGAAACGGTTTTGTTGACTGAAAGTCCAAAAGAAATGGGTAAGCCAGTTTCTTTAATGACTTTAGACCGAAGCTCTTTGGCAAACCTGTAACAGCCAAAAAAGCGATCCATCCCCGTGAGATCTGCGTAAAACTCATCAACACTGGCTTTTTCCAAAACGGGGACCTGCGCCTGAAGGATTTCGGTAACGGTTTTAGAATATTTGGTATAAATACCCGCATTGCCGCGAATGTAAGTCGCTTGCGGACAGAGTTGCCGGGCCATTTTCATCGGCATACCCGAGTGTACTCCAAACTTGCGGCTCTCGTAGCTGGCCGCACTTACCACGCCCCGATCTCCGGTGCCACCTACGATCACAGGTTTGCCTACCAGCGAAGAATCTGCCAGGCGTTCGCAGGAAACAAAAAAGGTATCGAGATCCAGATGTAGAATATTTCGAAGCATATAAATAGGAATAATTACAAAAATATGGAAATATTCCTATTTATGAAGTTTGATAGAATTTTTAAGGTGTTAAAAATTCTTCAGACTAATTATAGTTTAGTCTGAAACAATAATTCCTTCAACTTCAATTTCGTCGTATTTTTTCTGAATAAGTTCCCTTGAATACTTACGTTCGAGACGTCTGAGTGTGAAATGAGCTGTAGCGATCTTTTGAAAGTGTTTAATAAAAAGAATATTGATTGAAGCTCCTGCAGCCGCACCAATAACAGGAATAGCCTGTGCGGCAAATTTTTCACTTACCTGAACACTAAAGCGTGCTGCAACCTGATTTATAAGTTTAGAAATAGGAGCTGCAGTTTGAGAAGCGATGGTTTCAATTATTTTTTTGGTACCATTTTCTGCTACATAAGCACTGGCTTGATTCATAGTGGTATGTAATGCGGCCCGGGTTGCGTAGTAAGAAGTTTCAAGCGCATCATCATCTTCTGAAGTTCCTCCCAGAGCAAAAACCTGTAAGCAAGCCAGCTGTGTCTCGATATCGTGAACATATTCACCCTGACTGCGGGCGATATCCATAATAGAGCGCATCATAAATTTGGTCGAAATCAGCAAATCTGTTGTAAAACCGGCAACGCCAAAAAATCCGCCGGTTGCCCCTGAAAAACCGGTTACCAGTTGATAGGTAAGATTGGAAGAAGGTGTACTTTGCTTATCGGATTTTAAAGTTTTAAGGTTTGCCTTGACGGCAAGTTGTAAAGCTTTTTGAATGGTAGTACTTATTTTGCTTTGGTATTTTTGAGGCAAAAGTTCTAAGCCTTGATCTATAGGAGTTCCAATAGTGTTTAAAACCCGCATCAAGAATGGAGTTTCATCCAGATCTTTCTGACATTTTTTTATAAGAATTATATCTTGAGGGCTAATGGGGCTAGATATATCGGTATTCATTGAATTAACTTTTTTGAAGCTTAATGTTATTAGATAGGTCTTAAGCTTTATACATACGTTACTTAAACGCGTGTAATTCTTATTTATTTAAAAATAGAACATCACAGAAATAACCTTAGATAAATTATAGTTAAGAGTTAGAAAAGGAAGTTTGGGAAAGCTTACCGAATGGTATAAAAACAAAAAACCCCGAAACAAAAGTTTCAGGGTTTGAGTGTGGTACCTCCAGTACTAGTGTATTTTAATCCTTATAAATCATTATTAATTTTTACTAATGTTTTCTATATCTACAGTAAATTATAGTGTTTTGGCTTGTTAATGATAATTTTTAAAAGTTTGTAATAATTAAACATTAAAGCACCCTTTCAAGCACCCTTTTTAGAAAATAGTTATCTTTGGTTTATGGCAAAGACAATTAAAAATTCTCACGGCGTAGTTCGCTTTAGTTTGAAGGATTCAATTTCTTCACTTGAAAGAAACGTTGAAAAAGAAAGTATGATAATGCTTCACTTTTCAATGTCAGGAAAGAGATTTAAAAAATCGACAGGATATAAATCTTCCTTGAAGAATTGGAATTTAGGTAAGCAACGAGTTGAGACAGGCAAGGGAAGCCCTAAAAATGCTAAAGATGTGAATGCATTTTTAAATCGTTTACAAGAGTTCGTTGAGGAGGAGTTTTCTCAAATGGTAAAACAACAACAAGGGATAGATCTTGATTTGCTTTCTGATAAAATAACTGCTTTTATTGGGGGAGCATCTATTGAAGAAGTAGAGAAAAGTGGTGATTTAATTGAATATGCCGAAAATCTTCTTGAATCTAAAAAGAAGAGTTTAGCAATTACAACTTATAGAAGTTATAGAAGAACAGTTGATTTGCTAAAGCAGTTCAGGGATCAATCAAATAAAAATATTGTCTTTGATTCTATAGATATGCATTTCTATAGAGATTTTGTGGAAATGTTAGAAGATGACGATTATAGTCTTAATTCAATAGGTAAGCATATTAAAAATCTAAAAACATTTTTGAATGATGCATTAATAAATGGACTTACAACAAATCTTATTTTTAAGAATAAGAACTTTAAATCTCCAAAAGAAATAACCACTCAGATTTATCTAACTGAAGAGGAAATACAAAAGTTGGCTAAGAAAGACCTTTCAAAATATCCTTTAATGCAACAGGCTAGGGATATATTCCTAATAGGTTGTTATACAGGGCAGAGAGTTAGTGATTATAATGGTTTGACGGATAGGAATTTAGTACAAATAGAAGGGCATACATTTATTAAGATTAAGCAAAAGAAAACAGGAAATGCTGTTCATTTTCCTTTGTTAGAGAGCATAAAGCAAGTGATGAATAGATATGAAAATTCTTTTCCTCCAAAAATGAGTGAACCTATATTAAGATCTAATTTGAAAGATGCTGCACAAACAGCTGAATTGAATAAAATGATACAGGTTTCCTACAATAAAGGAGGGGAACAAGTTGAAAAGGAAGTCCCTCAGTATAAGTTAGTAAAAACCCATACTGCAAGACGTAGCTTTTGTACTAATCATTATATAAAGGGGAAACCTTTGCAAGAAATCATGGAATATTCAGGTCATCAGACTGAAAGAGAGTTTTTAAAATATATACGTATAGAGAAAGAACAAAAAGCTCTGGCTATTCTTAAAAGTGGTTTCTTTAATTGAATTTAAAAATGTCATAACCAAGACCTAAACCAATATATGGAACTCCATTAAAATTCCAAAGCTCACTTTTTGTACCTACCGCAAAGTCAAACCCTATAAAACCCATTATACTTATCTTATCTATACCGCCGCCCAAACCACCGCCGATTGAGAAGAGACCTGTAGTTGCTTCTGTGTCGACTAAAGGAGTTTTAGCTCTAGATGTGTTTGTAGCATTTAATGTGGTTGTAGAAACCCCAATATAAGCACCCGTTGTAAAATAGGATTTAAACTCTTTGTTTCCTACTTTTTCACGGTGCAAAAACTTTGTAGATCCAGTTGTATAACCTCCAAATAAGTTCGCATTAAAATCAACTGAAAATTCGCTTGTAGCTTTAGTGCCAGGATCAAATCTATACTTTAAAGGAATTGCAAGAGCGCTAACTACCCATTCAGTAAAATCAAGTTGTACGGTCTGACGATTTTTTAATTTATAATAATAAACATCTCTTTTAAAGTTTGCTTCATTTGGGTTTATATAAGGGTTCAAGTACAATTTATCATCTTCAAACTTTACATATCCGACGGTAGCTTTTTGATTATATTTCTGCGTAGTGGCAAATTTTTGAGAATTTAAATAATCATCAATGTTTAGCGTTCTCTCGATACTTACTGTATTGCCTCCAAGGTCAATATCTTCTTTGAATTTTATTTGTTTGAGGTCTCCGATTTTATCTAAGATTTTTCTTTGTTCTTGTTCGGGTAGTTGATCAAAGTTTACTTTTACATCCTTAACTAAGGAGACTGAATCGATATATTGAACCGTATTTTTATCGATGTCTCTCGTATAACATATTTTATCTATGATTACATACTGAGTCTTATATTTTGATTGAGAAAAAGAAGAAAATGCTATAAATAGACAAATAACTAAATAGTATTTCTGTATCATTCTTTAAGCTTTAGTTGTTAGTTTTATAAAGATATATTTTATAATACTTTCTCTAAGTACCTGATACTAGGTATTATTCAAATACTTTCATTTTCATTTTTGGGGTAAAACCTAAATTTTCAGTTAAGCATTTTTTCATAAAATCTTCAAGTAAAATCAAATTGTCTTCTGTAGTTATAAGGGAGTCATGCAAAGTAAATACAGGAACTTTACCTCTAAACTTTTTGTTGAATTGACGAGCAACAACATTGAGTATAAAATGACTTTCAGTTTGTAATGTCAGATACGAAAAATATCTATGATTAACTTTCTTAAATTCTTTAATCCATTTTAGAATAGAAGGAAAATGCATATTAAACTCAGCTTCTTCATTCAAATAATGAGCTGATTTAGCGTTAAACATGGATAGAAATCTACATTTTATTACTGCTCTTAAATCTTCTATGTCTCCGTCAAATTCTCTATTGAATAGATCTTGTACATTCTCAAGATAGTATTGGTCTTTTTTAAGTCTATTATCAAAGTGATGAATGGTATGCATACCATCTATAAAATGGTTGTAAAATTCACCCGATAACAAAAGTTTACCGAAAAGACTCAGCTCACTATTGTCAAGACTTACGAGTGGTTTTATAAACATATAATGACGGTAGTATATAGTAGAAGGATTTATTATACTAGATAGGTGCACGGATTCTATCTCCCTATTCCAGTTTAGCAGAATATAATAGAAGAACATAGGTACAGATGCTGAAATATCTACTTCACCAAGTTTTTTCCCGTCATAGGTTAGAAATTTTCTAAACTTTTTTTGAAGGCGGGTGATTTGGCTATGAATTCGACCATCATTTTGAGTATGCTTAATATTAAATTCTCCGTTGGCAATCTCTTTTATAGTAACGGCGTTTAAAATATGCTTTTGATAGTTGAGAGAATCATTATACAAAGCTAAATTAACGACATTACAGCCATTTACATCGATTTTCAACTTGCCCTCGTCAAAGTATTTGGTTAGAAAATTATAATGCTTCTTATGAGCGTTATTCACTTTGATTTCTTTGTGCTTATCTAAGTACTTTAACAGCTTTCTGTCAGTTATTTCAGAAATCTCAATGGGGTCTTCAAAATAGAAGGGCGCAACTCTATAAGAATAGCATTTCCCTTCCTTATAAGGCGACCTAAAAATAACATTTCCCATACAAGGAAAATTTTCACATAAATATCTCAGATGTAATCGGTAATTATAGGGTTGTCTGTTTAGGATTTTAGAGCAGAGCGGAACCCAAATATCAGTTTCTTCATTTTCTAATTTATAGGCCGTTTTCACTAAAATTTCATTGATTAACCAATACCCATATTCTAAATTAAATTTAAAGTCTGGTGGATACAGATTTAGTCTCTTTTCTAAGTCTAAAGTTTTGATTTTTAATATATAATAAGATTTCAAGCTATTTCGATTTAAAGCATAGCGATGCTAGTCTATGCTTTTTTAGTGCATCGCTATACTTGATTAATAAAAATTAGATTATGTGCCTATGCGGCAGAGAGAAGAGGTTTTAATTCAGGAGTTACTAGAATCAAATTCTCAATTTTTTCTAATGCTTGAGGATTTGTAATTAGGTGAACTTCTGAATGACCCTGAAGAAATTCGTTAGAACTGAAGGAGTTTCCTACCTTAAAAATCAAATTCGTTCTATTAAAGAAAGTGAGGTATTCCCTCCAATTTTCTAAACCGAAAAACCATATTGGAATAGGGCATTTTTTTTCATATGATTCACAAGTCATAGACAATGCCGTTAGGTATAGAATGGCAATGTCTTTTTCTATAATTTTGCTTTGATCTTTTGTGATATTTATACCTCTTATTATACCATTTGTGGTTTTAATCTCTAACTTTTTCATTACGCTGCCTGGTTTAAAAAGTTAGTCAAATCACTTTGATAATAAACCACCTTAGACTTTATACGCCTAGATGGTAATTCTCTAGACTTATCTAGAGACCACAAAGTAGTTAATGAAATACCTAAGAAATCCGCAGCTTCTTGCCGGCTTAGAATGATTTCCTGAACAGGTTGCTCAACTTGTAAAAAGTCTTTTACTGTTTGCAGTTCTCTGGCGACTGCTTGCCCGATGATGGATTGAAGGGTTTCTAAATCAATCCCGATAACATTTTTTTGTACCATAATATTGGTTTTTAAAATTAATATTGGTACAAACTTATTTGTAACTGTTATTGAACTTAACCTTGAACCGTTCAGGACTAGTTCGGAAATTCCTGTTTTAGTTTTTCTAGCCTTTGCTGAAAATATTTATCTAGTTTTTTTTCTTTATTTATATATTCCTGCTCAATAGATATCAAACCTTTAAGATGTTTTTTAGAAAATACATTTTTACTGTAATTGGGGTCTCCAAACTTAGTCTCATTTGAAAAAGTATTGGTAATATATGGTCTAAGAGATGTATGTTTAGTTTTACTAGCTGTTTTTTTGATAATCGTTTTAGCTAATTCCTCAGAGCTTTCAATACTTTCATTAAGATAATAGAACTTTTTCTCAATATCGGGTTCTCTCTTTTCATATTTCAAATCACCTGATGCTATTAATTTAGCTAATTCAAACCATATTTTTGTTGAAAATAAAGTATTCTCTTTAGGTTTTTGTATTTGAGTATTTCGTATTAGCTCATTTACAACGTTTGGGTAAATATTTTCAAATTCATTTAAAAGAGCATTTTTTATTTCTATATAATTTGGTATAAATAACTCTATAACAGTTTTTTGTATTCCATTCAATTTTTCATTAAAATGCCAGCCGGAATCTATGTTTTTCAGATTGTCAATACTTTGAGATAAAGTTTTGACTATATTTTTTAATCTATGTTTAGCTTGACCTTCAAACTGTGCATTGGTGATATAATCAATCGCCGAAGGTCTAAAACCTTCATTATACTCATCAATCAAATATTGATCTCTTAAAAAAATTCCAAAATTGCCTAAATCGAAATCTTCAATAAAATCTTCATAATTGATTTTTGTATAACTAATCCCATAAGTTTCACTTTGATATTCTTCTTTAGATAACAACAATTTTTCATATTCTCCAGACTGCCCATCTTGCTCGAAATAGAAGTATTCTCTTTCAATTTTAATCCCAGATATTTCTTCGGGAGCAATACCCAGGTATCCATATTTTAAAACAAAATCATCAATATCTTCGATAGAGTTTAAAATGAAACCTTTTGACAGGTCTAGTACTCTATTAGAAGTTTTATCCTCCGCTTCAGTATTTTGGATATTTAAATTTTTAGAAAAATTAATGGGGTGAGAAAAATTTTGATTGAGATTTTTCAAATATTCAAAATCGGGTAATATGTTAATAAATCTTTTAGTTAGTGTTTCAATTATTATTGAGTTTCTTTTGAGTAATGAGTCAATAATAATCTCTTGTATTATAAAAACACCTCTAATTCCAAGGTCATCACTTCTTAAAAGCAGCTGCAAGTTTTCGCTTGCACTTTTTAAACGATTTAGGACTTCAACTATTCTATCTTTAGCGACATAGTCATTTTTTGATTCAAGCACATATTCAGCTGCGGAAGATTCAAAATGATGAAGCAAATAATTAGAGTCATTTTTTAAATCATCTTTAAAAAGTTCAATAGGGAATTTGCTTTCAAACTCAGGATAATTGAGCCAAAAGTAACAAAGTATCCCTTTTTCCTCTTGTGTCAAGTAGTAATTGAGGAAATCTATCTCATTAATCTCAATTTCATAATATGAATCCTTTATATCATTTTCTTTTTCAAATACTTTACCTGATCTGAAAACTTTAAAGTCTTTATCTTTTTCAGATAATCGTTTTGAAAATTTGATGACTATTTCATCTATGAAATAGAGTTCATCAACAATAAATTCTAGGGCGATGTCTGAAAGTAGAAAGTCTGACAATATGGTAAATTATATTATATTTTTTTATGTTGTTTTTAAAAAATAGAAATCTCTAATCCAAACCGTAAACCTCTTCTATCTTACCATCTGTATTAAATTTAAAAAATACCCTACTATCAACAGTAAAGCTTTTTCTTTTTTTATTGTCATAATAATTGAAGCTAGTTTTTAAAGTATATTCAAATGGGGTGTGGCGTATTATTTCTTTGATAGTATTGTTTGAACCTGTAGTTAATTCCCAGCTTTTTTCATATTGATTAATAAGATCGCCACGAGAAGGATTGTTAATCGACCAATATCGCTTAATGTCATAATCAAAATATGTTAAAATCTGGTTTAGATTTCTATCATCTTCAGCATTTACGAGTCCTCTTATTGAGCTACTAAAATCTCTAATATTATCATTGCTAGATGTTGTTGGTTTTGAATACGCAGTTTTAGAGCTAGGAGCTTTTTCAGGGTATCTATTTTCTGAACTACTCACGACAACTAGTTTGTTGTCATTTAATGCACTCAGTTTAGATGCAGGGACGCCAAAACTAAAGCCTTGAAAATCATTAGTTTTTGCGAAATTTACAGCTACTAATTCACCCCATTGATTTAGAATTGGGCTACCACTAGATCCTCCCAATGTAGGTATTGAATATAATATTCTATTATCATCTGGATCTTGTGTAATAGTTCCGCTTGTAAATTGTGTTTTAATGCCGTTGCCTGTATAGGCCAAGTTGAGACCTTTATTATAACCAATCATATATACCTTATCTTCCAAGCTAACACTTAATCCATCTTTAGTAGATAAGGAGATTATATTTTTTACTGATTTCGGGGTAATTTTGTCCTTTGTTTGAATAATTGCGAGATCAGTATTTAAGTCTTCTGATTTTCTAAGCAGAACACATTCGTCAAAATCTGAAAATCGATTCACGTGAGTATTGTCATAAACAATTCCTATAAAATGTAATATTGTTTCAATTTCGATTTCTGCTGTTGGTATATCATATTTTCTTTTTAAATCGTCTAGTTCTACTATTTTATCCTCAAATCCATTTACCTCATTCTTAATTTCTTGGCGTCGTTCATAACTTAAGTAGTCATAATATTCATTGTGATATTCTACGGCATCATACCTCTTTTGCTTATATTCGGAAATGGCTTCATTAATTTTAGATTTTACATCATCAATAATACTCTTGAACTCAAATTTAAAATTCTCAGCATCATCATTAGGATAAGCAACATGTCTATTAGTAGCTATTTTACCATCATCACTGATAAAAAAACCAGTTCCAGTGATTGACATTGGACTTTCTTGGGCTTGCTCTAAATCATCATAAATACTGAAATCACCCCCTTCATTTTTAAAATATATGTCATTACCATTTTCCAAGTGGGCTACGTGATAGAAGTCAGTGCGAATAAGAACAACTGCACTTCTATACTTTTCATATAGGTCTTTTGGTTCTGGCGGTTTTTTCTCGCAACTAAGTATAAGTAGAAAGCAAAAAAGTGTAGTGATATATTTCATAATTGGAGTTATTTGATTGACCTCCATAAATTTAACTAAAAATTATTCTCCTCCCATTTACATCTTGAATTTCTATATTTAAACAAGAAATTTTAAGCTTGATGGTAACAAGAATAGAAAAGGAATTATTAATCTGTAACGAAGATAAATTTGCAAATATTTGCAGGCTTTATTTAGCTTACAGATATCCAATTGTCCACTCATCAGGTTTTGCTTTAGGAAAAGAAAAATCAAAAGCAGGTGTTCCAGACAATTTCATCGCCTATAAAGGATTTTATATTTTCAATGAAATCACTACTCAAGAAAAAGGCTTAAAAGCAAAACTAAAAAAAGATATTGCTGACTGTTTTAAACAAAACGATATTGAGAATGAGAAAATAGCAAAGATTATTCTCATTTGTAATAGCAAAATCAACCCTAAGCTCGATAAAGAATTAAGGGAGTATAAAAATACTTTAGATTTCAGTTCTGAATTGGAAGTTATAGGTATTGATGCTTTAGCTAATATAATGGTTAATCAATATCCTTCTCTTTGTAATGAATTGGGAGTACCAATAGATACGGGGCAGATATTAGAAGTTGATAATTTTGTTGACCAAATTGAAGAGTCAAAATTCTCTACTCCATTAAGAAATAAATTCTTAAATAGAGAAGATGATGTAAAAACTGCAATTGACATTCTAACAAATCAAAATATTCTTCTTATTTCAGGTCAAGCAGGAGTAGGAAAGACAAAATTATCTCTTAAAGTCGTTGAGAAGTTTAGAGAATTGAATGAAAATTTTCAAGTCAAATATATAATCAGCAATGGTAATCTAGATATTTGGGATGATTTAAATACTCAAATACTAAAAGATAAAAGCTATTTAATTGTAGTCGACGATGCTAATAAGTTAAAATCAAATCTCAGCCTAATTGCCAAATTCATCAAGAACCGGAAGAGCCTAAAGCTAATATTAACCGTTAGAAATTACGTTAAAACTGAAGTTGAAGGCTATTTAGAAAGTTATGGTCTAATAGAGTTAAAAGAGTTTACTAGGGATGAGCTTTCTCTAATTCTCCGATCACCTGATTTCAATATTTCAGAATATTATATTGACAAAATATATTCAATTTCTAAAGGGAATCCAAGAATAGCTATTATGGCGGCTATAGCAGGTCTCAAAAACGAATTAGATAAGCTTAACAATGCTTCACAAATACATGAGCAATATTTTACTGCAATAAATGATAGTATTAAGACTTTAAATGATTCTGAATTATTAAAGGTCGCAGGAATACTATCAATATTTAAAATTATTGATACTAAGGATCTTGAAAAACTTGAAGAAATTGAAAAATATTTTGCAATAAATAAAGACAATTTAACAAGCAAATTAAAGATGTTATACTCCTTTGAGGTAGCTGATGAGATGCAAGGCGTTTATAAGGTAGCGGACCAGATTTTAGGGGAGTTTATATTTTACAAGATATTTTTAAAAGAGAAAGAATTGCCGTTTGAAATCCTACTTAACGCTTATGTGGATAAAAGAAAGTTTAATCTGTTAGGAATACTTACACCAATCATAAATAATTATGGATTTAATACTGTTAAAGATTTAATTGAATTTGACATTAAAATAAAGTGGGAAGAGATAAAAGAAGACAATTACAAAGCTATGAGGTACCTGGAAGATTTTTGGTACTACTTAACTTCAGAGACTTTAATTTATGTTTCTAACCGTGTAAAAAACATTGAAAAGGTAAGCCTGCAAGAATTAAAATTTGTAATTAATAATGAAAATCATATTGAACAGTATGACGATGAAATTATAAAATTATTAATTAAGTTCAGAGAAATACCCGAGAAATTTGATTTTGCTCTTCAATTATTATTTTGCTACGGATTATCCTCGCAGTTACTATTTTCAAACCTTCTTAAAGCGTTAAAACAATCATTTGCATACGGTCAATATAGCTATGAAACTAAATATGGAACTCAAATCAAATTGTTTGATTTTTTATATAGTAAAGTAGAGGAAGACGAAATATTTTATTCTAAGATAATTTTACATACAGCAGATAAATTCCTAATCGATTCTTATAATTCTACTGTTAATTATGGCAATGCTCTTCAAATAGTTCCAAAAGTTGTAGAAGCGACAAGTGAACAAATTGATTTTAGAAAAAAACTCTGGAGATTTATATGTGAATGCTATCAGGTAAAAGATTTAAAAGAATCTGTTTTAGATTTCTTTTTAAGTCATCATTATTCCTATTATTTCAACAATGAGAAAATAATAGAGATCGATAATAATTTTATAATCCCTTTTTTCGAGACAAATTTTTCTAATTCCCATTTTAGAGAATCAATGGTGATTGATATGTATGAAAAAAGAATTAGAAGATTCGATATAAAACACCCGGAAGACTTTAAAAATAAATATTTATGTAAAGAATTCAAGACTTGGTTATTACTTAATGAAAGAGGAGAAAATAATAAGCAGTTAATAATAAAAACTTTTAAAGACTATAAAGAATCTGATTATTTAGACCTGTTGAATGAGATAGAAATTATTGCCAAGTACAAACCTAATTTTTTTAACGGATGGTCAACTATTCTAGATTCGATATCAACAATATTTGAAGATTTAGCAAAAACAGATTTTAAAGTTTTTATCTCGATCATAGAAGATATAGTTAAAAGAGATATTTCTAATATAATTAGAATAGAAAAGGCATTTCAATTCATTGATTATTCTCAAGAAAACCTAAAAATTTTAAGAAAAGTTATTATAGAAAATGAGGATAATCATTATTATTTACTAAGCCTTATTTTAAATATGCCTTCTGATTCAATTCAGAAAAGCGATTATGATTTGTCAATTGGTGTTTTAAATAAGGAAATCGCTAGAAATATTGCATTTATTGAAGATTTGCTTCCGAAAGTCAGTCATTTAAATTTGAATATTGAACACGAATTAGATAAGATTTTTAAAATTTTATTAAGAAAAACTGAACAAGAAGGATTTCTATATGTTCACACTGACTTATTCAAATACGTTAGTGAAAATCATCCCTATTCATTTGAAAGAAATATTGAAATTATTAAGAGTATATATCTAAACTTAGATAAAAAAGGAAGGTATTTTGATTACGATTTAGGTGTTTTGAAATTAATCCTTGGATGTGATAATACTTTTATTACGGAGTTACTTCATTCGAATTTTGATGAAAAAACTCGAATAAGTAAAAGAGATCTTTCTGAAAATGATTTTTCTAAATTGTGGGTCTTGGATGATTATTATGTAATATTCAAACAAATTCTCACCTATTTCAGTACTCATCCTATGATGTTTGCGTATACTCCTTGTGATGTCTCTAATTTGTTCAAAGGCAATAGCGAAAAGGAAATTAAATTCCTGAAAAGTATATTAAAAGAAGCAACTATCGATAGTCTAATTAGAAAGATATACAATATTGTTGTTACCAAATACAACGATATTAAATTAACCTTTTTGAAATCTATTTTATATAAAAACAGGGATTTAGAATTTTTTAAACAATTAGACTTTTATGTTTTGAGCTTAACTTATAATGGAGATGAAATACCTAGAATACATCACAAAATGAATGCTTATGTGGAAGCAAAGAATTTCATTTTGACACTTAATAATATTGATTATTTAGAGCATATATCTGTTTTAGAGAAAGCAATTACTAATTGTAAAGTTAGTATTGAAAATGCTAAAAAAAGAGACTTTATTGATAGATGGGATCTCTAATTACAAGAAGTTTGTCAAATGATAAATCAAAATTTCTCTTTAATAATGCTATTAATCTGATGGAAGTTTTGAAGCTTTCTAGGCTAAGTCTCTAAAAGTCCACTTATTTTAATACATTTTAGAGCAGAAATTACAGCCTACGGTTATATGTCCTATTTCAGTTTAAATAATTTAATGCCAAAATGGAGATATAAATTAACATATTGCAAACGTGTTATATTATTCCTTTCCAAAATTAAGAAGGTTTATAATCTTTGAAAGAGCCAAAAACTCAATTTTAGAATGCGTGGTTATCTGTATAGGGTCTATGGTCAAATCATTACGACAGCTAGAGTTTTTTTACTAGCCCCCCGTCTGGATGTTGATGTAAGCAATTATTTATGATCGTGCCTTAACAATAAGTGCCAATAGTACAATTACAATAACTAGAGGTAGAATTCTGTAAATAAGTCGAAAAAAGAGGAGTTCATAATTTATAAGCACCTTGTCAAGCACCCTGACAAAACAAAAAATCCGCAAAGACTTGATTAACAGTCAAATGCGGATTTATAATGTGGTACCTCCAGGAATCGAACCAGGGACACACGGATTTTCAGTCCGTTGCTCTACCAACTGAGCTAAGGTACCTCGCCAAAGCGGCTGCAAATATAGAATCATTTTTTTAAATCACACAACACTTCCGATTAAAATTCTTGATTTATTTTTTCAGGTTTCCCTAATTCTGTGATTACGAGGGGGAGAGTATTTGTATTTTTGCAAAAAAAAAATAATTGATGACCACATTAGCCATAGATTTTGGTAATACGCGTGTGAAATTTGGAGTTTTTGAAGGCGGAGTGCTTAAGCTTTCCAATTTTGTAGATGCAGAGGAAGCTGAAAAGCAATTTGATGTTCTGTATGCATCCCACAATCCAGATGCAATTGTTTTTTGTGCTTCAGGTAATTCAAAAGATTTTGTCACGTTCTTAGAAAAAAGAGGTCTTTCCTATGAAATGGTAAGTGCAGCCACCCAAGTTCCTTTTGAGAATTTATATAAAACACCAGAAACTTTAGGTCTTGACCGTAAAATGTTGATGGTGGCAGCCAGTAAAGATTTTCCTGAGTTTGATACTTTGGTAATTGATGCAGGTACCTGTGTGACTTATGATTTTAAAACAAGAAATGGTGAATATCTGGGTGGAGCAATATCTACAGGTTTGCAGATGCGTTTTAAGGCAATGCATCAGTTTACAGCAAAGTTGCCAGATTTAAAAGCTTCAAAAAATGAAGTGCTATTGATTGGGGCTGATACTTTTGAATCGATGCAATCTGGAGTGATAAACGGATTGGTTGCAGAAATTGATGGGTTGATAGACCGATATAAACTCGAATACGACGAGTTAAAGATTATTTTAACAGGAGGGGACGGGCTATTTTTGTCTGATAGATTAAAAAATGTCATATTTGCGGACTCAAATTTTCTCCTGAAAGGACTCAATTATATAGTAGAATTTAAAAGCAGTTGATGATAAGAAGAATTTTAATTGTTGTTTTAGTAAGCATGTCAGCTATGGGCTGGGCTCAGGAAGGAAATTCATCACCGTATTCATTTTATGGTTTAGGATTGACGAATTTTAAAGGTTCAATCGAGAATCAGGCTATGGGCGGTATCAGTATTTTAGGTGATAGTATTCATACTAACTTTAGAAACCCTGCAGGTTATGGAGCTTTAAGGCTTACTAATTTTGCTCTTGCAGTGAATCATACAGAAACCAGTCTTACTTCTGATGAAGGTACTGGTAGTACAACATCCTCTACAATCGATTATTTATCACTTTCATTTCCGGTATCAAGAAAGTTGGGGGTAGGTTTTGGACTTATACCACAAACTTCTGTTGATTACTCCAATCTTGAAATTACAGATGACCAGGTAAACCAATATACAGGTAGAGGCGGAGTTAATCGTGTTTTTTTAGGTGCAGGTATTGAACTTTTCAAAGGATTTAGAGTAGGTGGTGATGCGAGCTACAATTTTGGTAATATTCGCAACGAAATCATTCAGGCAGATTCTAACCAGCAATATGCAGTGCGTGAGATTGATCGCTCAGATGTAAGTGGCTTTACTTATAATTTAGGCCTTCAATATGAGCAGAATCTAGGTAAGGGATATCAATTGCATACTTCGGCAACCTTTCAGCCAGAGACTTCGCTTACTTTAGAAAATAGCCGTTCATTACAGTCTGTTTTATATTCTACTTCAGATAATTCAGTTGCTGGAGTTGTAGATTCTGAAGATTATAATCTGGCAGATTCTGAAATGATCATCCCAAATACGTATTCTTTTGGATTAGGAACAGGTAAACGTAATGTGTGGTTTGCAGGCGGGCAGGTC
Organism: Leeuwenhoekiella sp.; assembly: GCA_964219495.1. Taxonomy (GTDB): domain Bacteria; phylum Bacteroidota; class Bacteroidia; order Flavobacteriales; family Flavobacteriaceae; genus Leeuwenhoekiella. Next base: position 20,532 of record CAXPQP010000036.1, on the reverse strand, counting down.
GAGTTTTCTGAAACCAGTAAAAGTACTAACAGATCTTTCGTTGTAAACAATGCGACCTATCAGGATTCCTATAAATACCGTTTGGGAGGGTACTTTATACCAGATTATAATTCTATTACAAGCTACTTTGGTCGTGTGACTTACAGGTTGGGAGCACGGTATGAAGAAAGTGGATTATATATACAAAATGAGTCGATTGACGAGTTTGGCATATCTTTTGGACTTGGATTACCGTTAGGACGTGGATTTAGTAATGCCAATTTGACTTTTGAATACGGCCAGCGTGGTACAGCCAATGCCGGTCTTGTTAAAGAAGATTTTTTCAAAGTTGGTCTTAGTTTGTCCCTCAACCCACTTAGACCGTGGTTTGTGCCTAACAAATACAACTAAAATTCTTATTATTGCTATTAAAACCTTTCAAACGATGAAAACTAAATCTAAATTACTTTTTGTAGCTCTTCTTGGAGCGATAAGTTTTGCTAGTGCGCAGGCTACAGAAGAGTGTGTGACAACTATGTCTATATTCTCTGAGCACGCTAAGGTGAAAAATTACGATGCGGCTTATGAGCCATTTATGAAATTGCGTAAAGATTGTCCAACTACATCTTTTGCTTTATATCAATATGGTGAGCGTATTCTTAAAGATAAAATCGAAAAATCTACAGGTGCTGAGCAAAAAGCATTCTTAGATGATCTTCAAAAAATGTATCAGGAAAAGAAAACTCATTTTGCTAGCAAGACTAGTGAAGGAGAAGATATTTCCGAACTTGCTTTGGTAATGTACGAAAACAAAATCGGTACTACTGAAGAGCAATTTGCAATGTTCAAAAAGGCTTGGGATACGGATAAAGCCAATTTTAAAAATGCAAAAGGACTTTACGTATTCTTTAATCAGGCTGTAGCTCTTCAAGAGGCTGGTAAGCTTGAATTGCAAGAGATCTTTGATCTTTATGACGGAGTTCAAGGTCATATTACTGAGATTCAGAATGACTACGCAAGTAAATTAGAGAAGATATTAGAGAAAAATGAGGCTGGTACTGCTTTGACTTCTCAAGAGAAGCAAATTGAAAAAGTAGCTGAAGCTAACCTTTCGAACTATTCTAAAGTATCTGCTGGTGTAAATGGTATGTTAGGTAAACTAGCTGATTGTGATCGCTTGATTCCTTTCTACGAAGCGGATTTTGAAGCTAAGAAAAATGATGTAGCCTGGGTAAAAGGAGCTGCTGGTCGTTTAGTTTCTAAAGAATGTACAGATAGTGAGTTGTTTGTTTCTTTAGTAGAGCAATTAAATACTCTGGAGCCATCTGCTCAGACTTCTTATTACTTAGGTCGTCTTGCTGAGCAACGTGGTGAGAATGCTAAAGCTTTAGAATATTATGAGGAATCTGCAGAGCGTCAAACAGACCCTGCTGAGAAAGCTAAAGTGTACTACCGTTTAGGTGAAAACTTTAGAGATAAAGGTAATTACCCAAGAGCACGTACATACTATCAAAAAGCTGTTGCATCGCAACCATCTATGGGTATCGTGTATTTAAGAATTGCAGATATGTATGCTAAGAGTGCAAATAACTGTGGGAATACTCGTTTTGAGAAGCTTGCAGTATATTGGGTAGCTGCAGAAACTGCTGCAAAAGCAGGTCGTATCGATCCTTCTTTGGCAGATACTGCTAATAAAACTGCTGCTTCATACAGAGGTTATGCTCCTACACGTGAGATGATCTTTAGTGAAGGTAATGCTGGTCAACGTATAAACTTCACTTGTTGGATAGGCGGTGGTGTAACTGTACCAAGCTTATAAGTGAAACTAAATTCACAAAATATAATCTTAAACTTAGTCACAGCTTTCGCTGTGACTTTGTTTTTTAGCTGCGGTAATAGCGCTGAGGATATTCAGAAATTCAATCAGCGATCTGATGGCCCATCTGCTGAGGGGGAAGGTGTGTTGCTTAAATACACAGATTCTGGTAAAGTAGTTGCGACCTTAAAAACTCCGTTAATCATAGAATACGGTCTTTCTGATTTTCCTTATGAGGAATTTCCAGAAGGTGTTGAAGTCACTTTTATTGATGATAATAAAAAGGAAAACTATATCACATCAGACTATGCAATACGCTATAAGCGTTCAAGTCTAATCGATCTCCGTGATAATGTAGTGTTGATTACCAGTGATTCTACCCGCCTTGATGCTTCACAATTGTATTGGGATCAAAAAGATAAATGGGTGTTTACTGATAAGCCTTACACAATTCAATTTCCTGATGATTCCTATAACAAAGGTGATCTTTTTGACAGCAGTGAAGACTTTAAAAATTTTATATCTTTAGATAATCAAAGTCGTATGTATGTTAAAGATAACGCAACTGCGACTCCCAAAGACAGCATAAACTAATGTCGAAGTATTTTAAATATTTTGAATACGCATACCTCATTTTTGCAGCTTTATTCTTATTTGAAGCCGTGCGAATTTGGTCTGTAGAACCATCAAAAGCCTATCTTTTTCTATTTTTTGTAGTAGTTGCCGTAGGTATGTATTTTTTCAAACGCAGGTTTAGGAAAAAATACGAGCAGCGCAATCAAAACTAATTATGGAAACAGAGATTCTCATCATAATTGTTTCTTTAATTCTTTCAGCTTTCTTTTCTGGGATGGAAATAGCTTATGTGTCTTCCAATAAAATTCACATAGAGATCGAAAAAAAACAAAATGATCTCATTGCTAAAGTACTTACCCGTTTAACTAAAAAGCCTTCCAAGTTTATTGCAACTATGTTAGTTGGTAATAATCTGGCTTTGGTTGTCTATGCATATTATATGGGTGGAATTCTCCAGAATTGGCTTGAGGTAGCTGATTTCGGATATCCATGGTTGACTTCATTTTTTGTAGAGTTTAGCCTGATTACTCAGACTATTATTTCTACGCTTTTGGTACTTATCACTGCGGAATTTTTACCCAAGGTATTTTTTCAGATTTATGCCAATTCATTGCTGAAGTTTTTTGCCATACCGGCATACCTTTTCTATTTGGCATTTAGCTTTTTGTCTTCATTTATTATTTGGGTTTCAGATAAGGTGCTCAAAAAGTTTTTTAAGACTGAAGGCGATGAAGTGCAATTGGCATTTACCAAAGTAGAATTAGGTAATTACATTTCAGAGCAAATGGAATCTGTGGAAACCAGTGAAGAGCTTGACTCTGAAATTCAGATTTTTCAGAATGCACTGGAGTTTTCAGAAGTAAAGTCACGTGAAGTTATGATCCCACGTACCGAAATGGTAGCCGTAGATCGAGAAGATCCTATTTCAGAACTTCGGGAACTTTTTACAGAAACCGGACTTTCAAAAATTTTAGTCTATCAAAACTCAATAGATGATATTGTAGGTTATGTACACTCCTTTGAATTGTTCAAAAAACCGAAAAGTTTGGAGGAAGTTTTGATGCCTGTCATTTTTGTTCCTGAAACGATGCTTGTTAAAGACGTTCTTAGTATTCTAATAAAGAAGCGTAAAAGTATTGCCGTTGTGATAGACGAGTATGGTGGTACAAGTGGTATGATGACGGTTGAGGATATTGTTGAAGAGCTTTTTGGTGAGATTGAAGATGAGCACGATAGCGTACTTCTTATAGAGGAAGAAATGGGTGATAATACTTACAAATTTTCAGCTCGTTTAGAAGTAGATTATATTAATGAAACTTATAAGCTTGAACTACCTGAGGATGAAAACTACGAGACACTAGGTGGTCTCATTGTAAATCATACTGAAGGTATACCTGAAGAGAACGAAATTGTAGATATTGAAGGTTATCAATTTCATATTCTCGAGACCACAAATACCAAAATAGAGCTTGTTCAGGTTCGTGTTTTGGATGCTGATTAAGAAGTTCCTTCCTTTGCTTTTATTAATCGCCGATAACGTTTTCCTTTGATTTTTTCTAATCTGCCGCTGTGCAGATTTTTATCCCTGTATTTTGACTCGATTACATTTTATTTTTTCATTTAAAATGGTATTTTCGCCCACTATTTGACAAACACATAAAAAATGGCAGTTTTAAACAAAATTAGACAGCGGTCTGTATTCCTTATTGCAATCATTGCTTTGGCATTGTTTGCTTTCGTACTGGCCGATGTGCTTAAAAACGGTGGTTTTTCTACTCAAAAATCGCAACGTGTTATCGGTACTGTTAATGGTAACGATATCGATCAGCAAGAGTTTGCAAGTCGTGTTGAGGCACAGACTGCACGTTACGGTGGTAATATAACCAACACTCAGGCGGTAAATGCTGCGTGGGAAGAAGAGTTAAGACTTATTCTTCTTAATGAGCAGTACGATGAATTAGGAATCAGTATCGAACAGGATCGTATCAATGACTTGTTGAAAGAAGCTTTGCAGGATGATCCTAATTTTCAAACTGACGGTGTTTTTAGCGAGCAGAAATTGCGTGAATATATCGCTACGTTGAAGTCAACAAACCCGGTTATGTATGACCAGTGGGTAGCTTACGAAAAGCAGTTGGCTAAAAATGAGCAACAGCAAATCTATTTTGATCTGGTAAAAGCAGGTATCAATACCAGCTTTAAAGAAGGTCAAATGGCTTATGAGATGGAAAACAACCTTCGTAATATCGAGTTTGTTCAGGTGCCTTATACTTCTATAGAAGATGATAAAGTTTCTGTTTCTAAAGAAGATATTCAGGCTTATTTAAATGATCATAAAGATGCATACCAAACTGAAGCTTCTCGTAACTTACGCTATGTGTTGTTTTCTGAAGATGCAACTCTTGTAGATGAGGATACAATCAAATCTTCAGTGGCTAAATTGCTTAACGACCGTTTAGCATACACTGCAGCTACTAAAACAAATGATACGGTACGTGGACTTTCACGTACTGAAAATGTTGAAGATTTTGTGAACGAAAATTCAGACTTACGTTATAACGATAATTTCTTATTCAAGAGTGAATTGCCAGCTGATGTTTCTGATGAGCTTTGGGCGTTGAATGAAGGTGATGTTTATGGTCCTTATAAAGCTAATGGATACTATATGTTATCTAAAGTTGTAGCTGTAACTCAAATTCCAGATTCAGTACAATCATCACACATTCTTTTGACCTATCAGGGACTTCAGAATGCAGGTGCGCAAACACGTACTAAAGCTGAAGCTAAAGAATTGGCTGATAGTCTTGCAGGTGTAATTAAAGCTACGCCTTCTAAAATGGCAGAGCTTGCACCAGAATATTCTGCAGATGGAAGTAAAGAAAAAGGTGGAGATTTAGGTTATGTAACTAAAGGTCGCTTTGTAAAACCATTTAATGATTTTGTGTTTAATGGTTCTGTTGGTGATGTTGGTGTTGTAGAGTCTCAATATGGTTACCACGTAATCAAAATTGATGATCAGAAAAATGATCAACGTGCTATTAAATTAGCAACTGTTGCTAAGGAAATTACTCCATCTCAAAAGACTATTAATGATGTGTTTAACAAGACTACCAAATTCCAAATGGCAGTTAGTGAAAACAAAAATGGTTTTGAAGATATAGCTAAAGAGGGCAACTATACCGTGCGTCCTGTAAATAATGTAAAGGCACTTGATGAGACCATCCCGGGACAGGGAAGTCAGCGTGATATCATTCGTTGGGCATTTGATGAAGAGCGTAAAACAGGTGATGTTAATCGTTTTACTGTTGATGGTGGTTATTTAGTTGTTCAGGTAACTGGGAAAACAGAAAAAGGTTTAATGTCTGTAGATGAGGCTTCTCCTCGTGTAACTCCAATCGTTAGAAATGAGAAGAAAGCTAAGATGATTCGCGAGAAAATATCTGGAAGTGACCTTAATGCTATTGCCAGTGCAAATGGTGTGAGTGTACAAACTTCAACAGGTGTTAACCTTAAGAACCCAACTCTTGCAGGAGCAGGTACTGAGCCTAAAGTTGTAGGTATTGCTTTCGGTCTTGATAAAGGAGAGGTTTCTAAACCTATCGATGGGACTAAAGGTGTTTATGTGGTTAAAGTAACTGAAATCACTCCTGCTCGCGAGCTTGACAATTATGCAAGCTTCGCTATCCAAAAGCAAAATTCAGATCGTGCAACAGCTAATGGACGTGTGTATCAGGCATTGAAAGATGCTGCAGATATCGAAGATAAACGTGCAAATGTTTACTAAGAATTATTTATACTGAAGAATAAAAGAGCCGCTCAAAGCGGCTCTTTTTATTTTTAGGATAGTACCATTTCGTCGAATGGAACCAGAATGTTGTAACCTTTTTTCTTGAAGTATTCCTGTTCTTCTTTTCCTCCCGTGGCTAGAATAAAGTCTCCGCCCCAACCTCCCAGGCTTTTGATACTGCCGGGATAGTTTTTAAACAGTTTTTGCTTTATTGGGCTTGAGTTGAGCACGCGGGCAATAAGTTGCTCGTGGGTATCTAGTAATAAGCAGAAGCTGTTGTAATCATCGCAGGTAAGTAGCGTTTCGCTAATTCCTGAAATTTTAGTCTTCAATATTTCCAGTCCGGTTTTAGGCTGACTTCGGTAATTTTGAATGGCGTCTCGGCTGTTCTGCTTTTTGTTCAAATAGACAAAGAATAGGCGATCGCTAAATGGTGGGTTAAATGTGGTGTTGTAAACGGTAGGTTCTTCCAGATTCTTTTGATACAAAATAGCAGTCTCAGAACCGGCACAAGCCAAATCATAACCACTACCTTCAAAAGTTAATTCAAGTAGCTTGTAAGAGCTAATATTTGCCCATTGTGCCAACATATAGACTAGTGTGGAAGATGATCCTAAACCCCATTTACGATCAAACTCCAGATGAGTGCTTATCTGTAGATTGCTTTCTTCACTTAAAAATTGAGGATTCAGGCTTTTAGCTGCCTGTAGTAATTGTAGTAGACGTTGCTTTGGATCTTCAGGATTGGAAATATTAGTATCTCTTATCTCCGGATAGGTCAAATTGGTTTCAAACCAGATTTCATTAGTTACATCATAGCTTTGCCATTTGATTCCTTTATGATCGCCTGGTTTTACATATAAATGTTGGCCTTTTTTGGTTGGGACTGCAAGAGCTAATGCTCCGTCAAGAACAGCGTATTCTCCGGTAATTAATAACTTTCCGTGTGCATAAAAATGCAACATAATTAAGGTGTTTTTGATGCTTCCGGATTATTGATAATCCATTCGCGTAAGGCGTAGATTGCTTTGACAGCTTCGTTACTGGCTGTATTGGTTGCTATCACCACAGCTAATTCTTCTTCAGCGTCAATAAATGTATGGCAATAATAAGTTCCTGCACTTCCATCATGAAAGGAAATTCGATCTCCAGATTCCAATTTATTACCCCAGCCATAAGCATATGGACTTGAGTCGAAATGTAACCTGTTGTAATCCTCTGCTTTTAGGTAATTTGATTTGCCTAATAAACCGTTTAGATTAAGTTGGATGAATGTGCTGTAGTCTTTTAAATTCATGGCTACATCTCCTGCACTCGACATAAAGTTGGGTAGTTTGTAATCGTGTGTCGATTCCAGAGCAGTTAAGCTTCCATTTTCTAACCAATGCCCCCAGGGATTTGAAGAAGTTTCTTTATTAGGAAAGCCTACAAACCAATCTAAATTTAGATCATCCATAGTTTCTTCAAGTAATTGGCGATAGGTTTTATCGGTTACCTTCTCTAGCATTAGTGTGGCTAAAACATAACCTGCATTTGAATAGGTTCCGTTTTTTGCGGGTTTATCCTGAACAACTTCCTGCGCAAAAGCATATCGATTATCTGAAGCGCTACCTTTTAATTTTCGGAATTTTGCCAGTTCGGATCCTTTGGTATACCCCGGGATGAATGCCTCATGGCTCAATAAATCACCTAGTGTGATTTCATAATATTCAAGCTGGGCACCAGATCTAAGTTCAGGATAGAGATCAAAAAACCTGGTTTCCAGTTTTAGTTTCTTTTGCTCAATAAGGCGCATGGCTATAAATGCCGTGATTGCTTTCGTATTTGAACCTAAATGAAATTTAGCTTCAGCACTAACTTTCTCCTTTTTGCCAATTTGAGTTTTTCCGTTGACGAATGTGTAAACAGTTTGCGGGGTGATTAAACTAACGCCTATTGCAGGTATTTGAGATTCTTGTTGTGCCTGTTTAATTTTTTCTTTTAAGGCAAGAGACAGCTCTTGCGAAAACGAGCAAACAGGTATTAAGAGTAGTAAGAAGAGGATGCGTTTTTTCATTTTTCTACTGCATTGCGCAATTCTTCTACAAAATCCTGAACTGCGCTATGACTCACTTTATGTGTTTTAAAGTACGAAATAGCCTGTTCTTTTTCTGCTTTTGACGCTTCAAGTTGATTAAGCATATTCATTAGGTGCATTTTCATATGCCCTTTTTGAATCCCCGTAGTGGTAAGTGATTTTACTGCTCCAAAATTTTGAGCAAGACCAGCAACTGCAATTATTTCCATTAATTGTGATGCGCTTGGATTGCCCAGTAGTTCAAGATTCAGCTTTACAAGTGGGTGTAGCTTGGTTAGTCCGCCTACGGTTCCTAAAGCCAATGGAATTTCAATCCAAAACCGAAATTGATCATTCTCAATCGAGGCGTGAGACAAACTGCTGTATTGCCCTTGTTTTGCGGCGTAAGCGTGAGCGCCAGCTTCAATGGCTCGGAAATCATTACCTGTAGCTAATACAACTGCATCAATGCCGTTCATAATTCCTTTGTTGTGGGTAACTGCCCGGTAGGGCTCAACTTCAGCTATACGTACTGCCTGAACAAATTTTTCAGCAAATTCTTTTGGGTCGATTCCGTCAGCTTCAGATAGTTCATTTACAGGGCAGCTCACTTCAGCACGAACAACACATCCGGGGACATAGTTTGAAAGTATACTCATCACCACCTGCATTCCAATATTTTTGCTAGTGCCAGACCACGAGGTAAAAATGCGCTGCCAACTTTCACTCAATTGCTCCAGACAGGTGTTGATGAAATTAGCTCCCATCGCGTCCAGGGTTTCAAAGGTTACATGAAGCTGGTAGTAATCCTCTAGAACTTCTGTCTTATCAATTAAAGTTAAGCTTGTAATGCCTCCGCCTCGTTTTTCCATCGAAGCGGTTAGCGGTTTTAAGTCATTTAAAAGTTGGTCTTTATTGCTTTCAAACAATTCGTTGATTTGAGCAGCTTGCCCATTATAGGTAAAATGTACCTGTCCAATTTTTTCGGTTCCTAAAATTTCAGCTTTAAAGCCGCCGCGCGACATCCAGAATTTAGCAGCTTTGCTAGCTGCAGCAACAACAGAACTTTCTTCAATCGCCATTGGGATCGCAAAGCTCTTGTTGTTTATTATAAAATTGGGCGCGATGCCTAAAGGTAAATAATAGTTGCTTACCGTATTTTCAATAAACTCATCGTGCAATTGCTGCAGATTTTGGTCTGAATTCCAGTATTGTTTGAGGATATTTTCGGCTTGCGGATTTTCGCTTAAAAAAGTCTGAGTGAGCCAGTTGATTTTTTCTTCTTTGCTCAATCTTGAAAAGCCTTGAATGGTATGCGACATAACAAAAAACATATTGTAAACCAGCAAAATCAGGTTGAGAGATACTGGTTTTTATAGACAGGCAATTTAATTTAAAATACGCGTTTTTGGTGGGATTTGGAATTTTAAAAACCAATTTCCAAATTGTATTGCAAAAGCTAAGCTTGAAAAGTGGTATGGTTCTGATTGAAATTCCATTTTATACTGAAATAACTGCAATAAATGCCGTCATATGCAGGAGAAGAATAGGTATTTAACAAAGGAACTGCATGTTCTTTAGTTAATTTTTAGTAAAATTGGCGGTCTGATTTTTTCCTTTTTGGGGATGATGCAACTTCATCTAATTGAAGTTGAGTTTAATTAAAATAGTTTATATGTCAATACACAAAGCAGGTCTTCTGTTTATGTTGCTGATTACAGGAGTTCTAACTGCTCAGCAAAAGAAAATTAGTTTAGAAGAAATTTACGACGGCACTTTTAGAATGCAATATCTCGATCGCCTGCATTCGATGAACAACGGAAAAGAATATGCCGTTCTCAATACGGACCCCGATTCAAAGATCAAAACTCTGGATGTTTACAGCTACAAAAGCGGTGAAAAGGTTTCGACTCTTATCAATTCAGATAAAATTGACGGACTAGATTATTTTATAGGTTATACCTTGAGCGAAGATGAAAGCAAAGCTATGCTTAGCACCAACTTGCGTTCTATTTACCGCCGTTCTAGTCTTGGGGTTTACTATGTGTATGATCTGGAGACTAAAAAACTTACTAAAGTTGCAGATGAAGCTATACAGGAACCTACCTTTTCTCCTGATGCCTCTAAAGTTGCATACGGCTTAAATAACAATTTATACATTAAAGATTTAGCTACCGGTGCAACCACTCAGGTTACGACTGATGGAGAGAAAAATAAGGTAATCAACGGTATTACAGATTGGGTGTACGAAGAAGAATTTGCTTTTGTACGCGCATTTGATTGGAATGCTGACGGAGATAAGCTGGCTTTTATTCGTTTTGACGAAAGTGAAGTGCCAGAATTTTCAATGGATGTGTTTGGTAAAGAATTATATCCGGATCAGGATGTATTTAAATATCCAAAAGCTGGTGAGACCAATGCCACTGTGAGTTTACATATTTATGATCTGGAAGATAAGGATACTAAGAAGGTAGATCTTTCAGGTTTTCAGAATTATTACATACCACGTTTAGAATGGACTCCAGACGCCGATGTACTCGCTGTACAAACTACAAACCGCAAACAAAATGATGTGAATTTACTTTTTGTTGATGCAGATTCAGCAAAGGCTAAATTGATACTTTCTGATACTGATGATGCTTATGTAGATATTACCGATAATCTTACTTTTCTTGATGATAATGAGTTTATATGGACCAGCGAAAAAGATGGTTGGAATCATATCTATCATTACGATGATGATGGAAAGCTTATCAATCAGGTGACCAAAGGTCCGTGGGAAGTAACAAGTTATTACGGCTATGATGCTAAGAGCAAGCGCGTTTTCTATCAAAGTTCAGAAAATGGTTCGATCAACCGCGGTGTGTATTCAATTAAGTTGAATGGTTCAGATAAAAAGGCATTAAGTGCAAATACCGGTACAAATTCAGCAAACTTCAGTACCGATTTTACGTATTACATAAATAGTTTTTCAGATGCTTCTACTCCATATGTATTTACGCTTAATGCTGCAAAAGACGGAAAGCTAATCCGTAAGATTAAAGATAATCAGGCTTTAAAAGATCAGTTTTCAGACTATGTTATTTCTGAAAAGGAATTCTTTACCCTTCCTATTAATGGTGAAGAGCTTAACGCCTGGATGATTAAACCAAAAGATTTTGATGAGACCAAGCAGTATCCTGTTTTTATGACGCAGTATTCTGGTCCTGGATCACAAAGTGTAGCAAATAGCTGGGGTGGAGGTAATGATTACTGGTTCCAGATGTTAGCTCAGGATGGTTACATCATCGTTTGTGTTGACCCTCGTGGAACCGGTTTAAAAGGTCGTGACTTCAAAAAAATGACTCAAAAGGAATTAGGTAAATATGAAGTTGAAGATCAAATTGCAGCTGCTCAGAAATTAGGAGAGCGTTCATACATAGACGCCAACCGAATCGGAATTTGGGGATGGAGTTATGGTGGTTTTATGGCTTCTAACTGTATTTTTCAGGGAGCAGATACCTTTAAAATGGCAATCGCTGTGGCACCAGTTACCAGCTGGAGATTTTACGACAGTATCTACACCGAGCGTTATATGACTACTCCGCAGGAAAATGCGAGTGGTTATGATGACAATTCACCTATATCGCACGTAGATAAACTTAAAGGAAAGTATTTGTTGGTTCACGGTAGTGCAGATGACAATGTACACGTTCAAAATACCATGCGCTTAATCGAGGCATTGGTGCAGGCAAATAAACAATTTGACTGGGCTATTTACCCTGATAAAAACCACGGTATTTATGGAGGCAATACACGTTTACACCTCTATACCAAAATGACCAATTTTATTAAAGAGAACTTATAATTAGAAACATATGGCGCAGTCAGCACAAATTGCCAAACAGAAAGAATTGTTTGGCCATCCAGTAGGACTTTATATTTTATTTTTCACCGAAATGTGGGAGCGTTTTTCGTACTATGGAATGCGCGCGATTTTGGTACTTTATCTTGTTGCTGAAGCTACTTCAGGTAATCCAGGTTTAGGATGGACAGATGCTGAAGCTCTTTCTTTGTATGGTACCTACACCATGTTGGTATATGTATCTTCAATTCCTGGTGGATGGATAGCTGATAAATTTTTAGGTCAGAAAAAGTCAGTTCTTTACGGTGGAATTCTATTGGTAGCCGGGCATAGTATTCTGGCGATTGAGCAGATGTGGGCATTTTATACCGGTCTTGGGCTAATTATTGCCGGTGTAGGAATGCTTAAACCGAATATCTCAACTATGGTTGGAGGTTTGTATAAAAAAGGTGACATCAGAAGAGATAAAGGATTTACCATTTTCTATATAGGGATAAACCTGGGAGCTTTTATTGCTAGTTTATTAGTAGGAACTGTAGGTGAGGTTTATGGTTGGCATTATGGTTTTGGTCTTGCTGGTATTGGAATGGCTCTTGGTCTATTACAATATTTACTTGGACAGAAATATTTAACTAAAGTTGGTAATTTTATTGGGACTTCTTTAGAGCCAGAAGAAATAGAAGCGCGTAGCAGACCATTGAATAAAGAAGAGAAAGATCGTGTGATCGTTTTATTCGTTTCATTCTTAATGGTAATTGTTTTCTGGGGAGCTTTTGAACAGGCTGGTGGTTTGATGAATTTGTATGCTTCAGATAAAACCGACCGAATTTTATCATTTTCTTTACCTTTCATTGGGAATGAAGTGCCTGCGTCCTGGTTTCAATCCTTAAACTCTATGTTCATTATATTATTAGGAACGACGGTAGCTGCATTTTGGGCGAAACGTAAGTTAAAAGGAAAAGTTGCAACATCGCTATTTAAAATGGCAATGGGCCTTATAATTATGGGTACCGGATTTTTCTTTATGACAGCTGCTTCTGCACAGTTTCAGTCTAATGGAGCTTCAGCTATGTATTGGTTAGTTCTTGCTTATTTATTCCACACTGTTGGAGAGTTATGTTTATCTCCAGTAGCACTATCCTATATAACTAAGCTTGCTCCGCTTAAATACGCATCAATAATGATGGGTGTTTATTTTGCTATGACAGGATTTGGTAATAAGCTGGCAGGTTTGTTAGGAGAATCTGCATCTCAACTAGGAGAATACACCATTTTTACAGGAATCGCTATATTTTGTATAGTATTCGCACTATTAGTATTGGTCTTCAGAAGTAAGTTAGAAAAGCTTACGCATGGCGCTGAGGATAATGAACGAGAGATGCTAGAACAGGAAGATTATGAGCTTGCCGATCCAAAGATTAACAATTAAAAAATAGCGATGTCTTCAACATCTACAGATCAATTTTTCAAAAATCCGGTTTTGGGTCACCCAGCCGGATTATTTGTATTGTTTTTTACCGAAATGTGGGAGCGCTTTTCCTATTATGGAATGCGTGCCTTATTGGTGCTGTTTTTAACGGCATCATTATTTGATGAGGGTTGGGCCTGGCCACGGGAACATGCTTTAGCACTTTATGGTACCTACACATCAATGGTATATCTAACTCCAATATTAGGAGGTTATATCGCCGACCGAATTATAGGGTATCGCATGTCTGTAATTGTTGGCGCCTTGCTTATGACTCTAGGGCACGCTTGTATGGCGCTTGATGCTCCAACGGCATTATATCTGGGGTTATTTCTCCTTATTGTTGGAAACGGATTTTTTAAGCCAACAATGACATCAATAATTTCCCAGATGTATGAAAATCATCAGCATAAAAAGGATGGTGCCTATTCCATTTACTATATGGGAGTAAACTCAGGGGGCTTTTTAGGGATGTTACTTTGTGGTTATTTAGGTGAGCAATGGGGATGGCATTGGGGCTTTAGTCTTGCGGGTGTATTTATGTTTGTAGGGATGCTTCAGTTCTATTTTTCTCAGGGAATTTTTGGCGATGTCGGTAAAAAGCCTGAAAAAACGGAAGATGATAAAACTACGCTAGATCCTTCTGTTAAACTGAATCCATTCTCATTAATCGATAAAGTTTTTATCTTAATTAGTGCGGTGATTGGTCTGGTGTGGATTATCAATGATCCTATGTCTAAAATTGGAGATATCAATGTCTTTGATTTTGAAATAGGAAGTCTATCAGGGAGTAATTTTATGATTCTTTTTGCTCTTGCGATATTTCTCATTTTACTTGTTTCACGTATCGTTCGCTATGCGCCTATTGTACGTGATCGCATGATAGCGGTTTCAATCTTTGCCTTTTTTACTATATTCTTTTGGGCAGCATTTGAACAGGCTGGAGGTTCGATGACCATTTTTGCTAATGACTATACAGATCGTGTACTGGAAGGAAGTGCAGGTATGATTTTTAGAATAGCCAATACGCTGATTACGATTATTCCGCTGGCGCTTATTACATGGGTTTTGTGGTTGTTATTCAAACGGACCTATGATAAATATAAGTGGGCCAATATCATACTTGGGGCTAGCTTTGTGATCATCTGGGGATTGGTATTGCGTATGTTGTATGAGCAATACACAGCAGATAGTCCCGAAGTTCCTGCTTCCTGGTTTAGTGTTTTGAATTCTCTGTTTATTATCATTTTCGCACCTTTATTCTCTAAACTTTGGGAAAGTAAATACAATCCAAGTGTTGCTGTAAAATATGGAGCCGGACTTATTCTACTGGGAATTGGGTTTGCTGTTTTGGCTTATGGATCAAGTGATATACCGCAGGGTGCAAAAGTGGCAGCGGTGAGTGTTATTTGGTTAATTTTAGCGTATTTCTTCCATACGATGGGGGAGTTATGTCTGTCACCCGTTGGTCTTTCTTATGTAAGCAAATTAGTGCCGGGCAGAATGATAGCGATGATGTATGGTGTTTGGTATCTCGCTATTGCAATCGGCAATAAGTTAGCCGGTACCACTGGTGGGATGATTGATACAATCACAGCTGAATATTCACTTTCTACCTTCTTTTTATTATTTTTCCTTATTCCGGGTGGGGCAGGTGTACTAATCATGCTTTTGCATCCGTTACTTAAAAAACTGATGCACGGCATTCACTAAATTGGTCTGCTTTTTGCCATCAATTTGAAAAACAGAATTATGCAAAAAAAAATTATACTACTTCTATTAACAGTTTTGGGAACAGGGTCTGCTTTCTCTCAAAAGCAAGGTGAAATAAAGTGGATGAGTTTTAATGAAGCACTCGAAGCGCAAAAAAATGAGCCACGCAAAATATTTATGGATGTTTATACCGACTGGTGTGGACCGTGTAAACTTTTAGATAAGAATACATTTCATAATAAAGATGTTGCAGACTACATCAATAAAAATTATTATGCGGTAAAGTTTAATGCTGAAGGAACAGAGGAAATAGACTATCAGGATTTTGTGTATACCAATCCTAATTATGATCCCAATCGTCAAGGGAGAAACAGTCAGCACCTTTTTGCACACGCGATGAAAATTAATGCATATCCAAGTATTGTTTTCTTTGATGAAAAGGGAAACTTAATTCAGCCAGTTCCGGGGTATAAAACTCCTCAACAGCTTGAACTATTTTTGAAAATGGTACATTCTGATGCCTATAAGAAAATTACTTCTGCTGAAGCCTGGCAAAACTATCAGGAAAGCTTTGTGAGTACCTTTAAAGGTTAATACATTCATTCAATTTTATAGAATCCCTTTTCATACGTGTTATGGAAAGGGATTTTTAGTTTAAGACAGGTCAACTTCCAGCGTTCAACATATGATCTGTAATTGCTTGCATCAGCTATTATAACAGCATTCTGATAAATGTTAAGCAATCTGTCAAGATTGATTTTCGGCGAATTGCTGAGCAAAATATAATTCGGCTTTATGGTTTTAAATTCATAAAGACCCAGACTATCAACGACAAGTAATGTGCCACCAGGTGTGTTGTAGAGGTGAGTCAAACTGTCGTGTTCAATTTTTGAGATTTGTAATTTTTCTAAGAAGCCTTTTGTCATGGACGAGGAAATGCCATTTTTAGAGTTTTGATAAATATATAATTGGTTAGCTCCATCAAGTTCAAATAGAGCAGTGGAGCGATGGGAATTAGTAATATAGAACTGTTCGCTTTGACTGAATTTTAATACTAAAAGCATTAGTGGAAGTATTAAACTACCCATTAGCAGTCGTTTGATAGTTCTATAATTGAATTTTTCCAGTAAAAATCCCGTTTGAAAAATAATGAGGTAAACAACAGGAAGCAGGTAGAAGGGAAAGTATATATCTTTAAAAATAAACGTTTCAGCTCTGGCTATACTGCTTATAATGTTATTCATAAGCTGAAGAAGTAAATCGTAGAAATTCAATAGAAATTCCGGGAGCAATCCTATTGATAATAGAACAAAGATTACAATTCCAAATATAAGAACGAACCCCAAAGCCGGAAGCACAACGATATTAGCTGCCAGAAATAAGCCGGGGAACTGATGAAAGTAGTACAGGCTTAACGGTAAGACGCCCACCTGTGCAGCCAAACTCACGCAAACAAGTTGCCAGTAATAACGGAGTATCTTGCTTTTCGGACTCCAAAGAATTTCGATTTTCGGATACAACCACATTATAAAAAATACGGCTGCGTAACTCAGTTGAAATCCAACTTCAAATAAAAGCTGAGGTTTGATTAAAAGTAAAACCAGAGCAGATGCGATGAGTGCATTGTAACCACTGCGTCTTTGACCGAATGTAGTGCCAATTTGCAGAAATGTGAACATCGTAGCTGCCCTTAAAATAGACGGAGAAAAACCTGCAATAGCTGCAAATAACCAAATAACACTCAAGACTAGAACTAATCGAATGATTCGCATCTTCCTGCGATTGCCTAGCGGTTTTAAAAGAAATTGTACAAGAAGCATTAAGATCCCCACATGTAGCCCAGAAACTGCGAGTATATGAATTACACCGGCATCTATATAGTTTTGTCTCAGCTGAGGTGATAAATCCTGTCGTTCTCCCAAAACTAAAGCAAGTATAATTGCTTTAGAATCTGGATTAAGTTTGTAGTTGTTCAGTCTGGTTTTTAGAAATTCATGAATTTGCTTTACCTGAAACATTTTTGATTCGTGGTCGTTTCTTAGCTTAAGAAAGTGGTTTTTACTAAGGCTTATCTGACCATAAATGCCTTTATTTTTTAAGTAATTTCCATAATCAAATTGATAAGGAGCCTGCTGCGGAAATTGAGTTTGTAAATTTCCATTAAAGTAAATGAGATCTCTGGTTTCCAATAAGGTTGGAGTATTCAGACTGTCTCTAAAAATGTTCAGCACTATATTGCCAGTAACTTCACGGTCGTTGAGTTTAATGACCTGAGCGATAAATCGGGTATCAGATTTGCCAGGAGCGAGTTGTTCTTTTAGCTCAACAATATAATTGGCTCTTGAGGCTGATTCTGGAAAGTTTAGATAATGTGAGTAACTGTTTATTGGGTCACTTAAAGTAAACAAGATCATCCCCAAAGAGCTGAACATCAGAAAAACACTTAGGCCACTTAAAACGCTCTGTCTATTTTTTTGTAAAAGGTACAGATGAATCAGTAGATATAGAAACATACAGCTCGCTAAAATCCACAAGCCAATGTATATCTGAAGTGAAATATAGTTGCTCAGAGTTATGCCTGTAACCAGAGCAGTCAGACACAGTAGTAAGATTGTGTTTAAGCCTTTCACAAGTAATTTTAGATTAAAATCACCTGTTACTTATTCGGTAGGGCGTTTAAAGAACAGTTAAGTTAAAGTACTACTTAATTGTCAGATTACATAATACGGCGAGCCTCAATAAAGGCATTGTTCCAATACCCTTCATTTAAAGAAGAAACAATAACTCCCTGCGATGTTGAAGAATGAATAAACAAGATTTGTCCGGGTAAAACATCAACCACCAGTCCTACGTGATTAATCTGTTTGCTGCGGCGACCGGTAATAAAAAACAGTAGATCTCCAGGGATTACTTCATCTGTTTTAATGCGTTTACCTTCTTCTGCAATTGACCGACTAACTCGGGGGATACTGATATTTTCTTCTAAAAAAGCAGTGTAAATTAACCCACTACAATCCATTCCTTTTGAAGTGGTACCGCCGTACTTGTAGGGTGTGCCTTCAAATCTGCGGGCATTATTTATGATGTTGTAACGAAGTTGATTTTCATCCTCATCTTTAATTTCTGAAAGATAAATGAGTTCGTCTCCCGCATCTTCAGAAACCTTTATTTCTTTTTTTGCCGGAGCTTCATATTCTACGGCACTAATTACCGAGGCTGATTGCGTAACTCTTTTACTTCCACCGCAACTAGCGAGAGAAATACTTAGTGTTATAATGCCGCAGTATTGTAATAATTTGATTGTATTCATATATAGAAGCAGATCTTCCTTTGCGGGTAGTAACTTAAAGTTTTTTGCTTACAAGATCTATCTGATTTTCTTAATTTTTCAATTTTTGATAGATGAGTCTAGCGGTATTTCTACTCGCGCCTGCACCGCCTAATTTCTTTTCCAATTCAAAATAGGCATCAAATAATTGAGTTCGTTTGGTTTCATCTAAAATACTGCCTAACGCTGCAGTTAAGGATTTGGTATTAAAATCGGTTTGAATTAATTCTTTAACAACTTCCCGATCCATAATAAGATTTACTAGCGAAATATAATCGAGATTTATAACGCGTTTTGCTATTTCATACGAAATCCTTCCGCCCTTATAGCAAACCACTTCTGGGACTTTAAATAACGCCGTTTCTAAGGTCGCAGTTCCCGAAGTTACTAATGCCGCGGTTGATACATCCAGAAGATTATACGTTTCATTCATTACAATTTGAATACGGTTTTTCTGTAAATAGGGCTCATAAAATTCCAAATCCTGACTGGGAGCTCCTGCAATCACAAATTGATAATCTTTAAAATTACCGGTAATGCTCAGCATGCCTTCGAGCATTTTCTGAATTTCCTGTTTTCGGCTTCCGGGTAAAAGAGCGATAATAGGACGCTCGTCTAGCTGGTGTTTTATTCTAAAATCTGCCGGATTGATAGGCTCTCTTGAGTTGATTGCATCAAGTAGTGGGTGGCCTACAAAGTGAACTGGAAATTGATGTTTTTCCTCATAAAACTGCTTTTCAAAGGGAAGAATCACAAAAAGTTCGTCAATGTCACGCTTAATATCTTTAATTCGGCCTTCTTTCCAGGCCCAGATTTGCGGGGAGATGTAATAGTAATTTTTAAAACCTTGCGTTCTTGCCCATTTAGCAATACGCAGATTAAAACCCGGATAATCTACATAAATAATTACGTCTGGCTTGTACTCTAGGATGTCCTTTTTACAGAATGCCAGATTTTTGAAAATCGTTCGGATGTTGAGTACAACTTCCAGAAATCCCATAAAGGCGAGATCCCTGTAATGTTTAACGAGTGTGCCGCCTTGTTGCTGCATCAAGTCACCTCCCCAAAAGCGAAAATCAGCTTCGGGATCTACCTGTTTAAGGGCTTTCATCAGATTTGAGGCGTGTAAATCTCCACTTGCTTCGCCTGCCAGTATATAATATTTCACGTGTAGCTGGTTTTATTTTCGCAAAGCGAAAAAATTAGGGGTTAAGATCCCAGGAATTTAATTCATTTATGAAACGGTATGCTGTAAGGTCAAATTGTACGGGTACTACTGAAACATAACCGTTAGCAAGTGCCCATTCATCGGTATCCTCACCTGTATCGTGATTCACAAACTCGCCGCTCAACCAGTAATAATCACGTCCCATTGGGTTGGTGCGTTTGTCAAAATCTTCAACCCATTGTGCATTTGCCTGTCGCCCGACCTTTATACCTCTTATTTCTGATGCCTTTAGTTTTGGGATGTTTACATTTAGGACAACACCTTGAGGCAGGCCATTTTCCAAAACCTGAGTCGTGATTCGTTTTATAAAACTCTCGCAATGCGAAAAATCTGCATCTATCGAGTAATCTAGCAATGAAAATCCGATTGCCGGTATTCCTTCTACTCCGGCTTCTACTGCCGCACTCATTGTTCCGCTATAAATAACGTTTATCGAAGAGTTGGAGCCGTGGTTAATACCACTTACACAAATGTCTGGCTTGCGGTGCATAATCTCCTGCACGGCTATCTTTACGCAGTCTGCAGGTGTTCCTGAACATCTGTATTCTTTATGATCCTCATCCTGAAATTCCCGTACTGGATCGCAATAAATCGTGTCGTTTACAGTTATAGCGTGACCCATTCCGCTTTGCGGACTATCTGGTGCCACGACAATTACGTCACCCAGTTCTTTCATAATACTTATGAGTTTGCGAATGCCTGGGGCAGTAATGCCATCGTCGTTTGTTATGAGTATG
>CAXPQP010000035.1:0-59132 GCA_964219495.1 Leeuwenhoekiella sp. | reverse complement strand
CTGTCATTAAATTTTTGCTTTCTGCTGCTAAAATACTAAATTACGTGGCCTTTAGCGGGAATGTGGTTTAACAAATAATTACCGCGTAATGCTAGCAGTGGCACGGTTTTTAATGTAGATTGCTAGTAAAAGAATAAAATGCTTAGAATTATGATAAAAAATGCAAAAGTACTTGTTTTAGCCTTACTTCTTGGGGCAGCTTCGTGCAGTTTCACGACTAGTTCTGAAGATCCCGGTAAAGACAAAGTACTGATTAGCCTTATTTCTTATGTATTAGAAAAAGGGCACTACGATGCAAAGGACTTTGATGATGAATTTTCTGAGCAGGTCTTCGAAGATTTTATTACAGCTCTTGATCCGTTAAAACGTTACTTCCTTGCGAGTGATATTAAAGAATTTGAGGTTTATAAAGATCAGATCGATGATCAAATTCGCAAAGAAGATATTACGTTCTTTGATATGGCGTATACGCGTTTAAGAGAGCGTATGGATGAGTCCAAAAAGATTTATGAAGAGGTTCTTGATAAGCCTTTTGATTATGAGTCTGATGATTCTATAGATACCGATTATGAGAATGTAGGTTATGCTAAAAATCGCAAAGAGCTAAAAGAACGCTGGGAGAATCAGTTGAAATTTAGTGCAATTGGGACCTATTACGATCGTCTTCAGGAAGAGGAGAAAAAAGCTAAAGATTCTGTTGGGTATACTCCAAAAACCAGTGCAGCCCTCGAAGAAGAGGCGCGTAAGACTACTAAAGACTCGTATTCTGAGTATTTTGAATTTGCAGATGAGCTGGATCGTGACGATTACTTTTCGGTTTATATCAATTCTATAGTTGAAGAATTTGACCCACACACCACCTATTTTGCTCCGGTTGATAAAGATCGATTTGATATGCAAATGAGTGGCCAGTTTCAGGGAATTGGAGCTCGTCTTCAAAAGAAAAGCAATGAAATAAGTATTACCGAAATTATTTCTGGAGGACCTGCCTGGAGAGGTGAGGAGCTCGAAGAAGGTGATATTATACTAAAAGTTAAACAACAGGATGAAGATGTAGCGACCAGTGTAGTTGGAATGCGTCTTGATGATGCCGTTGAATTGATTAAAGGCCCAAAAGGAACTGTAGTTACTTTAAACGTAAAGAAAAAAGACGGAACCATTCGCAATGTTGCAATTACCCGTGACGTCGTTGAACTTGAAGAAACTTATGCCAAGTCTACTACTGTTGAGAAAGAAGGCAGAAAATATGGCGTGATCAATTTACCTAAATTCTACTTTGATATGCAGAATGCAAATCAACGTAATGCTGCTACCGATGTGAAGCAGGAAATTATCAGACTTCAGGAAGAAGACGCTGAAGGTTTGGTTATCGACTTGCGTAGTAATGGTGGAGGATCACTTTCTACAGTTGTTGATATTGCTGGGTTGTTCATTAAAGAAGGTCCTGTGGTACAGGTAAAATCTAATGGTGCTGAAAGTGAAATTCTTCAGGATAAAGATTCAAATATTTTGTGGGATAAGCCACTTGTTATTTTGGTAAACGAAATTTCAGCTTCTGCCAGTGAGATTCTTGCGGCTGCAATGCAGGATTATAAGCGTGCTGTAATTATTGGCAGCAAGCAAACCTACGGTAAGGGTACTGTGCAAAATGTATATGATCTTAACCGTTGGTTACGCCAAAACGACCTTGGCGATATGGGAGCTTTAAAAATTACCACTCAAAAATTCTACCGTATTAATGGAGGTTCTACTCAGTTAGAAGGAGTGAAGAGCGATGTGGTGGTGCCAGATCGTTACAGTTATATTGATATAGGCGAAAAAGATTTAGAAAACCCATTACCCTGGGATAAAATAGCTCCAGCAGATTATAAGGTTTGGGATGGTTATATCGATTACGAGCAAACGATTAATAACAGTAATGCACGTATGGCTAAAAATGAACAATTGCAGTTAATTGAAGAAAACGCAAAATGGATTAAGAGCAAGCAGGACGATTCAGTTTGGCCATTAAATCTTGAAAAATATGCTGCCAAAGTAGAGCAGAGTGAAGCTGAAGCTAAACGTTTTGATGCACTACGGGATTATAAAACCAACCTTGTATATAAGTCATTGCCTTATGAATTACAGGAATTTAAGAATGATACCGTCCTCAAAGAGAAAAGAGAGCGCTGGCACGAAGAATTAGCTAAAGATGTTTATATGGAAGAAGCTATAAATGTGCTTGAAGATCTTAAAACCAATAATATTAGAAGAGGTAAACTCGCCGACGTACGCGAATAACTTTAGTTCGTAGTATTTATATTCTTAATTAAGAGCTCACAACGTGAGTCATTTATGGCAGAAAAGTATAGCTCATTAACCCAATTAGCGCTCCGGAAATTCAAACGAAATTTCTGGGGCGTTTTGAGTTTTATATATATAGTACTTTGTGGTCTGGTTGCCTTATTTGCCTATGCTCTGGCGCCTGACGATACACAGAATGCAAATCAAATGCATCTTGCCATACATTCTAAAAAGCCTGGTTTTTCTGTAAAAATGCTTACTATTCCCGGGCCGATCAATGCTGATCAGTCCTTTTTTAGTAGTCTTTTTATGGGCGAAATAAATGCTGATAATGAAATCACTATTCAATCTTATACTTTAAAAAAAACAGGAGTAGAATACATTCCCTTTAATGAAGAAGGTAATGGGCAATTGACAAAATTTATAGCATTTAAAGATTTTGAGATTGAGGCACCCATTACCGAATCAGATTTTAAAGATCAATTTGTTTCTGAGAAAACCTTCCTTTTAGGAACTGATAAATACGGTCGCGATCTTTTGAGTAGAATGCTCATAGGTACACGTATTTCTTTCAGTATAGGTTTTGTTGCTGTATTAATTTCATTGCTCATAGGGATTTTTATGGGAGCTGTGGGAGGCTATTTTGGAGGTAAAATCGATGCGTTGGTGATGTGGATAATCAATGTGACCTGGTCAATACCAACTTTGTTGCTGGTAATCGCAATAACTCTTGCTTTGGGTAAAGGTTTCTGGCAGGTTTTTATTGCGGTAGGTCTTACGATGTGGGTTGAGGTTGCTCGTGTGGTGCGAGGGCAGGTTTTAAGTGTGAAAGAAGCTCAGTATGTCACAGCAGCACGCGCCTTGGGCTTTCGGGATATGCGAATTCTTTTTAAACATATTCTACCCAATATTCTCGCGCCGGTTATTGTTATAAGTGCAGCCAATTTTGCGAGCGCTATACTTATCGAAAGTGGCTTAAGTTTTTTGGGGATAGGCGCGCAACCGCCAATATCCAGTTGGGGTGCAATGATAAAAGATCACTACTCGTATATTATTTTGGGTAAGGCCTATTTAGCCATCATTCCCGGGTTAGCTATTATGAGTTTGGTAATGGCATTTATGTTAATGGGTAATGCTCTGCGCGATGCACTCGACGTAAAAGGAATCAATTAGAATGAGAAGAAAATATACTTACCCGTTACTGATGATGGTAGCGGTAACTCTTATTTTTCTGGTTAATAAATATTTGGATGATCAGGAAAAGGAGAACTATGTTGTGGCAAGTGAACAGCCCAAGTCGGTTGATTTAAACTTTTACTTACCTACTGCAACGGCAAATCAGATTATTCATCATAATTTCTATTCCTTAGCGTACAACGAAGAGGCCGAACAGGCTAGCTGGGTTGCATATACGCTCAAAAAAGATCAATTGGGAGGTATTGATTTAAACAGGCCTTACTTTGAAGTTGATCCCGCTGTAAAAACCGGTGCAGCGCACTGGAAAAATTATAAAAATAGTGGCTATAATCGTGGGCATTTATGTCCTGCAGGCGATAGAACCTTTAGTGAAAAGGCATATACCGAAACTTTTTTGACTAGTAATATAAGTCCACAATTGCGGGAGTTCAATGCTGGAGTCTGGAATCGGTTAGAGAATCAAATCCGAGATTGGGCAAGACGTTACGATGAAATTACCATTATAACCGGAGGTGTTTTAGAAAATCCAATTGCTAAAATAGGTGATGAGGAGGTTTATGTGCCTTCAGCATTTTACAAAATTATCATTCGTAAGAATCAGACCGATTACACAGCGCTTGCATTTTTAATTCCGCATAGCGAAAGCGAAAAAGGGTTAAAGAGTTTTGTGGTTTCTATCGATGAAGTTGAAACGCTTACAAAACTTGATTTCTTTCCGCAATTAGAAGATGAATTAGAAAATAAGATTGAAGCTTCTACTTCTATTTCCGGTTGGAAATTTTAAACCTAAAATAGAACTTCTACCAGTCGTTAACCCGGTTACTGTCTAGCTTAACAAAGATAAAGAGCAGGATGGTAAAGCCCCAGAGTGAAGATCCACCATAACTGAAGAAAGGTAATGGGATGCCCACAGTTGGTAAAACACCTGTTACCATACCTATATTGACAAGGAAGTGAATAAAGAGTATTCCTGCTACACTATAGCCATATATGCGGCTAAACTGACTCTTTTGCCGTTCTGCAAGGACGATTACACGCAGCATTAGAGCAACAAATAAGAATAGAACTAGCGTGCTACCCACAAAACCCCATTCTTCTCCTACGGTACTAAAAATATAATCGGTTTGTTGCTCAGGTACAAAATCACCTTTAGTTTGAGTTCCTTTTAAAAATCCTTTTCCAAATAAGCCTCCGTTGCCTATTGCTATCTCAGACTGATAGGTGTTGTAGCCAATACTTTTCATATCTACATCTTTACCAAGCACCACGTTAAAGCGATCGCGGTGGCGTTGCTCAAATACATTTTGGAAGATATAGTTAACCGAAAACACAAAAAGCATAGCCGCTAGAGGTAGTATATAGTACAGGCGTTTACCGAAGCGTTTTTTCCGGTTAAGTATGAGTAGCACTACTGCTATAATAAATATACCGCCAATTACATAGTATGGGCCAAAAGCAAGCGTGAGTATAAATAAGGCCACGACTACAGAACCAATTATCAGATAAATTCCTGATAAACCTTCCCGATAAAGCGGAAAGAAAAAAGCTGCATATACCAAAGCACTTCCCGGGTCTGGTTGTGGGATAATACATAAAGCCGGCAATGCAATAATTACAAATGCCCGCAATTGATGAACAAACGATTTTACATCGGTTTGTATGTCGCTTAGATATTTAGCTAAAGCTAAAGCTGTGGCGGCTTTTGCAAATTCACTGGGTTGTAAACCAAAGCTTCCGAAACTGTACCAACTCGTCGCTCCAGAAATTGTTTTTCCAAAGACAAAAAGTCCCAGCAATGACAGGATTGATATTACATATATTACGCTAGAAAAACGTTCAAAAAATTTGGCTTCCAGCGATAAAATGAAGACGATCAAAACAATACTAAGCCCCATAAAGAGCAATTGTTTTGCATATAAATTATCTAAATCAAAAAGGTTGTAAGATTCGGTTGGGTCTATAGACGCCGAAATTATATTTACCCAGCCAATGCCAACCAGAGCCAGGTAAAGCAGAATAATAATCCAGTCAAAGGTTCCGCGGTTGCGTGTATTTATAGCCATTAAAGTTGAGGCTTTTCAGGTACTCCACTTAATTTTTTGCCATCATTGATGTAGAAAGGTGCTCCGCTCAAAGGTTTTGCATATTCATCTTCAAGACTGTTTGAAAGTACCCAGTCTTGTAAATCAGTTCGGGTAATTTCTCCTTTGATATGTTTTTCAATCATCAAACTGGCAATTTTACCGGCGTAGCGTGCACCCCAATAGCCATTTTCAACAAAAACAGCAATGGCAATTTTTGGGTTGTCTTTAGGAGCAAATGCTACAAAAATGGAGTGATCGGTAAGCTGCTCGCGCTCCCCATTGATTTTGGTGTAATTTTCTGCAGTACCGGTTTTTCCGCAAATATCAATATCAGGAATACGTACAGCCGAAGCAGTACCATAATTGTACACATCATTCATTCCCTGAACTACTGGTTCAAAATGAGCAGGATCTATAGTGGTTACGTGTTTGGTACGATATTCTTCGGGAATTTCCTCTGAGCTGCCTTCAATTGCCTTGATGATGTGAGGTGTATAATACCAGCCTCTGTTGGCAATAGCTGCCGTTATATTTGCAAGCTGAATCGGCGTTGTACTAACCTCTCCCTGCCCAATAGAGTTTGAGATTGTCGCGGTACTAAACCATTTGTATTTAGGATACTCGTAAGATCTGTTGTAAAATTTACTGTCAGGAATAAACCCGGGACGTCCGATTGGTAGGTCTGTGCCCATAAAGTCGCCTAAACCAAAACTAGCAAGGTGATGTTTCCATACGTCCATACCTTCCTGAGGCGTGTCGTATTTTTCGATTACTCTTCGATAAACATTTGCAAAATAAGCATTGCAAGAGTTGGCAATACCGGGTATCATACTTAGAGGAGAAGGATGGTGGTGGCAACCAAGCTTACGTCCTCGTGAGCCATAATAATACCCCGAATGACAGGCAAAACTCTCTTGAGTGTTTACTACACCTTCTTGTAAAGCGATAAGTGCATTTAAGGTTTTGAATGGGGAACCCGGTGGGTACTCTGCCTGAAGACTACGGTCGAATAAAGGTTTGGCAATCGTGTCATACCATAACTTGGTGAAGTTTGCTGAACGTTCACGACCTACAAGTAATGCCGGGTCGTAGTTGGGTGCAGATACAAGAGCTAATATTTCGCCAGTCGCAGGTTCAATAGCAATAATTCCACCACGTTTATTGATCATTAGTTCTTCACCGTATTTCTGTAAAGCGGCGTCAACGGTAAGGGTTATATCTTTTCCCGGTTGTGGGAGCGTATCAAGGCTACCATTTTTATATGGGCCAATATCCCGGTTAAAGCGATCTTTCTGGATATACTTCACACCCTTTACGCCTCGTAGAACTTCTTCATACTGTTTTTCAACACCGGTTCTTCCTTTAAGGTCACCTGATTGATAGTACGGATTTGCATCGACATCAGACTGGTTTACTTCTGCGATGTAGCCTAAAAAGTTGGCACCATAATCAATCTGATAATCACGCAACGAACGTTTCTGAATGTAAAAGCCTTCATACTTGCGCATTTTTTCCTGCAAGTAAGCGTATTCAGATTTTGTTAATTGTGGGATAACAATAGAAGGTAATCTGGGAGAATAAACTCGTGCTTTTTCAAGCCGGGTAACTAATCCTTCTTTGGTCATCTTAAGCATTTTGCAAAGCTCAAGGGTATCAAAGGGTTCTACTTCCCGTGGAATCACCATCACATCGTAAGAGGGCTGATTGCTTACCAAAAGTTCTCCATTACGATCATAAATATGACCGCGTTGGGTATAATCAAAAGAGCGTTTAATAGCTTTGTTTTCTGAGAGTCCTGCATAAGAAGTATTCAGGATTTGTAAATAGAAAAGCCTGCCGGTAAATAAAAGTCCGGTAACCAGTACAACAGAAAATAACAGTATTCTTCTCATTTACGTCTATAGCTAAAAAGAGTGATAAAAAGCATAGCGAGCAAAAGGGTAAATGCTCCACTGAACAACGTCTTCTTAAGTATATAGATTATATCTGAAAAGTTAAAACTTTCGAGAGAAAAAAGGATGAGGTGATGGGCGAAAACCATGATGCTAACAAAAAGCAATCGTTCACCATAAGCTGCAGATGAAACTTTAACAGCATTGTATTCATAGGCAATACCAAAGATAGATTGTAAAACCCAGGGTCTCATATAAGCTACGCAAAGGCAGGCTGCGGCATGCATTCCGCCACTGTTGGCAAACATATCGATGCTTAGTCCTAGCAAAAAGCTTGTAAATAGCAGTGAAGCTCTATTATCGCCAATAGGAAACAGTAGAACAAACAGGATGTATGGGTAGGGGTTTATGTATCCGAAGAACTTAATATTATTGAATAGGGTTATTTGCGCCAATACAAGCACTACAAAACGCAATATGTTACGAAATATACTATTGCTCATCTTGGGTCTCCTGTTCTAAGGTTTGTATCTCTTCGCGATCCAGGTTTTCTATCACATAAACATGACCCACATTTGTCATGTCATTGAAGAGTTTCACTTTTATACTGTAAAAATTTTCTGTAGGATCAAGCTGAAACTGGGCAATGGTCCCAATGCCAATTCCTTCCGGAAAAATGGTAGATTTCCCTCCGGTAACAATAGTGTCACCTTGTTTTACAGGAGCTTTAGATTGCACATCTACAAGTTCAACCAGATTGGGATCTCCGCCTCTCCAAACCAAAATTCCAAAGTGATTGCTTTTTTTTAGCTTTGCATTGATTTGTGAATTGCTGTTAAGTATACTAACCACGGTAGAATAACCTGGTGAAACTTTATCAATGATCCCAACAATACCTTCACTGGTAATTACTCCCAAATCTTGTTTAATTCCGGCTTGGCTTCCAGCCTTCAGGGTTAAAAAGTTGTCTTTGTGCGAATAATTGTTGTTGATGACTTTTGCAGTGGTAATTTGAAATTGGTTTCCAAAACGGGTGGTGTCTATTTCCTGCGAAATGCTGTCGCGACTATTTAGCAATTGTTGTCTAAGAAAACTGTTTTCAGTAACTAACTGTTCATTATGAGTTTTTAAATCGAAATAAGTGGAAATATTATCGATACCAGTAAAGATTCCTCCACTTAAAAAGTTGGCCGAATTGACAAACTTACTGCGGTGATAGGAATGGGACTGAATAGTAAAAACCAGAGATAAGAACAGCAAAAATACAAATAGCAGAAAGTTTCTATACTTTATTAGAAAATTGACAATTTGCTGCATGAATCACCTTGCTATTACTTGATAAGTACGCTCTTAAACCTGTTTAAGTTCTTTAGGGTAATCCCGGTACCACGTACTACGGCACGAAGAGGGTCTTCAGCGATATATACAGGTAGATCGGTTTTTTGAGATAAACGTTTGTCGAGACCGCGAAGCATACTACCACCACCTGCAAGATAAATACCTGTGTTGTAAATGTCTGCTGCAAGTTCTGGAGGTGTTTGAGAAAGCGTTTCCATAACTGCATCTTCGATACGTAAGATCGATTTGTCAAGAGCTTT
Source organism: Leeuwenhoekiella sp. (assembly GCA_964219495.1). Classification (GTDB taxonomy): domain Bacteria; phylum Bacteroidota; class Bacteroidia; order Flavobacteriales; family Flavobacteriaceae; genus Leeuwenhoekiella. Next base: position 50,078 of record CAXPQP010000035.1, on the reverse strand, counting down.
AGCAATCTCGCGATAAGATATAGATACCTGTTTTGGCTTACCCGTTAACAAGTCACGTCCCTGTACGCTCATATCATCTGGTGGAACTTCTAAATCTTCAGTCGCTGCACCAATTTGAATTTTTATTTTTTCCGCACTGCGTTCACCAACATATAAGTTGTGTTGGGTACGCATATAATAAATGATATCATTTGTAAATACATCACCGGCAATTTTAACCGACTTGTCACAAACGATTCCACCTAATGCGATCACGGCAATTTCAGTAGTACCACCACCTATATCAACAATCATATTTCCTTTAGGTTGCATAATGTCTACCCCAATACCTATAGCTGCTGCCATAGGCTCGTGAATCAAATACACTTCCTTTCCGTTAACGCGCTCTGCGCTTTCCTTTACCGCTCGCATCTCAACCTCGGTAATTCCAGAAGGGATACAAATAACCATACGTAGGGCAGGAGCAAAAAGGCGTTTTTTGAGCGCAGGGATTTCTTTTATAAACATACTCATCATCTGCTCACTTGCGTCAAAATCTGCAATAACCCCATCTTTGAGCGGCCGAATGGTTTTTATGTTTTCATGCGTTTTTCCCTGCATCATCGCGGCGTCTTTACCAGCTGCGATAATTTTATTGCTTACCCGATCACGGGCTACAATAGATGGACTATCAACCACAACCTTGTCGTTATGTATGATAAGGGTGTTTGCGGTACCAAGATCTATTGCTATTTCTTCGGTAAGAAAATCAAAAAAGCCCATAAGCTATGATGTAATTAGGGAGGTTAGGTGCTAAAAGGTTAATCTTTAAATGTACTTAAAAAATACGGTTTATTAGTGTTTAAAATGTCTGGTTCCGGTCATTACCATCGCCACACCATGGTCATTGCAATAATCAATACTCAATTGATCTTTGATTGAACCACCGGGTTGTATTACAGCAGTGATACCTGCATTGTCTGCCAATTCCACGCAATCTGGAAATGGGAAAAACGCATCACTTGCCATAACTGCACCTTTTAAATCAAATCCAAAAGAATTTGCTTTTTCAACAGCCTGGCGCAAGGCATCAACACGTGAGGTTTGACCGGTACCACTGGCAAAAAGTTGTTTGTCTTTTGCAAAAACAATGGTGTTCGACTTGGTGTGTTTGCAAATTTTTGAAGCAAACACTAAGTCAGTTAACTCTTGAGCGGTCGGTTTATTGTTTGTTACGGTCTTAAGATCTTCAAGACTGTCTGTAATATGATCTTTATCCTGTACTAAAACGCCATTTAAGCAGCTGCGCACCTGATCTTTAGGAAGGTCAATTGGCTTTTGAACCAATAGCACACGATTTTTCTTCCCTTTTAAAATTTCTAATGCCTCTTCAGAATAAGAAGGTGCAATTACCACTTCACAAAATAAACTATGAATTTCTTCAGCAGTTGCTTTATCAATTTCTGCGTTTGCAATAAGAATTCCTCCAAATGCCGAAACAGGATCACCAGCCAAAGCATCAACGTAAGCCTGATGTAAAGTGTCGCGTTGCGCTACCCCACAAGCGTTGTTGTGTTTAAGGATCGCAAATGTTGGGTTCTCGTCTTTAAACTCAGCCATTAGATTTACCGCAGCGTCAACGTCCAAAAGGTTGTTGTAAGAAAGCTCCTTGCCGTGTAATTGTTCAAACATCGCGTCAAAATCCCCGTAGAAAGTACCTTGCTGATGTGGGTTTTCGCCGTAGCGTAATGTTTTACCTTCAGTATAGCTCGCTTTATAAACGGTTTCTTCTTCATTAAAATAGTTGAAGATAGCTGTGTCGTAATGAGAAGATACATTGAAAGCTTTTGCAGCAAATCGCTTACGGTCTGCTAATGTAGTTGTTCCATTATTTGCAGAAACAAGTTCTAAAACTTCTTCATAATCCTCAACAGAAGAAACGCATAGCGTGTCTTTAAAATTTTTGGCAGCAGCGCGAATAAGAGAAATACCTCCTATGTCAATTTTCTCAACGATATCCTGCTCAGAAGCTCCTGAAGCAACTGTTTTTTCAAATGGGTATAAGTCTACGATTACAATATCCAACTGTGGGATGTTGTATTCTTCCATTTCTGCAACGTCGCCATCATGATCCTGACGGTTAAGAATACCTCCAAAGATTTTTGGGTGAAGTGTTTTTACTCTTCCGCCTAAAATAGAAGGATAAGACGTGATGTCTTCAACCGGTACCACCGGTATGTCTAAATCACGTATGAATTTTTCGGTACCTCCTGTAGAATAAAGCGTTATGCCCAGTTCATGAAATTTTTTAATAAGTGGTTCTAGACCTTCTTTGCTAAAAACGGAAACCAAGGCTGATTTGGCCTGAATAGGAGTACTCATAAGAAAAATTTATTTTGGGTGCAAAAGTATGAATTTAAGCACGAAAACGTCACGCATATTTTCGTATTTTCTCGCTATAAATTTGTAACGCCAAACCATCTTTTGCGTCATACAGGCATTCTAAACAAATCTACACTATGCTTATCTATCTTAGGGTACTGAAAGAGAGTTTTGCATTTGCAGTCAATGCGTTGCGCAACAATAAGTTGCGAACCCTATTGTCTTTATTGGGGGTAACCATAGGTATCTTTTCTATTATTGGAGTACTTGCTGCTGTAGATTCGCTCAAACAGGAGATAAAAGGGAGTCTTTCATCTTTAGATAATAGTACCATTATCCTGATGCGATTTTCTTTTGGCCCAACTGATATTCCCAGATGGAAACGGGAGCAATTTCCAGATGTAACCTATGAAGAATATCAATTTATAAGCCGAAGCGTACCTGATGTGGAAGCTGCTTCATTTAGTCTTAATGTTCCAGCCGAAACAATAAAGTTTGGAGACAAGTTGATTACGGGCGTAAATATCGCACCGGTAACTGACGGATACTATAATATTGAAGCTTTGCAATTGGCAGAGGGGCGGTTTTTTAATGAAGCGGAATCAAACAGCGGTTCAAATGTAATTGTCCTGGGCGATGAGATTGCTGAAGGTTTATTTGGAAGCTTAGACCCGATTGGAAAACAAGTGCGTTTGTACGGTCAGAGATTTTCGGTTATTGGTGTGCTGGAAAAAGAAGGGAATAGCATTTTTGGACCGTCAAAAGATGGGGTTGTCATCGTACCTGTAAATGTTGTGAGGCGTATTTACGGAAGCAATAATAAATCAGCTTTCCCGCAAATTGTTATCAAGCCAGAATCTGGCGTAGATGTAGCTGAGTTTAATGCTGTTTTAACGCAGCGTTTGCGTCAATATCGTGGTTTGAAGACCGATGAGGTGACTAATTTTTTTGTAAATCAGCTTTCTGGATTGAGTGATTTTGTAGATAATATTACTGGTGTAATGTCAACAATTGGCTGGTGTATTGGAGGATTTTCATTGCTTGTGGGAGGTTTTGGGATTGCCAATATAATGTTTGTAAGTGTTAAGGAGCGCACTAACCTCATTGGGATTCAAAAAGCGCTGGGAGCCAAAAACCGATTTATTCTTCTTCAGTTTTTGTTTGAGTCTATTATCCTGGCTGCAATAGGTGGATTGATTGGTCTTGGGCTTGTTTGGATTATAACTTTGGTGTTGTCTCAATTCACTGGCAGTTTTGAATTTGTACTTTCAAATGCCAATATTTTTTATGGGCTTTCTAGTTCAATTTCAATAGGTCTGATTGCCGGGATCGTACCTGCCTTTATGGCTTCGCGATTAGATCCCGTAGAGGCAATCAGAACTGGGATGTAATTAAAGATCTAGTGTTACTTTATAGCGTTGATTAACATCGCTGTTACGTTCAAAGCTAGAATTTGTTGATGTTACATTAGAAAACTCTATTGCCGTACAGCAATCATCAGGTGTAGCTGTGTTTTTTGCATCAAGTGTAAATGTGAGAATTGTTTCTCCGGAAGATTTTACCTCATAGCTATAAGAATTGAGGGATCTTGATTGGATATTTGGAGTAATGTAGACCAGTCCTTCAGAGTCTACACCAAACGAAACTTCTTCTTGAGAAGACGTTTCAATGACCTTAAAGGTATCCGAATTGAGGGTGCCATCTGTAAATAAATTTTCGCCATCACTCTGGGCCAAAAAATCAATTGCGATAAAGGCATTTTGACAACTTACAGCACTACAATCCAATGCAGGTCCGTCATCTGAATCATTATTGCAGCTTAGTAATGAAAGGCTCAATGCCCATAAAATAAAAAATCTCATAATAGTTCGTTTATTATGAGATGTGGTATTCCTGAAAAGGTTGCGTGATTTTAGCTTAAGATTACAGCAACCTGCTCGTTAACCCATTCTAAAAATCGCTCATCAGCTGTAGTAAACGGGTCTGGTGTATTTGAATCAATATCAATCTGACCTATATTTTTTCCATCTACAAAAAGAGGGATTACAATCTCAGCTTTAACGGTAATGCTACAGGCTATATAGTTGTCCTGAGCTTTAACGTCTGGTACCACAAAATTTTGATTAGATACGGCTACCTGTCCGCAGATGCCTTTCCCAAAAGGAATAATGGTATGATCTGTAGGTTCGCCGGCGTACGAACTCAGTTTTAGTTCGTCTTTATCTCCGTTTTTAAAATAGAAGCCCACCCAATCATAATAATCAACTTCTGCTCTTAAAAGTGTACATAGTTCTTCAAGTCTATGCTCTACAGAAAGCGTTTCTTGATTTAGGATAGCCGATACTTGAGGTTTTAAGTCTTCAAAAGTCATTTTTCTTGTATTTTAGGGCGGTTTTAAACCTGAAATTAGTGCTTCAATTAATACGCAAATATAAGTCGGTACTTTTGTTTATCCTTACTTTTTTAGGGGTCTATCTCGTATTGAGTTTTCTTTATGGGATCTACTTGAATTATGGAGCTTCCGATTTGTATTATCCCGACTATATAACGCATAAGGTAGCTGAGCAAAGTGAGCAATTGGTAAATCTTTTTGGTTATGAAGGTAGAATTGTTCCGCATTCACAAGAGGCTTCTATGAAACTTTATGTGAATGATTTGTTTGTAGCGCGTATTGTGGAAGGTTGTAATGCGGTGAGCGTTATCATTCTTTTTTCGGCATTTGTATTGGCATTTTTTCAAGGACTACGAGCGACTTTATTTTTCATATTGGGAGGGGTAGTGCTTGTTTATGCCGTAAACATTGTACGAATTGCTATTTTGAGTATTGGTCTCTATGAATTTCCAGAATACAAAGAGATTTTGCACGATGTGGTGTTTCCAGGAATTATTTATGGACAGATTGTGATTCTTTGGGTATTGTGGGTGCGACGTTATAAAACTTAGGTAGGGTGAAAAAGGTCTTTATAATCACAATTTGTTTACTTTCTATTTCGGCACTTGTAAGTATTCGATTCTTTCGCAGCGATTTATTTTATGATCCATTACTTCCCTTTTTTAAGTCGGGATATTTAACTGCTGAAAAACTTCCGGCAATAGATCATTTTAAATTTTTAATTCATACAAGTATCCGATTTTGGCTAAACTCGGCTTTGTCCATTGTAGTTCTAGTGTGTCTTTTTCGCAATCAAGAGCATTTCAAAATATACTTATTAATATATGGTGTAGCTTTTATCCTGTTGCTGGTATTCTTTGCTTTGATAATTAACTACTACAATAGCGGGTTTCACTTAATGTTGTTTTACGTACGTCGATTTTTAATTCAGCCGATGTTGCTGCTTATTTTAGTGCCTGCATTCTATTATCATAAATTACAGAATAAAGCATAGTTGTATCTTTGCTTCGTAAAATCTAACTCAAATGAAAAAAGTTCTTGTTGTTTGTTCGGCTCTTGCATTTTTAGCCTGCGGCGAAAAGAAAGCGAAATCAGAAACTGTAACCGTGACTGAAGAAATTTCTCATGAAGAAGTCTACACGGCTGGAGATCGTGAAGCCGAATTTGAAAATGAGCAGGTGGCTCAGGTTTATGATGATTACAACCTGTTAAAGACCGCACTTGTAAATACAGATGCAGAGGCAGCGCAGGCTGCAGCTTCAAAAATGCTTGAAAGTATAAAGGGCCTGGAAGGGGATACTGCAGATCTTCTTGTGGCGACACAAGAAATAAATGCAGCTACAGATATAAATATGCAACGAGCCCATTTTGAAGAAGTAACTGCTGAGATAAAGAATTTAGTTGAAGCAAACATTACTTCCGGAACTTTATATTATCAATATTGCCCAATGGCTTTTGACGGGAAAGGTGCTTACTGGATTTCTAATGAAGAGAAAGTTTACAATCCGTATTTTGGGGACGTGATGCTTAATTGTGGTACGGTTGATTCTAAGATTGAATAGTCATTTTTGACTCAGATATAAATTATATCGAAATAAAAAAATCCCTTTGGTTGACCAAAGGGATTTTTGCTTTATAATGTTTGCCTATTAGGCTCGCAATTACATCATTCCTGGCATACCGCCGCCCATTCCTCCTGGCATTCCGGCACCACCACCTTTTTCTTCAGGGATGTCTGTTAATGCACATTCGGTAGTTAAGATCATACCTGATACTGAAGCTGCATTTTCAAGTGCGACACGAGTTACTTTCTTAGGGTCAATAATACCTTCAGCAAGCATATTTACATAACGCTCGGTTTTAGCATCGTAACCGTAGTCAGCTTCGCCTTCAATAACTTTAGCGATAACTACAGAACCTTCACCACCAGCATTAGCTACGATGGTACGTAATGGAGCTTCGATAGCGCGATCAACGATTTTAATACCGGTTGATTCATCTGCATTTTCAGACTTAAGTGATTCTAATACGCGTTTTGCACGTACTAAAGCTACACCACCACCAGCAACAATACCTTCTTCAACTGCAGCACGAGTTGCGTGAAGTGCATCATCTACACGGTCTTTTTTCTCTTTCATTTCTACTTCAGAAGCAGCACCTACGTAAAGCACAGCAACACCACCTGCTAATTTAGCAAGACGCTCCTGTAATTTTTCTCTATCGTAATCGCTGGTTGTAGTTTCGATCTGAGCTTTGATTTGATTAACACGAGTTTTGATCGCATCGCTCTCACCACCACCATTTACAATAGTTGTATTGTCTTTATCAATGGTTACATTTTCTGCAGTACCTAGCATATCGATAGTCGCGTTTTCTAAAGTGAAACCACGCTCTTCGCTAATCACTGTACCTCCGGTAAGGATCGCTATGTCTTCAAGCATTGCTTTACGACGGTCACCAAAACCAGGTGCTTTTACAGCTGCAATTTTAAGTGCACCACGCAATTTATTTACAACCAGAGTTGCAAGAGCTTCACCATCTACATCTTCTGCAACAATAAGTAAAGGCTTACCTGACTGAGCAACTGGCTCAAGAACTGGTAATAAGTCTTTCATTGAAGAGATTTTCTTGTCAAATAACAAGATGTATGGGTTGTCTAACTCAGTCTGCATTTTTTCGCTATCGGTAACGAAATAAGGAGAAAGGTAACCGCGGTCAAATTGCATTCCTTCAACCACATCAACATAAGTCTCAGTACCTTTAGCTTCTTCTACAGTGATTACACCTTCTTTACCTACTTTGCCGAAAGCTTCAGCAATCAATTCACCAATAACATCATCGTTGTTAGCAGAAATTGAAGCTACCTGCTTAATTTTTTCTGAAGAACTACCTACTTCTTTAGCTTGTTTTTCTAGGTCTTTAGTAATTGCTTCAACAGCTTTGTCAATACCGCGTTTTAAATCCATCGGGTTTGCGCCTGCTGCTACGTTTTTAAGACCTTCCTGTACGATTGCCTGAGCAAGTACAGTTGCAGTTGTAGTACCATCACCTGCAAGATCGTTGGTTTTAGAAGCAACTTCTTTAACCATTTGAGCACCCATATTTTCAAGTGCATCTTCCAGTTCGATTTCTTTTGCTACGGTAACACCATCTTTAGTTACTTGTGGACCACCAAAAGATTTGCTGATGATTACGTTACGACCTTTAGGTCCTAATGTTACTTTTACTGCGTTTGCCAGTGCATCTACACCGCGCTTAATACCATCTCTTGCCGAGATGTCAAAGGTTATATCTTTAGCCATTGTTGTTGATTTTTACATTTCGCGATTGCGAAAAATTGAATTGTTATTAAGTTAAACAGAAGATTGAATTAGATGATCGCTAAAATGTCGTCTTCACGCATCATTAGGTAATCTGCACCCTCTAATTTTAATTCAGTACCCGAATATTTGCCGTAAAGAACAGTATCACCAACTTTAACGGTCATCTCGTGGTCTTTTTTACCACTTCCTACAGCTACAACTTTACCTTGTTGAGGTTTTTCTTTAGCTGTTTCCGGAATGTAAAGTCCGGATGCTGTTTTGGTTTCAGCAGCCATCGGCTCTACCAAAACCCGATCTGAAAGAGGTTTAATGTTTACTCCCATTTTTCTATAAATTTTAGTTATTAATTTCGTATTTGTGACCACCAAAAGGCACAAAGTATGCCAGTCGAATAAGGCTGACAAAAAGGCAAAAAAAAGACCGCATAATTGCGGTCTCCTAATTTATACAATGACTAAACTGTCATTTAGTTATTTTCTGTGTCTGTAGCAGGAGCTTCATCAGCTGTTGGAGCTGGCTCTGTTAATGGAACGATGTTTTCTACATCTTCACCGTCTATTACTTTAGACTCATTACTCTCGCCACCACCAAAAATGGTTACGTTAGAAATAAGAATAAGTACTAAAAGAATAGTTGCCAATCCCCAGGTGCTTTTGTCTAAGAAGTCACCAGTCTTTTTAACACCACCTATTTGTTGTGTGCCGCCACCTCCAAAAGAAGAAGATAAACCTCCACCTTTAGGATTTTGTACCATAATAACTACAATAAGTAGGAAGGCTACTATAATGATTAAGAATAAAAAGATTAAAAACATCTGAAGCTCAATTTATAAGTTGCGGTGTATTCAATGATTTACCGCGGTTTAACTATTTATTTTCCTGCAATTTTTCTATTGCCCGAATTTGGTCTGCAAAGAAACCACTTTTTTCCGGATATTTCAAACTTAAAATTTTAAAGGCTTGTTTTGCCTTTGTGTAGTTTTTTTGCTCCACATATACTCTTGCTAAAGTCTCTGTCATCAGGCTGTCGTTGGGCTTGAAGCGATCTTCCAAATCGGGTTTTTTAAATCCGGCGTCGGGAGGAGATACTTTTATTTTTGGATTGCTTTCAATAAAACGATCAATTAACTCCAATCTGCGTGCGCGGTCTATATCTTCTTCGGTGAAACGTTCTGTCTCAATTGTGGGTTCGGCTTCTGTAGAAATTGATTCAGACTCACCAGTAATTTCTGCTACCTCTGGTGCTTCTGTTTTTTCCTGTTCATCAGTTTGGGGTGGAGCAGGAGTGTCCCGGTTTATCTTATTGAATGAAGTGAGTTTAAGCCATTCGCTAAAGGAATGTGTTTCCCGTTTATTAAATTCAAGAGGTTTGCCTATCTGTAGTTGTTCTTCGGGCGTGGGTTCTGTTTCTGGTTCTTTTGGAATGAAAAAATCGGGATCAAAAACCTGATTTGCTTTGTGTAATTCTTCAGCTTCTAATTCTGCAGAAACATCTGTAAATTCAAAAACCGCCATATTTTTTAAATAGGCTTCCTGGTTTTTGATCTGCTCACTCACATCGGTCTGATTGAAAAAGTCTGAAGTGATGTAGTCAAACAGAACGCTGCGATCCTGAGTGTAAGCCGCAGTTTTTCTAAGTTCAGTATTATAGAGGTAGCTGTCGTCATTCTTCAATCCTTTTAAATATAGAGCACGTGCCGCCTGAAAATAAGGATATTCCTTTACAAGATTACGCAACTCCATAGACTCGTCACTGGTGATACGGTCGGGATGCTCTAATAAATATGTAAAGGTTTTGGTGTGCATAAATTTTACCAGTTTGCCAACGATGCCTGAAAGATATCTTGTGTAATGCGTTCAAAAATTTCTTCGATAGCTCCATCTAAAACAGCTCCTACCGGTTGCGCATTTCCAGGTATGTCAACAAAAAACGAAAAGCGTTTTTCAAAATCTGCGCTTCCGTCTTCGATGGCTTTATTTGTGAAATTACACAAAACCACGATAGTAAGTCGGGTTTGTGCAGCAACGTTATCTGAAGTCGCCGTTTGTGGTGCGAAATAGTAATCTATGATTTCACCTGTATAGACCAGATCGGCTTCATTGATATTGCTTGTGAGATTCAGGCTGGTTTGATTTTGAATCAAATCCTGTAAGGCAAAAGTGAATGTTCTATCAATTCCTGGCTCTACAACCGCAGCAGTATTTTGGAAAAATGGTGCTGCAAAGGTTGAAGCACTCCCAATATCAACACCTGTAAAAGAGTAAAATCCGCAGCTATTTAATGTAAACAGGCTAAGAAAAAGTATCGTCAGTTTTAGTTTTGCCATAGTTGCCCTCATTATATTGAGAAAGTTAAACGGATTCTTATAAATCGTATTGCTTAATTTTTCGGTATAATGTGCGCTCACTTATGCCGAGTTCTTTAGCTGCGGCCTTACGTTTGCCATTGTGACGCTCGAGTGACTTTTCAATCAATTCCAGTTCTTTTTCCTGAAGCGAAAGGGTTTCTTCTTCCTCCACGTCTTCGGCAAAATGGTATTTGTCTGAAACCGGAGCGCTCACTACAGACTCCTGTGGAATCTGAAGCACCTCGGTGATATCTTCGGCACTCTCAAAAGCATCGGTGTCTTCTTCCTGATAAATCTTCTTGATTAGTGATTTGTTTTCTTCCCTTACCGAAGCATTGTTCCCGTTTTCCATCAACTCGAGCGTCAGCTTTTTGAGATCGTTCAGGTCACTTTTCATATCAAAAAGCACTTTGTAAAGAATCTCGCGTTCGCTGCTGAAGTCGCTTTCCCCTTTTTTGCTTCCCACAACCGCGGGCAGATTTGCTCCGGTATCGGGTAAATAGGCTCGTAATTTCTCTAAAGTAATACTTCGGTTTTGCTCCAGTACCGAAATTTGTTCAGCCACATTACGTAATTGTCTGATATTACCAGACCAGCGGTATTTTAATAAAAGTTGAATGGCGTCATCTTCAAGCCTGATTGTAGGCATTTTGTATTTACTTGCAAAGTCTGAAGCAAATTTTCTGAACAACAGATGAATGTCGTCTTTACGATCGCGTAGCGGTGGTAGATTGATCTCTACAGTGCTTAAGCGATAATATAGGTCTTCTCTAAATTTTTCCTCATTAATTGCTTCAAACATTTTTACGTTTGTAGCTGCAACGATGCGAACATCCGTTTTTTGGGTTTTTGACGAACCAACCTTTAGAAATTCACCATTTTCCAATACACGTAGCAGTCTTACCTGTGTTGGTAGCGGTAGTTCACCTACTTCATCTAAAAATATGGTTCCGCCATCGGCCTCTTCAAAATATCCGCTACGGGTTGAAGTTGCACCGGTAAAAGCTCCTTTTTCGTGACCAAAGAGTTCACTGTCAATCGTTCCCTCGGGTATCGCACCACAGTTTACTGCGATGTATTTGTTGTGTTTACGATGGGAAAGTGCGTGTATAATACGCGGAATACTTTCTTTACCAACCCCGCTTTCTCCAGTAACCAATACCGAAATATCTGTAGGGGCTACCTGAATAGCTTTTTCTATAGATCGGTTGAGTTTGGGATCATCACCAATGATTCCAAAACGTTGTTTAATCGCGTGAACTGATTCCATTCTTGATCTTAATTATTATCTGAATAACCCACGGCTTTTCCTAAAAGTGTGGTGCTGGTGCAATCTAAAATTTCAACATTGACAAAATCACCTACTTTGTAATGCTCTTTTGGGAAAACAGCTACGGTATTTTGAGTGGTACGCCCCATCCATTCTGCATCACTTTTCTTAGATGCTTTTTCGATAAGAACTTCAACCGTTTTGCCAAGTTGTTTTTGGGTGTTGTGTAAAGAGTGTACTTGTTGCAATGCAATTATTTCTGCAAGGCGCTCTTTTTTTACATCCATAGGCACATCGTCTTCCAGCTTTCGTGCAGCCAAAGTACCAGGGCGCTCGCTATAGGCAAACATAAAACCAAAATCATATTTCACATATTCCATCAAACTTAGCGTATCCTGATGATCGGCATCGGTTTCCGTTGGGAAGCCAGTGATCATATCCTGAGAAATTGCACAGTCTGGGATGATTTCTCGAATGTTGTCTATCAAATCAAAGTATTCCTGACGGGTGTGAAGGCGATTCATCTCTTTTAAAATACGATCGCTTCCGCTTTGTACCGGTAAGTGAATGTATTTACAGATGTTAGGATATTTGGCCATTGTGTGTATCACATCAAGCGTCATATCCTGAGGGTTTGACGTTGAAAAACGAATACGCATTTTTGGTTGAGCTTCGGCAACCATAGCAAGCAAACCTGAGAAGTTTACTGCTGTGGCCTTGGCCATATCGCTGGCTTTTTCAAAATCTTTTTTAAGTCCGCCGCCATACCAAAGGAAACTGTCAACATTTTGTCCAAGAAGTGTGACTTCTTTGAATCCTTTTGCTGCCAGGTCATTTACTTCCTCAACAATGCTTTGAGGGTCACGACTGCGCTCACGTCCACGGGTAAAGGGTACCACACAAAACGTGCACATATTATCACAACCACGGGTAATACTTACAAAAGCTGTTACACCGTTGCTTTGAAGACGTACCGGTGCAATGTCACCATAAGTTTCTTCTTTAGAAAGAATAACGTTAATGGCATCGCGACCTTCTTCAACTTCATTTAAAAGATTAGGTAGGTCTTTGTAGGCATCTGGTCCAACTACCAGGTCAACAATTTTTTCTTCTTCAAGAAATTTGCTCTTAAGGCGCTCTGCCATACAGCCCAGTACTCCAACTTTCATCGCCGGGTTTACCTTTTTGACTGCATTATATTTCTCGAGACGTTTACGAACAGTTTGCTCGGCTTTATCTCTAATAGAGCAGGTATTTACCAAGACAAGATCTGCATCTTCAAGTGACTGCGTGGTATTATAGCCTTGTTCAGAAAGAATAGAAGCAACAATCTCACTGTCGCTAAAATTCATCTGGCAACCATAACTTTCAATAAATAATTTTTTGGTATTGGTTGACTGTGGTTCCAGAACCAGGGCTTCCCCTTGTTTCTTTTCGTCAATAATCTTCTCCATAAACAAACTGCTTCCTTAAAATAGTGGGCAAAGATACGATTAAGCCGAGTTGTGACAAAGTGTCATTAAAGTTATATTTATATGAATTGTATTTAGGTTCCTTAAATGATGACTTACAGATATAGAATGCTATTGTATTTGAGTAATTTTTTTAAGGTTCGTTACTTGATTTAGAGAGAGTCAGTGGTGTGATTTGGGCAGTCATTATAAGGGCTTCGGGTTTGGATAATAAAATTTCTACTACTTTTGTCTTTCTCAAGTAAGAAAAAGTAAGTACTTGTGGTTCTCAATTAGAGGACAAATCGCTTCAAAAAATCACTATGGCAAAAAATCTAGTAATTGTTGAGTCACCTGCAAAAGCAAAGACTATTGAAAAGTTTTTAGGGAAAGAATTTAAAGTTGAAAGCAGCTTTGGGCATATTGCAGATCTTCCTACAAAAGAGCTTGGAGTAGATGTAGAAGGAGATTTTAAACCGAAATATACCGTCAACAAAGACAAGAAGGCGGTAGTGAAGAAGTTGAAAGATTTAGCAGGAAAAGCAGAAACAGTTTGGCTAGCGAGTGATGAGGACCGGGAGGGAGAAGCGATTGCCTGGCACCTTGCGGAAGAATTAAATCTTGATAAGCAAAAGACCAAGCGAATTGTATTCTCGGAGATTACTAAGAAAGCTATTTTACGTGCGATTGAAAATCCACGGGAAATTGATTACAATCTGGTGAATGCTCAGCAGGCGCGCCGGGTTTTAGATAGATTGGTGGGATATGAAATTTCTCCAGTTCTATGGCGTAAAGTTAAAGGTGGTCTTTCTGCCGGGCGTGTACAGTCGGTTTCTGTACGTTTAATCGTAGAGCGCGAGCGTGAGATACAGGCCTTTAAAACGGAGGACTACTTTAGAATAGATGCTGAGTTTGCAAATGATGAGGGTAAGACTTTAAAGGCGAAACTGCCTAAAAACCTGGATACACGTAAAGAGGCTGAAGAATTCTTAAACGCCAATGCTAATGCTACTTTTAAAGTAGATGCTTTAACAACCAAGCCGGCTAAGAAATCTCCAGCGCCTCCATTTACAACTTCAACGCTTCAGCAGGAAGCTTCACGTAAGTTGTATTTTTCGGTTAGTAAAACGATGACACTTGCGCAGCGTCTATACGAAGCGGGACTCATAACTTATATGAGAACCGATAGTGTTAACCTTTCGCAGGATGCTAAGCAAGGGGCGGCAGATGAGATTGTAGCTGCATACGGACAGAAATATCACAAAGAGCGTAATTATAAAGGAAAGGCGAAAGGAGCACAGGAAGCTCACGAAGCTATCAGGCCTACCGATTTTAGTAAGCATAGCGTAAACCTTGATAGAGATCAGGCTCGTTTATATGAATTGATCTGGAAACGTGCCATCGCATCACAAATGAGTGAAGCTCAATTGGAACGTACCAATGTACAAATCGCTTCCTCAAATCACCCTTCAAACTTTACAGCAAACGGAGAGGTGATCAAATTTGATGGATTTTTGAAAGTTTATCTTGAAGGTACAGATGACGAAGATCAGGAAGAAAGCGGAATTCTTCCTCCATTAAAAGAAGGAGAAGTGCTTGACAATCTTTGGATAACAGCTACAGAGCGATTTACTAGAGCGCCTTATCGCTATACCGAGGCATCGTTAGTGAAGAAGCTTGAAGAATTGGGTATTGGTCGTCCGTCAACTTACGCACCAACTATTACTACAATTCAGAATAGAAAATATATAGAGAAAGGTAATGTTGAGGGAACCGAGCGGGAGTATGACTTGCTAACCTTGAAAGATGGAAGCGTAAAGGCTAAAAAACTTACGGAAAAAGTAGGTTCAGATAAGGGGAAACTCGTGCCAACCGATGTAGGTATGGTGGTTAATGACTTCCTTGTAAATCATTTTGAGAACATCCTGGATTATAACTTTACCGCCAAGGTGGAGCAGGATTTTGATGAAATCGCGGAAGGTAACGAGGAGTGGACCAAAATGATGAAAGATTTCTATAAAGATTTTCATCCTCACGTTAAAGATGTAGCCGAAAATGCTGACCGTGAAGTTGGTGAGCGTGTTCTGGGTACTGACCCAAAAACCGGAAAGCCTGTTAGTGTGCGTCTGGGTAAATACGGTGCCATGGTGCAAATAGGCTCTGTTGAAGATGATGAAAAGCCTCAGTTCGCTGGGCTTTTACCAGATCAACAGTTGGAGAGCATCACCTTCGAGGAAGCTATGGATCTTTTCAAATTACCACGTGAATTGGGAGAGTATGAAGGCGAGACCGTTGAAGTAAATAATGGGCGTTTTGGTCCTTATGTGAAATTCGGAAAAACATTTGTTTCGCTACCTAAAGGACGTGATCCAATGGAGGTAGAGTATGATGAAGCGGTAGAATATATTAAAGAGAAGCAAAAGGCAGATGCTCCTATTTATGAATATGAAGATTTACCTGTAACCAAAGGTGTTGGTCGTTTTGGGCCATTCATTAAATGGAATAGCATTTTTATCAACGTCAATAAAAAGTATGATTTCGACAATTTATCTGAAGATGATATTGTTGAGCTTATAGAAGATAAAAAGCAAAAAGAGAAAGATAAAATCATCCATAATTTTAAGGATGAAGGAATACGGGTAGAAAAAGCCCGATGGGGACGTTCTAACATAATTAAAGGGAAGGTTAAAATTGAACTTCCTAAAACTGTAGATGCGACAAAGCTTACGCTTGATGAGGTGAAGGATATTATTGAAAAACAAGGTCCTAAGCCTAAGAAAAAGGCTGCCGCTAAGACTACTAAGAAGAAAACTACGCGCAAGAAGACAACGGCAAAAAAGAAATAATTCATGGCAATTGAAAATTTGCTTCCGGTATCTGATGCCCTATTGGCTCAGGCGGGATTATTTAATGAACAGCGGTTATTCAACCAACTGCAAATTCACTCTAGAGAGGGAGGAATGCCGGTACTTGAAAATCTGGATATTGCAATAATTGGAGTAAGGGAACGACGCGGATCTGTTGAAGAACGTGACGATTATCTTGATTTTTCAGCAATACGAAAGTCATTTTATAAGTTATTTCCAGGGAATTGGCATACCAAAATTGGTGATCTGGGGGATCTTGATGCCGGTGATCAACTTTCAGATACCTATTTCGGATTGAAAGAAATTGTAAGCCTGTGCGTAAAAAATGACGTTATACCCATCATTTTAGGAGGAAGTCAGGACTTAACTTATGCCTTATACCGAGCTTTTGATGATTTAGATCAGATGGTTAACCTGGTTAATGTGGATAGTGGTTTTGATTTAGGAAATAGCAGTCTGCCTATTACACACCACTCTTTTGTGGGTAAAATCATTGTAGATCAGCCTTATAACCTCTTTAATTATTCCAATCTGGGATACCAAACTTTCTTCAATAGTCAGGAAGAAATTGACCTGATGGAAAAATTGTATTTTGACGCCTTTAGACTGGGTAATTTAACCGCTGATATGAGTAGAATTGAGCCGGTTATGCGTGATGCAGATATTGTGAGTTTTGACTTATCCTCGATACAGGCAGATGTACTCGGATTTATGCACCCCGAGCATAGCAATGGCTTTAATGGGAGAGAGGCTTGTGCTATTGCAAGATACGCGGGATTGAGCGACAGGGTGAGGGTTTTTGGTATTTTCGAATATTTAGTGAGCCGTGAAGTTGAAGTTTCAGCGTCGCTTTTGGGGCAGATGATCTGGTATTTTATTGAAGGTGTAAACTATAGAATGAACGAGTCATTGTCTAATAGAGATGAAGATTTTTTACATTATAATGTACCTGTTGATGATGAAATGTTAAGCTTTTATAAAAGCCGAAAATCAGATCGCTGGTGGATAGAAATTCCTTTTTTGGAAGGTGTTAATACTAAATTAAAAAGGCACACGTTATTACCTTGCACTGAAGAAGATTATATAAACGCCTGTAATCAGGAGATTCCCGAGCGTTGGTACAAAGCGAAACGTAAGAATGAAGTATAATTAACAATTTGTTTGGATTTTAAGGTAATTTTCATGAAAAAATTGCTTTTTAGCATTTTTATAGATAGGTTTACCGTCTCAAATCTAGATTTAACATAATTAACCTATGAAGAAGTTTCTTGCAATTATTGCAATTGCGAGCTCATTAATTGGTTGCGGTCGCAACGATCGCGGTGAGCTTGTTGGGGCAAAAGGCAAAAAGTGGAATCCTGAGAAGCCCTATGGAATGACTTTGGTGTCTGGAGGGGCTTACATTATGGGTAAAAGTGATGACGACATTGCCGCCATCAAAGATGCGCCTACAAAAACGGTGACCGTCCGCTCGTTCTACATGGATGAAACCGAAATCACAAATTCAGAATACAGACAGTTTGTTCAATGGGTACGTGACTCTATAATTCGTGCGCGTTTAGCTATTGAAGCAGATCTTATGGGAGAGACTCCTGGTAATGACGGTATTGGTGAATATGCCTTTGTTGATTATAATCCAGATGATATGACTCCTTATGAGCAGTATATGTATGATAACTACTACAGCTTAAGTGATGATTATAGTGATAGAAAGCTTAACTGGGATATTGATCTAATCGACGATCCTATGGATTATCCTGATGAGTCCTATGTGATGGTTATGGATTCTATGTACATTCCGCTTGAAGAGGCTTATAACGGTCAACGAACTATAGACGTAGAAAAGTTAGTTTTCAAATATAAATATCTGGATATCGAAGCTGCCGCCCGTAAGAAGAATGGTGCACGTAAGGAATTTATAGTTACTGAAGAGACTAAAATTTATCCTGACACCACTGTGTGGATTAAGGATTTTGCTTACTCTTATAATGAGCCTATGCATAACGACTACTTCTGGCATAGTGCTTATGATGATTATCCGGTTGTTGGTGTAAGCTGGCAACAAGCCAAGGCGTTCTGCCAATGGCGTACTGATAATAAAAACTCGTATAAAAAACAACGCGGTCAGGAATTGGTTAACCGTTTCCGTTTGCCAAGTGAGGCCGAGTGGGAATACGCAGCTCGTGGTGGTCTTGAAGGAGCGACCTATCCCTGGGGAGGTCCTTACACCAAGAATGACAGAGGTTGCTTTATGGCAAACTTTAAGCCTTTGCGTGGTGACTATGCAGCAGATCAGGCACTTTATACGGTAGAGGCTGATGCTTATGAGCCTAATGACTACGATTTATACAATATGGCGGGTAACGTTTCAGAATGGGTGGCTTCATCCTATGATCCTAACGCCTATGAATATGTTTCTACTATGAACCCTAATGTTAGCGATCCGCTTAACGAGCGCAAAGTGGTACGTGGCGGTTCATGGAAAGACGTGGCTTACATGATCCAGGTAAGTACACGTGATTATGAATATGCTGATTCAGCCCGAAGTTATATCGGTTTTAGAACCGTACAGGATTACCTTGGTGTTGATCAGGATGTAAACATGCGTAATGGTGCTTCGCGCCGCTAATTAACCCTAATATATTTCCCCAAATATATCTTAACCTAATTTCACTTAACTAAAAATCTTTAAAAATGGCAAGCGCTAAAACAAAAAAGAAATTATTAAACATGGCTTATGGCCTTGGTGCATCTGTTGTAATCCTGGGAGCATTATTTAAAATTCTACACTGGGAACTTGGTCCGCTTAACGGAGCAACTCTTCTAGCAATAGGTTTGATTACTGAAGCTTTGATTTTCGCATTATCTGCATTTGAACCAGTTGACGATGAACTAGACTGGTCATTAGTTTACCCTGAACTTAAAGGTGAGCTAGCTGTTGAAAGACCAAGAAAGAAAGAAGAATTGACTGAAACTAAAGGTTTACTTTCTGAAAAACTTGATGCAATGCTTAAAGAAGCGCGTATTGATGCTGAATTGATGAGTAGCCTTGGTACCAGCATTCGTAGTTTTGAAGGTGCGGCTAAAGGAATTGCTCCTACTACAGAAGCTATGAATTCTACTAAAAAATACAGTCAGGAGATGGCTCTTGCTGCGGCTCAAATGGAATCTTTAAACAGTTTGTATAAGGTTCAGGTTGAGACTGCTGGTCGTCAGGCTGAGATCAATAACGAGGTAGCAAATAATGCTGGTAAGTTAAAAGAGCAAATGGAAAGTTTAGCAACAAACCTTTCATCACTTAACGGTGTATATGGTGGTATGTTGTCTGCAATGAGCAAAAGATAACTGAATTAGTAATTTGTATAATTCAGTAGAAAACTAGCACTATGGCAGGAGGAAAACAAACCCCAAGACAGAAAATGATCAATTTGATGTATCTCGTGTTTATCGCGATGCTTGCATTGAATATGTCAAAAGAAGTGCTTTCGGCATTTGGTTTACTTAATGATAAGATTGCCGAAGCAAACGTTACTTCAGATATACGAAACCAGGCATTTATGGCTGGTTTGGCTGAAAAAGCGTCAGAACAACCCGCAAAATACGGGCCTATTCAGGAGAAAGCTAAGAAAGTTAACGAGTTAGCTTCAGATTTGGATGGTTACATCGCAAACCTTAAATCAGAAATGGTGGCTACTCTTGATGATCCAACTGATTATGAAACTCAGGATAAACCCGATTTCTTAGATCAAAAATTCTTTCAGGGTGAAAACCTAAGTGAGGAAGGACAGAACTTTAAATCTAAAGTAGAAAGTTTTAGAAATGAAATCGTAGCATTAACAGAAGGTTCATATCCTACAATCGCTGATGAGGTTAAACAAAAATTCAATACAGATCCTGTGGAGAATCGTGATGGTAAGGCTGTTGAATGGTTGAGCTATAATTTTGAAGGTTTCCCAATTATCGCTTCTAAAACGAAGCTTACACAAATGCAAGCCGATATTAAGACCACCCAAAGTGAGCTTTTATCGGCTATGCTTGCCGGTGAGCAAGCTGCTCAGCTCTCGATGAAAAACTATCAGGCAATTGTGATTCCAGACAAAAGTGCATTTTTCTCAAGTGAAAACTTTAAGGGTAAGGTGGTTTTAGGTCGCTATGACAATACCCTGAATTTTGAAAAAGTTATTATTAATGGGAAAGAAGTTCAGGCATCTGCAGGAGAGGTTAATCTTGATTTTCCTGCTGGAGCTGTAGGTGAGCGCAAAATTGAAGGAGAACTTCAGTTTAAGGAAGGTGATGAAATAGTAAGTATTCCAATTTCTGATTCTTATGCGGTAATTAACAGACCTAACTCTGCAACTATTTCTGCAGATAAGATGAATGTTGTTTATCGCGGTGTTGCTAACCCGATGACCATTAGCTTTGCCGGCGTTGCTGATAATAATATTTCAGCTTCTGCACCTGGTTTATCTAAAGTTTCAGGAAGTACTTATGTAATGAATCCGGGTCAGGGTCGTGAAGTTACTATCAGTGTATCTGGTACAATGGCTGACGGTTCAAAAGTTAGCGATTCAAAACAATTCCGTATTAAAGATATTCCAAACCCAATCGGAACTGTTCGAGGAGAAGATGGTATACTAAAAATGCAACGTAATTCGTTAGAGATTTCAGAGATAGGCGCTGCCTTACCCGATTTTGATTTTGAATTAGGATTGCGTGTTAGCGGATTTAAATTTAATGTTCCTGGTCAGCCTACCGTGCAGGTAAATGGTAACAGACTAGATCAACGTGCAAAAGACGTATTGCGTAGAGCGCAACGCGGGGAGACGGTACAAATATTTGATATCGATGCTCAGATTTCAGGCAATAGTAGTTACAGACTTAAGAAAGTGTCGCCTGTTTTGATTGAGCTTACCAATTAAAAAGAAATGATTATGAGAGGCCAAAAGTTAACGGTACTTGTTTTGTCTTTGTTAATGGGAGGTTTGAGTCTTCAGGCTCAAATCAACATTCTCAATGCAAAAGCGCCCGATGAGATGTATGAGAAAACCGAAGGGCAGTTGGAGTTAGATAATGACAAACCACTTCCTTACGGTTATGTAGATAGTCGTGATGTGCTTTGGGGTAAGAATACCTGGGAGATCGTAGATCTTGATGAGCGTGTGAATTTTCCTTTGTATTATCCTATAGACGTGAATAACATTGGTTCAGACCGTAAGCCTCTTTATGACGTTTTAGTTGAAAATGCACGTTCAGGAAATCTGGATATTTACGCAGATTCTTACTTTAAACAAAAAATTGAATTGTCTGATATCGCTGCCGCCTTATCTCGTGTGGATACAACAGACTTAGGTATCGAGCAAATCAATGCTGGTTATCAAGTTGATGAGCAGTATATCGATCGTCGTGACATCGCTGCTGCAGATATTGAGCAGTATTGGATACGCGGGTATTGGTATTTTGACAAGCGTCAGGGAGAATTGAAATATCGTTTAATAGGTATTGCTCCAGTTGCTCCAGACGTTAACTTTATCGATGATGAAGATCCTGTGATGGTTCCGCTTTTCTGGGTTTGGTATCCTACAGCTCGTGATATTCTTCACGAAGCCAAGGTTTTTAATCCGCAAAATTCGGCTCAGCCGCTTTCATTTGATCATTTGCTTAACTCACGTCGTTTTAATGGTGTGATCTATCAGGTAGATAATATTCAGGGTGATCGTGAAGTGAGACAATACATCGCAGATAATGCAATGATGCAGCTTCTGGAATCTCAACGTATTAAAGAACAAATACGCAATTTTGAAATCGATATGTGGAATTACTAATTCCCCCGATTTCACTAAATTAAATTTAAAACGCCTTTTCTTAAAGGCGTTTTTTTTATGTCTTCGATTTAAATTTCTAATTTGGCAGGCTATGAAAAAGCTTGATTATATAGTTGTAGGCTTTGGTCTTGCCGGTATGGCCTTTTGTGATCAATTGGAAAGGCACAATAAATCGTTTGTGGTTTTTGACGCCAATTTGCCTTCTGCAAGTAAAGTTGCTGCAGGTCTTATTAATCCAGTTATTTTAAAGCGCTATACCATTCCCTGGAAAGGTGATGAGCAGTTTGATGCAGCTTTGTCATTTTTTAAATCAGTTTCTGATAAGCTGGGAATAGATTTTGTAGATGTACTTGCTATTCATAAAGTTTTTTCCTCTGCCGAAGATCAAAATAACTGGTTTGAAGCATCAGATAAACCTATATTGAATCGGTTTTTGAGTGATGAACTTATCAAGTCGAGTGATACAGTAAAAGCGCCGTATGGTAAAGGGCTTGTTTTGGAAAGTGTGCGTATTCAAATCACCGATCTTTTGAAAGCCTATGCTGAAAGGCTTCGTTCTAAAAATAGCTTTATTGCCGCTTCCTTCGATTATGATCAATTAAAGATATTTGATTCTGGACTTGTGCAATATGAAGATTTTCAAGCAAAGCATATTGTATTTGCAGAAGGCTTCGGTCTTAAGAATAATCCTTTTTTCAACAGACTTCCACTTGTTGGTAATAAAGGAGAATATTTAATTGTTAAAGCCTCTGAATTGCAAATTCAGGTGGCTGTTAAGTCAACGTTTTTCATCATTCCGCTAGGAGATGATTTGTACAAAGTGGGAGCAACTTTTAATTGGGAAGATAAAGACAGTGAGCCTTCTCAAAGCTCTCTTAAAGAATTGCGTGCGTATCTTGATAAGATATTGAAATGTACTTATGAAGTTGTTGATCAACAAGCCGGCGTGCGTCCTACAACTGGAGATCGCAGACCTTTGCTGGGTAAACATCCACAGTATTCTCAGTTAGTTTTGCTAAATGGATTAGGAACGCGAGGGACTATGATGGCGCCTTATTTAGCTCAGGTTTTATTTGAACATTTAGAGTTAGATCAACCTCTTCAGGATACGATGTCTATAATGCGGTTTCCTAAGAAGTTTTAGCTTTCTCAGGATTGTACTTAAAGAAAAAATTCACCCAGATGTTGCGACTGATGCGCATAATAACTGGTGCTAAAATTACCAATGCTCCAACAATTGCAAAAAATCCGGTTAGCAAACTTCCTCCTAAAAAGTAATAGGCAATGATAAAAGCAGCAACTGCTACTGCAACACCTACACCATAACTTACATACATTGCTCCATAAAAAAAGGAAGGTTCTATTTTAAATTTAGTATTGCAATGCGTGCAATGCTCATGCATTTTTAGAGTTTCAGAAAGGTGATAGGGGTTTGGGTTTACATACATACTCGCTTCCTGGCAAACAGGGCAACTTCCGGTAACAATGCTGTATAATGGGTTTCCTTGAAATACTTTTTTCATCTTGTGGAGGGTTTGGCCTTATTTCTGAAATCCTTTCCTTAATAAAATACTGGAGGACTTCATGAACTTATATCTCGTAAAATTAAGTTATTCAAAGTTTCCTTTCTGTGACATTAGTCACTTAAAATGCAATTCAATTAGATGCCGCAAATGTTGTGCGAAATGGTAACTTTGCAGCTTTAAAATTTTAATTATGCTCAACATACATAATCTTTCGGTTAGCTTTCAGGGATCTTATCTTTTTGAAGAAGTTACCTTTAGATTGGGAGAAGGAGACCGCGTAGGTCTAGTAGGAAAAAATGGTGCCGGAAAATCAACAATGTTGCGCATAATTTCGCGCGAACAAGAATATGATACAGGTCAAATAGCTACCGATAAAGAAGTAGAAATTGGTTTTTTAAAGCAGGATATTGATTTCGTCGAAGGGCGCACCGTACTTGAAGAATCGTATCAGGCATTTGAGACTATCAAAAAACTTGAGCACCGTCTCGATCAGATTAATACTGAATTGGCTACACGTACCGATTACGAGAGTGATTACTATCACGATTTAATGGTTGAGCTTAATGAAGTGCAGCATCAATACGAAATTCACGGCGGCTACAACTATCAGGGTGAAACCGAGCGAATCTTAATGGGTCTTGGTTTTAAACGTGAAGACTTCAATCGAATTACCGATACTTTTTCTGGGGGTTGGCGTATGCGTATAGAGCTTGCTAAACTCTTATTGCAAAATAACGATGTGCTACTGCTCGATGAGCCTACTAACCACCTCGACATCGAATCGATAATCTGGCTTGAAGGTTTCCTGCGTAATTATACCGGAGCAGTAGTTATCGTTTCTCACGATAAGATGTTTTTAGATAATGTGACCAATCGTACTATTGAAATTTCTTTAGGTAAGATTTACGATTACCCAAAACCTTATTCGAAGTATTTGGTTCTTCGTAAAGAAATGCGCGATCAACAATTAGCTGCTCAGAAAAACCAACAAAAAGAGATAGAGCAAACCGAGAAGCTGATCGAAAAATTTCGTGCTAAAGCTTCTAAAGCTACAATGGCACAGTCACTCATTAAAAAACTTGATCGTATGGATGTGATTGAGGTTGATGAGGATGATAATAGTGTGATGACACTTAACTTTCCGGTTTCTGTAGTTCCGGGGAAAGTGGTGATCGAGGCTGAAGATGTTTCTAAAAACTATGGTGAAAAACAGGTATTGAATGGAATCGATCTACTGGTAGAACGAGATAGTAAAACGGCATTTGTAGGGCAGAATGGTCAGGGTAAATCTACTTTGGCAAAGATTATTGTTGATGAAATAAGTTATGAAGGTAAACTGAAGCTGGGGCATAATGTTCAGATTGGTTATTTCGCACAAAATCAGGCAGATTATCTGGATGGTAACAAAACCGTTCTGGATACGATGATTGACGCTGCCAATGAGAAAAACAGAAGTAAAGTTCGTGATATTTTAGGATCATTCCTTTTTAGAGGAGATGAAGTAGAGAAATATGTGCGTGTACTTTCTGGTGGGGAGCGCAACCGTCTCGCTTTAGCGAAATTGATGTTGCAGCCTTTTAATGTTTTGGTGATGGATGAGCCTACCAACCACCTCGATATTAAATCTAAGAACGTCTTGAAGGATGCGTTAAACCGTTTTGAAGGCACCTTACTGATCGTTTCTCACGACCGGGATTTCTTGCAGGGACTTACCACAACGGTTTATGAGTTTAGAAATCATCAAATAAAAGAATATCTGGGTGATATTGATTATTACCTGGAACGTCGTGAAGTTGAAAACCTTCGTGATATTGAAAAGACAGATAAGAAAGAGAAGGTAAAGTCGGCTCCGGTTAAAAATACCTATCACGATCAGAAAAAGCTTAAATCACTCAATAATCAATTGAGTAATACAGAAGCTGAAATTCAAAAGCTGGAACGTGAGTTGGAAAAGATGGATGCAGAGCTGGCTCGTGATTATGAGAAAACAGCTTCAAAACCAGATTTTTTTGATAAATACAATGGTCTAAAGAAAAAGCTAGCCCGCTCAATGGAAAAATGGGAGAGTCTTTCTGAGGAGCTTGAAGGACTGAGTTAAGATTTTTAAACCTTTTAGTATCTTTCCAGTCTAACCCTTTTTGGTTGCTTTGCAACAGATTAAACTAACCTTATGCTAACAGCTGTACGTACTATTATTGCGCTTATTATTGTGGGTGGCGCAGCCACTGCCGGTTATTTTATTGCTAATCGGGATAAAGAAATTCCAAAAGAGGTAGAAAAGGCGGTAAAGACCGTTTTTGTAGAAAAAGTTGAAAACACCACAATTCCTATTGTAATACCTGCAAATGGAAATTTGATTGCAAAAAATAGACTGGAGCTTTATGCAGAAGTTCAGGGTGTTTTCAGATCAAGCGCGCACGATTTTAAAGTAGGGCAGAAGTATTCTCGAGGAGAAACCCTTCTCAATCTGGATGCTTCAGAATATTATGCTTCTGTACAGGCGGCAAAAAGTGAATTATACAATTTGATCACTTCCATAATGCCCGATCTTAGATTGGACTATCCTGAGTATTTTCAGAAATGGCAGAACTATCTAAACTCATTTGAAATGAGTCGGTCAGTTCCCAAACTACCGGAAACAGCATCAGATCAGGAAAATTATTTCATTACTGGCCGTGGTATATTCGCAGCATATTATAATGTGAAAAACCTGGAAGAACGCCTTGGTAAATATCGTATTACAGCTCCATTTACCGGTATTCTCACAGAAGCAGCGGTAAATAAGGGCACATTGGTACGTTCCGGTCAAAAGCTTGGCGAATTTATCGATACATCGGTATATGAACTAGAAGTGGCAATTGGTAAAAAATTCAGTGATTTACTTGAGATCGGTGAAGAGGTAAGCCTGAATGATGCAAATGGTTTTGCCTACACCGGTAAGGTAGTTCGTATCAATGGAAGAGTAGATCAGGGGACACAAACCATCAAAGTTTTTATTGAGGTACAGGGGTCTGAAAATTTAAAAGAAGGTATGTTTTTAGAAGCATTACTTAATGCTAAAGAAGAAACTGAAGCGATAAGCCTTCCACGCCAGTTGGTTGTTGATAATTCTAAACTATTCATTGTAAGAGATAGTATTCTTGATCTGGTAGAGATCGAACCCGTGCATTTTTCTGATAAGGAGGCTGTTATTAAGGGTCTTGAAGATGGGACGCAATACCTTGCCAAACCTGTACCTGGAGCTTATGCAGGTATGCGCGTTAAGATTTACAGTGAGGAAGCCATTAAAGCGAAAACAGAGTAGGCTTTATGAAAAAGATAATTAGTTATTTCATAAAGTATGACGTTGCTGTAAATGTCGTCATTTTCGCATTTCTTCTATTTGGGGCTATTGGGATTCTCAATATGCGTTCGTCATTCTTTCCGCTTATTGATTCGCAAATTATCACCATAAATGTCACCTATCCGGGAGCGGCGCCTCAGGAAATAGAGGAAGGTATTATTCTAAAGATTGAAGACAACCTCAAAGGTCTCGTTGGTATTGAGCGTGTAACTTCAACTTCTCGTGAAAATGGAGGTAATGTAACCATAGAGATCGATACTGATGAGGATATCAATGTCATTCTTGCCGAAGTTAAAAATGCGGTAGATCGTGTGCCGAGTTTTCCTAGCGGAATGGAGCCTCTTGTGGTTGCCAAGCAGGAAGCTATACGCCAGACTATAGGCTTTGCGGTAAGTGGAGAAACCATTGATTTAGCTACTTTAAAACAAATCGCTCGCGATATTGAATACGACCTTCGAGCGATGGACGGGATTTCACAGATTGAAATCACGGGTTATCCGGATGAAGAAATCGAAATTGCCGTACGTGAAAATGATCTTTTAGCCTATAGCATCACGTTTCAGGAAGTTGCGCAAGCAGTCTCCAGAGCTAATATTCTTACCACCGGTGGAAATATTAAAACAGATACCGAAGATTACCTGATACGCGCTAATAACCGCTCTTATTACGGTAAAGAACTTAACAATTTAATTGTAAAGGCAAACCCTGATGGTTCGCTGGTTAGACTTGATGATGTTGCTGAGATTCGCGATCGTTTTTCAGAAACGCCTAATGCCTCTTATTTTAACGGTAATCTTGCTGTAAATGTTGAGATTAGTAATACCAATAATGAGGATTTATTACCAACTGCCGAAAAAGTAAAGGACTATATTGAGACGTTCAATAAGCAGTACGACGCGGTGCATATTGATATTACATCAGATTCTTCCATACGACTAGAGCAACGAACAAATCTCTTACTTGTTAACGGAGCAGAGGGTATTTTACTGGTGCTTTTATTCCTCTCCTTTTTTCTGAATACACGTCTGGCATTTTGGGTTGCAGCTGGTATACCTGTTGCATTCCTGGGGATGTTCATATTTGCAGGTAGTCTGGGTGTTACGATCAATGTGCTTTCGCTTTTCGGGATGATCATTGTTATTGGTATTCTCGTTGATGATGGAATTGTAATTTCAGAAAATATCTATCAGCATTACGAGATGGGTAAAAACCCTATTCGTGCTGCAATAGATGGTACGATTGAAGTAATTCCGCCAATTATTTCAGCAATTATTACAACGGTTCTGGCTTTTTCGACCTTTTTGTTTTTAGAAAGTAGAATTGGAGAATTCTTTGGAGAGGTCTCGACCGTTGTTATTCTTACCCTTATTGTTTCACTGGTCGAAGCGCTTATAATTTTGCCGGCTCACATTGCACACAGTAAGGCACTTGTGCGCGAAGAGGATATAGACATCAGTTCAAAAAGTGGGTTTGACAAACTATTATATAAGCTTCGATTCTTTAATGAAAAAGGAGATCAGTTTATGGTTTATATGCGTGATAGGCTATATACCCCTGCGCTTAGATTTACACTTCGCAATCAGCTGATTACCTTATCGATAATCATTGCATTTTTTGTGCTTACAATTGCCTCTATTATGGGAGGAATAATCGGAGTTACTATTTTTCCAAGTATTGCCAGTGATACCGTTTCTATAGATTTATTAATGCCTGAAGGTACTAACCCAGCGCGTACAGATAGCATTATCACAATGGTTGAAGCGGCCGCCTGGAGGGTAAATGAAGATTATACTGCCAGACAAAGTGATAATCAACAGGTGATAGAAAACATAATAAAGCGCGTTGGCCCCGGTAATAATAAAGCATCATTACGGGTAAATTTACTTCCGGGAGAGTTTAGAGATTTTTCATCACCAGATATTACAAACTCTATACGCGATGAAGTAGGGGAAGTATTTGGGGTAGAACGTCTCACTTTTGGTAGTGGAGGAAACTTTGGCGGTAGTCCTATATCTATTTCGTTATTGGGCAATAATACCGAAGAGCTTGAAGCTGCCAAAGAAGAGTTGCGAGCCGCTTTAGAAGAAAATGCTTTGCTGCGTGACGTGGTAGATACAGATCCAGAAGGAATCAAGGAAATTCAGATTGAGCTTAAAGAAACGGCTTATGCTTTAGGACTGAATTTAAACTCAGTAATGAGTCAGGTGCGAAGTGGTTTCTTTGGTACACAGGCGCAACGTTTTCAACGCGGGCAGGACGAAATACGCGTTTGGGTGCGTTATGACAGAGAAGACCGAAGCAGTCTGAACGATCTTGATGATATGCGTATCATCACGCCATCTGGTGAGCGTATTCCGCTTAGCGAAATTGCAACGTATACTATAGACCGCGGGGATGAATCGATAAGCCATTTAGAGGGTCAGCGAGAGATACAGGTCAACGCAGATATGGCAGACCCTAACGGAAGTGTAACAGATATTTTAGATGAAGTAAAAGCTGATGTTTTGCCAGAAATCTTATCAAAATATCCGACTATTTCAGTTTCTTATGAAGGTCAGAATCGGGAAGCTGAAAAATTAAGTTCTTCAGCAAATAAGGTGATCTGGATTATTCTGTTTTTAATTTATGCAACAATTGCATTTACATTCCGCAGTTATAGTCAGCCTTTTTTATTGCTTTTGATGATTCCATTCAGCATCATAGGTGTTGCATGGGGACATTACTTAAATGGTTTCCCAATAAATGTTCTTTCTGCATTAGGAATTATTGCGCTAATTGGTATTATGGTAAATGATGGTCTGGTACTCATAGGCAAACTCAATGGCTTTCTTAAGGATGGGATGAAATTTCAAGATGCCATTTTTGAAGCGGGCAGATCGCGTTTTAGAGCCATATTCTTAACGAGTATTACTACTATTGCAGGTTTGGCTCCGTTGCTTCTGGAGAAAAGTCGCCAGGCACAATTCTTAAAGCCTATGGCGATCTCTATTTCGTTTGGTATTGCCATTGCGACCGTATTAACCTTATTAATGCTTCCGTTGTTGCTTTCTATCTCTAATAAGATAAAGACCAAAGCGGTCTGGGTACGTAAAGGTGAGGAGCCTTCTCGCGAAGATGTAGAACGAGCTATTAAAGAATTAAAGCAAGATGATCATGAGATGAATTAATTTGAATACGTTCTGTAGTATGCAGTCAGATAATAATAAGCGATTAGTAGATAAGATGAAATTGATCTGTATCCTGAGTTTGATTTTTGCGATCAACTATACTGCATTTGGGCAGGAACAGCTTTCGAAAACGGAAGCTATCGCACTTACTCTGGAGAATAATTACGGTATTGCGGTTGCCGGTAATCAGGTTTCGGTTGCCGAAAACAATGCAGGTATTTTAAACTCTGGTTATCTACCTTCTGTTTTTGGTCTTGCCGGGATGTCGTATAGCTTGCAGGATCAACGTACTGATCGTGATGATGGGCAATCTTTTATACTAGAAGATGCAAAGTCTGAAAGCTACAATGCCTCCATAAATCTGGAATATACCTTGTTTGATGGTTTGGGTAGATTGTACAATTTTAAACGGCTCAAAGAACAGTATAATTTATCGCAGCTTGAAGCTCGTGAAACGATAGAGAATACGTTAATTCAGTTGTTTTCTGTGTATTACGAAGTCGCTCGTCTAACAGAAAATGAGCAAATCTTAGAGCAAACACTTGCTATTTCACGCAACCGGGTTACTCGTGCTGACTATCGCTTTGAGTATGGTCAAAATACCAAGCTTGAGGTGCTTAATGCCCAGGTAGATGTCGCCAGTGATAGTATTAGCTTGCTCAATGTTCGCCAGCAACTTGCTAATACCAAGAGGGATTTGAATGTAGTCCTGGCACGCGATCTTCAGGCTAGCTTTGAAGTAGATACCGTTGTTGGTTTTATTCCAAGAATTGAATTGGAAAACCTGATAGATATGGCTGAAGAAAACAATGTGCGTTTGTTGCAAAGTGAATCGGCGATTACGTTAAGTGGTTATGATATTAAAACTTCTAAAGCGCGTTTCTTGCCTAGTGTAGGACTTAGCGGATCGTATGGTTGGAATGAGTCGATTTCTCCGGCTTCTGCCTTCTTTACAGGAAGTACGCGTCAGGTTACAGGATTTCAGGGCGGACTCAACCTGCGATGGAATCTTTTTGATGGCGGAAGTACCATTACTCAGGTTAAAAATGCTCAGATTCTTCAGGACAATCAAAGATTGCTTAAAGAACAAATTAAGCTTGAAGTTAAGCGTGATATAGCAAATGCTTTAGGTACTTATGAAAACCTTCTGGATATTTATGAAATTCAGGAGCAAAACGTAGTAACCAATACTAATAATTTTGAACGTTCTAAAGAGCGTTTCAATTTAGGGCAAATCACTTCGATTGAATTCCGTCAGGCTCAGATTAATCTTATCAATGCTGAGACCAATAAGAATTTTGCCAAATATGAAGCAAAATTGGCTGAACTTCAGTTGCTTCAGCAAATAGGACAACTACTCAATATCGAGTTTTAGATGGAAGAGCATTTTTTTCAATGTCCGCACTGCTGGGAAGAGATATCGATGTTGCTCGATACTTCCGTTCGGTATCAATCCTACGTAGAAGATTGTGAAGTGTGCTGTAATCCAATTCAGCTTACCGTGCGATATGAGGATCAGGTTCTAACCGAATTTAGTGCAGAAAGTATAGAACAATAGAATGTTTAAAGTGCTGTTAATTGAGCGTGCTATTTGTCTAATCTTTTGTAGCTTAAGACTAAATCTCTTCAAATGGCATTACGATTTTTTGAATTAGGTAATCACGTTTTAGGTTTTATGACCACATCAAGGCTTGATGAAAAGCACCTTGATGAAATAGAATGTGAAATAACCAAGCTTCTTGAAAAATACGAAGTCATCAGCATTTATTGTGAAAATGCTTCAAATGAAGGAATGACCGGCAAAGCTGCTATTGCACACCTTCTTTTTAAACTGAAATTTAAAGACCGTTTTGATAAAATTGCGATCGTTTCAGACGTTTTTAAAGACAAACTATGGTCAAAAGTGGAAAAAACCTTTATCAATTCCGATTGTCACTACTACAAATGTGCAGAACGGCAGGAAGCTTTACAATGGATTGCCTGTTAAGTTTGGTTTTAAAGTAGAAATTTTCTAACCTAATCCAGAAGTGTCATCGCTTTAAGCATACCTTCTTTTAGATTTATCCAGAGGTAATTGAAGTAGGATTTATTTCTGTTTCGTGTTACCTCGCCCTGACCTTCTTTAAAACCGCTGTCTTCCCGTTTGCTGGTTTTAGAAATAAAAATATTGGCAATAGTACTGGCAAGCCATTTCTTTTTCTTCTTTTCCTGATCCATGATGCTTACTTTATAGTCATCATATTTCATTTTCATATCGATATGCGATGCGTAATCGTTGCCTGAAATGTTGAAGTAAATCTCCTGCAATTCACCTTCCATAGATACCCCAAGATTGGGCGAAGTAAATTTATTCAGGTCTTTTGCTGGTAAATTGGTCAGGCTTCCGGTTGTTGTAAATGCATCTTTAGTGTTTTGAACATCAAACTCCCAATGAAGATGTAAAGGGCTTTTTTGCATAAAAGTGGCTCTAATGTCAATCGCTGTTTTCTTTTCGCCTAAAGCATACGTATTTCCCAGATTATATATCGAAGCCTGAATATTACTAAAATCGAGTTTGCCAGCAGGTACACCTGTATTCACCTGTTCTTCATAAGTGATTGAGCCATTCTTAATTCGTACCGAATCGATCATCAGGTCAAATTTCAGTTCCCGTAACTTTTTTGAATAAAGCGCTTTTGCCTCGTATTCATCGGGCAATCGCTTATCTCTGTACATAACCAGAGAAGGTTGATCTATGGTGAGTAGGGAAGCACCAATATACATACGTTTTGATGGATGATGACCGTATCGTACCGAATCAAGGGAAAGTTTTTTAATTCTGAAATTGGTATGATCGTGTTCTTTTTTGATGGTTTTACTAAGCGCCTGGCGACTCATAAGGGTTCTGATGTGCACATCTTCCAGATCGAGTCGATTGCCATCCCAATCTACTTTGGCTACCGTTAGCGCATCATAAATACCGAGTTTATAATAGAGCGAGTCTGAACTGATATGTATTTCCTGATAATTAAATGGTCTGGTAATTGTTTCGGTAATTGTAGGGGTGATATTGGTAAGTTGCAGATTGAAATGCGCCGTCTTGAGTTCGATTTGTTCAGTTTTGGGGTTGCGAATTTGTATAAAATCGGTGATCAGATTAAACTCTTCAATTTGAAAACTATGCTCCAGATTTTTGGCACTTATGGGATTTTCAATACTGTCTTGCTCTTTTTCTTTTAGGGTTTCCTTTCCTTTATTTGAGTGCGGATAATGAATCAACGTATCGGCGTGAATGTTTATGGTTTTAAAATGAATGTTCTTGTCATTAAAATAGTCCCAATGACTGAAATGTCTAAATTCTACTGTCGCATTTTGTACGCTTGTTCCTGGAATAGAATCGTTTGATTTAAAACTTACACAGGCATTTTCGATTTTGGCGTTGCCTCCCCAGCTATCTATCATGATGTCATCGTAACTAAGGGAAATAGATTGAGGTAAGTCGTTTTCAATAACCTCCTGAAGTTGATTTTTGAGGTAGGTGTTGAGGTAAATTGCAGCAACTCCCAGTATAACAACAAGAATAAATAACGCGATTAGTAGTTTTTTCATTTGTCTAAGATATCTATTAATCAGGGGCGTGCGTGTTATTGAAATTATAATGTTAGACAGCTTAAAAGATTTATTTAAAAAATACTTGTGTAGGCTTAAAATTAGTTCTATATTTGCCGTCCAATATCGCGGGATAGAGCAGTAGGTAGCTCGTCGGGCTCATAACCCGAAGGTCACTGGTTCGAGTCCAGTTCCCGCTACTAGAAAAGAAAAGGCTTCACAGAAATGTGAAGCCTTTTTTAATGCATGTAAATTGAATTCTTAAGTCAATATCGTTAATGCGTTTTTTTAAGGAGCAACGTAGTCATCGACCGCTCATCCTGCACATTAGTGGATTTTACCGGCTCCAATAATTCGATAGGGAACTCTTTCAGCAGTCTTGAGATGCGATCGCGTTTCAGGTAGTAAGTTCCTTTCTGACCGGTGACTTGATATTTTATAATAGGTGCTTTTCCGTCTAAGCCAATGTCTGATGCCATTCTGATTAACAAACTTCCCTCAGGTTTTAAAACCCGAATCAATTCGCTAAACATAGCCGTAAACTGTTTTTCGTTTTCGGCAAAATGCAAAACGGCACAGCATAGAATGTGATCAAAACTGGCGTCTGCATACGGCAACGCGTCTAAATTTCCTATTTGAAATGCTGAAGCGGAATTAGGATAGATCTTTTTAGCTTCAGCTATAAAATTGCTATCAACATCAATTCCTGCGATTTCAAAGTTGTTTTGGTGAAACCAATTCAGATTACGCCCTCTCGCATAACCGGCATCTAGAATATGTTGCCCGGTTAAGTAACGCTGTTTTAAAATCTGGTCAATGACATAAATGTCGGTATTGCCAATAGCTTTATGCAGTTCTTGTTGATTCATACGTTGGTGAGTTAACTGCCTAAAAATACGATTTGTGGGAAGAAGTTTTTTAAAGCCTTAAGTAACAAGGATTACCAAAACTTTGATTTTCCACCTGTACTTTTACAATCATTTAAAACAAATAATTTAAAATCATTGTGTTATGGGAATACTTAGTGCACTTTTTGGTGTTCAGTCTCCAAAATCAGACAACATAAAAATCCTTGCTCCAGCCGAATTTAACACGGCTATAACTCAGAAAAATGTTCAACTTATAGATGTGCGTACGCCTCGTGAGTTTAGTGGTGGTGCCATTAGAAATGCAATTAATATTGACGTATTTCAGGAAAATCTATTCTACGAAAAAGCAAATAAATTAGACAAGCAAAAGCCGGTTTATTTGTATTGCAGATCTGGAAACAGAAGTCAGCAGGCAGCGCGATTACTTGTGTCTTATGGTTTTGAACAGATATATGATTTGCGCGGAGGCTATATGAATTGGCCTTATTAAGAAGCTGAGGTTGTCGTTCCATTAGACATGCTATAGAAAAATAGCTTCAAGAATATTCAAATACAAAGATGATTCACAGTTACGCCTCAATTGATATCAACAGCAATGCCATTAAAAATACGGTTAATATCGGCAGATTGTTCCATTTTTAAATTTAAAAATGTTTAGTTGAGAGCTATATAGAGTGCCAAGATTAAATTTGCCGTTTATGCAATTCATCATTTGGTTTTTGTGAGAAGTTTTATCTTTTCACTTTAAAAATTCTTTTCATACACTCTTCATACACTATCCTAGGAGATGCCTAGGCTTTGATTAGGAGTTGCCCCGTCCAAAATTAACTATTGTACCGTCCTAAAATAGCTATACAGATTAGTAAATAAATCCTGTTATAGCTATACAAAGCAATTAAGTTCAACTAACCTGATTGTCGAATTGAAATTTGTAAAAAAAAAAGCCTCTTGTTTAAAGAGGCTTTTCTGATAAAAATTAAAATGGTTTCTTTTATTGAAATCCTATTTTTTCTAAACCGTCGTGACTGATTTTTATAGCTTCTAATGGAGTATGGTTAAATGTCATATCCTGTTCTACAAAATAACCTTGCATTCCAGATTTATCTTTTGCATTAAGGATACGCACAAAATCAATAGTTCCTTCGCCAACTGGAGCAAAACGACCTTGATCATCCATATCTTTAACGTGCCAAAGCTTAAATCTTCCCGGGTACTTTTCAAAATACGCCACTGGGTCAGCTCTGGCCTTGGTTACCCAAAACAAGTCCATTTGAAAGTTAACCAATTCAGGATCAGTATTTTCAAGCATATAATCAATTGGTACTATACCTTCAGCATTAGGTTTATATTCAAAATCGTGATTGTGATAAAGCAGTTGTAAGCCTGCTGCTTTACACTTTTCTCCAAGTGTCATTAAAATTTTGGTCAATTCCTCTGGAGTACCATTCATTCCCATTGTTTGATTTTCAGGGTTAAATGTGAACATTCCCATTGGTGGAACAGGGACTACGAAATAGGTAAAGCCAGCTGCCTTTACATCAGCGATCATTTGATCGGCATTTTCTAAGGTAACTGTGCCTTGATGTGTGCTTAAGGGTTTAAGCTTTACTTCTTCTAAGAAAGAGGCAAAA
This sequence comes from Leeuwenhoekiella sp., assembly GCA_964219495.1. Classification (GTDB taxonomy): domain Bacteria; phylum Bacteroidota; class Bacteroidia; order Flavobacteriales; family Flavobacteriaceae; genus Leeuwenhoekiella. The sequence continues at coordinate 14,121 of CAXPQP010000035.1, read as the reverse complement.
TCTGCTGGTGCCATACCGTAAAAAGTACCTTCGTTATAGCCGGCTGCTTCTATATTTAGATAACCATCATCGGCAACAATTTGTAAAGTTTCTTTCGGATTTTCACCCATCGCGTCGCGGAGTGTGTATAGCGCAAGACCGCCAAATTGAGCTTCCTCTGTTTCAAGACTATCAACAGCAACTGTTGAGTCTTCTTGTTGATCTTTTTTCTTATCTCCACAAGAAATAAAAACAAAGGCTGTAGCTATGAAAAAAGGTGAAAACCGAAGTTTTAAAAATTTTATAGGATTATTCATAATGGTAAATTTTAAGAATCTGATTAAAAGTAGTCAATTTTAACGGATGCTTTTTATCAATATCTAAATTTTGACATTTGTCAATTGTTGATTTTTCTATTTCAAAGTGTTTGACATATGGAGAGACTTAATTAGATTTGCCGACCTTGGGACATTAACTCAGTTGGTTCAGAGTGTCACGTCGACAACGTGGAAGTCACAGGTTCGAATCCTGTATGTCCCACAACTAAAAAGGCGATACTAATTGTAGTATCGCCTTTTTTTAATTCGTATTAACAGCTAATTAACGCTATTCTTCTCTTAATTACCCGGTATCGGGTATTTGTGTCAGTACAATTTGCTTGTACTTTTACCTCAGTGAACATAGTCATGGGTGAAACAATGACAATTAATTCAAATTAGGGGCAGATTTGATAGTTTACCAGATGAGTCTAGAGGGAATAGGGGCCTTCTAGGCTCATTTTTTTTCTACCTGGGTTAAAATACGTTCTAGAGCCATTCCTCTCGATCCTTTGATAAGTATAATGGCATCGTGTAGTTTTTCTGAAATAGTTTCAGGCAACCCTTTTTCTATCAGCTCTTCGGTAGTATTATAGCAAACAGCCTCATTTTTGGTTTGATTAAAATGTTTGCCAACCAATATGGTTTGGTCAATATTAAATTGCTCAGCTAAATCTGCTATATGTTGATGCTCTACAGAGCTCGCATCACCCAATTCAAACATATCACCTAGAATGGCTAATTTGTAAGCAGATTGTGTTGTTGCTAAATTACGTAGGGCGGCCTCCATGCTGGTTGGATTTGCATTATAAGCATCCATAATTATAGTTTGGCTTCCGTTTTTGATAAGTTGAGATCTGTTGTTTGCCGGGATGTAATTTTCCAGAGCTTCTTTGATTGTCTCGTGTTCAATTTTAAATAGACACCCCAATGCTGCTGCAGCTGCAAGGTTAACTTCGTTATATCTACCTATTAAATTGCTTTCAACTACAGTGTCTTCAAATTGGATATGTGCAAAAGGTTCAGCAAGTGCATAAGTAATGTGAAGATCCGATTGTTCTCCTTTGCTGAAAGAATAGGTGTGTGTGCTGCCTACGCGTTTTTGTTGAATTCCATCATCGAGGTTGAGAATCAATGATCCTTTGTGATCTATAAGGTGTTGGTAGAGTTCGCTTTTTCCTTTAATAACTCCTTCAACACCACCGAAGCCTTCCAAATGCGCTTTTCCAAAATTTGTTATATAACCATAATCAGGTTGGGCGATTTCGCAAAGCCGCTGAATTTCACCCTGATGGTTAGCTCCCATTTCAATAATTCCCATTTCGGTTTCTGAGTTCATTTCGAGAATGGTAAGCGGAACTCCGATATGGTTATTGAGATTACCTCGAGTGGCTACGGTTTTAAATTTTTTAGTCAGAACCGCATTGATGAGTTCTTTTGTAGTCGTTTTGCCATTGCTGCCCGTAAGCGCTACAATAGGAATGTCTAGAAATTTACGATGCGTGTATGCCAAATCCTGTAATGTTCTTAAAACATCATCAACCAAAATAATGTGGTCATCATCTGCAAATTCCTGTTCATCAACTATTGAATGCGAAGATCCTTTAGAAACGGCTTCTTTGGCAAATTTATTTCCATTGAAGTTGTCGCCTTTTAAAGCAAAAAAGAGAGAATCTTTTTTAATCTTACGTGTGTCTGTACAAACTCCTGTACTGTCTAAAAATAATTTATGTAGTTCCTGAATGTTCATAGTAAAGCATAAAAAACGCCCTGTGCTTTGTAGGCAGAGGGCGTAGATTTAATTCGTATAAGATTTTAATTACGAGGGGTTTTGTTTTTGGTAGATTTTGAACCTACGCGAGACATTGCGTTTCTAAACCCGATGTCGTCTGTCGCCATAGTTTGTGGTAGGTACCTGCGTTGAGCTGGGTCTAACCAATATTCACGATCTCTCCATGAACCTCCTTTGTAAACACGCACCTCATCATCAATAAGCGTTGTACGGTCATTTGCTTTATCATATTCCTTGTTAAGACCGTCTTCACCTGCTGAAATCTTGTTTATAGGTGAATCGTACATACGGTCGTTAGGATTGTCATTGTCAGAAAAGCTCTGGTAGTAACGAGTAGATTGCTTATCACCATCACGATAGTTACGGTTGTCGCTTTCTGAGAACTGAGTTCTTAAGTATGTCTCGTTATCATCTACAGGAACCTGTAAGATTTCACCAGGTAAATTGCGGGCTACTATTTTGCCATTCTCAAGAGTATCAAATACGATGTCTTGAGTTGTAAGTACTTTAACGGTTCCATCGTCGTTTATAGCGTTTTTAGTATACACGTTACCACGGTAGTAGTTAAAGTCGTTGAATTCATCATCAATAATAGGTCTGTAAACGTCTGCAACCCATTCTGAAACGTTTCCTGCCATATCATATAAACCAAAATCGTTTGGAGCATAAGACTTAATTTCGGCCGTGATATCTGCATTGTCATCAGACCATCCAGCGATTCCACCATAATCACCATCTCCTTGTTTAAAGTTGGCTAATTGATCCCCGCGTGTCTTGCGATCTCCTGAACGTGTATATGCACCATCCCAGGGATATTTCTTTCTTCCGCGGTAAACATTGTACTCTCTAAGACCTACAAGACCAAGAGCAGCATATTCCCACTCAGCTTCAGTAGGAAGACGGTATTTTGTAGTAGAGATAATACCATCTTTCATCTGTACATAGATATCTTTTGCTTCAGAACCACCTGGATTTTCAGCGTTTGCTCTTGGAGTATTTTCTTTCTCGCGACGCTCAGAAGCTTTTCCACCGCGTATTACATCGTCTTGTCCTCCGTAAGTTAAACTTGGTGCTTGAAGATAGGTGTAGGTGTCAAAAGTAGATTCTGCATCTACATTGTATTTAGCGCCTTTCTGGGTGTAGCCTTCCTGCTCTAAAACATATTCGTTGTAGCGGTTGGTTCTCCAGTTTCCAAATTCTACAGCCTGAATCCAACTCACACCTACAACAGGATAGCGTGCATAAGCAGGGTGACGCAGGTAGTTTTCAGTCATTGTTTCATTAAAACCTAATCGGTTTCTCCAAACAAGAGTATCTGGTAAAGCACCATAGTAGATATTGCGATAATTTGCCTGATCTGGAGGGAAAACCTTCTTTAAATAATCTAAATATTCAAGATACATCAGGTTAGTTACCTCGGTCTCGTCCATATAAAAAGACTGTACGTGTTGTTGAGTAGGTGTGTTATTCCAATCATGCATCACATCATCCTGCACACGTCCCATTGTAAAAGTACCTCCTTCAATGAAGATTAATCCGGGAGCTGCCTCTTGTTCTTTGTAGTCAGTATTGGCTTGAAAGCCACCGTCTTTGTCGTTAATGCTCCAGCCTGTAGCACGCGAACTATTCTTGTAGTCCTTGCCATTACTGCTGCAGCCAATCAGAAGTAGGGTTGAAAAGCTTAAAACTAACGTTCTAAACACAAGATTTTTATTCATATTTTAAAACCTTTAAGAAAATTTGGGACTGCAATATACTATTAAAGGGCCCAAATTGCAATAAAATAATCACTTATGCAATGCATACCAAAAGGATACGCTACTTTTATTTAGAATACTAAAACGCAGGAGAATACGGTTTAGTATAAAAGGTGTTCAATTAGGTTATATTAGCTTTGCAAGTCAAATTTATAGCATAAGTATTGAGATTTAGAATCACATTATATTTTGTACTAATCGTACAATGCCTTTGGGCTCAAAAAAACCGATATGTAATTAATTGGGAATCACCTGTTGAGGTAGGTGCTACAATGACTTCTGTGCGAGTTCCAGGATTTGATTCAGATTACTTTAGTTATAATCCTGTAACCGGGCTAAAGTACCGGCGAAGTCTCGATTTACAAACTGCTTCTGGAGGTACACTTCAACTTGAAAATGTTATTTATGAATCTGTGAGTCGGGCTGAATTGTTTGATTTGAATCCAGAAAGCTTACCTGCCGATCCACAATTTGACTATCGTAATTCTATTTCACGAGGTGTTGTAGTAACCGAATTTAGTCTAGTGCCAATTGTAAATCAAGATGGTATTCTTAAGCGTGTGAAGTCTTTTGTGATTGTAGAGTCAGCTGTTCAAGTTCTACGCAATGCTAGTCGCAGTTTGCCTATTCAAAATTCGGTTTTGGCAAGCGGTTCTATTTATAAATTTTATGTAAATACTACCGGTGTTTTTAAAATCACACGTGATTTTCTACGAGATCTGGGTATGGATGTCAATTCCATAAATCCGCAAAATCTCAAAATTTATGGTAATGGCGGCGCGATGTTGCCGTTACGAAATCGTGATAACAGCATTTTTGATCCTGTAGAAAATGCGATTGAAGTTACAGGAGAAGATGATGGCTCATTTGACGCTTCAGATTACATATTGTTTTATGGGGAAGGTACGCGGCAGTTCAATGCCGAAAGTTTGACTCACGTAAATCTTTACGATGACAAATCCTATTATTTTATTACTGCAGATGGTGGTCCAGGAAAACGCATAACCCCAATGCAACAACCCGAATCGCCTGCAGATTTGGTGATAAATACCTTTCAGGATTATCAATTTTATGAACGCGATGAGATCAATTTGCTAAATCTAGGTAGGCGATGGTTTGGAGAGCGATTTGGTATTGAGTCTGAGCAGGCATTCTCCTTTGATTTTCCTAATAGAGTTGTTTCAGAGCCTGTCAATCTGAGGGCATACGTCGCTGCGATTTCCGAATCGCAAACTTCATTTTCACTAAGTTTGAATGGTAATTCAATTCGAACATTAAATCTGCTACCCATTTCGGAATCTCAATTGGCACGAGGAGCAGAATACGATAGCTTTTATAAAACTTCAGACCCTGCTGTTACGGTTTCTGGAGATGAATTAACTGTGCAGTTGTCGTATTCAAATAATGGGAACCCATCTAGTGAGGCTTATCTGGATTTTTTGGCCATTGAAGCTACTCGACGCTTAGAAGGAACCGGAGATCAATTTATTTTCATTAATGCTGATGTCGAAAATACGCAGGGTATAGGTCAGTATAATTTCTCGAATGCTTCAGCTTACACTGCCATTTGGGATGTTACAGATCGAACTTCTATAACTTCGGTTTCAAATTCAGAAAATGCAAGTCAGCTTTCTTTTAAATCCCAAATGGGAAGTAAGCGAACATTTGTTGCAGTTCATAGCAGTGATTTTTTGATTCCGCTTCGCGAAAATTCAAATGCTCAGATTTCAAATCAGAATATTAAAGGAAGCATTTTGGCAAATGGTGGTGTCGATTATTTGATGATCACTTCAGAAGCTTTGCGTCCTCAGGCAGAAAAGTTGGCTGCTCATAACCGAAATTTTAGAGGTTTGAATGTTGCTGTCGTAAATCTTGAAGCTCTTTATAATGAGTTCAGTTCTGGGAAGCAGGATATTGGGGCGATTCGCAATCTGGCGCGTTATGTTTATGAAAATGGTGGTCAGGGTGAGAATCAATTAAAATACCTGTGTTTGTTTGGCGACACTTCGTTTGACTATAAGGATCGAATTTCAAACAACAACAATATCGTTCCCACTTTTAATACCTATCAAAGTTTCTCGCCGGGGCAATCCTATATGAGTGATGACTTTTTTGGATCTCTTGATCCTGATGAAGGATTGATTGAAGATAACAGTCCGGCTGGCAATGGAGGTTTTGATCGACTTGATCTGGCTGTTGGTCGTGTGATAGCAGATATGCCGCAACTTGCGGAAGAAGTGGTGAACAAAATCATAAGTTATGATAACCCAGAATCTTTGGGTAGGTGGCGTAATAATTTTGTTTTGATTTCTGATGATGTTGATGTTGCCTGGGAATTTGCCGAACTCGAGTCCACAATTGACGCTCTTGGAGATGACATTCAGCAAGAAAAACCCTTTATTAATGTAAAGAAAATTCACAGCGACAGTTTTAGACAACAAGCTTCGGCCGGGGGTGATCGCTATCCTGAAGTGAATAAGGCCATTGCCGATGCGCTGGAAGTTGGAGCATTAGTCATGACTTATTTAGGGCACGGTAATGAAAACACGCTGGCATCAGAATTTATTTTTACCAAACAAAATGCTGAACGACTTACAAATCGTGAGAAATTGCCTGTAATTGTCACGGTGACCTGTGAGTTTACGCGATTTGATAATCCCAATCGAGAGGCGGCAGGTGAATCCCTATTTTGGAATCCGGAAGGTGGTGCAGTAGGTCTTGTGGCAACAACCCGAGAAATTTCGGTGCGCTTAGGGGTTACGTTCAATGAGAAACTTGCGGCAAATTTGTTTTCTTTTGGTACAAATACCATTAAAAGTGTAGCTGAAAATCTTCGGGAGACCAAAAATCAGATCAATGATGATAATCGTAGGGTGATCTTTTATATAGGAGATCCTGCTATGAAACTTGGCTTTGCAAAACCAAGTGTGCGACTTACAGCCATTAATGACGTACCGATTGAGCAGGAGGTAGATACACTTAAGGCTTTGGGAAGAGTAAAGTTGAGTGGAGAGGTTGTAGATGTTTCTGGTCAGCGTATTTCGGGATATGAAGGTGATCTATCGGCAACGGTGTTTGATAAATATGTAGATCGACAGACTTTGGGTAATGACGGTACACTTGGCTCAAATGGTGAATTGCTGATTTTAGATTTTAAAGAGTTGGGCCCCATATTGTATCGAGGTCAGGCTAAAATTACAGATGGAAGTTTTAATCTGGAGTTTGTGGTTCCTAAGGATGCGGCAATTCCGCTAGGGAATGGAAGGGTGAATTTTTATGCGCAGCGAGACGGGGTTCTTGAAGATCAGGCGGGAGCAGATCAGCGAATTTTAGTGGGTGGTTTAAACGAAAATGCACCTGAAGATAATGAAGGTCCATTGATCGAACTTTATATGAATGACGAGAGTTTTGTAAATGGGGGGATCACCAACTCATCACCTACACTTTTGGTAAAACTTGAAGATGAAAACGGGATTAACACAGCCGGAGGTATTGGTCACGATTTGGTTGCAATACTTGATGGAGATGAAGAAAACCCAATTATTCTGAATGATTTCTACGAAAGTGACACCGATAATTTTAATATTGGTAAAGCCCTGCGTACGTTGCGTGATCTCGAGCCGGGTTTACATACCGTGACAGTAATTGCCTGGGATACCTATAACAATTCTTCAACTGCAGATTTACAGTTTGTAGTTGCCGGTGATCAGGAATTAAGGCTTGAGCATGTTTTAAATTATCCAAATCCTTTTGTGAATTATACTGAATTTTGGTTTAATCACAACAGGCCGTATGAACCTCTGGATGTGCAGGTGCAGATTTTTACCGTTACGGGTAAGGTTGTAAAAACAATTAATAGGCAGATAACCACAACAGGTTTTTTATCACGTGAAATTACCTGGGATGGTCTGGATGATTTTGGTCAAAAAATAGGAAAAGGAGTTTACGTATATAAGATAACCGTTAAATCAACGTTAACGAATAAGAAAGTTGAAAAGTTTGAGAAGTTAGTCGTTCTGTAAGCTTTAAAATCTATATTTGTTAATACACGCTGTTTTATATGAACAAATTTTTACTTGCGCTAAGTTGTTTTTTCGCATTTCAGGTGTCTTCAAATGCTCAGGAAGTAGAGGGTAGGCCTATTACAACTGGTGTTCCGTTTTTAGGAATAGCAGCAGATCCCAGGGCTGCAGGTTTGGGTGATCAAGGTGTGGCTACGCGTCCTGATGCGTATTCTCAACAATGGAATCCTGCCAAATATGCATTTATTGAACAACAGCAAGGAGTTGGGTTTAGTTATACACCTTACTTAAATCAAATCGTGGACGATATTTTTCTGGGACAGATTACCTATTACAATCGTATAAGTGATCGCAGCGCCTTTGCTGGTAGTTTCAGATATTTTGGTTTGGGGGATATTGAATCTATACAAAGCAGCAATCCTTCAAATGAAGAATTAAATAATCCTTTACTGCTTAGTCCTAATGAATTTACTCTAGATGTATCTTATGCTTTGCGCTTAGGGGATCGTTTTTCAATGTCTGTTACCGGGCGTTATTTGCGTAGTGATTTAAAACTTCAGGTGAGTGATGAGGATGCGACTGCTGCAGGTTCTATAGGTGTCGATATCGCTGGGTTTTATCAATCTGAAGAGATTACCTATAACGATTTTGACGGGCGCTGGAGAGCAGGGTTTAATATTTCAAACATAGGTCCGAAAATAAAATACGACGAGGCAGGTCAAGAGAATTTCATACCTACCAACTTGCGTCTGGGAGGAGGTTTCGATTTTATTTTGGATCCTTATAACGTAGTGGGAGTAGGTCTTGAGTTTAATAAACTACTCGTTCCTTCACCGCAGGATTTTAATAATGATGGTGTTATCGATGGTACCGATGCTGAAGAATATCAGCGAATAGGTTTCTTTGAAGGGATGTTTCAGTCTTTTGGTGATGCTCCAAATGGTTTTAGTGAAGAGCTGAAAGAAATTACCTGGTCGCTTGGTGCTGAATATAAGTATGCAGATGTGTTTGCTTTCCGTGCAGGTTACTTTAACGAAAGTGACTTAAAAGGTGCTCGTAAATTTGCAACCCTTGGTCTAGGCTTTAAATACACTTCAATCGATGTTGATGTTTCTTACTTATTCTCTACTTCTCAAGTGCGTAATCCACTAGAGAATACTTTGCGAGTAGGTCTTACATTTAGCTTTGGAGAAGAATATTCCGAGTATTAATTTGGGTGAAATAGTAAAAATAGAACTTAGTCTGGAACGTTTTGAAGACACAGAAGAATTGTCTCAGGATGTTCAGGATTTGTTTAAAGCAGCAGTGGATGCTAGAGAGAATGCGTACGCTCCGTATTCCAATTTTCATGTAGGGGCAGCATTGTTGCTAGAAAATGGTATTGTCATTAAAGGAAACAATCAGGAAAATGCAGCCTATCCTTCGGGGTTATGTGCAGAGCGTACCGCAATTTATTATGCGGGTGCAAATTATCCTGGTGTTGAGATTGTTAAGATGGCAATTTCAGCTAAAGCAAAAGATAAAGATACTGCGCTGCCCATTCCACCTTGTGGAGCTTGCAGACAAGCCCTTGCTGAGTATGAAGTAAAGCAGGCTAAACCTATTGAGGTATATTTTAGAGGAGGGAGTGGTCCAATTCTTAAAAGTTCTTCGGTAGAAAATCTACTTCCATTGTTGTTTACGCAGAAATTTCTTTAGTTTTCTAAACAAAATCAATTTCTTTTCGGTTTTTGTTCTCTGCATTGTCTGCTCAAGTGAGTGAGATATTTTTTCGACTAAACATTTTCTCACTTCCTTTTGAATATACTATTTTTGTGCTTCGTTGTTTAAAATGACGGAGGTATAGATAAACCCATTATTAATGAAAGAAATCACAAAAGAAGTATACCTGAATTGGTATGAGGAGATGTCCTTCTGGCGCAAGTTTGAAGATAAATTAGCACAAGTCTATATTCAGCAAAAAGTACGCGGATTCCTGCACTTGTATAACGGTCAGGAAGCGATTCTTGCTGGAGCATTGCATGCGATGGATCTTACCAAAGATAAAATGATCACGGCTTACCGTAACCACGTGCAGCCTATAGGTATGGGAGAAGATCCTAAACGTGTTATGGCTGAGCTTTATGGTAAAAAGACCGGAACTTCAATGGGATTGGGTGGTTCTATGCACATTTTCTCAAAAGAACACCGTTTTTACGGAGGTCACGGTATCGTAGGTGGGCAAATTCCACTAGGTGCGGGTTTAGCTTTTGGTGATAAATATTTTGGTCGTGACGGTGTTACATTAACCTTTTTTGGTGATGGTGCTGCGCGTCAGGGTTCACTTCATGAAACCTTTAACATGGCGATGAACTGGAAACTTCCAGTAGTTTTCTGTGTTGAAAACAATGGTTATGCAATGGGTACTTCGGTTAAGCGTACTGCTAACCACGAAGACATCTGGAAACTAGGTCTTGGGTATGAAATGCCTTGCGGTCCTGTTGATGCAATGAATCCGGTGGCAGTAGCTGAGGCTTTTGACGAAGCCATTGCACGTGCGCGCCGCGGTGATGGGCCAACATTCTTAGAACTTAAAACGTACCGATACAGAGGTCACTCTATGAGTGATGCTCAAAAATACCGAACTAAAGAAGAGGTGGCAGAATATCAAAAAATTGACCCGATTACTCAGGTTAAGGATATCTTGTTAGAGAAAAAATATGCTACCGAAGAAGATTTGAAAGCAATTGACAAACGTGTTAAGAAGCGTGTTGCCGAGTGTGAGAAATTTGCTGATGAGAGCGACTTCCCGGAAACAAACATTATGTATGATGTTGTTTACGAGCAGGAAGACTATCCATTTTTAGCACATAAACCCGAATAAATCATGGCAGAAGTAATTAAGATGCCCCGCCTGAGCGATACAATGGAGGAAGGAACCGTTGCATCCTGGCTAAAGAAAAAAGGAGATAAAGTTTCAGAAGGTGATATCCTTGCCGAAATAGAAACAGACAAAGCTACAATGGAGTTTGAGTCTTTCTATGAAGGAACACTTTTACATATAGGAATTGAAGAAGGAGAAACTGCTAAGGTAGATGCTTTGTTGGCTATCATTGGTGATGAGGGTGAAGATATTTCAGGCCTTATGGACGGAAGTGCAGATTCTGGTTCTTCTGAAGAAAAAGAAGAAGCTTCAAATGAGGAGGCTGAAGAAGCAGATACTGAAGAAGCTACTGAAGCATCTGAAGAGTCTGAAGGTGCTGCAATTCCAGAAGGTGTTGAGGTCGTAACTATGCCTCGCCTTAGTGATACTATGGAAGAAGGTACCGTAGCTTCATGGTTGAAAAAAGAAGGAGATCAGGTAGAAGAGGGTGATATTCTTGCAGAAATCGAGACCGATAAAGCTACAATGGAATTTGAATCTTTCTACAAAGGTACTTTACTTCATATTGGTATAGGTGAAGGAGAAACTGCAAAAGTAGATTCGTTATTAGCGATCATCGGCCCTGAAGGAACTGATGTTTCTGCTGTAATTAGCGGAACCAAATCTGGCAGTGCTAAAAAGCAGGCTCCTAAAAAAGAAGACGCTCCGAAGAAAGAGGAAAAGCCAGCTAAACAGGAAGCTAAAAAAGAAGAGCTTAAAAAAGAGGCTCCTAAAAAGCAGGAAAGCAAACCTGGTTCTGCAAATACCTCTTCTAGTGATGGTAGAGTTTTTGCTTCTCCACTAGCTAAAAAATTAGCAGAAGAGAAAGGGATCAATTTGGCTAATGTAGCCGGAAGTGGTGAAAACGGCCGCGTTGTACGTAAAGATATCGAGAATTATACCCCTGCAGCTTCAGGTGCTGGTGTGCAGCAATTTGTTGCGACCGGAGAAGAGAGCTATGAGGATGTAAATAACTCTCAGATGCGTAAGGCGATTGCCAAATCTCTTGGTAAATCTAAGTTTACGGCACCGCATTACTATCTGAATGTGGAGTTTGATATGGAAAATATGATAGCGTTCCGCAGTCAGTTTAACCAACTTCCCGATACTAAGGTTTCGTTTAACGATATGATCATCAAGGCAGTTGCAATTGCTTTAAAACAACATCCTCAGGTGAACTCACAATGGTTTGACGATAAGATGCGTTTAAACAACCACGTGCATATCGGGGTGGCTGTTGCTGTGCCAGACGGACTGGTAGTGCCTGTTGTTGAATTTGCTAATGAGAAATCACTACAACAAATTAATGCTGAGGTTAAAGAGTTAGCAGGGAAAGCTCGTAATAAGAAATTGAAGCCAGAAGAAATGCAAGGTAGTACCTTTACCATTTCTAACCTAGGTATGTTTGGTATTACAAACTTTACTTCGATCATTAATCAGCCTAACTCGGCAATCTTGTCTGTAGGTTCAATTATCGAAAAGCCGGTTGTTAAAAATGGTCAGATCGTAGTAGGTAATACAATGACCTTATCTATGGCTTGTGACCACCGTACTATTGATGGTGCTACCGGTGCACAATTTTTACAAACATTGAAAACCTATATTGAAAACCCGGTATTAATGCTGGCGTAGTAAGTATAACATTTTAATACACTATAAATCCCGTCTATATTGGCGGGATTTTTTATATTGAGACTATGATAAAAGTATTACTTGGGAGCATCAGTGCTCTTTTAATAGCCTGCGGAAGCACAGCCGACGTAAGGCCCGTAGATGAGGGTGCTGCACGCACTGCTTCAGATGGTTATACAGTTCCTGCAAATAATGGGACTGAGAAAGTTCTTTTTAAAGAATCCGAAAAGTTAGCGGTATCTAAAGATTTTAAGCAATATGTGTTGAAGCAATCGGTTCAACGTGATATTGAGTTTTTAGCTTCAGACTCCTTAAAAGGTAGACCTACAGGTTCTCCCGAAATTGATGAGGCTGCTACCTATATCATTAAAGATTTTCAGGCGGCAGGTATAAAACCCTATTTCAGTTCGTATCGCGATAAATTTGATGCAAAAGGAAAGACGGGTTATAATGTTGTAGGAATGCTTGAAGGTACAGATCCTGAACTTAAAGACGAGTTTGTGATCATTGGAGCGCATTATGACCACATTGGTACGGCTGAGGCTGTTGATGGCGATGTGATTGCAAATGGAGCAAATGATAATGCTTCTGGTACAGCATCGGTGATGGCGTTGGCTCGTTATTTCGCAAAGGCGAAAACAAATAAGCGTAGTATTCTTTTTGCTTTGTTTTCTGCTGAAGAAATGGGATTGCTAGGTTCTGCTCACCTTGCAGAACGGTTAAAATCTACCAACATCACACCTTATGTGATGTTTAATATTGAAATGGTTGGCTTACCGATGGTAGCTAAAGATTATACCTTGTATTTAACAGGATATGAAAACAGCAATCTTGCAGAACGTTTCAATAATTATACAGGCGCTAAGGTTCTAGGTTTCCTGCCTCAGGCTAAGCAATTCAATCTATTTAAGCGAAGTGATAATTATGCCTTTTATGAGGCTTTCAAAATACCAGCACAAACCGTTTCTACGTTTGACTTTACTAATTTTGATCATTATCACAAAGTAGGAGATGAGGCTTCGGCAATGAATTTTGAACACGTTGCCAATGTCGTTAATCAATTAATTCCCGGTCTCGAGGGAATTCTAACTACACCCGATCAAGAAATTAGCTGGAATGAGTAAACGTATTGTTGTTACCGGTACCAGCCGGGGAATAGGTCTTGAAATGGTAAAGCAACTTGCTGAGCAGGGGCATCAGGTATTGGCATTATCACGTAACGATAAACCCTGTACTGCTCTCAATTTTGATGAAGTAACAGCATTTCCATTTGATATTTCCTCTCAGGAAGATTTAGATAAAGTAGCTGCGTTTGTAAAAGAAGAGTGGCAGGAAGTAGATATTTTGATACATAATGCCGGTGCTTTAGTTAATAAGCCGTTTGAAGAGCTTTCTGTTGCCGATTTTCAACAGGTGTATGATGTAAATGTATTTGGGGTAGCTCGTTTAACTCAGGCTTTAATCCCATTTATGCAAAACGGTTCACACGTGGTTACAGTGAGTAGTATGGGAGGAATTCAGGGGAGTATGAAATTCCCCGGACTTGCGGCTTACAGTTCGAGTAAGGGAGCAGTGATCACCTTAAGCGAGTTACTGGCTGAAGAGTATAAGGAAAAAGGAATTGCCTTTAATGTTTTGGCTTTGGGCGCTGTTCAAACCGAAATGCTTGAAGAAGCTTTCCCGGGATATCAGGCACCATTACAACCAGATGAAATGGCTT